>NZ_LWBS01000431.1 GCF_001652265.1 Rhizobium leguminosarum
CGATCATCCGCATCAATCCAAGGCTAGCCGCAGGCCTAGACATAGATCCTCACATTCAGAGAAGTCGTATGTCCGAAATACCCTGCCCAGCATCAGCAGCGCCAGATGGGGTCTCCTTGCCGCTTACCTTCGAACGGAGTTCGAGACATATCACCGCGAGCAACGCGGTGATGGGGCATCTTCATCGCGATCGTTATGAGTCTGCCCTAGTAGATGATGTCGCAAGGGGTGCAGCATTCGGCGGAGGCCGGGTTTGTCGGCGAAAGCCGTAGCGAAGGAATATGTAGTTCCAGAGGTCGGTCTTGCGGTTCAAGGCGATCCGGCGACCGCCCGTTCAATCGGTCGCCGGTTCAGCTATTTGGCCGCGTGCCAAACTCCCCCAACGCCATCGCCCTTGGCCTCACCGGCTTTCTTATCCTCGACATAGGTGTAGAGTGGCTTGCCCTCGTAGGCCCACATCTCTTTGCCATCCGCAGCTTTGACTAGAGTCCATTCGCCTTCTGCCTTGGCCTTGGCTCCGGCGTGGAACGCCGGCCGATCCCGGACCGGACGACGACGGTGCGCCAATTGCTCGAATATCTTCCCATTACCAACCCTGGGGAGTGCTGTGTCGAGGCGTCCGCCTGCAGCCGAAGGATTGCAGATGAGCAACAATTGGAGAAATGGCGTGCGTCTGCACCACGAGGACTTCGTAGACTCGTTTGTCGTCAAGGGCGCGAAGCAGTCGGACGTCTACGACGCAGTCGTCGAGGAAATCGGAAATCTGAGCGCGATCCCGATCCTGCGGAAGATCTTCCAGGAGCAGAGGCTGAAGAGCCATCGAACGAATGGCCGGGCGCTCTGCCTTGAGGGCAATAAAAAAGGCCGGGGCGAAACCGCACCGACCTTTCCAACATCGCTCTTCACACCAGTGCCAGTACATCCGTGGTCAAAAGCAGATAAGCGACTTCGGCAGTCGCGAACACTCACGTGGAGCGCTCACCAGCAACGCCGATGAGCTGTAGATAGCCGGTGATTGTGTTGGTTTCAAGAGCGCGAAGGGAATGCGATGTCGATCTTCGGGATCTCCGCGAAACGATGCCGGGGAAGGGCGGCGCGAACCGCGTTTGCCAGATCAAGTGATCGTGCGACGTTCGCGCGGCCCCGAGCGAGCAAGGTCGGCGCCACCCAAGCTCCGTTCGCGCAAAAAAATCGATCTGGACTGGAACAGACCTAATGCAGCACTGCAAACTTCGCCTGCCTCTCCACAAGGCCTTCGACGGTACTAACAAGCCTTGCGGCGCGCCGCAAGATGACCGCGCCGGTTGCGCTCACCGCGATGTCGTTGGACATCCTTTCCATACAACCTGCCACCTCCATCACTGCCGTACCGAGTTCGCTGCGGCCAATGCGGTCCGCCAGCCGTGCAAGACGGCGGAGGTTCTCCACATAGCGCGAAATCACCAAGAGCCGCTGTGGTACCGGATCATGGGCAGTGGTGCCACTCCGAGGTTGGGTTTGCCGGACTTTCATCTTCTGCCTCCGCTTATCCAAGCAAACCGGACGGCGGGGCTGCGTCTGCGAGCCCTCGTCTCGCCGCTCGTCGAGTTTCTTCAGTGCGTCGAGAATGTCCCTGTATCGAACTGGATGGCGGACGCCCGGCGGATGCCGCAGTTCCGGCAACGATTCGACCGCGTGAAGGTCAGAAGCCCACGAAGCAAGAATTGCTCGTTTCTCGTCTTTCGAAAGCCGCGCTGAGACGACCTTCTCCGGGTGGTTGTGAACCGCCTTACCAGCCATAGCTGAAGGTGGCACCACTGCCATTATCCCCATCCTGCACCACGTCGGTTTCAGCATTTCGCCCATACTGGAAAATGCCGTAGGCGTTGTTGTTGCCGTTCTGCCGCAAGGTCGCGGAATGGCCACTGCCCCGCTGCCGGATGAACCCGAGGTTGCCACCGCCAGCCTGAGCGATACCAGCCGCGTTACCCCGGCCCAGCTGCCGGATGTCGGCGTCTTTCAGGCCGCGGTAGAGCGAATAGACGCGCAGCCCGGTTGAGAAAAGACCCGCATCCTCGGCGTTGTCCGGTGCGAGGTTGAACGAGATTCGGCCGCCGGCATAGGCTGGCACAGACAAGGCTGCTTGCGCCAGGCTCCCGGCAAGAAGAGTGACGGTAAGGATCTTAAACACGTTGCGGCTCATTCTGATCTCCATCCGGCTGCCTCAGCCGATGATCAACTTTCGCATCTTGCAGCTGAACCCAGTCGGAATTGCCCGTTCAGTTGTCGTTCAGTCGTTTCGACCTGAAAGCAAAAGGACGCCGGAAACCGGCGCCCCTTTACGGAAATTGCAGCGTGTGGAGACCGATTAGTCGCCTCCGATCTGTTTCGTGCAGCTGAAACTCCTATCCCGGATGACGACGTCCAGCGTGGCTTTGTATTTGGCTCCTTTCGAGTCGAGCGAGACCGAACCAAGGATTGCCGTATGTCCCTCGACGGCATCAAAATCACCACTCTGGTTGATCGTGGAGCTTCCGCCGTCTCCCACTTTTTCGACATGGAAGGTGTACGTCCCCCCGACATGCTTGTCGGCGTGGACCAGCGCATCCAATCTCACCATACCTGCTCCAGGCGTTGCTTTGATTTCGCAAAGCTGCGCCCGGTCAGATTGGTTGGCAGTCGTCATGGCGGCAAGCGCGCCGGCGGGAAGCAGGACCAGCGCGAGAATCGTCATCGCGCGGCGCGGATGTTTGATGCTATTTGGCATGGTCGTTTCCCAAATGATGTGCTGTTGCGATCCTGTCTTTTGCGGCATCGTGCAGCCGCTTACGGGCAGGCCTGGACGAAGGCTGCGACATTGCCGTTGCCGCCCTGGCTGACATTGGCGCTGCAGCCATGGCCGACCTGGACGCCGGCCGCGATGTTGCCATTGCCGTCCTGGGTAAGGATGGTCGTATGGCTGGAGCCAAATTGGCCGATGCCGGCTACGTTGCGGTTGCCGTGCTGATAGGTGGCGCCATAGTTGTCATTGCCTTCCTGACCGACAGCTGAAAGATTATGGCGGCCATATTGATGGCCGAGAACCCGGTTGTAGCCGCCGTTCTGGTAGGTTCTGATCCGGTTTCCGTATCCTTCCTGCGCCCCACCGGCAGAGTTCGACCAGCCATATTGTTCGATACTAACATCATTGGCCATGGCGGGGGCTGCGGCGGTAATGCCGGCGAGAGCGACGAGTGCGGTTGCAATGATAGACGTGCGGATCATGACTATGTCTCCTCAGGCGGATAAGACCGCGGTTGAACGTCTTTCTTCTAGACGCTCCGTTTGAAACGGAAGCTGAAGGCATCATTCAGTCGGGGTTCATTCGCGGAGATCGGCGCAATCGGGCGGGCTGTACGTGCCTGGCCAGGAAGTTTTGACGATATACGCTCCGAGTTGTCCGTCACAGACAAAACAACGCAGACGACATATACGATTTCGGCTCTCTCAGCGCGCGACGACGTGTCAGACGCACCAGCCCAAGACGTTGATGCCCGATTACGAAAGGACAGACTTGTCTTCAGTTTCGCTTCAGTTACGCCTAATCCAGCGCTCATAAAGAATGGCTAAATATCGATACAAGCTCGCCAGCCGTCACTGGCGAAAGCTCATACGCTTGGCCCCGACTGGGGGCTCACAGAAACTGCATCGCATGTTGATTGGAAGAAACCGCTATGTCTTCTCTTCTTTGGACAACAGGGCTGAGCTCTAAAAAAACGATCTGGACATTCTTTGCCGTTGTGCTGGTTTTGGCCGGTATCGCTTCCGTAAATCCAGCCGAAGCGCAAGCTCCCCCTGAAAAGAGAATAGCCTTCGTCGTTGGCAACGCCGCCTATAAGGCAGGCGCCTTGCCGACGCCGGCCAACGATGCCGGGCTTATTGCACAAACGCTGCAGGCGGCTGGCTTCGACGTGATCGGCGCGCGCGATCTCGACCAGAACGGATTGCGCGATGCGATGCGGGACTTTCTGACGAAAGTGAATGCATCGGGACCCAATACCGTCGCTTTCGTCTATCTAGCAGGCTATGGCGTGCAATACCAAGGCGATAACTATTTCGTGCCCGTCGACGCCCAGATCGCCGATGCCACGGACGTGCCGGTCGAAGCTCTGCGGATAACGGATCTCACGAGATCGCTGGCCGGTATCAACAATCGCGGCAGCATTGTCGTGCTCGATGCAGCAAGAGCCAATCCATTCGTGCAGTCCAATCAGCCGCTAGCCGGTGGTCTGGCGCTCGTCGACCCGGACGCCAATCAGCTGATCGCCTTCAATGCCGCGCCGGGCACGGTCGCCCCGCAGGAGCCCGGCCCCTATGGCTCCTATGCCCATGCTCTCGCGGAAATGATCCGCATCGGCGGGATTCCTCTCGATGATGTGTTTGACCGGACACGGTTGCGGGTCAGCGATCTGACGAAGGGCGCGCAGATTTCCTGGAATGCCTCCAGATTCAAGAACGCCTTCACGTTTTTCGGTCGTGGTCCCAATCCGCCGCCGGCCCAGGTGTCCAGCTACGACAATGCCGCTATCCGGACGAAGCCGATCAGCCACTTCGATGAACGCGACGCCTATTTCGCCGCGCTCGATCGCGACACGATGCGTGGGTACGAGGATTTCCTGGCAGCCTATCCAAACGACGCCATGGCAAGGCGGGTGCGTGCGATCATTGCAGCGCGCCGCGAAGCGATCACCTGGCGCGAAACCTGGAATGCGGATACGCCGGAGGCCTATTGGTCCTATTTGAGACGTTATCCGCGTGGTCCCCATGTCTGGGATGCCCGCCGTCGTCTGGAACATTTCGAGGCAGCGCTCGAGCCGCCCCCGTCATTTTCGGTAATCGAGTATGACGTGCCGCCGCCGCCGCCACCGGAAATCGTCTATGTCGACCGGCCCGTCCTATATTTCGATAACGCCGACTTCGGTTATGCGCCGCCGCCGCCCGTCGTCTTCCTGGCACCGCCGCCGCCGGATTTCGTAACGCTTGCGCCGCCAAGACCACCGGTCGATCTCTACGTGCTGCCGGCGCCGGTCTTCGTTCCGGTCCCCGAATGGGTGGAACCCCCGCGTGATATCGCGCCGCCCGAAAACAACATTATTTTCAACAACATTCACAATACGGTCGTCAACAACACGGTTGTCAGCGAGAACGAGGCCGCACCGGCTGCGCCCGGATTGACCACGGGAGAAAAGCTTGCTGGCGCGGCCGTCATCGCCGGGGCGGGTGCAGCTGCGCTCCACGTCGCCTTGCCGCCCTCGGTACAGAAAAAGGCTGCGGTTTTGCAAAAGCAGGTCCCGGCCGCAACCGAGAAACCGACACCTGCAGCCGGTTTGACGCTGGCGCCCGTCCCTTCCGTCCAGACACAGGCACAACAGCCGCAGCCCCAGCCCCAGCCCCAGATCCAGACCGGAAGTGCTGCCACCCACGCGCTTCCCGGCGCCAACGGCGAGCCGCTGCCGCCCGCCGGCAAGCTGACAAACAAGCGGCAGGCGGCCCCGGCAGAAAAAACGCAGGCGCCCAAAGCCGAATCGAATACCGCGCGTAGTCCGACGATGGTCGCGCAACCGCCGCTTCAGGGCATAACTCCCGACGCGCATGCGCTTCCCGGTTCAAAGGGCCAGCCGCAGTTGCCCGAGGCCAATGCGCCCGCCGTCAAAGGTCAAAGCCAGATCGCCAAGACCCCGGCACCACCGGCAGCTCCAAATGCGAAGCCGAAAGGAGGTGTCGCAGCCCCGAACCCCGACGCTCGCAGGCTGCCGGCAAAGCCTGCGGCGCCGGCAATTATGGACAATACGCCAGCAAAACCCGGCGTTCCCAATAACGGCGAGCCGCAGCTCGGCAATCTGCGCCATGTTGTTCCGCCGCCGTCTCGAGAGGCCGCTGCGCCGCCATCCTTGCCGAGGGAGCCGCATGTTGCAGCGCCGGCGCAGGCACCTGTTCCAAAACCACCGGCCGAACCCAAACTAAAGGTCGAACCGAAGATACAGGCTGAACCCAAACCCCAGGCTGAGCCTAAGCCGAAGCCTCAGCCCAAGCCCAAGCCGGCAATCGTCGAGCAGCAGGCGAAGCGACCGCCGGCCGCAGAGAAAAAGAAGTGCGGCGCTCCAGATCAACCTGCATGCCCCTAAGGCAGTTAGCATAGAAGAGAAAATTGCTTTAAAGGACTGCAGCAGCGCGCCTTGGACAGTGGGATCGTTTGCTGACGTTCGAGACGCGGAGCAGGGCTTATATGGTCTCATCGGACAGGGCATTTTTCCGGGCGGCGGTGCTATCGTTGCCGCTGATATTCTTGGGGTCCCATTCGGCCTTGAGCCAGGATGCAAAATCCTCCGATAACCAGTGGATCATAACCCTTGGCGGATCCGTCGAATACGGTCCTTCCTATGAAGGATCGAAGCACCTTTCTTTCAGTGGTATGCCGTCTTTCGATTTTCGACGGTTCGGCGAAGCGCCTGAATACAGCGCGCCGGACGATAATATCGACTACGGGCTGTTCGATATCGGCGGCGTCGAAATCGGCTCTGTCGTCGGCCTGAGAGGAGGGCGGTCGGCATTCGACGAATCCGAACTGCAGGGTTTGCATTCGATCCAGTGGAACTTGGACGCCGGCGTCTTTGCGCAATATTGGCCGATAGAGGATCGCCTGCGTGTGCGGGCCGAAATGCGTCAGGCGCTCTGGGGTGGCGACGGTCTGCTTGCCGATCTCTATCTCGACTGGTTTCAGCCGCTTGGGGATCGCTGGCTTCTGTCTGCCGGTCCGCGCCTGTCTCTGGCAGACTCCACCTATATGCGCAACAATTTCGGGGTCTCGGCCACTGACGCCGCCAGCAACGGGCGCGTCGACGCCTTCGGCGCAAGTGGCGGCGTGAAATCGATCGGCTTCACCGCCGCAGCGACCTATACGCTGTCGCCGGCCTGGAGCGTGCAGGTCTACGACAAATACAGCCGCCTGGTAGGCGATGCCGCCGACAGCCCTATAACCTCAAGACTTGGCTCAGCCGACCAGAACATAGTCGGTATCACGCTCAACCGCTCCTTCCAGATCGGCTTTTGAGCTTTGCGCTTCCGCTTTCTCATGCTGGCCGATATAGTCCCGCGTCACGGGAATGACGTCGTTGCGCTTGCTTAGCTGGATCTGGAAAACCACCAGATCCTCGTAGCGGAACGCGGCTTCGGCGCTTGCAAGGTAATATTCCCACATCCGGCAGAAGCGCTCATCGTAAAGCGCTGCAGCCTCGTCCCATTTTGCCATGAAGCGTTTTCGCCACTCCGCCAGCGTCCATGCGTAATGGAGGCGCAGCACCTCGATATCAGTGACGAAAAGGCCGGCCTTCTCGATTTCCGGGATGATTTCGGACAAGGCGGGAATATAGCCGCCGGGAAAGATATATTTGTCGAGCCACCGCGTGGTGAAGCCGGGCGTCGCCGAACAGCCGATCGTATGCAAGACCATCACGCCGTCGTCGTCTAGCAGTTCCGCGCACTTTTCGAAGAAGGCGCGATAGGATGCCAGCCCGACATGTTCGAACATGCCGACCGAGACAATCCGGTCGAAGCGTCCCGTCAGGCTACGATAGTCTTGCAGCGCAAACTCGACCGCCGAGCTTTCCCCGTGTTCGGCGGCCCGTTTCATCGCGTAGGCATGCTGCTCTTCCGACAGCGTGATACCAAGCACATGGCCACCGCGTGCATGACCAGCCATATGCAGGGCCAGTCCGCCCCAGCCGCAGCCGATATCGAGCACCCTGTTGCCGGGGGCGATTTGCAGTTTGGCGGCGAGATGCCGTTTTTTGGCAAGCTGCGCGCCATCGAGCGACTGGTCAGGCTTTTCAAAATAGGCGCAGGAATATTGCCGGTCCGCGTCGAGGAAGAGCTCGTAGAGCCGCCCGTCGAGATCGTAGTGATGCGCGACATTGGCTTTCGAGCGCGTCGGCAGATTACGATGGCGGAAGGTGCGCAACCGGGTGCGGGCGCCATCGATCAGCCGAGCGACAAGAGGATGCCTGGCGTTCTGCGCCTCGCGCAACATCATTGCCAGGAAGTCGTAAAGCGAACCATGTTCGACGAGAAATCGGCGGTCCATGTAGAGTTCGCCGAGCCGCATATCTGCATCGATCAGGAATGCCCATTGCGCAGCCAGATCGGCAAAGCGCACATGCACCCGTTCACCGGATGCGTCACCAAAGGAGAGAAGGCGGCCATTGGAGGTGGTAACGTCGAGGGAGCCGTGCGTGACGATGCGAGAAAGCGCCCGCGCCATGATCCAGTTGGTGAAAGCAGCGGCCACGGCGCCGATCCTCTCGAAAAGGAAGCCTTGTGCTTGCGCCATCACCGATCCTTGCCAAGATGCGCGCGGGGCAGGGCGTGTACGCTGCCAGGGTCGTTGACCGGGTGCGTCGCCTCCGATGCGCCGGCGATCAGCCAGACGCCGGCAAGGATCAGGCCGCTGCCGACGATCTGGAGTGCGACGACCGGCTCGCCGAACATCAACCAGCCGCTCGCAATGATCAGGACATAGCTGATACCCGAGAGCGGAAAGGCCCGGCTGAGGTCGAGATCGGCCAGAATGGTCATCCAGACGAAGAAGCAGACGACCTCGACGACGAGGGCCGCCAGGATCCAGTGCGAGGCGAGTGCGTCATGCAGCAAGGTCGCTCCGTCCGCACCGGTCAACTGCACGGCGCCGAGCTTCATGAAAATCTGAAACAGCGTGTTGAGGACCGGCACGGCAAGCCATGTCAGGCGCATCGATGTCATCACTTGGCCTGCTCCGCGGAAAAAAGCGGGGAGATAAGCCGCAGCAATGTCTGCAGCACGGGATTTCGGTGGCGGAAAAAGATGGTGTTGGCCGTTAGTTGGCTGCCGAGCCGTACCTTGTTTTCATAATATGCCTGGCCGCTCTGGTAACGGCTGAGACCGCTATCAAGGCAATAACGCAGATTGGTGAACCAGCTCAGGAAATAGAGATTGTACGGCCGTCCCTGTTCGCCATCCATGCAAAAGAACTTGTCGATCGCGACGCGATCATCATGAACGATGAGATTGGCAGCCAGCAACTCGTCCCCGACAAAATAGAGGACACAGAACGAACGGCCGCTCATATGGGTCAGTATCCCCTCGAAATAGGCGGGCGTCAGCTCTTCGAACTGCCATTCGCTGCGATTGCGCGTATCGTGGTAGAGCGCCATGATCCGCGTCAGCACGTCACCCACATCCGTTCTGATTTCGACCCGGACGGCGTCGAAGGACTTCATCTTGCGCCGCATGTCCTTGCGCGTGCCCGCAGACAGCCGGGCCATGTATTCGTCGATCGTCCGAAAATCGATAGCGAGCCAGGCGGATGGCAGGCCGCCGATTGCGGCATAGCGCCGTTCCGAAAATACGGCACCGAATTCCAGGGCGACCGGCGCGGGAATATCCTTGATCCCCATCAGCGCGCAGCCTTCCTGAGCCGCAAGACTTTCGAAGGCATCGAGCAGTTCGCCGAGCAGTGCTTCACGACGTTCCTCCGGCACCTCGGCATGAAAGCCTATGACGCCGTTTTCAGTGCACGGCGAGCCGAGGCATGCAAGCCGCAGCACCAGGAAGCCTGAAACGTGTTGTCGCACGCGGCGGATCAACCGGCGCGGCACGCCCTCTTCCAGTGTCGTGTCCAGCGGATAGGGGCACAGGAACGCCGGCATGGCGGCGCTGATCCTTCCGTTCTCTACGATCGTAATGTAGCGCCAATCAAATTCGCCGATGCCGGCGTCTTCGATCGCCAGCAGGCAATCATAATCTTCGACCTGGCCGCGGTAGCAGGCATTCCACGCCTCGCGGCCGATGGCGCGGATCGTGTCGTAGACCTGTGCGACCGGCTCGCCGTCTTCTGCGGGAAATTGTCTATAAGCGAGCTTCAGCATGACCTGCCTCAAAGAAATTGGCGGTGAATTCGGCGACCTGTCGATGCTGGCGGTCGAGATGGATCATGTGGTAGCTGTCCTTGATCCATTTGAGTTCATGCGGCCCGCCGATGTGATCGGATATATAAAGCGCATGCCGGGGGTTGCTGAGATCGTCCTCTTCGGCGTGGAGGATCAGGGTCGGCGTCTGGATCTGAGGCAGGGTTCCGCGAAGCGCCTTGCCCAATCGATACATCTCGACAATGCCGCGGCCGGGAAATTTGTCGAGCATGCCTTCGCCCGCCATGTCCTCGACCAGGCGGCGCATGCGATCATCCTTGATGCCGAGGGAGTCATTCTCCCTGAAATTGAGACGGTCGAGGAACGGCACCCGCGACAGCCAGCCGATATGCGGCGACAGCATCGTATAATGTCGCGGAACGTCCCAGCCGTCGTAGTGGAAGCAGGGCGAGTAGATCGCCACCGCCTTGATCAGGTCCGGCCGGTGCTTGGCAGCCAGCAATGACAGCTTGCCGCCGACGCAGATGCCGGCGGCAAAAACCGCTTGCGTGTGCTCTGCCAGGAATTCGGATCCGCGCACGACGCTTGCCAGCCAGTCTTCCCAATGCGTGCGCCGCAGCGTCTTGATGTCTTCGCCATGACCGGCCAGCAACGGTGCGTGAACGCTGTAGCCACGCCGGTTGAGCTGGCGCGCCACGAGCTTCATTTCGGCCGGGGCGCCCGTCAAGCCGTGGATCAGCAGCACACCTTTGCCGTTCGTTCCCGGCAGGAAGAAGCTCAACTGCTCAGACCTCATGCCGAAGCTCCAACTCGCGGTTTTCCGGAGCCATGAAGCCCAGGGCATGGCAGGTGCTGATCACATGCGTGCCGGCCTTTTCCTGGTCTTCCCTGATCTGTTCGTGCAGTGCCGCAAGCTTCGTCCAGTGGGTGCGCGGCCGGTAATGATGTTCGGCATGGTAACCATTGCCGAACCAAAGCCAGTTGTAGAACGGCTTGTGGCTGCTCACGCCCCAGGCAATCGGTTCGTCCGGATCGCCATGCAGGTGTTCGTAATAGCCGTTGAGCGACGACAGGCAATTGCCGGCGTAGTAAAACGGCACGAAAAACAGCACGGCCTTCCAATCGTAGATCAGCGCGATCGCCGCCAGGCCGTGGAAGACTAGCAGTTCGAAACGGCCCCATGCGGCGTCGAAAGGACGGTTCTTTGCGATCGCCTTGTGAATATCGCCGAGACTGTCGCGGAAGAAGCTCTTCAGCGTGTAGGACCAGACGTTCTCCGGCTCGCCGTTCCGGCCATAGCGGTAGATCGACAGCAGATCGATCGTGCCGCCGTTTTCATCCGGCCGGTCGCTGTTGCCGGAGTGATGGCGCATGTGCACCCAGTGGTAATAGGTCTGAGAAGAACCGATCGCCACCGACTCCAGCAGGCTGAAGCCGTAATTCATCCAGCGCGGCTTGAAATAGGGCGTGTGGATGAAATTGTGCGAGATGCTGTTGATATTCCAGGATATCGATATGGCATACAGGCAACCCAGGATCGCCGAGACCCAGAGCGGCCGACTTTCGAAGCCGACGATCAGGTAGACATCAAAGACGAGATGCGCAACGGCCGCAAGCACGGGGGCGACATCCCATCTGGTATGAGCAAAGATTTTCATAGTCCGGTTGCTCCGACGCAGGCCACGCCGGCGGTAATGAGAAACACGCCCGCCGCGTGGCGAAGGTTGATATTTTCTTTTAAGACGGCGGCACCCGCGACGACGGTCCCGACATAGCTGAGGGCCATCAGCGGAAAGGCGATGGTGAGCGGCACGCGGGCGAGCACGGCCGTCCAGGCAAGCAGTTCGATCGCCCAGAAGGCGATGCCGAGCCAGGTCATCGGTTTGGTGAGCGTCGCCAGAACGGCGCTGTCGCTGGCCGCCTGCTTGAAGCAGACCTCGCGGGCGGTTTCGGCAACCACGCAGAACAGGATCAGGCCGAACATCGGCAAGGTGAGGCCGCCGGTCATTCCATCGATTCCGCCAGGACTTCCAGCAATGCATGATTTGCGGCGCTGTTGATGTTGCGCACGGTGTCCGCCGCCTGCCGCAGCCGCGGCTGATCGATGAAGATTTCCGCCTGCTTCAGGAGCCGGGTCTTGAGGCCGCCGGCGTAGCTCGGCACCGAATAATCGCCGATGACGTCGGCGCCGACGACGCGATGGCGGCTGCCGATCTCGCTGATCAGCGCCATCAGATAGGGCAGGCGCATGCGCCCCTGATCCCAGTTGGTCACGGCGTCATCGGCGGCAAGCACGTCCTTGTCGATCGTGAAATAGACCGCCTCGGTGCCGATGCGGCTGAGGATCAGGTCGATGAAATTCTCTTCGCCGATCTCGGAGATGGAATTCCAGTAGAGGGCGCGCCCGTCCTGCCGATAGCTGGCGCCGCTGCCGTATTCGGCAGAAACGCGGCTTGGCGGATGCTCGTAAGGGTAAAGCTCCAGCTTGCCCTCCCTCAGCTCGCGCAGATTGGCTCCCTTGCGTTCAGGATTGCGCAGGTCGCTGCTGCAGACGCCCACCGTGATGACCTTGTCTATCTTGGGGTTCGACAGGGCGCTGTTGATCCACGAGCCGCAATGCATGCCGCCCTCGAAGTTCACCCAGTCCGGGTGATTGTCGAAATGAACGAGGGTGGTCGAAACCGGCCGCCGTTCGAGGGCCGTATCGAGAAGCAGAGCGCTCACATGGTGGAAATCGCCCGAGCCCATGAAGGCAAGCTGCGGTCCCCGGCCTCGAGAGGGCAGTGACCGGGAGATGTCCCGGCCAAGGTCGGACAGCATCTTCTGCCTGCCCCACAATCTGATTGCACTGCCGCCCCGCTTGTCGACATGGTGGCACGCGCCTGCAAGCGTGCAGGCGCGCATGAAGTCCGGCTGCAACTCCAAAGCATCGTCGAGATGAAGGAGGAGAAGCTGCACCGTGCTACCTCCGGGCCGCACGCGTGAAGAGCTGGTCGAGCAGCGTCAGCGCCAGATCGATCTCTTCGCGTGAGATCAGCAGGTTCGGCGCCAGGGTGATGACGTTTTTGTGGTAGCCGCCGACATCAAGAACGAGGCCATAGACCTTGGTGCCGACCTGGAGATCGCCCTTCATGCCTTCGTCGCAAAGCCAGTCCATCGTCGCCTTGTCGGGCGTGAAACCGTCTTCCTTGCAGATCTCGCATCTCAGAGCCAATCCGAGTCCATCGACGTCGCCGACGATCGCATGGCGCTTTTGAAGCTGCTTCAGGCCATCGAGGAAATAGGCGCCCTTGGCCATGATCGCCGCGCCGAAATCCTCCTCTTCCAGCATCTTCATCGTTTCGAGCGCAACGGCCGTTCCCATCGGATTGCTGGCGAAGGTGGAATGGGTGGAGCCGGGCGGGAAGACGGTCGGATTGATCATTTCTTCCCTGGCCCAGACACCCGAGAGCGGGTTAAGCCCGTTGGTGATCGCCTTGCCGAAGACGAGAACGTCGGGCGAGACGCCGAAATGCTCGATCGACCAAAGTTTTCCGGTCCGGTAGACGCCCATCTGGATCTCGTCGACGACAAGCAGTATGCCGTGCTGATCCAGGACCTTCTTGAGTTCGGTGAAGAAGTTCATCGGCGGAATGACGTAGCCGCCGGTGCCCTGGATCGGTTCGATATAAAAGGCCGCATATTCGGCACTGCCGACCTTGGGATCCCAGACGCCGTTATATTCGCTTTCAAAAAGGCGGGCGAACTTGCGCACGCAATGCTCTCCATATTCTTCCTTCGACATGCCTTTCGGGCCGCGGAAATGGTAAGGGAACTCGACGAATTGCGCCCTTTCGCCGAAATGACCGAAGCGGCGGCGATAGCGATAGCTGGAGGTGATCGCCGAGGCGCCGAGCGTACGGCCGTGGTAGCCGCCTTCGAAGGCGAACATCAGGCTTTTGCCGCCGGTGTAGTTACGCACCAGCTTCAACGAATCCTCGATCGCCTGCGATCCGCCGACATTGAAATGAACGCGTCCCTTGCGGCCGAATTTGCGTTCGGCGTCCTGCGCGATCATGGCGGCCAGTTCGACCTTTTCGCGATGCAGATATTGCGAAGCGACTTGCGGCAGCCGGTCCAGCTGCCGATGCACTGCGGCATTCAACCTTTCGTTGCGGTAGCCGAAATTGACGGCGGAATACCACATCTGAAGATCGAGAAATGGCGTTCCCTTGGCATCATAGACGTAGGAACCTTCGCATTCCTCGAAGAATTTCGGCTCCGCCGCGTAATGGACTGTATCGCCATGCGAGCAGTAGGCTTCTTCCATCAGCCGCAGCTCGGCCTCCGACCGTTCGGATAGCAGGGACTTTTCGGTGAAAGTTTCGACATTCACAATGTTCATCAGATGCCTCTTGGTCTGGTTCATGCGATTTGGGATTGGGGGACCGCGCGGCCTTGGCGCGCGATGCCTGGAAGGACTGCTTTCAGCTTGGAACGCAGATCGGTGAAGTCGGCAAAGCCGATAAAGGGGATGCCATGGTCGGTGCAGTAATCGGCGAGCCTGTCCTTGGCGAAGACCAGGTCGGCCATGCCGGCAACGCAGAAATCGCTTCGTCCGTCGCCGATATAGATGTGTGGTTCGATGCCCCAGATGACATGGCATTTGCAGACACCCGAACCCGACGAACAGCCGGCCGCCGTGAGCGCGGGCGAAAGGGCATAGGCCTCGCGGCCGTCGACGAGGCGGTAGGTGAGGCGGTTGGCAATGACGGGAAGATCG
This sequence comes from Rhizobium leguminosarum, assembly GCF_001652265.1. Classification (GTDB taxonomy): domain Bacteria; phylum Pseudomonadota; class Alphaproteobacteria; order Rhizobiales; family Rhizobiaceae; genus Rhizobium; species Rhizobium leguminosarum_D. Next base: position 14,680 of record NZ_LWBS01000431.1, read on the forward strand.
GCAATGCCGTTACGCAGCAGGACGTGACGGATGAAATGGTCGACGCCGTCGGAGACGACGCTCACCGGCACGCCGGCCACGCGGCAATAATCGAGGAAGGACTTGAAGCCGGGGTCGATCGCGACCGTATCGAGCAGTGCGCCGAGCTCGCCGCGGCTTGCGCGGATGAGGGCAATCTGCCGGCGCATGCAATCGGCCGATCCGATCAGGCCGTCCTTCCATTGCTTTTCGATCTCTTCCCATTCGGGATCGGCAAAGTTCGATAGTACGATATCCGTCACGTCCTGAATCGAAATTGTGCCGTCAAAATCGGAGAAGACCTGCATCAAATGCCCTTTCGAACTCTCTGCGGCGGTGTTTACCGGGCGTTGATGAGGCAGGACTGAAGGGAAAATGATGCGAAAATGAAATATGCGGGACGCCGCGTCCTAAAATGCCTGCGATCCTGCCCTTGCGTTGAAAGCATGGTCAGTTTCTACAGGATTCGATCGACATCGGGAGGTACGGTCGGGTTCAGGTCTTCGGCAGTTGCAGCTCCACCCGCAGGCCGTGTCCCCAGATCGGTGTCGACAGCTTCACTGATGCCGCAAGACGATCCGCCGTGTCGGCGACAATGGCAAGCCCGAGGCCGGCGCCCTCGGCGCCGAGGGTGTCGAGACGATAGAAGCGCTTAAAGACGGCCTCACGTTCATCGGGCGGAATTCCCTGTCCGCTGTCACTGATTGAAATCAGCCAGAAGTGAGGCTCCGCGGCGAGAACCACCTCGATCCGACCGCCGGGTGGGGTGTACTTTATCGCGTTGTCCAGGAGGTTGCCGACCATCATCTGCAGCAGCGATGCGTCCGTCCTCACCTCGGCCGATTCAGGACCGACCAAAGAGACGTCGAGCTTACGGCTGGTGATGATGTTGCCGACTTCCGCGAGCGTCGATGCCATCAGATGGTAGAGATGAACAGGCATCGGATTTAGGGGATGATGGCTAACCCTCGCAAGGCGCAGCAACTGCTCAATCAGATGGGTTGCCCGGTTGTTGCTGGTAACCAGATCGCCAATGATCGCCTTGCGCTCCTGTTCGTCGTCGGTGCTACCCAGCATCTGCAAGAGCAGTTTGACGCTTGCTTGGGGCGTGCGCAGTTGATGGGCGGCAAGATCCGAAAAGCGCCTTTCCAGCGTCAGCGACCGCCCGAGCTTGCCGAGAAGCTGATTGATTGAACGGCGGAGCGGCAGGAGATCCCTAGGCAGATCACCGACCGGTATTTCTGAAAGGTCATCCGGGGAACGGGTACGAATCTGGTGGACCAGTCCATGGATGGTGCGCAGGCCGCTATTGATGCCGAGCCAGATCAAGAAGCCGATCACCGGTACCAGGACGAGCAATGGAAAGGAGAGGTTGAGCAGGATGTTGGATACCAATGTCTGGCGCAGCGAGATCTTCTCGCCGACTTCCATGACGATGCCGGAATCGGGGATCGGCAGTGAATAGACGCGCCAGTTCTCATTGCGATAGCTTAGGTTCGTGAAACCTGCCTGCTGGTGTGGCACGTCGGACTGAAAGGCTGTGCTGCTGAAGAACATGATCTTGCCGTTCACCCAGGCGCGGAACATGTGCGCGTCGGCATAATCGTCTGCATCCTCATTAAGGGCGAGCTGATTGTCCATGCTGAAATCGATATCGTCGACCTGTTGCGGTGTGCGGTCGAGCGAATGTTGCAGCCGGTTATGCAGCAATCGCCACAAGACGTTCGCATCGTTGATGAGCTGCGCATCATAGATGTTGTTTATCTCGCGCGTGGCGCTGGTGAAGGCGAAAGCGCCGATCACCATTATCGTCACCACCACGACCGGCGCGATCCTGAAGAAAATCTTGCGTGTGAGGGTTGCCTGCCTCATCGCTCGATCATGTAACCGATGCCACGGATCGATTTGATGAAATCTGCTCCGAGCTTCTTGCGCAGATTGTAGATCGTCACCTCGATGGCATTGCTTTCGACGGTGCTGTTGGCATCGTAGAGAGCGTATTCGATATCGTTCTTCGTTACATAGCGGCCGCTTCGTTCCATCAGGAGCTTGAGCAGATGAAATTCCTTCGCGGTGGTATGAACCTGTAGACTGCCCTTGCGCGCCACCATCGCCGACGGATCCACCTCGATATCGCCGCACCGCAGGAGGCTTTCGGCCCGGCCTTCGCGGCGACGGGTGAGGGCGCGCAGGCGTGCGAGCAATTCGTCAAGGTCGAAGGGTTTGATCAGATAGTCGTCGGCACCCTCGTCAAGCCCTTCGACCTTCTGCCTGACGGCATCGAGTGCTGTCAGGAGCATGACCGGGACGGTGTTGCCCTTCCGCCTCATGCCTTTGAGGACGTCGATGCCACCCAGCACCGGGAGGTTAATGTCGAGGATGACAGCTGCAAAATGCGAATGCTCCGCCGCTTCGAGACCTGACTGGCCGTCGCGCATCCAGTCGACTCCATAGGCATGTTTCTCCAGCGCCCTCTTCAGCGATGAGCCGAGAATGCTGTCGTCTTCAACAAGCAGAATACGCACGTTCCCTCCGCTTCTTGTGTCGGCAAATACTGCCGATGTGAATGGCGATTTAAAGCATTGTTGTGGCAGGTGGTGACGGAAACGTTCGCGCCTAGATCACAATCTCGAGCCAGCAGCAGACTGGACTTTATGCTCAGACGCATGGAAAGGCCCCAGGGCGCGGCGCCAAGCCGTATTGCCTATGAAGGTTCTACTAAATACGCATTGTGACGCGACGATCACCATAACAGGCGGCGTCGCAGAAGGTTGTGGACTCTTACCGGCGACGAAGCGCGATATAAATGGCACCGCCGCCAATGTTGCTGCAACCGGAGGAATGTGGTGTGTTATCTACCTGAATTAATTGGTAGAGTCTTATAGCCAGCAGCAAAACGGCTTCATCGACCTGCATGAAGATGGTTGTCCGCCGTTGACCGGCGAGGTCGTCGACAGCGCATTTTCACGGACGCTGCTGGCGCCCGCGGGTGCCACGTGCGCATCGACTGGCTACGAAACGAACTTAGGGCTAGGCTCTGGCTTCTCGCTCCCCGCGAAACGCTGCACCGTCCTGACGGCCTGAACTCTCATTGGACCTTTTCCGAACTCTCCTGGACCAAACACGGACACTGATCATGACAACAATAACAAGTATCATCTCCACGGTGACAGCAGCCTTTCTGGGCTCCTTCGTGGAGGTCGTCGAAGCGTTCACAATTATCCTTGCGGTCGGCGTGACCCAGAGTTGGCGGCCGGCCTTCATCGGCATGGGCCTGGCGCTTGTCGTTCTCGCCGTTCTGGTGCTGGTCTTCGGGCCGCTGCTCGGCCTCATCCCGATCGACATTATGCAATTCGTCATCGGCACGCTGCTGATCCTGTTCGGCCTGCGCTGGCTGAGAAAAGCCATTTTGCGTGCTTCTGGTTTCATCGACCTGCATGACGAGGAAAGGGCATTTGCCGAGGAGACGGACAGCCTTCGTCGGCAGGCGGACAACCGCAGGGCAAACTTTCTGGCCGGCATTGCAGCATTCAAGGCCGTCCTGCTCGAAGGAGTGGAAGTGGTGTTCATTGTGATCGCCACCGGCGCACGTCCCGGAATGCTCGGCTATGCGAGCCTGGGAGCGCTGGCGGCGTGCCTTCTCGTTCTCCTTACCGGCCTTTTGGTTCACAAGCCGCTCTCGACCGTTCCGGAAAACACGCTCAAACTCGTGGTTGGCCTGATGCTGAGCGCGTTTGGAATTTTCTGGGTGGGTGAAGGCATCGGCACGGATTGGCCGGGCGCCGATCTCTCGCTGCTGCCGATCTTCGGCGTATTGGCGCTCTTCTCGTTGATGGCCGTCAATATGCTTCGCCGGTACTACAACGCGCATATGGAACCTGCCCAATGAACATTCTCAAAATCGCAATCAACGAACTCGTCGGCATGTTCATAGACGACGGCGCACTGGCCCTTTTGGCGCTAGCCCTGATCATCGCCGTCGACTTTTCGGTGAAATGGGGGCTACTCGGCGGTTCAATCGGCGCCGGCATACTGATCGTCGGATGCCTGCTGATCTTGGCCGAGAGCGTCGCGCGAGCTGCGAGGCGGAAATTCATGCACAGGTGATGGCCTTATGAACTTTTGAAGGACTCTATGAATTCCCTTGTCCGAGAAGTCATCGATAGTGCCGTCTTTTCTTAGTTGCGCTTTGTATGCCAGGAGTAGCACCTCTAACGTCGCGACATTTCCGGATGATTTATAGTAGTGTCCTCCTATGAAAATCCTGCTTGTCGAAGACAATCACGAGTTAGCAGCGTGGCTTGGCAAGGCGCTCAAGCAGGCGAATTATGCGGTCGATATCGCACATGACGGCGAAGACGCGGGGCATCTCTTGAAGGTAGCGGAGTATGCCGTCGTCATTCTCGATCTGTCGCTTCCGAAAATTGACGGAATGACGCTGCTCAAGGGGCTCCGACAAGCCGGCAACAAGGTCCCGGTTATCATCCTCACCGCCAATGCCAGCCTCGATGGAAGGGTCGCCGGACTGGATGGCGGCGCGGACGATTATCTTGCCAAACCTTTCGAAATAGCGGAGCTGGAAGCCCGCATCCGTGCGCTTGTCCGGCGCGGCCATGACCGGGCAACGCCCCAGATAGCCATCGGAGATCTAATTTTCGACGGCGGCACGCGCCAGTTCACCCTAGCGGGCGAGACGCTGGTTCTAACGCCGCGAGAACATGCGGTACTCGAACACCTTGCCCTAAAAGTCGGTACGACGGTCGCAAAGGCAACATTGTCGGAAAGCGTCTTCGGCTTCGACGACGCAGCGGACGCAAGCGCGATCGAAATCTACGTCCATCGGGTGCGCAAGAAACTCGAGGGCAGCTCCGCCCAAATTGCAACGCTCCGCGGCCTTGGCTACATGTTGCGCCATGCTGGGTGAAAACGTAAAAAGTCTCGGAAAAGGCGCCTGGCAAGCCATCCGGCTGCTCGGCGCAAGTCTGCGCATCCAGCTGTTGGCATGGATCTTTCTGACCCTCATCGGCGCGATCTGCATCAATCTCTACCTCAGTTTCCTCACAGCCAACGCGACGGCCAACCTTATCTTAGACCGGACATTGATGGCCTCGGCGCGCGTCATTGCCGAGGATGTCACAGTCGACGAAAGCGGAGCAGCGCAGATCGATATACCGCCGGCGGCGCTGGAAATGTTCGATACCGGCTATCAGGACCGTGTTTTCTACCGGGTGATCACGGCCTGGGGCAATCTTGTCGCCGGATTTCCGGACCTAACGGAATCGACCAGGCCGGGAATCGGCGAAGAAGCAGTCTTTCACGATAGCCCGGTGCGCCTGGTGACGCTTTACCATCCTCTGGTCGGATTAAAGCAACAAGGCGATATAGCGGTAACCGTCGCGGCGACCCGCAACGGGTGGACGGCGATGAGGGACAGGCTCTGGTTATCGGATTTCAGCAAACAGTTGGTCCTCGTGCTACTTGCTGGAACTGTCACGATTGTCGGGCTGCAGCGCGGCTTGGCGCCGGTTTTGCGCCTGCGCGACGCCGTTCGCGACCGGGGGCGCGAGCGGCTTGATCCGCTGTCGCTCGACATCGTGCAGACGGAACTGCGCCCCCTGGTCGCTACGCTCAACGACCATATGGAGCGCGTGCAAAACCAGATCGCGGCACAGAGGCGGTTTGTCGCAAACGCAGCACACCAACTGCGTACACCCCTCGCGCTCATTGCGATGCAGGCAAGCGTGGCGGCGCGCGAGGCAGACCCGGCGCGGCGCGACGAGGCCCTGCAGTCCCTGCGAACCAGCACGCGCCTTATGACACGACTGGCAAGCCAGCTGCTGACCCTCTCGCGTGCCGAGCCCGGAAGCCGTCGGCCTCGTAGCGACAGGATCGATTTTGCAGCAACCGTCCGCCAAATCCTGGAATATCATGCGGAGGAAGCATTGGGACGTGGTCTGGACCTCGGCCTCGAGGCCGACGAGCAGCCGATCTTCGTGGAGGGCGATGGCACGATGCTGCGCGAGATGGTCGTCAACCTCGTGGATAACGCACTGCGCTATACCCCGCTTGGCGGAACCGTGACGGTGAGGACCACGCGGGAGGGAGACGAGGCCGTGCTGCAGATCGAGGACAGCGGCCCCGGCATTCCCGAGGGCGAAAGGGACCATGTGTTCGAGCGGTTCTATAGGATTGTCGGAACACAGGCTGAAGGAAGCGGGCTAGGATTGGCGATCGTGCGGGAAGTGGTGACCGGCGCCGGCGGAAACGTCACGCTCAGGGACGCGACGACCGGAGGGCTGCTGCTGACGGTGAGAATTCCGGCTGTCGGCCCCTGATCGAACAGATCCTGCCAACAAAAATACCCGGCGTCGGTGTTCTATGCTGCTTCCCTGGGAGGATCATTGAATATCGAGGCTCTGCTGCGGGCGCCACTTCGCCAAGCGATTTTCGATATGCGTCATGATGAATTCCGCGATCAGCGTTACGATCATCACAAGGACGATCGCGGCATACATACCTGCAGCGTCGAAGGTGCCCTTGGCGATTGAAATCAGCTGGCCGATACCGAAGCGGGCGCCGACGAACTCTCCGACGATAGCGCCGATGATGGCAAAACCGAAGGAGACGTGAAGGCTCGCAAAAATCCAACTCATGGCCGAAGGAACGATCACGGCCCGCGTGACCTGCCAATCAGAAGCACCGAGGATCCTCGCATTGGCGATCATGTTGCGGTCGGCTTCACGAACCCCCTGGAACGCATTGGCGAACACGACGAAGAATACCATGATGAAGGCAAGCGCCACTTTGGATGGCAGGCCAAGGCCGAGGATCATGATGAAGATCGGTGCCAGAACCACACGCGGAATGGAATTGATCGCCTTGATATAGACCGACAGAACATCCGACAGAAAACGGTTGCGACCAAGGCTTACACCGACGATGACGCCGGTAATGGAGCCGCAGAAAAAGCCAATCAGAGCCTCTTCCATAGTCACCCAGAGGTTGTACCAAAGTGAACCTTCACTGGTCCCGTTGACCGCCCAATCGTAGAGACGGAAGATAATGTCGCTCGGGCTGGAGTAGAAAAACGGGTCGATCCAAAGCAGGTTGGATGACAGCTGCCAGAGTGCCACAACCGCGACGAAGATCCCGATCTGCAGCGACAGAACCTGCTGCTTACGTCTCTTGATCGCGCGGAGCGCTGCGGCCTCGATTTCGGAATCCGATGTGCCGGGGCGAAATACGACGGCCGGTACGTTGTCTGCGATGATGTTTGCCATGCTTGTCTCCTTACGCAGCTTCGCTGGAACGGCGATAGCTGGCCTCGACCTCCTGGCGGAGATCCTCCCAGATCGTCTTGCAATAGTCGATGAAGCGCGGCTCGTAGCGAATTTCCGACACGACACGCGGGCGTGGAAGATCGATCGTGTAGACGGACTTGACCGTGGCTGGGCCGGCTGTGAGCACATAGACCTTGTCGGCAAGCGCGACGGCTTCCTCCAGATCATGGGTCACGAAAACGACCGAAGCCTTCCGTTCCGCCCACAGTCTCAGCAATTCCTCGTGCATCACGGTGCGGGTCTGCACGTCGAGCGCCGAGAAGGGTTCATCCATCAGCAGGATTTCCGGCTCGTTGATGAAGGTCTGCGCCAGCGATACGCGCTTGCGCATACCGCCCGAAAGCTGATGCGGATAGTGATGCAGAAACTTTGAAAGGCCGACGCGCTGAAGCCAGCGTTTGGCGCTATCTTCTGCTTCCTTCCTACTCTTGCCGCGAAACAGGGGGCCGGCCATAATATTGTCGATGACATTCCTCCAGGGAAAGAGCGCGTCCGTTTGGAAGACGAAGCCGACGCGCGGATCGATACCGTCGACGGGTCCGCCCATCAGCCTGACCGCGCCGGCGCTCGGCCGCGCAAGACCCGTTACCAGGTTAAGCGTGGTGGATTTGCCGCAGCCGGTCGGGCCTACGACAGCGACGAATTCGCCTTCTTCCACGGACATGGTGAAATCGCGCAATGCTGTCAGCGACTTGCCTGTCGGAGAGACAAAGCGCCTGCTGACATTGAGAAGCTCGATTGCCGGCTTCCGAATGCTGATGTCTGACATTAGTTTTTCCTGACGCGCGCTCGTTAGGCTCGCACGCGAAGCCGAGGACATGTCCGCCGCCGGCGAACATGCCGGAGGCGGATCTGAAAGCCGCTTACATGACCTTTTTGACGAATTCCGTGGTGTAGGTCTTCGAAAGATCGATCTGCTTGCCCTGCATATTTTTCGAGAAGGAAGAAAGAACCGAGAGAACGGTCTTCGGACCATCTTCCGGCATCACGCCATCGGCGGTAAACATCGCCTTACCTTCGTCGAGCGCTTTGACGTAACCTTCCTTGTCGCCGACATAATATTCCTTCGGCATCTTGTCGGCGATCTCGGCGCCGGAATGCGTATTGATGAAGCGCAGCGTCTTCACGAAAGCATTGGCAAGCTTCTGGGTATCGTCCTTGTGAGCATCGACCCATGAGGTTTCCATGTAGAGCGAGGCTGCGGGATAAGTACCGCCGAGTGCCTGGCGTGCGCCTTCCATCGTGCGCATGTCGACGAGGACGGTTGCTTCCTTGGTCTTCAGCAGACGGGAGATCGTCGGTTCTGTCGTCATGCCCACCTGGATCGCATCCTGCTGCATGGCGGCGATAAAGGTCGCGCCTGCGCCGACCGGAACGGAGGTGACGTCGCCGGACTTCAGACCAGCCTTGTTGGCCATGTATTGGGTCAGAAAGTTGGTCGAGGAGCCAAGACCGGTGACCCCAGCGCTATGACCCTTGAAGTCCGCGATGGACTTGATTTCCGGATGCTTGGCCGAGACGAGTTCGACTTCGCCTGGAGCTTGGCTGAACTGGACGACCGATTCGACAAACTTCCCCTTCGCCTGCAGGTCGACGCAATGGTCATAGAAGCCGACAACGCCCTGGACCGCGCCGGCCAGAAGCTGGTTCTCGGCATCGACGCCGGCCGGTTCGTTCAGAAGCTCGACATCGAGGCCTTCATCCTTGAAATAGCCGAGGCCTTCAGCGAGTTTTGCGGGCAGATAGATCTGCTTTTCGTAGCCGCCGACCATCAACGTGATCTTGCCGGCTGCATGGACAGAATTTGCTGCAAGCGTCGACGCTAGCATGACGACGGACAGTGCAGCTGAATTGAATAACGTGCGTGTAGAACGCATTGGATCTCCTCCTGAGTTTTCGTATCGCACTTACGTTGCCACGACGGCCACGCGCTCCTCTGCGATGAGGGCAAGATAGCTGGCCCAAGCTTTCAACCAGCTTTCAGGCGGATCAAGGATGAGAAAAAAGGTTCCGACTGAGGCGCAGCGCGTATCCGCTGCTGCTCAATTGGAACTCTTGCGCCATCCCGGTGTCGACGACCCTCAATGAAACCTAGATCCGTTGCATTTTCTCATTCAATTATCGTAATCATTCCGTTCGCAATCTCCCGCGTTAGGGGGAACTAACGCGACGCCTTCATTGGGGCCAGCCGTACAACGAGGCATGCGACAAGACCGGGCTCATCCTCGCGCATGGCGAGTGTGAGCCGCACTCCTTGTCTTTCGGCTGCCGCTTTCGCGATCGCCAGCCCTAAGCCGCTCCCCTCGCCATCCTGAGGCATTGCCCTGAAGAACCGTTCAAAGACACGGGGCATCTCCTCTTCCGCGATCCCGGGCCCTGTGTCGCGGATTTCGATCCGGGCTTCTTGCCCGGCGACCATCACCGCGACGTCGACGGTTCCGCCCGGTGGCGTGTACAGCACGGCGTTCTCGACCAAATTGTCGAGGATGATTTCGAGATCGGCAAGGGCGCCGATCGTGACGGCCTTATCCCGGCGGGTGATGCCAAGATCGATCGACCGACTGCCAGCAAGCGGTGTCAGGCGCGCGATGGTGTCGACCGCAAGCTGGGCGAGGTCGACAGGCCGCGGGGCGGGCCCGGGTTCGCGGGCATCGTAACGGGCGAGGCGCAAGAGCTTGTTTACCAGGCTTGTAGACCTTCTGATCCCGGCCTCCAGCTCGGACAACCGCTGGGCAAATCGGCCATCGCGGTCGTCGTGTCGAAGGTTGTCGATTTGAATCTGGAGTGCCGAGAGGGGCGTGCGCAATTCATGGGCCGCATCGGAAATGAACCGCCGCTGTCGCTCAAGCAATGACCGCAGCCGCGCGAGCAGCAGATTGATTGAGCTTACGAAGGGAATGACTTCAGCCGGAACGTCGTCGATCGGTACGGGGTCGTCCGCTGCGGCGTCTCGAGAGGTGATCGCGAAGGCCAGGCGATTGAGCCGGGCCATGATCCGATCAATGATCCAGCTCAGCGTCAGCAACGACAATGGAATAAGAATTGCTATCGGGAGCGCCGCCTGAAGAGCCGCATTGGCGGCCAGTTCCTGGCGTACGCTCATCTCCTGGGAAACCTGAACAGTTCGATCCGGCGTCACGAGGGTGTAGACGCGCCAATTGTTATCGGCGGCTGAAATATCGGCCAAACCGTTCGCCTGTTGCCGGGGAATTGCGATGGAGGGATCCGACTGTTGCAGCGGCTGGCCGACCGCGTTCCAGACCTGGATGACGAAGTCGTCCTCGGGATCATGCGCCACTACGCCGTCAACGCGGCCAGCCGCCGGCACGGGAGGCGCATCTCCAACATAAAGCGCAATCTGCCGAAGCTGATTGTCGAGGAAGTCGGACGCTTCGTTCCTGACGAGGAGGTAGGATGTCGTCGCTGCGCAGATGCCGATAGTCGCCATCAATCCGGCGAGCCACATGAAAGCCGTACGTCGGATCGAAGTCATGCGCTTCACCTGGGGACCATCCATCCTGCTCCGCGGACGTTGTGTATGATGTCTTTGTCGAACTTGCGCCGCACGTAGTGGATGAGCACGTCGATGGCGTTGCTTTCCACCTCCTGACCCCAGCCATAGAGCCTCTCTTCGAGCTGAGCGCGTGAGAGAATGGTTCCAGGACGCTCCAGCAACGCATGCATCAGCGCAAATTCGCGCGCCGGCAACACTTGGCTCAGCCCCCGATATGTCACCTCGTGGCTTGATAGATCGAGCTCGATCTCGCTCGTACCCAGGACCGAGACCGCCTGGCCGCCATGCCTGCGTAAAACCGCACGCATGCGCGCGAGCAGTTCTTTGACCTCGAACGGCTTCACCAGGTAGTCGTCGGCCCCGAGGTCGAGCCCCGTGACGCGATCGTCGAGTTCGTCACGGGCGGTGATCACCAGGATTGGCCTCTTGTCGCCGGCCGTCCGCAGCGAGCGCAGGATTTCCAGGCCCGAACGGCCGGGCAAGCCAAGGTCGAGCAGCAAAAGACCATGCCCGCCAACCGCGGCGGCCTCGTCCCCGAGTTGCCCGTCACGCACCCAGTCTACCGACAGGCCGGCATCTTCCAGGGCTTGTACGAGGGCCTTGCCCAGCATGGCATCATCTTCGATCACGAGAACACGCATGCCCCATAATAGACCGAACGTTCTCCAGAACAGAAGTCCTCGACGCAGCTGGGGCAGGAGAAACCCCCTAAGACCCTCCTAATTCTACGAGCGTCATATGCCCTTGCTGGTTTGCAAAGGAGACTCCGTCATGCGTGTTCGTTGTTGGATCGCCGCCGCATTCGCCACGCTGCTCATGTTGGCATCTGGCGCATTTCTTCCAGCCGCGGCGCAGGAGAAGCTCGTGGCGCCTGAAACGAACCCGCCGGGCGACATTCCCGACAACCAGGTCTTCGTTGCTTACACCTCCCCGGGCGGGTTCAGCTTGAAAGTGCCCGAGGGATGGTCGCGGACAGTGACCGGCCCAAGCGTCCGGTTCTTCGACAAATACGATGAAATCGGCGCTGCGCTTGGAACGGCGAATGCGGCTCCGACGGTTGCCTCGGTCCGGGCCGGCGAGATCGCGAACCTCGAGAAAGCCGGGCACGCGGTCAAGGTCACTGCGGTCAGGGCCGTGAAGCTCGCGGCCGGACCGGCTGTTCGCATCAGTTACCAGTCGAATTCCGCGCCCAACCCGGTCACCAATAAGCAGATCCGCCTGGAGCATGAGCGTTTCATTGTGTTCAAAGGCGGCAAGACGGTCACCCTCGATCTGGCCGCGCCGGCCGGCGCGGATAACGTCGACCAGTGGCAGCTGATTTCCAATTCGCTGCAGTGGAAATGAATGCATGACCGTGCTGGAGACAACCGAGCTCTACCGCTTCTTTCATACCGGTGACGACGAGGTCGTGGCGCTGCGGGGCATTACAATTACGCTTAATCCCGGGGAATTCACGGTCTTGCGAGGGCCTTCGGGTAGTGGCAAGTCGACACTGCTTGCCTGTCTTTCCGGCATCGACGAGCCGGATGGCGGCACAGTGTCGATCCTCGGGGAGCGCATGACCCGGCGCCGCGAACCCGATCGGGCTCGCCTGAGAGCCCGCCATTTCGGCATGCTCATGCAGTCCGGCAATCTGTTCGGCCATCTGACGGTGCGGGCCAACGTCCATCTCCAGATGCAGATATCCGGCTCCGACCGGCCTGGCGAAATCGATGGACTCCTCGGCAGTCTCGGCGTCGACGGTCTCGCCGACATGTTGCCCGCCCACCTTTCGGGCGGCGAAGCGGCGCGAGCCGGACTTGCCGTCGCACTCGCGGCAAAACCGTCGATCCTGCTCTGCGACGAGCCAACCGCCGAGGTCGATGCAGCAACGGAACAGCGTGTCATCGATCGCCTCATCGACATCTGCCGCGGCGGTACAGCGGTCCTTGTCGTCACGCACAGCGGCGCGCTCGCAGCCCGTGCCGACCGTGTTATCGACATCCGAGACGGACGCATCGTACATGACTAGGCCCTTGCTCATCGCTGCCGATCTGTGGCGCAGCTTTCAGCGCGAGCGGGGCGTCGTGTCGGCCGTTCAAGGCTGCTCCTTCAGGATTGACGCCGGGGAGACCGTCGCAATCATCGGGCCTTCGGGCTGCGGCAAGACGACGCTTTTGAACCTGATCGCCGGACTGGACCGCCCGAACTCGGGAAGAATCGATTGGCCCGCGCTTGGTCCGCCCGACATGTTGCGCCCGGAGCGGATCGGCGTCGTCTTTCAATCAGCGAACCTCATGCCCGCGCTGACTGCCGCCGAGAACGTCGAGCTACCGATCCTTCTCAGTAACGGCGCTGAAGCCGGGGCGCGTGCCCTGGCTGCGCTCACCGCTTTCGGGGTTGAAGTCCTGGCGGCAAAGCTGCCGGAGCAGCTCTCCGGCGGCCAGGCCGAGCGGATCGCCGTAGCCCGGGCCGTAGCGACCAGTCCGCAACTGATCGTCGCCGACGAGCCGACGGGGCAACTCGATCAGGCAGGCGGCGCCATGCTGGTCGACCGGCTTCTCGCCTGGGGTCGGCAGTCGGGGAGCGCCATCGTCATCGCTACGCATGACGAGCGTGTGGCCGCAAAGATGAACCGCATCTGGCGGATGCGACACGGCAAATTCGAGAGCATGGGGGCGAGGTCCGAATGTACCAGCACTGGCTGATCGGACTTGTCCGAACCCGTTCGGGCCGCCTTGTCGGCACCATCGGAGGCGTAGCGCTGACCGTTGCCTTCGTCACGTGTCTGGGTGCCTTTTTGCAGTCCAGCGCGGCCGAGATGACCGCGCGATCGATCGCTCAGGTTCCCGTCGACTGGCAGGTCCAGCTACTTCCGGGGGCGGATGGTGGCGCGGTCGAAGCCGGAATCCGCTCTGCCGTGCCGGTTACCGCATTGCAGCCGGTTCGCTATGCCGACGTGCCCGGCTTCGAGGCGAACACTGGGGGCACCGTCCAGACCACGGGCGGCGGTACGGTGCTCGGCATCAATGCGAGCTATTTAAGCCGGTTCCCAGACCAGGTCCGCAGCCTGCTCGGATCGGTCGACGGTGTCCTGGTGGCGCAACAAACTGCCGCCAACCTGCATGTCTCGTTGGGCGATGAAGTCGTTATCCATCGCCAACAAGCGCCCGACGTCAGCGTGACGATCGCGGGCATCGTGGAGCTGCTGAACGCCGATGCACTCTTCCAGGCGATTGGCGTACCGGCCGGCGCCGCACCGCAAGCGCCTCCCGACAACGTTCTGCTGTTGCCCATGGCACAGTGGCAGCAGCTATTCGACCCGCAGCTCGGGGGCAGTCCGAATACCGTTCGCACCGAGTTCCACGTCAAGCACGATCATCACGACCTGCCATCCGACCCGCTCGCCGCCAGCACGGCGGCGAGTGAGCGCGGCCACAATTTCGAGGCCCGCGTCGCCGGCGCGGCGCTGCTTGCAAACAATCTGGCGGCCCGCCTGGAAGCGGTACGCGAGGATGCGCTCTATGCTCGGTTGATCTTCCTGTTCCTTGGCGCTCCAGGGGTCATTCTCGCGGTCCTGCTCACACTTGCCGTGGCGGGCGCCGGACGGGACAGGCGCCGGCGCGACCAGGCGCTGCTGCGGTTGCGCGGAGCAACGGTTGAGACTGTCCTTCGCCTTGCCGCGGTCGAGGCGGCCGTCGCGGGCATCGGCGGCGCGGTGCTTGGTATTTTCCTCGGAGCTCTCGCCGGATACCTCATCCTAGGGGTGGCGCTCTTGCGCAGCGAAGCCGTTGCCCTGCTCGCCACGGTGGCCGGGGCAGGAGTGGCGCTTTCTCTCGCGGCGATCCTGATTCCCACTTGGCGCGACGCGCGCGGCTCGACCGTTGCCGCCATCCGCGGGTCAATCGGCAAGCACAGGACGCCGCTCTGGAGCCGCGGCTATGTCGACTTGGTGTTGCTCGTGCTAGCCGCCGCGTTCTACTGGCGGTCGGCGGCGAGTGGATACCAAGTCGTCCTCGCGCCGGAGGGCGTGGCTGCGACAGCGGTTGACTATACGGCCTTCCTGCCCCCCGTGCTCCTATGGAGCGGCCTGGCACTGCTTGCAGTGCGGCTGGTCGGAGCCGGGCTACAGCGCGGCCGATCGGTCATCGCCAGGGGGCTGCGACCTGTTGCCGGTTCTCTGGCGGATGTCATCGCCGCGACCTTCGGACGGCAAGGCCCGCGGCTGACCGCTGGCGTGGGCCTTGCGGCGCTTGCCTTCGCCTTCGCGACATCAACCGCGGTCTTCAACGCGACCTACGAGGCTCAGGCCCGGGTCGATGCCGAGCTAACCAACGGTGCCGACGTTACCGTCACGGGTACATCCGCTGTGCCCGCCTCCCAGGCGCTCGACCGTCTTTCCAAGCTGCCGGGCGTACTGGCCGTCCAGCCGATGCAACACCGATACGCTTACGTTGGGACAGACCTTCAGGATCTTTATGGCATCGATCCGGAGCGCATCGGCTCGGCCACAGCGATGTCCGACGCCTATTTCGCCAATGGTGCCGCCCGGGCGACGCTCGCCGATCTCGCGCGAACGCCCGATGGCGTGCTCGTATCGCAGGAAACCGTGAACGATTATCAACTCAATCGCGGCGACAGCATCAATCTTCGTTTGCAAAACGTGGCCGATCACCAATACCACATCGTGTCGTTTCATATCGTGGGCGTAGTGCGCGAATTCCCGACTGCACCCAAGGATTCGTTTCTGGTCGCTAACGCAACTTACGTTGCACAACAGACCGGTTCCGCGGGAAGCGAGATTGCCCTGATCCGAATGAACGACGATCCGGCCCGAGTCGCCCTAACTGTCCGAAGCACAATCGCGGATCTGCCAGCGCTCAAGGTGAGCCAGATTGGTGATGCCGTCGCTTTGATCGGATCGAGTCTCACAGCGATCGACCTCGCCGGTTTGACGCGGCTTGAGCTGATCTTCGCGCTGGTCATGCTTGCCGCCTCGGGCGGATTGGTCCTTGGGCTGGGATTGGCAGACCGTGAACGCTCCTTCGCCATCCTCGTCGCGCTTGGTGCCAAGCCGAGGCAGCTTGGCGCCTTTGTTTGGAGCGAGGCTGGATTGGTGGTCGGCGGCGGCATGCTTCTCGGTCTCTTGGCCGGAGTGCTCATAGCCTATGTGCTCGTCAAGCTGCTGACCGGGGTATTCGACCCGCCACCCGAGGCGCTTTCGTTGCCTTGGGGCTATCTCGCTGCCCTCGTCATCACCGCAACCAGCGCTGCTCTCCTGGCCGCGACGAGCGAGGCGATGCGCAGCCGGGCAAACGTCACCGAGAAGTTGAGAGGCGAATAAGCATCGGCCGCGCCGGCGCTGCCTTGCGAAAAATTCTACAGATTGGGGGCTGAAACCATGAAGGAGAAAGAAATGAAACCACAAATGCTTATGGCCGCAATACTGGCGCTGGCACCGATGGGCACGGCATTCGCTGCCCAGACGTCCGGCACGATCACCGCGATCAGCAAGAAGGCCGATACGATCACGTTGTCGGACGGCAGGAACTATACCCTGCCCGAAGGGATCGAGGATACCAACCTTCGCGTTGGTGAGAAGGTTCAGCTAACTTTCGCGATCAAGGGCGGCAAGGCGGTCGTCTCTCACCTGACCCCGGAGAAGTGAGGCTTGCGGCGGCCGGCGACAATCCGGCCGCCGCTTTCGCGCGCGATTGCGACCGGTTGACTACGTGCCGGGCCCACAACGGCATCGGCTCTAATTCTCCGCTAATAGTCTCTGCGTAGTTATTGTCGGTCAAAGCAAGCGCCAATAGGAAGGCGGCGAGGCGCAGTCGATCACCGCCGAAGGGCGATGCAGGCGTGACGCGTTTCCAGAATTTAGGGGATTTTCGAATGAGACAGATTTTTCTCGCCATCGCGCTCATTATTGCTCCGGTGACGGCTTTCACGGGTTTTGAACTCTATGCCAACAATGCGCCCGCCAAAACGAAGGACCTCGGTGATCTCTCATCGTTCAAGACCATCGTTGCCGACGTTCAGGCCCTCGCTTCCAAGGGGGATCTGACGGCGGCTGCAAAGCGGATCACGGACTACGAGACCGCCTGGGATCAGGCTGAGAGCGCAATCCGTCCGCTGAATCCGAACGACTGGAACCACATTGACGCTGCCTCCGATGCTGCGCTCAAGGCGCTACGCCAATCAGCCCCCTCGGCCGACAACGTCAACAAGACGCTCGACACCCTTATGGCGGTTCTCAATCATCCGGCCCAGCCATCTCAGTAGGCCGACGGCGAACCGTTGTTCCGCGCCCTTCGCACCGCCCGCGCCGCTTAACCGCGAGACGTTTCATCGCCGATTCAAGGATACTCGCAATGCCCGCTACGACAGAAACCGCCAAAGCTGTTGTCTACAATCGCGTTCCTCGTGTCACGGCCGACTTCTGGCTCATCAAACTGATGGCCGTCACCATGGGCGAAACGGCGGCCGATTATCTCAACATGCAAATGGGCCTGGGACTGACGGCGACATCGCTGATCATGTCGGCAATTCTCGCCGGCGCACTGGTTTGGCAATTTGCGCAGAAGAAGTATGTTCCTGCCACCTATTGGCTTTCGGTGGTGCTGATCAGCATCGTTGGCACGTTGATTACCGACAATCTGGTCGACAACTTCAATGTACCGCTGCTGGATACGACCATCGCATTCTCGATCGCCTTGGCGCTGACTTTCCAACTCTGGTTCCAGACAGAGCGTACGCTTTCAATCCACTCCATATTCACCAATCGACGCGAGGCCTTCTATTGGCTCGCCATTCTGTTCACCTTTGCGCTCGGCACGGCGGCCGGCGATCTGGTCGCCGAGAAGTTCGCGCTTGGATATTTGGCGACCGGTATCCTCTTCGCGATGATTATCATCTCGCTCAGTGTCGGCTACTTCTTCCTCGGTCTCAACCCGATACTCGGCTTCTGGCTGGTCTACATCCTGACCAGGCCTCTGGGAGCTTCGTTCGGGGATCTGATGTCTCAGCCCGCCCAATATGGCGGCCTAGGCCTCGGTACGATCATAACGAGTGCAATCTTTCTCGCCGCGATCGTCACGATCGTCGCCTTCATGAGCCTGGGGCACGGAGGTGACGAATTGGTCGCCGTCGGTCAAGATGGGGAGGTGCTGGCGGTGGGTGAAGGCAAAAAGCTGATTGCCGCCAACGACGAACTCTGAAGTGGTCGCCGGCGCATGCCGGGACATCACCGGCCCGCGGCGACATTCCTTGCTGTCGCCGTTTTCGCGGCTGTCACTCTTGCTGGAATGTTTTTAATCCGAGCGCAGGTGGAGATCTAACCAATATCCAAGCGTCAGTTGACTGATCCAGAATCGATGTAGAGCCTTCGGGGCTGCAAGGGTTGAACTGGAGTGTGACGCCGATCGCGCTATGTGGCCGGAACTCGTTATACCACGAGGCAACAGAACACCCACGGGACGGAAGTTCGCGAGCTTTTATATCCGTGGCATCCCTGGTGTCGGCGGCTCGTTCATATCCATGAGGTGCTCGCGAAGGGGGAGGTTGTTTTCCGATGCAGCCTTTCCGGCGCCTCATCTGGTCGTTTTCTGGAAGTTCCAGCCTGGATGTTCGATCGGTCCCTGAGTGCGCGGTGGTCTCTTAGGCCGGTCCCGCATGCTCTCCGCCGCTGGCTCGGTGGTTGCTGCTTTCCTCATGTCGTCGCCGGCGCATGCGTTGACGATGAAAGAGTGCAGCACCAAATACCAGGCCGCCAAGGCCGACGGCTCCGCCAAGGACGTGAAATGGAACGATTTCCGCGCAAAGTTCTGTGGCGCCGACGCTGCTGCTGCCGACAAGGCTGACGAAGCGGACGTCACCGCTACGAGCGAGAAGGAACCGGCAAAGCCGACCACCGCGGCGCCTAAAAGCGTCAAGTTCCCGAAGGCGATCGATAAGAAATATTCCACTGAAACGCCTGGCAAGGCCCGCTTGCACACATGCGTCGACTCCTACCATGCCGCCAAGGATGCCGGCACGCTGGGCGACCTGAAGTGGATCCAGAAGGGCGGCGGCTATTGGAGCCTCTGCAATACGAGCATCAAGGCTGCCGGCTGAGCTGGCGCTTTTTCCCGTTATGCGAGAAGCCAGGCGGCACGTAAGCCGCCTGGTGACGAAAACCAAAACGGGCGCTATTCCACCGTAAACGTTCCGGTCCCCTTGGAGTATTTCTTACCTCCAAGCGAATTGATCGTTGCACATTTTTCCTTACCGAACTTCTCGCACATCTTATTATCTTTGATGCTCCATGTCCCCTTGTAGGTGGCCTTGTCCCCGTCGACAGTCGCTTCAATCGTTCCGTCTGGTTTATAAGTTGTGACGCCCGATTGCGTCTTTGACTTCCAGTGAATTGGGTGGCCGACCAACTCGCTTTTCAACTGCTCCGCCGTCATGGTTGCGGCATATGCACCAGATGCGAAGGCTAGCATAATGAGGCCAGAAACCGTGATCGCTTTCATCGTTCACTCCCTTCTCCTTAAGCGAAGATTGTAACCGCGTTAGTGCACGGCGAATATCTATCCAAAATGCTTATCTCGGCATTCAAACCTGCTGGGGTCCGCCGGTCGATGGCAAGGGAGCGATATTCGTGAAGCCGAAGCTAATTGCTGAGATTGAATATCGAGCCTGGACGCATGACGGGAAGCTGCGGCATGCATCTTACAAGGGGCTTCGCGAGGTGCACGACAATGCCGACGTTTATGACTTGGAATATCTCACGACTGCTACCACCTGGCAAAGATGCTGAGTCCACCTTCATGAGAAACGTTCTGGCGCATGCCGGCAAGAGCGGCCGGCGGGTCGTCTCGGCCTTCATCGCAACGGCACCTTTGCCCAGGAGACCGCGGAGGCAGCCAGCGCGCAATGGCGCAGCGTTGCCGATCAGATCAGGCCGAAAGTTCCAAAGCTCGCCACCATCATGGACGACGCTGAAGAGGACGTGCTCGCCTACATGACCTTCCCGAAAGAGCGCCGGGCAAAGCTGCATTCGACGAATCCAATTGAGCGTCTCAACGGCGAAATCAAGCGACGCACCGAGGTGGTCGGTATCTTTCCGAACGACGAAGCGATCGTCCGCCTCGTTGGCGCGCTGCTGCTCGAACAGAACGACGAATGGGCCGTCCAACGCGCCAGATACTTGACGCTTGAGACCATGGTCCAAATGAGCGATGATCCCCAAATCAGTCTGCCCGCTGTGGCTCGCTGATATCCGCTCCGACCCATGTCGGAAAGCACGGCATCAGCCGTCAGCTACACCACTCCCGTGGACACGATCCGGCACCGAGCAAGCCGCGCTTAGACAGGACGGCGAACTCAGAGACTTGAAGGCCAGCCTGCGATATGACTGAGCGCTTACGAATACGATGTGCGCCTCCATCGATGTCGAGCGCATAGGTTTTCCTTTGAAGATAGGGGTGGGCGGTGAGCAGCGCGGAACTTTCAAAGACCACCAAGGCGCCGACCGGCGAACCCTATCGACTTGCAGAGGGGGAGCTTCGCAGCAAGCTGTCAGGCAGCACGATATTGATCCTCATTGGAGTGGCCGTCATCCTCCGGCTGGGCCAGGAAATCTTCGTTCCCCTCGCGCTGTCGCTTCTCCTTTCGTTCACGCTGGCCCCGATCGTCTCTTTCCTTCGCAAACGCTCCGTTCCAAAGATCGCCGCTGTTCTTCTCGCCGTCGTGTCGGCGTTTTGCGCGATCGCCGTATTCAGCATTGTCATAGCGACGCAGGTGACGAACCTTGCGGAGAACATCCCCACCTATCAAAGAAACTTGGTCGACAAGGTTCATTCCCTCGCCCAAGCGGGCGCCGGAAACGGCGTCCTCGACCATCTGAGCAGAGCGGTCGAACGCGTCGGCGCCGAGATCCAGACGCGGGCCATCGAAAGCAAGAGCCCGACCGCCCAGACGCCCACGACTCGCGAACCGATGCCAGTCGAGATCGTGACACGTTCCGATCCGATCCAGACGCTAGGCAACCTTCTTCTGCCGCTCATCAGCCCGTTCGCGACTGCTGGTCTCGTGGTCGTGCTGGTGATCTTCATGCTCCTCGAGCGAGAAGACCTGCGCGACCGTTTCATCCGGCTGGTTGGCTTGGGAGACCTCCACCGGACGACCGCGGCTCTCCAGGATGCAGGCAAGCGGGTCGGGCGATACCTGCTGATGCAATTGGTGGTGAACACGCTCTACGCCGTGCCGATCTCCATCGGCCTGTGGGCCCTCGGCATTCCGAACGCCATCCTCTGGGGTCTGCTCACACTTGTTCTGCGGTTCGTGCCATATATCGGCGCCATCATCGGCATGATCCTTCCGTTGTTTCTGGCGCTCGCGATCGCGCCTGGCTGGTCGCTTGTGGTCTGGGTCGGCGCTCTCTATCTGACGACAGAACTCGTCAGCAACAACGTGCTCGAGCCATGGCTCTACGGGGCAAACACCGGTCTTTCGCCTCTGGCGATCATTATCTCGGCGATCTTCTGGTCGTGGCTGTGGGGGCCGCTGGGTCTGATGCTCTCGACGCCTTTGACTGTCTGTCTGGTCGTGCTCGGAAGATATGTCCCCCAGTTCGGCGTCCTCGATGTCCTGCTTGGCAACGAGCCGGTTCTGGAGCCTCACGAGAAGCTCTACCAGCGTCTCCTCGCGGGCGATCCGAACGAAGCGTCCGACAACGCCGAGGAGTTCCTGCAAGAGGAATATCTCGTCGACTATTACGACAATGTGGGCCTTCCTGCGCTCCTGCTAGGCGAGACCGACCGTCAGCGCGGCGTATTGTCGGAAAACCAGATCATTCTGGTGGCGTCGAGCTCGCTGTCTTTGGTGGAGAACCTGTCGGACATTGCGGAGGAGGAGGAGGAGGAGGAGGAGAACGAGAACGAGACCGCATCGGACGCCGGTATCGAAACGGGTTCCGAACGGGAACTTCCCGATGGCCAGGGCCGCTCCTTATTGTGCATCGGAGGCCGCGGCGGTCTGGACGACGCCGCCGCCGCGATGCTTTCGCAGGTGCTGGAGGTCCAGGGAGCAACGTCAACGACGTCATCATATTCCGATCATGCCGCGCGAGGATCTCTCGCTTTTCCCATCGACGGGGTCGACACGGCGATCGTCATATATCTAAACGGCAATTCGAAGTCTCGCGCCCGCCAGATCGTTCGCCGACTGAAGCGACTCAAGCCCGACCTCCGCGTAGGGCTTCTCATGCCGACGGCGAATGGTCTGGACTATGCGGCGATCGACTCGTCCGAGATCGACGCCGACTTCATCGAGACGTCGATAGCGCAGGCGGCCCGATCCGGCCTAGTGACGTCGACGCCCGTAAGTCTCAAAACCGTAGTTCGGAAGATTGCGCGGCGCAGACTGCCTTCCGGCAGGCCATCCGCTGCATCGAACTGAAAATCGGTTCTCCTTCGCCGCTCGTATTCCTTGACGGTGCTGGTGCTTTCATTTTCCGCCGCCGTGAAAGCGTCGCCTTCAATCCGACCCGGTCGCGACCCATTGCGCTTCGATGGCCTTCGGACGACATGCCACGTAAACCGCAAGGGCACTTGCAAGCGCCGTTGCCGTCGCCCCAAAGACCAGGGCATACGTCACGTCCGCGCTGAGAGGAAGGCCCGCGAGGACGCCAAAAACTGAAGACGACGCCGACACCCCCAGGAAAACAAACGTGTTGAGTGCTCCCAGTCCAATGCCTCTCATTCGACACGGCAACAATGCCTGCGCCTCGGTCATCGCCACGGGATGAACATTGCCCATCGCGTAGAGAAGGGCCAATCCCGCAGATGCGGAAAGAATGCTGAAACCCGGCGTGAAGGCGAGAAGAAGCGCACTCAGAAGGCCGACCATGTAGGTTGCGATTACGATCGTCCGACCGCGCCATCTCAGGAGCGCGAAGGGCAGGGCAAACGAGGTTGCAATTCCAAAGACGCTTACGGCAGTCAGAACGGTGCCGACATTCGTGCCATGCCCAAAGACGCCCGTGAGGTATGGTCCCGCCCAAGCGTTCCGGAACGTGCCGCCCAGTGAAAGTGTGAAACAGATCGGTACCAGATAGAGGAGCTTCGGCAACCTCCATGTTCCGCGCTCGGTCGTCTGTCGGGCACTCCTGGCCGACGGCGTCCGGCGTAACGATGCCGCGATCGAGAGCGCGCAGGCCAACATCATCGCGGAGGCTGTCCAGCACGCGGCCCGCCAACCCCATTCGGCCGTGAAGAAGGACAACGGAGATGCGGAGATCAGCGCTCCCATGGATCCGACCGAACTGACCGTTGCCGCCAGTCGCGCCGCCTTGTCTGGCGAATGAAGTCGGCCCAGATAGTAGAGGATGCCCATAAAAACCGGCGCACAACCAATGCCGATAGCGACCTGACCAGCGAATGCGGACCAAAAGCCGGACGACGACGCAAGCAGCGCCGAGCCCGCGGCTCCCAGGACCATCATCGAGGCCATGGGCCAACGGACGCCCCATCGGTCGAACGCAATGCCGACGGGGATCTGTAGCAGTGCGAAAGACCCGAAGAACGCGGACGCAAGCCACCCGAATTCTACAGGCGAAAGTGCGAGGTCATCTGAAACCAGCGGACCGACTACGCCGAAATAGCTTCGGAAGTACATGCTGCCCAGGAAGGCAGCACAAAGGACTGACAGAGAGGTGCGCATCTATTCCTCGCGAGAAAGCCCGGCACTACGGCCGGGCCTCGAAGATGCTTCTATCGATATTCAGTCGCGGCGGAAGCCCTGTCCCTGGCTCTGGCCGCCCTGGGACTGGGACTGGCCGCCCCTGCGACCGTCCTCGACTTCGACTTCAGTCTTGCGGACGCTGTCGTCGATCGTTTCGGTACGATCGCTCGCGGTCTTGCGGATGCCGATCTCCTCGACCACGCGGGCATCCTTTGAGACGACGGCCTCTTCATGATGCTCCTCGGCCGAGATCGTCCGATCTTGGAAAGCACGGTCTGCGTCGGTCAGCGGGCGATCAACCGTGCGACGTTCGATCTCGACGTTCTCGTCTCGTAGGCTGACGTTCTCGCGGACGGGCGTCTCGACCGTATATGCGCGGACCCGCACAGAGCCGTTGTTGACGTCGCGCTTGCCCACGCGGAGGTTCTCCTCGACGACAGGGATGGCCTCATCACGGGAACCGTCGTCGAACGTGTCCTCGCGCGATATTGCAAACGATTTCACGACGTCGTCGAGGTCGTCGTCGAATTTACGCTGCCGGGAGGCGTCGTACGTCGATGTAGCGAAAGCCTCGTTCGAGCGTTGTGCGTCCCACCCCTCTCTGCGCCAGGAGTCGGCACGTTCGTCGATGTCGATCGAACCCTCGTCGTCAAGGATGTCGTGCGCCGTCTCGTATGTCGCGTCGTCCACCTGGACTGAAACAAGGAACCCGCCGCGGCGAAGGCCTTCGGCGTATGTGGCGCGGTCTTCGTCCGGGAAGAACCAATCTTCGAGTTTCGCCCAGAAGCCGGAGCGGTCGTCGCTCGCAACCGCTCCGGCGTCGCCATTAGGCTCGTAGCCGGGCAGGAAGCGGATCGCGTCGTTCGCGACGCCTGCGTCCTTCAAGCGCTCGACCGCGCTCTCGGCATCGCTGCGACTGTCGAAGAAGGCGCTTAGGGTGTTTTTCGCCGGGTTCGAGGTACCTGAACCCGTGGTGTTGTTATAAAGGCTTGCCATTTGAGGTCTCCTTGGTTGCTTCATCATCTTCGATGCGCTCGACCGACGCTGACTGCCTGCGCAGATCGGCCTCGACGCGTTCGGTACGGAAGGTGGTTCGCCGGGTAATCCGAATCTCCTCGACGAGCACCAGCCGCTTTTCCACCACCAGCCGCTCTTCAAGAATTGGAACGATGGTGACGTCGCCCTCGATACGAACCTGAGGAACCGTTTCGACGACCGTGCCGAACGGCACCCGCTCAAGGTCCACTTCGCTTCCACCGAGTTCGACGTCGGCGAAATCCCGGATAGTTTCCGTATGCGTGCTAACGCGGACGCGGCCGTCGGTAACGGTCTGCGTGCCTACGACGAGTTCCTCCTCGACGAGGGGCAATGTCTCCTTGTCATCGTGCATGCGTTTTTTGCACCTTCCGAGCGGCAAACGAGGCCGATTCACGATGGTTCCGAAGAAAATCAAATGCGTTCGATTTCGATCACGCGAATGACGATCTCCTGACGGAACCGCGCCTCCGGTTTCCTGCGGTAGGACGACCACCAGGCGCGGTCGAGATCGGCGGCCATTAACTCAGCGACAACAATGCGATCCCGCTGGATTTCACTGTCGTTGCACCACGGTCCCTCGGCTGGTGAGTAGACGTAAAGGGTGACCGCCGAACTTGGCCGTGAGTTCGGCGCGGGACTCAAGCCCATTTAGTTCCATAAAAAGCATTTATGCCTGAAAATGCTGTAGCGGCTATCAAGCACTTAGCTGATCTGTGTGAGGCGCAATTGGTTCGAATCCCATCAAGAGCTTGGCGACGAATGTCCGTGACCTTGCCCCAAGTTTTATCCAGTATTGAGTTCTCTCCAGCGCTGTATTGAGGCGGTCCCCGGGGCGAGCGCTTCTCGCCGTTACGTCGGCTGATTCAGCCGTCGTCACCCGAATCATCCGAGCCGTCGTCGCCGGAATCGTCCGAGCTGTCATCGCCTGAATCGTCCGAGCTGTCGTCGCTGCTGTCGTCCGCATCGTCGCTGGAATCAGCGTCAGCCGACTCGTCCTGGGTCAGGTCCTCTTCGACCGTCGCCTCCTCGCTCTCCTCGGAAGTCTCAATTTCCG
>NZ_LWBS01000432.1 GCF_001652265.1 Rhizobium leguminosarum
GGCTTGCCGATGCCACCTGCGGCACGATCCGATTGAAGCTGTTGAAGATCGGCGCGCAGGTCCGCGTCTCAGTCCGCCGCATCAAGGTGGCGATGGCTTCGGCCTGTCCCTATGCCGAGGAATTTGCTCTAGCTCACGCCCGAATATGCGCTGCGGCCCGATGATGCCGCCGGACCTGAACCCACCCACCAACGAAAAAGGATACATCACCGGCCCAGACAAAACGCCCCACATCGCGGCGACGGCCGCGCTCGTCTTCGCCGGCGAGCCCGGCCCCGACCGCCGCCAACAGCCCAACGTCAACCAAAGCCACGGGCGCTGTGAGAGATGCGGGCTAGTACCTTCCGACTGAGTATGGACCAGCGCTCTCGATCGGCGAAAAAATAGTCGTCATTGAGCGCCTTAAAATCAATGCGCAAGGAGGTAGACGAGGGCGGGTGCAGTTCGGCATCGGGGCCTGGATTTCCTCCTCTCAATGCGTTGAAACCGAGGAGAAACTCCATGGCACTCGACATCACGACCCAGGACATCATCATCGACGAGACCACCGGTCTGACTGACGACGATATCAACCCTGCCACACCGCCGCACAACGCCAATACCACGCTGCAATATTTGTTGGGTCTTGACGTTGCCGGCGGGCTGACCTCACCGGAGGTCGCCTACCAGAGCAATTTCGTCGTGGCCTCGGCGAGCGCCGGGGAAACCATCACCTCGGTCGTTCTCACCCAGAACGCCTCCGGGACCCCGTTCTCCACCACGGTCGGCGTCAACAGCGGCATTCGCACGGTTGACGGCAATTATGTCTGGCTGTTCCAGGACCCGACACGTCCAAACGTGGTGATCGGCGTCATCGGTACCTCTAACCCGCTCACCGAGCCCGTTGAAACAGGGCCGCTCGCCTTCTCGCTAGCGCTGATCGGCAGTGGCGCCACTGCGGACCTGTACACGGTCCAGTACGTGCCGTTGTTCCATCCGGATGCGACCAATGCGGACGACCGCATCGATCTGACGAACAAGGTGTTCGCCTCGGTCAGCGGAACCTCGGTGGTCAATTTCAGCCAGCTTGGCGACGCCCCGTCCGGACATAACAACTGGTATATTCTCGACGCCGATGCAGCGAGCCCCCAGAAGATCCTCGTCACTGCTCACGACAATGGCGTGCAGGCGGAAGTCAACGTCAGCACCCAAGGCCTGGGTGTCGCATCGCAAGACGTGCGCTTCGGACGCGAGCTCCAGATCGACCTGATCACCGGAGGCACCCAGAGCGCCGGCAAGAACTTTACCAACACGCCAACCGCGCCCGACTACGGCGTGCACCTCGAGAACGTCTCCACCGCCGGCTTCTCGATCTCGCAGTCGACGCCGACCAGCACCGTCGCCGACATCGAGATCCACGCCTATAATAATAACGACAACGTAGAAGGCGCTGCCTTCCCCACTGACGACAACGATGCCGAGATCAACATCACCGGCGTGACGTTCAAGCTGAACGGTGTGACAAAAACAGCCGCGGAGCTCGGCATCACGGTCAATCTCGCCGGCACCGGATTGATCCTCGGGAAAGTCGGCGAGGGCGTGACGATCGACTTCACGACCGCAGGCGGAGCTGGCGGAACCTTCGATCGCTTTACCATCAAGAATATCGACACTGAGAAAGACTTTTTCGATGTCAAAGAGGTGCATTATGGTGGCGAGGTCGGCAACGCTCACAATGAAGAGGTTGGCTCCTTCATCAACTTCGACGACGACGGGCCGACGATCGCGGTAACTGGCAGCCCGCCGCAACTGACGGTCGACGAGACCAACCTGACCACCAATGCCAGCGGCGACTTCGCGACCTCCTTCACCGCGAATGCGGGGGCCGATGGCGGCGCCATCACCTATGCGCTCGGCATCAGCCAGATCACCAATGTCAGCGGCCTCACCGACACCGCAACCGGCCAGTCCGTGCTGCTCTTCCTGGAAGGCGGCAGTGTCGTTGGCCGCGCCGGAGCCGGCGGCCCGGTCGTCTTCACCGTCAGCGTCACCGCTGCCGGCCTCGTCAGCCTCGACCAGGCGCGGGCCGTGGTCCATGCCGATGCCAGCGACCCGGACGACAGCATCACTCTGGCCGCCGCCGACCTCGTCACCCTGACCGCGACCATCACCGACGGCGACGGCGATCACGCCGCAGCCACCCACAATATCGGCCAGAACCTCAACTTCGAGGATGACAAGCCGATAATCGGGGTAAAAGGCGGCCCGTTTCCACTGACGGTCGACGAGACCGACCTGACGACCAATGTCAGCGCCCTCGGGGCCGCCTTCGTCGCCTTCCCCGGGGCCGATGGCGTCGGCAACGGAATCACCTATGCGCTCGGCATCAACCCGAACAACAATGTCAGCGGTCTTACCGATACCGAAACCGGCCAGTCCGTCCTGCTCTTCCTGGAAGGCGGCAGCGTGGTCGGCCGCGCCGGAGCTGGCGGTCCGGTCGTCTTCACCGTCAGCGTCAGCGCTGCCGGCGTCATCACCCTCGACCAGGCAAGGGCGGTCGTCCATGCCGATGCCAACGAACCGGACGACATCACCACCCTGGCGGCCTCCGACATCACCCTGACCGCAACAATCACCGATGGCGACGGCGATCAGGCAACCTCCACCCGCTATATCGGCCAGAGCCTCTACTTCAAGGATGACGGGCCGACGATTACAGTGCCGTTTGACGGCAACCCCGCTCTCACAGGCATCCAGCACGAATCGCTGGCCAACACGGTCAACGCATCGGCCGCCGGAGTTTTCGGCTACAATATCGGCGCGGATGTTCACCCGGCCGCGTACTACACGGGCGGCGGTTCCGACTTCGTCGACCAGGATGGCGGGACGGCCGGTGTCCAGATCGGACTGACCGGCACGATTACCGGTGGCGGCGGCGGCAATCTCGTCACCTCGAATGTGACGCTGGCGTCGGAGAGCCTCACCTCGGCGACGTTCAACTTCACCTTCACCTATGACAAGGATCCCGCAGCCGGCGTCCAGGCGGGCACGGCGGGCGGCACCCTCGTCTTCGACAAGGCCGCCGACACCTATACCGTCAACCTGACCGACCCGCTGGAAGGCTTCAGCTTCGACGTTCTCAACACCAGTCAGCTCTTGTCCAAGGAGCCCACGGGCAATACCGGCCATCCGCAGATCGTGGTGGAGCGGCTGCAGGCGGATGATCCGAACACATCAACCGACGAAGACTTTTACGTGCAATTCACCGGCAACCAGATCACCAAGGCCAGCCCTTTTGGCCTGACGAGCAATGGCGAAGGCCCGTCCGGTGACATCACCTTCACCCCCGGCATCAGTCACGACATGGTGAGCAACAATAACGAGAAGTGGGTGTCTGCGACGCAGGGCACCAACGGTGTTGCCGGCGACACCATCCAGAAAGACGAACTGCTGACCCTGCGGTTTTTCAACAGCAATGTCGGCATCACCACCGAGGCCCTGACCCCGACGGCGACCGCCGGCGCAATGGCCATCAAGTTCGACGGCATCGGCAACAGCGAGGACCTGATGCTGATCCTCGACCTGATCGACAAGAACGGCGCCGACAACATCGCCGGCAACGCGGACGACAACACGACGATCACCCGGGCCATGTATGTGTCGAACGCCGACATCTACAAGACAGGCCAGGTTCCGCCCGCCTACAGCAGCGAGTTCACGCTCGACAAAAATGACGGGCTCGTGATCGTCGAGCAGAACGACTATAACGCCGGCGGCGAAGACTACGTGCTGCAGGGTGTTCAGATCATGCAGTCGGGCAACGGGATCACCGGCAACAATACGGCGATCGACCTCATCAGGGCGACCGGCGCCAATGGCGGCAGCAATGCGACGTCAAGTCTGGTGAACTTCGACGCCACCGATAATGACGTGCTGAAGATCGCCGACATCGGCTTCACCTCGACCGTGACCGAGACGCCGAACGCCAACCTCGACTTCGCCTTCCAGGTAGTGGACGCCGACGGCGATCAGACAGCGATGCAGCACATCCTTGTTGACGTCGCCTGACACGTGACCAAACGGGGGCAGCCGAGGCTGCCCCCGGACTGTCTTTGCATGCTGTGTAACCTCGTACACCAGAGACATAATAATGCAAACAAACCAACAGCCCCCCGCTCTGCGGGTGGTGATGAAAGAGGCCAGACGCGCCATTCGGCCGATGATCTGGTTCAGCGGTGGCATCAACGTGCTGATGCTGACCGGGGCGTTTTATATGCTCCAAGTCTACCACCGAGTATTGTCCAGCCACAGCTTGGAGACGTTGGTGATGCTGTCGCTGATGGCGGCAGCGGCGCTCGCGACAATGGCCGCGCTAGAGGTCGTGCGCGGGCGTCTTCTGGCAACCGTCGGATCGTGGATGAACGCGCGGTTGGCGCCCGTGCTCCTGACCGCATCAGTCGAATATGCCGCCTCAGCGCCCGGCCAGGCCAGCGCCCGTCCGCTGCGCGACCTTGATCAAGTCCGGAATTTCTTCACCAGCCCGAGCATTTTCCCGATCCTTGACGCGCCTTGGGCTCCGCTGTTTTTCGGCGCCATATTCTTCATGCACCCTTGGCTGGGTTGGTTGGCGCTGTGCGGCGGGATCGTGCTGTTTGCGTTGGCGTTGCTCAACGAATACCTCACACGCAAGCCGTTGACCGAGGCCGCAAGCGCCCAGTCGCGGGCATATGTCCAGGCTGAGGCGGCGATCCGCAACGCCGAGGTCGTCCAGGCAATGGGCATGCTGAAGCCATTGCTGGTGGGCTGGAAGGCGCAGCAGGACGAGGCAAACAGAGGACAAGTTCTTGCCGCCAACCGGGGCGGCGTCATCGCCGCCATGGCGCGTTGTCACCGGCTGGCCCTGCAAATGGCCATACTCGGCCTTGGGGCTTATCTCGTCCTTCGCAACGAAGCTTCCCCCGGGATCATGATCTCCGCCTCTATCCTGATGGGTCGCGCCTTGTCCCCGGTCGAGCAAGCGATCGGCACATGGAAGGCGACGGTCGGAGCGCGTGCCGCTTACCGGCGTCTCGCCGCAGTCGCCGGGCAGCACCCGGAGGCCATATCGGTTCTGCCACTCCCACGACCGAAAGGTAAGTTTGAGGCCGACAACCTTGTGCTTGCCCGACAGGGCGGCGAGCATATCCTGAAAGGGATCAACTTCCACCTCGAGGCGGGTGAAGCAATGGCGCTGATCGGCCCGAGCGCGGCCGGCAAGACGAGTCTGGCGCGAATACTGGCCGGTGCCTGGCGTCCATCCGGAGGGCGCGCGTTGCTTGATGGCATGGACGTTGCCCAATGGGCGGCGGAGGACCGTGGTCATTATGTCGGTTATTTGCCGCAGGACATCGAGCTCTTCGCCGGTACCGTCTCCGAAAACATCTGCCGCTTCGCAAAGCTCAGCCCAGTGGTCTTCGACAAGGTGGTCAAGGCCGCACAGCTGGCGGGAGTTCACGAACTGATCAAAGGATTGCCGAAGGGTTACCTCACAGAGATCGGCGAATCCGGCGCGGTCCTGTCAGGCGGACAGCGCCAACGCATCGGGTTGGCGCGGGCACTCTACGGCGACCCCGCACTCATTATCCTGGACGAGCCCAATTCCAACCTCGACCGCGAGGGTGAGGAGGCATTGATCGCCGCCCTCAGCAAGGTCAAGGCGACAGGCACGACTGTCATCCTGATCGCGCACCGACCGAACATCATGGAGACGGTTGACAAGATATTGATCCTCAATCGGGGCCAACAGGACCTCTTCGGTCCACGCGACTATGTCTTCAATGAGCTCGCCGCGCGCGCCCGCAAGATTAGCCAGATGCCGACCATAGTGGCGAAATAAGCCAGGAAGAGAAAACAGACATGCCGGATATGAAGGTCGTTCCGCTACCCGTTTCGCCACCCGACGCACCGGTCCCCCTGCGTCTCACCGGCGTGACGTTCACCGGCTTCGCGATCATGTTCCTGTTCTTCGGCATGGCGGGGGGCTGGGCGACGCTTGCACCATTGGATAGCGCCGCCGTGGCACCGGGCGTTATCAAGGTTGCCGGCGACCGCAAGCTCATCCAGCACCTCGAGGGCGGCATCATTGCAGAGCTGCACGCCGCCAACGGTGATATCGTCAAGGCGGGCAAGGTTCTCATCCAACTCGACAACACACCGGCAAAGGCGAGGCTTGATCTGATCAAGAACCGGATAGCAACGCGTGAGTCGCTGGCCGCTCGGCTCAGGGCTGAGCGTGACGGCAAGGCCGAGATCGAGTTTGATCCGGCATTGCTCGCAAACCCCGCCAAAGCCGCAAAGGACGCGGTGGCCTCACAGCGTGACGTGTTCGCCGCGAAGCACGACAATTTGAAGGACGAGCGGGAAATTCTCAGCCAGCGCCGTCACCAGACCGAGGAAGAGATAACGGGGCTGGAGGGGCTTATCGTCACCGAGGACAAGCAGATCGAAGCGCTGGAGGGCGAAACCAAAGACCTTGAAAGCCTGATCAAGCGTGGGCTGGTCACGCGCGAGCGGAACCTGATGCTCAGACGACAACAGCGGGAGATCGAGGGGGAGCGCGCCACCAACGTCGCGGCCATCGCTCGCGCCAAAAGCGCCATGGCCGAGATCGACATGCAGATCTTGAACCTCGGCACGGTGCGGCTCAACGAGGCCGTCGAGGAGTTGAGCAAGGTCGAGGCGGAGTTGTTCGACCTCAGACAGGAGGAGCGTTCCGCCAAAGACGTGCTTGCCCGTACCAATGTCGTCGCCCCCGTTGACGGTATCGTCATGGATTTGAAGGTCCACACAGCGGGCGGCGTCGTAAAACCCGGCGAGACACTGATGACCGTCGTGCCGCTCGGACAGCAACTCGTGGTCGAGGCTATGGTCAGGCCAGAGGACGTCGAGACGATCGCCCCCGGACAGCTCGCGCGCGTCAGTTTCCCGGCCTTCGCCCGCTACAGCCTCCCGCCGCTCGACGGCGTCGTGGAGGTCGTGTCGGCTGACCGGATGACGGAGGAGCGCAGCGGTGCACCTTATTTCGCCGCGACCGTGGTGATCGACAAGAGCGAACTCGCCAAGCTGGAAGGCCGCAAGCTGATGCCCGGCATGTCGAGCGAAACGATGATCCGGACGGGCGCTCGCACCGTGCTTTCTTATCTGGCTGAGCCGATCACGCAGAACTTCCGCCGAGCGATGCGGGAAAAATAGCCGTAGGCAAGCGAGCTTCTCTTTATCTGGCCGGGCTTGCTGACACGCCAATATCAGCGCCGCCGCGACCGCCTCCCGTCAACCGATCACGCCGCCTTGGCGGCGTGATATTCCTTGATGGCGACCATCTTGATCGCCGGATGGCGCTCGGACTCGTAACGCAGCGAGAAACCGTCCTGGGCGAGGAAGACGGGATCACCGTCGAGATCGCGGGCGATATCGCCGCGTTTGACGGTGAGGAATTTTTCCAAATCGGCCGGCTGATCGGCCGAGATCCAGCGGCAGACGGAGAAACGCGACATTTCGAAGGAGACCGGCAGGCCGTATTCGGCCATCAGCCGCTCCTTCAAGACGTCGAGCTGCAGGGCGCCGACGACGCCGACGATCGCCGGCGAGCCGTCTTCCGGCGAAAACAGCTGGACGACGCCTTCTTCGGCCATCTGCTGCAGGGCTTCCTTGAGCTTCTTCGCCTTCATCGCATCTTCCAGACGCACGCGGCGCAGGATCTCCGGCGAGAAGTTCGGCACACCCTGGAAGACCAGCGATTCGCCCTCGGTCAGCGTATCGCCGATCCGGAGCGTGCCGTGGTTGGGAATGCCGACGACGTCGCCGGCATAGGCGGTGTCGGCGAGCTGGCGCTGCGAGGCGAAGAAGAATTGCGGCGCCGTCAGGCCGAGCTGCTTGCCGGTGCGGGCGAGCCTTGCCTTCATGCCGCGCTCGAGCTTGCCGGAGCAGATGCGGGCAAAGGCGATTCGGTCGCGGTGGTTGGGGTCCATATTGGCCTGGATCTTGAAGACGAAGGCCGTCATCTTGTCGTCGGTCGCGTGCACGGTCCTGGTATCGGCGACCTGGTCACGCGGCGGCGGGGCAAAATCGCCGAGCGCGTTGATGAGATCGCGAACGCCGTAATTGCGCAGCGCCGAGCCGAAAAAGACCGGCGTCATATGGCCTTCCAGGAAGGCCTGGCGGTCGAACGGACGGCAGGCCTCGATCGCCAGCTCGGTCTCCTCGACGAACACCTGGCGCTCGTTTTCCGGCAGCCTGCCGGCCACGCTTTGCGGGCCGTTGACCGGCGTTCCCTCGATTTCGGTATCCGAACCGCGCACCGTGTTGGCGGCGATATTGTACGAGCCGCAGAAGGTCTTGGAGCGGCCGATCGGCCAGGTGATCGGCGCGGTATCCAGCGCCAGCTTCTCTTCCACCTCGTCGAGGATCTCGAAGGGATCGCGGCTTTCGCGGTCCATCTTGTTGATGAAGGTGATGATCGGGATATCGCGCATGCGGCAGACTTCGAAAAGCTTCAGCGTGCGTGGCTCGATGCCCTTGGCGGCATCGATGACCATGACGGCGGCGTCGACGGCGGTCAGCGTGCGATAGGTGTCGTCGGCAAAATCCTCGTGACCCGGCGTGTCGAGGATGTTGAAAACATTATCGTTATATTCGAAGGTCATCACCGAGGTGACGACGGAGATGCCGCGTTCGCGCTCGATCTTCATCCAGTCGGAGCGCGTCTGCATGCGATCCTTCTTCGCCTTGACTTCGCCGGCAAGCTGAATGGCGCCGCCGAACAGCAGCAGCTTTTCGGTGAGCGTCGTCTTACCCGCGTCCGGGTGGGCGATAATAGCGAATGTGCGGCGGCGGGAGACCGCCTCGGCGAGACTTTCGGCCATGCTTGTGAATCCTGTGGAATTGCCGCGTATCTAGCGATTAAAGCCCGGCAATGCAATTGACCTCGGGCCTTCGGGCGCAAAGTAATGGGCCATGACCATTCATCACGATACGCGCCCGACGCTGAACCTCATCCGCTTAGCCAATGGCGAAGGCCTCGACCTGCCAGCCTATGAAAGCAAGGGAGCGGCCGGCATGGACCTGCGCGCTGCCGTCGACGAGGCAGCACCACTGACACTTCTGCCCGGCAAGCGGGCGCTGGTGCCGACCGGCTTCATCTTCGAGATCCCCGAAGGTTTCGAGGGACAGGTGCGGCCACGCTCCGGCCTGGCCTTCAAGAATGGCATCACCTGCCTGAATTCACCGGGCACCGTCGACAGCGACTATCGCGGCGAGGTGAAGGTGCTGCTGGTCAATCTCGGCGAGGAGCCCTTTATCATCTCGCGCGGCATGCGCATTGCCCAGATGGTGATCGCGCCAGTGACCCAGGCACGGGTGGCGGAGATCACCGCGGCCAGCGAAACGGTGCGCGGCGCAGGCGGCTTCGGCTCCACCGGCGTGTGATGGCCAAGCGCCTCGACAGCGCTGGCCTGACCTTCCGGCAGGACTATTTCGGCGACCCTGCCGGCTGGGCGGCACTGGTCTGCCTGCTTAGGGATATTTTCGGCATCGATATCGGGCCGCTGCAGCAGCTTGGCGGGCCCGATCCGACGAGCATGCCCTTCGGCTGGTTTGATGCCGAAGGCGAACTTGCGGCCAATATTTCAGCCTTTGCGCTGCCCTTCGTCCTCAACGGCAGGATCGTCCATGCCGCCGGGCTGCAATCCGGTGCCGTGCGGCCACCGTGGCTCGGCCGCGGCCTCTATCGCGACGTCACGGTAAAAGCGCTCGACTGGTGCGAGCGGCAGGGCTTTGAAGCCGTCATCCTCTATACCGACAAGCCGTCGCTCTACGAGCCCTATGGTTTCCGCGCGATACCGCTGCACCGATACGAGGGAGCCGCACCCGCACCTTCGACACCAGCCGCACCGGCCCGGCCGCTGTTACCGACGAATGCGGATGATCTCGCGCTGCTGCAATCGCTGTTGAAAGGACGAAGCCCGGTTTCGACGTCGCTGGCGGTCACGATCAATGCAGCGATGTTTCTGATCAACACCCAGCTCGATCCCGATATCCGCATCAGCTTCCTCGAAGACCGGCAGGCGGTCATTGCCTGGAAGGTCGATGAGGCGGGCCGCTTCAGCCTCCTCGACGTCGTGGCGGCGGAGATGCCGTCGCTTGCAGCTATCCTTGGCGGACTGGAGATCGCGCCCGCCTCCGTCGAGGTGCTGTTCCGTCCCGACAAGCTCGGCTGGGAGGGTGTTCCACAATCGTTGGAAAGCGGCACGCGGCTGATGCTGCGCGGGCTCGGCGATGCCACCCCGGATTTTCCGGCGATGCTTTCGCCGATGGCGGAATTTCTAGAGCAGTTCCAGCAAAACTGCGCAGCGGTTTTGCAGCCGGAATGCGCAAAAACAAAAGCCGTTTCGCCGCCCCTATTTCCGGCGGGAAAGCGGTGGCAGGCGGCGTTTGACGGGCGAGGCTTTGATCATCGCGGTGTTGGTCTCCGCCCTTTCGGCAACCCGGTCCAAAATGCCGTCGAGGTCGGCCATCGAGCGGATCACCAGGCGGGCGATAAAACAGTCATCACCCGTCACCTTGTCGCATTCGATGATTTCGGGAATTTCCTGGATGATCCGCTCGACGATGTGCAACTGTCCCGGCAGCGGACGCACGCGCACGATCGCCTGCAGGGGATAGCCGACCGCGGCGGGATCGAGATCGATGGTGAAGGCCTTGATGACGCCGCGTTCCTCCAGTCGGCGCAGGCGCTCGGCGGCACTCGGCGAAGACAGGCCGACCTGCTGCGCCAGCTCTTTCAGTGAGATCCGCGCATTGCCGGCCAGCGCCTCCAGAATGGCCTGATCGATTTCGTCGAGCGATTGCACATCATTAGCCACGGCGAGATATTCCCCTCACATGATTAGGTGAAACCGGTAAACTTCCTTCTTATCCTTATATAAAATCGCCTCTCGTCGCAATATTCTTATGCCATCGAAATGGAGGCAATCATGGGCAGCGACATTAAAAGAGGCACGGTGGAAATGACCGCAGCGATGCTGATCTCGGGAACGATCGGCTGGTTCGTCGTTATGTCGGGACAACCCGTCAGCGGCGTGGTCTTCTGGCGCTGCCTGTTCGGCGCGCTCACTTTGCTGGTCATCTGCGGCGCTCTCGGGCTGCTGCGGCCCGGCATCATCACGCTGCGCGCCTTCGGCATCGCCATATCAGGCGGCGTCGCCATCGTCTTGAACTGGCTGCTGCTGTTTGCCTCCTATTCACATGCGACGATCTCGATCGCGACGACTGTCTATAACACCCAGCCTTTCATGCTGCTCGTGCTCGGCGCGCTCTTTCTCGGCGAGAAGATCACCGCCGCCAAGCTGTTCTGGCTGGCGCTCGCCTTCGCCGGGATGACGGCGATCGTCCAAGGAAAACCCGGTGCGGGCGGCGATGCGTTGGACGGTTACGGCCTCGGCATCCTGATGGCGCTGGGGGCGGCCTTCTTCTACGCGCTCGCTGCCCTTGCCGCGAAATGGCTGAAGGGCACGCCGCCGCATCTGATCGCGCTCATCCAGGTCGCAACCGGCATGCTGATGCTGGCGCCGATGACCGATTTTTCTCATCCGCCCGCCGATGTTGGATCCTGGGCGATCCTGGTGACCGTCGGCGTTGTCCATACCGGGTTGATGTATGTGCTGCTCTACGGCGCAATCCAGAGGCTGCCGACGCATCTCACAGGCGCTCTGTCCTTCATCTATCCGATCGCAGCGATCCTCGTCGACCGGCTGGCCTTCGGCCACGCGCTGCAGCCGATGCAGATCGCAGGCGCCGCGATCATTCTACTTGCCGCCGCCGGCATGAATCTCGGCTGGACGCCGCGTTGGCTGCGGCCGCGGGCGCTGGAGAGCTGAACCGGGCGTTGCGATAGGGATGGCTGAGACGCCCGGTGCCGACATTACCTCTGCGGACGCGTCGTTTCGAACAGGAACCAGGTGCGGCGCTCGCCCTCGTCGATCCAGTTCTCGATCAGGCTGGCGGTCGCGACATCATTATGCTCGTCGCAGAGGCCATGCACCTCGCGCAGCAGCGAAACCAGCTGAGCGTTGTCCTCGCGCAGTTCCGACAACATGTCTTCGGGCGTGACGAAATCCGCGTCATTGTCCGAAAGGCGCTGCTGACGAGCGATCTGGCCGATGGAGCGCAGCGTCGTGCCGCCGATCTTGCGTGCACGCTCGGCAATGTCGTCGGTCATCGCGAAAATCTGTTCCGCCTGTTCGTCGAGCAGCAGATGATAGTCGCGAAAATGCGGGCCGGACATGTGCCAGTGGAAATTCTTGGTCTTGAGATAGAGCGCGAAGACATCGGCGAGCAGCGCCGTCAGCGCCGCCGAAATATCGGTGATGGCATTGGTCGGCAGGCTGGACGGCGTCTTGAGTGGCGAAAGTCTGCGGGTTTCGGCCGGCGTATGGGACATTTATCTCTCCTTGGTGATGAAAATCTCTAGCGCCACCGGCCGGGAAACAGCGGCGGGCCGCGCTGATTGCGCATTTGCAGAGAGAGAAATAGCAAGGCCGGGTCGCTTTCCAAGTAGATCATGGTCTAGCAGACCTATTCCTTATGGTTATGGACCGATCAGCGCCAGAGCATTGATGAGGAAGCGGCGCTTGCCTATAGATGGGCGGTGGAACCCCTGAGGGTTAAGAAGATGAGCCTCACCGTCCTGATCACCTATGCCGGAGCGCTGTTCATCGCCGCGGCCATTCCGGGACCCGGGATCACCGCGATCGTCGCACGCGCGCTCGGCTCGAATTTCCGCGAGACCTTCTTCACGGGTCTCGGCCTGGTGCTCGGCGACATGACCTATCTCACGGCGGTCATTCTCGGCCTCACCTTCGTGGCGCAGACCTTCACCGAGGTTTTCATCGTCATCAAGATCGCCGGCGCCCTCTATCTCGGCTACATCGCCTGGAAACTCTGGACAGCGGGATTGCTGCCGCAGGATATCGCGGCGCGGAAATCCACCAATATCGGCCTATCCTTCCTGTCCGGCCTGCTGGTGACGCTCGGCAATCCGAAGACGATGCTCTTCTATGTCGCCCTGGTGCCGACGCTGATCGATATCGGCAATATCGGCCTGCGAGACTATGCGCTCCTGCTCGCCGTCACATTCGTCGTGCTGATCGTCGTGCTCGTGCCCTATATGCTGCTTGCCTCGCGGGCCCGCACGATGCTGAAGCAGCCTCGGGCCTTGCAGGCGCTGAACCGGGTTGCCGCCGGCATCCTCGCCGGCACGGCCGCCTTCATCGCCACGCGGGCCGCCTGAAAAAAACATTCGGCAAGAAACGGTTTTCAAAGGTTTTTTTCTCTCCTGATCGCCTCTCCAGGTCGAACGCGGTCTGGCCTAGATGGGCCTTTGACCCTATTCTCCCCTCGATTTCAGGAGCAGGATTTCAAAGGGAGGCACCCATGTCGCACAAGCCCGGCCGCGGCCGCATCTATTCCTCGATCACCGAGACCATCGGCGACACGCCGCTCGTGCGCTTCGACAAGCTGGCGCGGGAAAAGGGCGTCGTGGCGAACCTGATCGGCAAGCTCGAATTCTTCAACCCGATCGCCTCCGTCAAGGACCGCATCGGCGTCGCGATGATCGAAAGCCTCGAAGCCCAGGGCAAGATCACCCCCGGCAAGACGGTGCTGATCGAGCCGACCTCCGGCAACACCGGCATCGCGCTCGCCTTTGCCGCCGCCGCCAAGGGTTATCGGCTGATCCTCACCATGCCGGAGACGATGTCGGTCGAGCGCCGCAAGATGCTGGCACTGCTCGGCGCCGAGCTGGTGCTGACCGAGGGACCAAAGGGCATGAAGGGCGCCATCGCCAAGGCCGAGGAACTGGCGTCTTCCCTTCCCGATGCCGTCATTCCGCAGCAGTTCGAAAACCCGGCCAATCCGGAGATCCACCGCAAGACGACGGCTGAGGAAATCTGGAACGATACCGACGGCACGGTCGACATCGTCGTCTCCGGCATCGGCACCGGCGGCACGATCACCGGCGTCGGCCAGGTGCTGAAGAGCCGCAAGCCCGAGATCAAGATCATCGCCGTCGAACCGGCCGATTCGCCGATCCTCTCCGGCGGCAACCCCGGCCCGCACAAGATCCAGGGCATCGGCGCCGGCTTCGCGCCGAAGATCCTCGATACCGGCATCTATGACGAGGTCGTCACCGTGACCAATGACGAGGCCTTCGAACAAGCGCGCCTCGTCGCCCGGCTCGAAGGCGTGCCGGTCGGCATCTCCTCTGGCGCGGCGCTGACCGCGGCAATCAAGGTCGGCATCCGTCCCGAGAACGCCGGCAAGAACATCGTCATCATCATCCCTTCCTTCGCCGAGCGCTATCTCTCTACGGCGCTGTTTGAGGGGCTTGGGAGCTAGGCGGGGTTTCCAGGTTATCATCTTCGCAGAATATCGGGGCGCTTCGGCGCCCCTTCTTGTTACGCCGCAGCCGTCAGCGGCGGTAGGATCTACGGCAGCCTTGCTGCCAATATCGACTTTCGTGCCAAATTACGCGCCAGCTAAGGGCATTGGTATTGCCGGACCAAAAGCAAGATGCATAAGTTTCGAAATATGAATTCCCCCGGCGCGGAGGTCACCGTTATGGCTTTAGAAGCGATCAAATTATCGGGCCGGCACGTTGAGCTTGTTCCATTGGCGCACGAGCATCACGACGGACTCGCTAAAGCCGTGCAAGACGGGAACCTCTGGCAGCTATGGTACACGGGCGTTCCTGCACCTGAAGCTATGTCAGCCCATATTGATCGGTGTCTAGGCCTTCAGGCCACAGGTGTGATGCTGCCCTTTGCGGTATTTGATAGAGCCTGCGAGAGCGTGGTGGGAATGACCACCTACATGAATATCGACCCTGCAGGCCCGCGTGTCGAAATAGGAAGCACCTGGTATGCCAAACGCGCTCAGCAGACTCCGCTGAACACCGAAGCCAAGCTGCTGCTGCTATCGCACGCATTTAACAGCCTCGGCTGCCTGGCTGTCGAATTTCGTACGCACTTCCTCAACCATCAGAGCCGCCGCGCAATTGAGCGCCTTGGGGCGAAACTAGACGGAATTTTGCGCCAGCATATGCGCATGCGCGACGGTACCCTTCGGGATACGTGTGTCTACAGCATCATTCCATCTGAATGGCCTGCAGTGCGCTCCAATCTCGAGTGGCAACTTGAAAAGCCTCGCTGACACATAGTCCTGATGATTAATCGTCTGGTCCATATGTGAGCTGCGCCACCTGTTCCTACGCGGCCGCCGTCAGCCTCTCGCCGGCGATGCGGTAGGAGATCGCTTCGGCGAGATGGATGCGGCCGACGGTCGGCTTGCC
This sequence comes from Rhizobium leguminosarum, assembly GCF_001652265.1. Taxonomy (GTDB): domain Bacteria; phylum Pseudomonadota; class Alphaproteobacteria; order Rhizobiales; family Rhizobiaceae; genus Rhizobium; species Rhizobium leguminosarum_D. The sequence goes on from NZ_LWBS01000432.1 coordinate 15,362, forward strand.
GTCGAGATCGGCCAGCGTGCGGGCGACCTTGAGGACGCGGTGGTAGCCGCGGGCGGAGAATTTCATCTTTTCGGCGGCATCGCGCAGCAGCTGCAGGCCGCTGGCATCGGGCTCGGCCAGTTTCTCGATCATTGCGGTGGAGCAGCGGGCATTGGTGCCGATGCCCTTTTCGCCTGAACTTTCGAAGCGCTCCTGCTGGATCTCGCGGGCGCGGGCGACGCGGCGGGCGACGTCGGCACTGGCTTCAGCCGCCATCGGCCGGATGAGATCGGCGGCGGAGACGGCCGGCACGTCGATGCGGATATCGATGCGGTCCATCAGCGGGCCGGAGATGCGGGCCTGGTAATCGCTCATGCAACGCGGGCCGCGGGCGCAGGTATGGCCCGGCTCGCCGGCCATGCCGCAACGGCAGGGGTTCATCGCCGCGATCAGCTGGAATTTCGCCGGATAGGAAACGCGGTGATTGGCGCGCGCGATCACGCATTCGCCGCCTTCGAGCGGCTGGCGCAGCGCATCGAGCGCCTGCGGCGTGAATTCGGGAAATTCGTCGAGAAAGAGCACGCCGTGATGGGCAAGCGAGGCTTCGCCCGGACGGGCGCGCAGGCCGCCGCCGACGAGGGCCGCCATGGTGGCGGAATGATGCGGGGTGCGGAAGGGCCGGCGATCGGAAAGCTTGCCGCCGGAGAGTTGGCCGGCGATCGAATGGACCATCGACACCTCCAGCAGCTCGGCGGCCGAAAGTGGCGGCAGGATCGACGGCAGCCTGGCCGCCAGCATCGACTTGCCGGAGCCCGGAGGGCCGACCATCAAGAGGTTATGGCCGCCGGCGGCCGCCACTTCGAGCGCGCTTGGCGCTTTCCTGGCCCTTGATTTCGGCAAGGTCAGGCAGGTTTGCGGCATTGGCGCGGATCGACGCCTCCGGCCTGGATAGGACCTGGGTGCCGCGGAAATGATTGGCAAGGGCAATCAGGCTGCGGGGTGCGAGGATATCGACCTCGGCGCCCGCCCAGGCGGCTTCGGCACCGCTTTCGGCCGGACAGATCAGCCCCTTGCCGAGCGCATTGGCGCCGATCGCTGCCGGCAGCGCGCCCGATATGGCGGCGATCGTTCCATCGAGATTGAGCTCGCCGACGACGACAAAATCCGACAGGGCATCGGCGGGAATGGCGCCGAGGGCGGCCATCAGGGCAAGGGCGATCGGCAGATCGAAATGCGAGCCTTCTTTCGGCAGATCAGCCGGCGCCAGATTGACGGTCACCCGCTTTGCCGGCAGCGCCAGGCCGGAGGCGTGGAGGGCGGCCTGCACGCGCTCGCGGCTTTCGGCCACCGCCTTGTCGGGCAGGCCGACGATCTGCATTCCGACCTTACCGGGCGCGACCATGACCTGGACCTCGACCGGCACACCTTCGATGCCCTGAAATGCAACCGTACTGACACGCGCGACCATATGCCCATCCCTTGTCCCGCAAACTCTACCATACCGCCCTGCGGCCTATACTCAATGCATGTCGTGGTCCCAAAACCGCTGTACAGTTTTGGGCGACAGGCCAGCGGTTGCAATCTGGCATGGACGCAGGAATAAAACAAGAACAATCAAAGAACGTAGTTGGACATCCGCTGTGACCCTGGTTGCACCCGGTCACAGGAATAAACGGGCATCGGCGGCAGGCTCAGCCGCGCTTGCGCTCGATCGCGTCCCAAAGCAGGCTCGCGATATCGGCACCGCCGAATTTCTTGACCTCGCGGATGCCGGTCGGCGAAGTGACGTTGATCTCGGTCATATAATCACCGATCACGTCGATGCCGACAAGCAGGAAGCCGCGTTCCCTCAGCGCCGGACCGATGCGGGTGCAGATTTCCTGTTCGCGCGGCGTCAGCTCGGTCGCCTCGGCGCGGCCGCCGACATGCATGTTGGAGCGGCTGTCGTGTTCGGCCGGAACGCGGTTGATGGCGCCGGCAAATTCACCGTCGACCAGGATGATGCGTTTGTCGCCCTTGCGCACGTCAGGAAGATATTGCTGGGCGATGAAGGGCTCGCGGAAAAGCTGGCCGAACATTTCCAGCAGCGAGGAAAGGTTGCGGTCGTCGCGGGTCGAATGAAAGACGCCGGCGCCGCCATTGCCGTAAAGCGGCTTCAGGATGATGTCGCCCATCTCATCGCGGAAGCGACGAATCTCGGCGGCATCCTTGGTGATCAGCGTCTTCGGCATCAGGTCGGAGAATTCGGTGACGAAGATCTTCTCCGGCGAATTGCGCACCCAAGCCGGATCGTTGACGACGAGCGTCTTCGGGTGGATGCGCTCGAGCAGATGCGTCGAGGTGATATAAGCCATGTCGAAGGGCGGGTCCTGGCGCAGCAGCACGACATCCATGGTGGAGAGATCAACGCGCTCGGGCGCGCCAAGCTCGTAGTGATCGCCCTTGACGTCGCGCAGCGCCATCGGCTCGACGCTGGCATAGAGCTTGCCGTCGCGGAAGCTCAGGCGGTCGGGGGTGTAGTGGAAGAGCTTGTAGCCGCGCACTTGGGCTTCCAGGCTCATGGCGAAGGTGGAATCGCCTGCGATATTGATGCCTTCGACATGGTCCATCTGGACCGCTACATTGGTGATCTTGGCCATTTCCATCCCTCGCTGAATGCCGGACAGATGTAGGTCGGCCAGATATCAAACGCAACGGGCAATCAAGGGCTTCCAGCGGGCGCCCGCGGCAAAAATCAGGCGGCGATGGCCTGGTTGCCGCTGTTGCGCAGCATGTTGCGGAGACGGTAGGCGATCGCCAAGGGCTTCGGGAAGGGCTTGCGCAGGAAGGCAACCTTGCGGACGTAATTGTCGACCCGCCAGCTCGCCCAGGTTCCACCGGCGAAAAAGGCGACGTCGCCGGCGCAGAGCGTTCGTTCGGTGCCGTCCTCGGCGGTGATATGGACCTCGCCTTCGAGGATCATCACCGTCTCGTCCCAGCCGAAATACCAGCGGAATTCGCCCGCCGTGCAATCCCAGATCGCCGTCAACGAGGCCTCGTCATGGCCGCGCGAATGTTCGGCGGTGCGGGCCTGCGGATTGCCGCTGACGATCCAGTCCGGATTGATCGGCGTGGATTTCAGCGGCAGCAGATCGCTCGCATGCGCGACGAAGGATTTTCCGGCCGGCTTCGCTATGACATGCGGCACCGAGCGCGCGGCCATCGCGACCGCACTTGCAAGCATCAGCTTCCAGGCCATGAAACAACCCCCAATTGTTATCCCTACCGAGGGCGTAGCAGAGAGTCGTAAGAAGCTGGTTCACGCGGGAATTAAAAGTTTAACGATCCGGAAATCCGATGGGTCGAAAGGAGGTCAGAAGGCATCAATAAAGTGCCGCGGCAGCCGGCCCGGCATGATCGCCACGATATCATAGCGCTGGGAAAGGCGCGCCTGGTCCGCCTGGCGGGCAAGCCAGAGATCGCTTGCCGCCCGTATCCGCTTTTGCGCGGCGATAGAGACGGCATCGACCGCCGCCGCCTCGCCATGGCGGGCCTTGACCTCGACGAAGACGGCGAGATCGCCCTTGCGGGCGATGATATCGATCTCGCCGAGCCGGGTGCGGTGGCGCAGCGCCAGGATGCGATAGCCCTTCAGCAGCAGGAAGGCGGCCGCGACATATTCCGACATGCGGCCCCGGCGCAGCGCCTTCCTCCTGATCGTGGTGAGATCACTACCGCCCATCGGCGTTCTTGATCTCCAGAAGCCGCTGGTAGAGCACCTTGCGCGGCAGGCCGGTGAGGCGGGCGGCCTCGGTCGCGGCGCCTGCCGTCGGCATCGACTTCGACAGGTCGGCCAGCATGGCTTCGACGTCGGCCTCATCCGTCTCGACCGGCTCCGGCGGACCGATCACGAGGACGATCTCGCCCTTGACGTTTTCCACCTGCTGATAATGCGCCGCAAGGTCGGCAAGCGTGCCGCGGCGGAACTCCTCATAGGTCTTGGTTAGCTCGCGGCAGACGGAGGCGGGCCGAGCGCCGCCCAGCACATCGGCGGCGGCGAGAAGCGTTGCGCCGATGCGATGCGGCGATTCAAAGAAGATCAGCGTTGCGGGCGCCGCGGCAAGTTCACCCAAACGGTCGCGGCGGGCCTTGTCCTTGGCCGGCAGGAAACCGGCGAAAAGAAAGGCGTCGTTCGGCAGGCCGGAGCCGACAAGGGCTGCGAGCGGGGCGGAGGCGCCGGGAATGGGAATGACGCGGTAACCTGCCGTTATTGCCTGCTGCGCCAGCCGATAGCCAGGATCGGAGACTAGCGGCGTGCCGGCATCGGAAACCAGCGCCACCGAGCGCCCGGCTTCGAGCGCCTGCAGCAGCCTTGGACCGGCCTCGTCGGCATTGTGCTCGTGATAGGCGAAAGGGCGGTTCTGGATGCCGTAGCGGTCGAGCAGCACGCGGGTGACGCGCGTATCTTCGCAGGCGAGCACATCGGCGCCGGCCAGCGTTTCGAGCGCCCGCAGGGTGATATCGCCGAGATTGCCGATGGGGGTGGCGACGAGATAGAGCGCCGGCTCCAGCGGCCGTGCCGGCACCGCCATATTGTGCAGGCGGAAGCTTCGCCGGCCGGCGGCGTCCGCTGTCGTTTCCTCATTCATGCCATTTGCTTTCGTCCCGCCGGCTCGTCGCCGGCATCGAAGCCTTTATGGGCGAGCCGCACCGCTTCGGCAAGGGTTCGGATTTCTGTGAGCATTGCTCTGGAAAACCGCAAATGCAGGAGTGCCGACGTCCATGCCTCTTGCAAAGCAATGCTGAAGTCTGCCATTTTGCCCGTCCACTCCCCCGGCCTCAGGCCGGGACAGCATTCTTCGGGTGCTCGACGCGCCCGGACAGTCACGGTCGAAAGCGGTAGCATCCCATGCGTATTACTATTGAGCGGTCAAACCTGTTGAAATCGCTGAACCACGTCCACCGCGTGGTCGAACGTCGCAACACGATCCCGATCCTGTCCAACGTATTGCTCAAGGCGGACGGCCAGAAGCTCGACATGAAGGCGACCGACCTCGACCTCGAAATCACCGAGGCGACCCCGGCTAACGTCGAGCAGCCCGGCGCCACCACCGTTCCCGCCCATCTTCTCTACGATATCGTGCGCAAACTTCCCGACGGCTCGGAAGTGCTGCTTGCCACCAGCAGCGATGGCGGCGCGATGACCGTGCAGTCCGGCCGCTCGAAATTCTCGCTGCAGTGCCTGCCGGAATCGGACTTCCCGGATTTGACCGCCGGCACCTTCACGCATTCCTTCAAGCTGAAGGCGACCGATCTGAAGATGCTGATCGACCGCACCCAGTTTGCGATCTCGACGGAAGAGACGCGTTATTATCTGAACGGCATCTTTTTCCACACGATCGAAAGCAATGGCGAGCTGAAACTCAGGGCGGTTGCGACCGACGGCCACCGGCTGGCGCGCGCCGATGTCGATGCGCCTTCCGGCTCCGAAGGCATGCCCGGCATCATCATTCCGCGCAAGACGGTCGGCGAGTTGCAGAAGCTGGTCGACAATCCCGAAGTGATGGTGACCGTCGAGGTCTCCGACGCCAAGATCCGGCTGACGATCGGCTCGATCGTCATGACGTCGAAACTGATCGACGGCACCTTCCCGGACTATCAGCGCGTCATCCCCACCGGCAACGACAAGGAAATGCGCGTCGACTGCACGACCTTCGCACAGGCGGTCGACCGCGTCTCGACAATCTCCTCCGAGCGCGGACGCGCCGTCAAGCTGGCGCTTTCCGAGGGGCAGCTGATGCTGACCGTCAACAATCCCGATTCCGGCAGTGCGACCGAAGAAGTCGCCGTCGGCTACGACACGGATGCGATGGAAATCGGCTTCAACGCGAAATACCTGCTCGACATCACCGCCCAGCTTTCCGGCGAGGAAGCGATCTTCCTGCTGGCCGATGCTGGCTCCCCGACGCTGATCCGCGACACGGCGGGCGACGATGCGCTCTACGTACTGATGCCGATGCGCGTCTGACCGGAACGAAGGCCGCCTGCTGCCGTTTTTCCTCCTGTCAAAACGGAGGATCCCATGGTGAAAAAGACGGGAACGGTGCGCATCGGCACATCCGGCTGGACCTATGCGCCCTGGCGCGGCAAATTCTACCCGAAGGACCTGCCGCAGAAGCAGGAACTTTCCTACGCCGCCCGGCACTTCCGGTCGATCGAGATCAACGGCACCTTCTACGGATTGCAGCGGCCCGAAAGCTTCGGCCGCTGGCGCGAGGAAACGCCGGATGATTTCGTCTTCGCCGTCAAAGGACCGCGCTTCATCACCCATATGCTGCGGCTGCAGGATACCCAGACGGCGCTCGCCAATTTCCTCGCCTCCGGCGTTTTGCGGCTTGGCCCCAAGCTCGGGCCGATCCTCTGGCAATTCCCACCGAACATGGTCTTCGACCCATCCCTTTTCGAAAGTTTTTTGTCGCTGCTGCCGCACGACCGCGACGCAGCGATAGCGCTTGCGAAGCGGCACGACTGGCATATCAAGGCACCGGCCTGGCTTAAATGCGACGGGCACCAGCCGATCCGGCATGCGCTGGAGATCCGCCACGAGAGCTTCCGCTCACCCGCCTTCATTGCGATGCTCAGGCGGCACAAGGCCGCTCTCGTCTGCGCCGATACGGTGAAATGGCCGCTGCTGATGGATGTCACCGCCGATTTCATCTATTGCCGCCTGCATGGCTCCGAAAAGCTCTATGTCAGCGGCTACGAGGACGAAGCGCTCGACATATGGGCAGAACGCATCCGCGCCTGGGCCACGGGCGGGGAACCTGAGAATGCGCCGCGGGTGCTCGCGCCCGTACCGGCGCGCAACAAGGGCCGCGACGTCTATCTCTATTTCGACAATACCGACGTGAAGCTGCGCGCACCCGTCGACGCCGATCATTTGAGCGAAAGGCTTGCCGATCTCATGCCGGGTTCCGCGCCGAAAGCCGCATGAGCTGTTGATGTCGATGTCCTTGTTGCGAAAATCCTTGTCCCTTCAGCGACAAGCGGCATACTAAGGCATTCGATCAACATGCGGATGGGTGGAGAATGAGCTTACGGGTCAAGGTGAAGGAACGGCTGGGCAAGAGGTTCGACGACGAGATCCGCTTCTTCCGGGGCATGATGCAGGGGCCAAAGACGGTGGGCTCGATCGTGCCGACCTCCTCGATCACGGCGAAGCGCATGGCAAGCGTCGTCAATATCCATTCCGGGCTGCCGGTGCTCGAACTCGGGCCGGGCACGGGCGCCATTACCAAGGCCATCCTCGGCCGCGGCGTTCGTCCGGAAAATCTCGTGGCGATCGAATATTCGACGGATTTCCACAAACATCTGCTGCGGACCTATCCCGGCGTGCACTTCATCAACGGCGATGCCTTCGATCTTCAGGCCACCCTTGGCAATTTCAGCGGTCTCACCTTCGATTCTGTCGTCTCGGGCATTCCGCTTCTGAATTTCCCGATGGCGAAGCGCATCTCGCTGCTCGAAAGCCTGCTCGATCGACTGCCGGCCGGCCGGCCGATGGTGCAGATTTCCTATGGCGCGATCTCGCCGATCGCCGCCAATCCCGACCGCTACCATATCCAGCATTTCGACTTCGTCATGCGCAACATTCCGCCGGCGCAGCTCTGGATCTATAAGCGCGGCTGAGATGTTCGGGATCTACATTACCCATCCGCAAGTCAGGATCGACGCCAACGTGCCGGTGCCGAAATGGGGGCTTTCCGATGTCGGCGCGGCGCGCGCGCGCAAAGCGGCAGAGAGCGGCTGGGCGAGGCAATTGCAGCGAATCGTCTCCAGCGACGAGACGAAGGCGATCGAGACGGCCGAAATCCTGGCGAAAGCGTCCGGCGTGAGCGTCGAGATCGTCCACGCCATGCACGAGAACGACCGCTCGGCCACCGGCTTCCTGCCGCCGCCGCAATTTGAAGAAGCCGCCAACTGGTTCTTCGCCCATCCGGAACAGAGCTTCAAGGGCTGGGAGCGCGCCGTCGACGCGCAGGCCCGCATCGTCGAGGGTGTCAACGCCGTTCTTGCCACGCATGATGCGACGGCGCCGATCGCCTTTGTCGGCCATGGCGGCGTCGGCACGCTGCTCAAATGCCATCTGGCGGGCAGCCCGATCTCCCGCGACCGCGACCAGCCGGGCGGTGGCGGCAATCTCTATGCTTTCGGTCTTGCAGATCGGCGCCTAACATGCGACTGGACGCCCATCGAAGACTGGCAGGGGTGACTTCAGATGGACGCACGCGAGCGGTTGATCGTCGGCCTGGATGTTCCAACGATCGACGAGGCGGAAAGACTGGTTTCCGCGCTCGGCGACGACATTCTCTTCTACAAGATCGGCTATCAGCTGGTCTTTGCCGGCGGGCTGGAATTCGCCCGCGATCTTGCCGCAAGCGGCAAGAAGATCTTTCTCGACATGAAGCTGCTCGACATCGACAATACCGTGGCCTCCGGCGTCGAGAACATCGCCAAGATGGGCATGTCGATGCTGACGCTGCATGCCTATCCGAAGGCGATGAAGGCAGCGGTCGAGGCCGCGGCCGGCTCCGGCCTCTGTCTGCTCGGCGTGACCGTGCTGACCTCGATGGATGCCGGTGACCTTGCCGATGCCGGCTACAGCCAGGATCCGCACAGCCTAGTGCTACGCCGCGCCGAACAGGCGCGCGCAGCCGGCATGGGCGGTATCGTCTGCTCGGCGGAGGAGGCGGCTGCCGTGCGCGAGATCGTCGGACCCGACATGGCGATCGTCACCCCCGGCATTCGCCCTGATGGTAGCGACAAGGGCGACCAGAAGCGGGTGATGACGCCTTTCGACGCGCTGAAGGCGGGAGCGACGCATCTCGTCGTCGGCCGGCCTGTCGTCAAGGCGCCGGATCCCAGAGATGCCGCCCGCGCGATCCTCAGCGAGATGGTGAGCGCACTCTGGCCGGCAAATCGCTGACCGGAATTCAGGGACAAAAGGGAGAAGACCATGGCCAAAGGATACTGGATCGCCCGCGTCGACGTTCGCGATGCCGATCGCTACAAGGATTACGTGGCGGCGGCCAAGCCGGCCTTCGAAAAATACGGCGCGAATTTCCTGGCGCGCGGCGGCGCCTTTACCGAGCTCGAGGGCAAGGCGCGCGTCCGCAATGTGGTGATCGAATTCCCGTCGATGCAGCATGCGGTCGATTGCTACAATTCGCCGGAATACCAGATCGCCGCGAAAATCCGCCAGGAAGTGGCGGATGCGGAAATGGTCGTCGTCGAAGGCGTCTGATCGACGTCACATCTTAAAAAACTGACGGCGTGATGGGCCTTCCCGTCGCGCCGGGATTCGGCTAAGACGGAGCCAATTCAGCATTCCGCAAAGCCTTTCGAGGAGCCTGCCATGACCCTTGCCAACCTGCCGCCACTCGTCACCGTGTTCGGAGGGTCCGGTTTCGTGGGCAGGCACGTGGTTCGGGCGCTGGCCAAGCGCGGCTATAACATCCGCGTCGCGGTGCGCCGTCCCGATCTCGCCGGCTTCCTGCAGCCGCTCGGCAATGTAGGCCAGATTTCCTTCGTGCAGGCGAACCTGCGCTACCGCAGCTCGATCGACCGCGCCGTCGACGGCGCGAGCCATGTCGTCAACTGCGTCGGCATTCTGCACGAGACCGGCCGCAACACCTTCGACGCCGTGCAGGAATTCGGCGGCCGTGCGGTTGCCGAAGCGGCGCGCGGCGCAGGTGCGACGCTGACGCATATTTCGGCGATCGGCGCCGACGCGAAATCCTATTCCGACTATGGCCGCACCAAGGGCCGCGCCGAAACGGCCATCCTCTCGGTCAAGCCCGATGCGGTAATCTTCCGTCCGTCGATCGTCTTCGGACCGGAAGACAGCTTCTTCAACAAGTTTGCCGAGATGGCGCGCATGTCGCCGATCCTGCCGCTCGTCGGCGGCGGCAAGACGAAATTCCAGCCTGTCTATGTCGAGGATGTCGCCGAGGCCGTCGCCCGCGCCGTCGACGGCAAGGTTGCCGGCGGCAAGGTCTATGAGCTTGGCGGGCCCGAGGTGCTGAGCTTCCGCGAATGTCTCGAGACGATGCTGAAGGTAACGTGCCGCAAGAACCGGCTGATATCCCTGCCCTTCGGCATCGCTTCGATGATCGGCAGCATCGCTTCGCTGGTCCCCTTCATAACGCCGCCGATCACGCCGGATCAGGTGCGCCTGCTGAAGCGCGACAATGTCGTCTCCCGAGAAGCCGAGGCGGAAGGCCGCACGCTGAAGGGCCTCGGCATTACGCCCACCATGGTGGCATCGGTGCTCGGCTCCTATCTGGTGCACTATCGTCCGCACGGCCAGTACACCGGAACCGGCAAGTCCGCCTGAGCATCTTTTCCAGACGATGAGATTTGGCCGTCTGCGGATCCCGCGGGCGGCCTTTTGGCGTTGCCGTGTCCCGCAAAGCCCGGCGCAAGTTTGAAGTGTTCTGGTGCTCGGCATATTCAGCGGCGTTGCATAAAAGACGCATCGGAAATTTTGTGGAATTAACGCCAAATTTAGCAGGAACGTTTATTGCTATTTGCCATTCCACTGACTACCAAACCCGCGCGTCTTCCAACGGACTCAACGCCTGCGGTCGCGCGCGGCAATCACTGTGAAAGGCAATTCTCGATGGGCAAGTCAATCGCGCTCCTGTTTGCGTGTGCGGCGCTGGTTATCCTTGCAGGCTCTTTCGTTGCGCCCGGTTCGGTCGCGGCGGTGAAGGGCGATTGCTCGCCGGCCTACGGCGTCGATCCTTGCTCGACGGCCTCGATCATCCATTGACGAAAAGCCCGGCCCCTGCGCCGGCATCCTGCTCCAAGCAAGCAGTCGATCGGAACGCCTGAAACAGGGCGCTCCACAGTGAACGTTGCGTCTCGCCTGCATCAAAAGGGCGACGGGAGCGTATCCCCTCAATGATTAACTGAGAGATCGGCACCTTGCGGTAATCGGCTGCCTGTTTGTGCGATCCGACGGGACACTTGCATTCGCGCCGGCAGATGCGCGAATGCAATACGGGACGGATATCTCAGGCAATCAAACCAGTCGCGGCCATGCCGAGCAGCAAGACACCGAGAATGATGCGGTAGATGGCAAACAGCGTAAACCGGTTGCTCCTGATGTAGGCAAGCAGCCATTTGACGGCGATGAAGGCGACGACCGTGGAGACGACGAAGGCGATGGCGAGCGCCGTCCAGTCTTCGCCTGCCGCTCCGCCATCCTTGAATGTCTTCAGCAATTCATAGCCGCTGGCGGCATACATTGTGGGTATGCCGACGAGAAAGGCGAATTCCGTCGCTGCGGCGCGGTTGCCCGTGCCTGCCAGCATGGCGACGAAGATCGTGGCGCCGGACCGCGAGGTTCCGGGGAAGACGCCGGCAACGATCTGGGCGATGCCGACCAGGATGGCGACAAGCCAGGTGATCTCTTTATGGGGCGGCCTACGGGCGGCGGCCCACTCGGCAAAGATCATCCAGATACCACCGATGATCAGCGCCCAGGCGATCGGCGTCGCAGTCTCCGGAAGTTCAAAGCCGAGTTTCTTGACGACCAGTCCGAGAATGGCAGTGATGAGAAATGCGACGATCAGCTTGGCGGCATAATCGCGGTTGGCGGGGTCGCGCCAGCCAAGCACCAGATCCAGCAGACGACGCCAGTAAATGATGGTGACGGCGAGGATGGCGCCCGCCTGAATGACGATGTTGAACATATCCGACCGGTGGCCGAGCCATTGCTCCGCAATGATCAGATGGCCGGTGCTCGAGATCGGCAGGAACTCGGTGATCCCCTCGATGACACCGAGAATTGCAGCATTTATATAATCCATACATTGTCTCCGGTTTAAAGTTCGGTCGGGCCTGAGCGCTTGGGTCGATCAGGCCGCCGCTTCCATTCGTTCGTTAGACCGTGTTTCGCCATTGTCAGATGGCCTGAAAAATCCGATTCGCTTGTATTGGCGGGGCCAAACTCCTATAGCTTCAACCAATGAGTCATGACTAGGGCGCTATAATCGAGCTGCCACACAGTCCTGTAACAGCAATCACACGCCCGAGTATCGATGCCCACGCTTTATCATCATCCCATGTCATCCGCATCTCGCTTCGTCCGGCTGATCCTGGCGGAATACGGCTATCAGGCGGATCTGATCGAGGAGCAGACATGGGAGAAGCGCCGGGATTTCCTGGCGCTCAATCCGGCCGGCATGCTGCCGGTCTATGTCGACGACAGCATGCGCGCGCTTTGCGGCGCGAGCGTCATTTCCGAATATCTGGACGAGACTCACGGCGTCTTGAAGCGCGACCGGCGGCTGCTCGCCGAAGACCCTTTCCAGCGGGCGGAAATCCGCCGGCTGACCGAATGGTTCATGCAGAAGATGGAAAACGACGTGACCAAGCCGCTTGCGCGCGAGCGTGTCTATAAGTTGCAGATGAGCGCCGATCAGGGCGGCGGAGCGCCGGATTCGAAGGTTTTGCGCACGGCCCGCGCGAATATCCGCCAGCATATGCGTTATCTCACCTGGCTTGCCGGCTCACGTCAGTGGCTGGCGGGCGAGCGGATGAGCTATGCCGACCTTGCCGCTGCCGCCTCGATCTCTATCCTCGATTATCTCGGCGAGATCGAGTGGGCGGATTCGCCCGTCGTCAAGGACTGGTACCAGCGGCTGAAATCACGTCCCTCCTTCCGGCCGATGCTGACCGAGCGCGTGCGCGGCCTGACACCGGTTTCACACTATGCCGATCTGGATTTCTGACGAGGGCTCTTCATGCCCGAACCTGACAATGACGACAAAGAGCGTCGCCGCCGCGACAATTTGACCGAGTTCGTCCGGGCGGAATCTGCCGCCAAGGGCTTCGATCTCTGCCGCATCACGCGACCGGACGCGATCCCTGAAGCCAAGGAGCGTCTCGGCCAGTTCATCGATGCCGGGCGCCACGGGACGATGGACTGGATGGCGGAGACGCGCGACCGACGCGGCGATCCCCGCACACTCTGGAGCGAGGTGCGCTCCGTCGTTGTCTTCGGTCTCAATTACACCCCTGAAGAAGATCCCCGCGCTATCCTCGACAAGCCGGAAAAGGCAGCCATTTCGGTCTATGCCCGCAACCGCGATTATCACGACGTCATCAAGGGCCGGCTGAAGGAGATCGCCACGCGCTTTGCGGCGCGGGCGGGCGCCGATGTGAAGGTCTTCGTCGATACGGCGCCGGTGATGGAAAAGCCCTTAGCGGCGGCAGCCGGGCTCGGCTGGCAGGGCAAACACACCAATCTCGTCAGCCGCACGCACGGTTCCTGGCTGTTCCTCGGCACGATGTTCACCACCGCCGATCTTGTGGTCGACGCGCCGGAGTCCGATCATTGCGGCTCCTGCCGCGCCTGTCTCGACATCTGTCCGACGGCTGCCTTTCCGGCGCCTTACCAGATCGACGCGCGGCGCTGCATCTCCTATCTCACCATCGAGCACAAGGGGCCGATCGACGCCGATTTGCGCGTGCTGATCGGCAATCGCATCTATGGCTGCGACGACTGTCTTGCCGCCTGTCCCTGGAACAAGTTCGCAAGCTCCGCCTCCGAGATGAAGCTACAGGCGCGGGAAGATCTGAAGGAGCCGTCGATCGCCTTTCTGCTGACACTCGACGATGCCGCCTTCCGTGCCTTTTTCAGGGGCTCGCCGGTAAAGCGGATCGGCCGCGACCGCTTTATCCGCAACGTGCTGATCGCCGCCGGCAATTCCGGCGACAAGGCGCTCATCGGGCAATGTCGCGGGCTTTCGGACGATCCCTCGCCCGTGGTGCGCGGCATGGCGGTCTGGGCGCTTTCGCGACTGATGGAGGCTGGCGAATTTGCGGCCTTTGCCGCACAAAGGGCAGACGAGAGAGATGACGACGTCCTGAACGAATGGCGATTGGCGGGAGTGGGTTGATGCATGTGATGATCTTTGGCTGCGGTTATTCCGGCACGGCAATCGCCAAGGCCTTTGCCGGCGACGGCGTGCGGGTTTCCGGCACCACGCGCTCGCCTAACAAGATGGAAGCGCTCCGCCGGAACGGCATCGAAGCATTCCTTTTCGACGGCGAGACCATGGAAGAGGGGCTCCGCCAAGCCTTGGAAGGCGTCACTCATCTGGTGCAGTCGATCGCCCCTGGAAAGGCCGACCCGCTGCTGCGGCTGCTCGGTAAAGACGGCGCACGCCTGCTGCCGAAGCTCGAATGGATCGGTTATCTCTCCACCGTCGGTGTCTATGGCGATCACCAGGGCGCCTGGGTGAGTGAGGAAACGCCGTGCCTGCCCGTTTCCGGGCGGTCGACCGAGCGGCTCGAGGCGGAAGAGGGCTGGCTGGCGATGGGCCGGGAGCGCGGCGTGCCGGCGGCGGTGCTTCGCCTTTCCGGCATCTATGGGCCGGGACGCAACGCCTTCTGCAATCTGGACAAGGGCACGGCGCGACGGCTGATCAAGAAGGACCAGGTGTTCAACCGCATCCGCGTCGAGGATATTGGCGCCGCAGCACGCTTTCTGTCGGAGCGCGGCCTTGGCGGCATCTATAATGTCACCGACGACCGGCCCGGCCCGCCGCAGGATGTGATCGTCGAGGCAGCCCGCCTGATGGGCGTCGAACCGCCGCCGGAGCAGGCGTTCGAGACCGCCGAACTGACGCCGATGGCACGCACTTTCTACGGTGAGAGCAAACGGGTTTCGAATGCGAAACTGAAGGCCGCCGGCTTCGCATTCTCCTTCCCGAACTATCCTATGTCGCTTGCGCAATTATGGCGGGACGGATGCTGGCGGGGGTCGTAGAACTCAGTCCTGTTTGCGACGGATACGCTCACCCAAAATGAGTAGGAAATTCCTACTTTCCCGCTTTGGCCGGACAATTTTCGCCGCATCTTATGGTTAACGGCCTTTGAATTTGCCCAAATGTGGCAGTAAATATGGCGAAATCGGAAAAATATTTTCGCGATTTTCGTGAACGCCATGGCGTTAACTATCCCTTCGGAAAATTCGTTCGGATTTTAACTGATTTTATTAGGTTTTTTCCACGCTTTGGCGCAGCGCGCATTCCCGGAATCCCGACGTCACGCTCACGAATGTTACAGATTGTAATATTCCGTGAACTTGCGCGGCACTTTTTCGCCACTTTTTCACAGATTTAAGCCCCGCCGCCTGCAAGGGCGTGAGTTCAATAGTTGAGGGATACTCTGTTTTGAAGAACATACGTCGTTCTATTGTCGCCGCTGTAACTATTGCAGCCTGTTCTTCCATGCTTCCGGCGGAGGGTTTTGCTGGCAATGGTTGTGGCGGTGCTTCATGGTACGCACTTCGCTCCAAAACTGCTTCCGGGGAACGTATGAACCCTGCCATCTTGACTGCCGCACATCGTTCGCTTGCTTTCGGCACCAAGGTGAAGGTCACCAACCGCAACAATGGCCGCACCGTCGTCGTTCGTATCAACGATCGTGGTCCGTTCATCCGTGGTCGTGTGATCGACCTGTCGCGCGCCGCCGCGCAGAATATCGGGATGGTGAGCTCCGGCACTGCGAAGGTCTGCTACCAGGTCGTCAGCTGAGGCCAGCACTGACTGCGCCGGAAGCGGCGCTTGCTCTTGCCGTCAATCGCGGTTACCACCCGGTTGAGACTTGTGAACAAACGACTGCGTGACACTCGCGTTTGCGCTGAACGTTCACACGCCACGGCAACAGGAGACATGTGAATGCGTCTGGGCGGCCGCCTCGAAGGGGCGATTTCTGTGCTCGCGGACATCGACGCCCGCAAGCGGCCCGTCGCCGACGCGCTGAAGGACTGGGGCCTCGCGCACCGCTTCGCCGGCTCCGGCGATCGTGCTGCGATCGGCAACATCGTCTATGACGCACTGCGCATGCGGCTTTCCCATGCCTGGCTGATGGATGACGACAGTGCTGCGGCCATTGCCCATGCCGTCATGTTCCGCCAATGGGGTTTCAGGCCAGACAGTCTTGCCACTGAGCTGGCGGACGACAAGTTTGCGCCGGCACCGCTTTCAGCCGACGCTGTTGCGGCCTTTCAAAGCCGCTCGCTCGACGATGCGCCGCCGCATATTCGCGGCGATATTCCCGAATGGGTCCAACCCTCCTTCGAACAGGCCTTCGGCGCCGCATGGCTTTCCGAGGCACAAGCGCTCGCCGCTCGCCCGACGCTCGATCTGCGCGCCAACAGCCTCAAGGCCTCCCGCGACAAGGTCGTCAAGGCGCTCGAAAGAGCCAACGCACATGCAGCGAAGATCGCCCGCTACGGCATCCGGATTGCCGCCGGCGAAGGCGCCTCGCGTCTTCCCAACGTGACAGCCGAGCTTTCGTTCCAGAAAGGCTGGTTCGAAGTTCAGGACGAGGGATCGCAGATCGTCGCCGACCTGGTGCTCGCCCATGATGGCGAACAGGTTCTCGACTATTGCGCCGGCGGCGGCGGCAAGACGCTCGCCATGGCGGCGGCCATGCAGAACAAGGGGCAGGTTCACGCCTATGACGCCGATCGCAAACGGCTGGCGCCGATCATCGAGCGGCTGAAGCGGGCGGGCACACGCAATGTCCAGGTGCATGACGACGCCAGGGCGCTCTCCGGCCTTGCCGGACGCTGCGACAAGGTGCTGGTCGACGCGCCCTGCACCGGCACCGGCACGTGGCGCCGCCGCCCCGATACGAAGTGGCGGCTGACGGCGAAGAACCTCGACGAGCGCACCGCCCAGCAGCAGGACGCGCTGGCGCAGGCGAGCGGCTTCGTCAAATCAGGCGGCGATCTGATCTATGTGACCTGCTCGGTCCTGCCCCAGGAGAACGAGGAACAGGCGCGCCGCTTCACGGCCGCCAATCCTGATTTTCAGATCGTCAGCGCCCTGCCTGCCTGGGATCAGCTCTTCGGCAAGGATGCCCCGCGTCCGCATTCGTCCGACGGCCTGACGGTGACGCTGACGCCCGCCTCCACCGATACCGACGGCTTCTTCTTCTGCCGCATGCAGCGCAAGGGCTAAGGCGGTTTAGCCGAGGCCTGCATCGGAGTGTGACGCCGCGGCAGAGTGACGCTGCGCAGCAAACGTGAGATGGCGCGGTTGCCGCCGGTTTTTCAAGCCGATGCCGTTCAAAAAAGGCAGCGCGGACACCGCCTCCGCATCCTTAAAATCATTCCAAACTAGAGTGTTTGACACCAGTTTGCTTTTGCGCGAAGAGACGGAGCCCGATTACAGCGCCGCGCGTCTTATCAGACGCGCAAAGGACGCTGTAACAGTTTGAATCGACGCATCGTGCTTTCCGAAAATCGATTCCGATTTTCGGGCCGATGCGGTAGACGGAAAATCCCGTCACAGGAGAGGATCATGAAGCTCAACACATTTCGCGCAGCCGTGCTGGCGATCGCCCCCGCCGCCCTGCTCGCCCTTCCCGCGCAGGCCGAGACCGATGCCGCCGCAGTGGTGAAACACTATGCCGACGTGGCGCATGCGAAATACGAAGACTCGCTGACGACGGCCAAGGCGCTCGACGCCGCGATCGACGCCTTCCTGAAGGCGCCGACCGATGCGACGCTCAAGGCCGCCAGGGAGGCCTGGATCAAGGCGCGCGTCCCCTACCAGCAGACGGAAGTCTATCGCTTCGGCAATCCGATCGTCGACGACTGGGAAGGCAAGGTCAATGCATGGCCGCTCGATGAGGGCCTGATCGACTATGTCGATGCCTCCTACGGCACCGAGAGCGACGAAAATTCTCTCTATGTGGCAAATGTCATCGCCAACAAGACGATCAAGATCGACGGCAAGGATGTCGACGCCTCCAAGCTGACGCCGGAATTCCTCTCCGGCACGCTCGCCGAGGCCGGCGGCATCGAAGCCAATGTCGCGACCGGCTATCACGCCATCGAATTCCTGCTCTGGGGTCAGGATCTGAACGGCACGGGCCCTGGCGCCGGCGACCGCCCGGCAACCGATTACGACCTCAAGAATTGCACGCACGGCAATTGCGACCGGCGCGCCGAATATCTGAAGTCCGCCTCCACCGTGCTGGTTTCCGATCTGCAGGAAATGACCGACAACTGGACGCCGGACGGTGCGGCGACCAAGAACATCGAAGCCGATCCGAAGGCCGGCCTGGTGGCGATCCTGACGGGCATGGGTTCGCTTTCCTATGGCGAGCTTGCCGGCGAGCGCATGAAGCTCGGCCTGCTGCTGCACGATCCGGAAGAAGAACATGATTGCTTCTCGGACAATACCTACAACTCGCATCTCAACGATGCGATCGGCATCGCTGCCGCCTACACCGGCAACTATACTCGCGTCGACGGCACCAAGCTCAGCGGCCCGTCGCTGCACGATCTGGTGGCCGCCAAGGACAAGGCGCTCGATGCCGAAGTGGAAGGCAAGCTCAACAAGACGCTCGATGCGATGAATGCCATGGCAAAGCGCGGCGAGACGGTCGAAAAGTACGACCAGATGATCGGTGAAGGCAACAAGGACGGTAACGCCGTCGTCCAGGCCGCCATCGACGGGCTGATCGACCAGACGAAATCGGTGCAGCGCGTTATTGCCGCACTCGATCTCGGTACGGTTCAGCTTGAAGGTTCCGACAGCTTGGATAATCCTAACGCCGTCTTCAAATAAGCAAAAAGGCGGGCCGCTCCGAAAGCCGGAGCGGCCCGGACCCTGAAATGCCATCTATTGCCTCCCTCATTCCTGTGCTCGTCACAGGAATCCAGCAACGGCGCGTCGGCGCCGTGAATGACTCGGTCAAAGGGGAGTCTTCCGCGCCCAAGGACTTGGGCGCACTGGATTCCTGTGACGTCCCTCGGGCAAAGCCCGAGGAAGGGAATGAGGGAGCAGAGAGGGAAGCGCGCGCGGGCACCGTTGAGTTTGCCGCTCGGGATCATCGCCTCTTATCAAAACTTCGCCTATCCATCCGCATCGCCGCCTTCGCCGCTCTTGCAGCCGCGCCCGTCAGCATCGCCGCCGGTTTCGATCTGCCGACGAAACGCACCGACCTTTCCGCGGCCGATCTGCAACGTGTCGCCGACGTCACCCGGCCGACGACGGATTTTTCCAAGGCAGAACAATATGAAGCGATGCAGGCAGGGGCGACGACCTCGATCGACCCTGTCACCGAGGACAGCTTCTCGCATATTTCGGCCAACATCCCCTTCGAGGAAGAGCAGAATTTCAAGCTCGGCAACGCGCTCTTCCGCAAGCTCTGGGTTTCCGCTCCCTCTTCGACGCAGGCCTCCGATGGTCTCGGGCCGCTGTTCAACGCTCGCTCCTGCATGAGCTGCCATGTCAATGACGGTCGTGGCAGACCGCCGGAGGGAGGCCCGAGCGCCACCTCGATGTTGCTGCGGCTTTCCCGTGCGGCCAGGACGCCGGAGGAAGAAAGGGCGGTTGCGCGTGCTGATGTCGTCAATTTTCCCGATCCAGTCTACGGCCATCAGCTGCAGGATCTCGCCGTTCCCGGCCTTGCTGCCGAGGGGAAGATGGCGATCAGCTACCGCGAAGAGCGGGTGACGCTCGGCGACGGCGAGATCGTGTCGCTGCGCCGGCCGGGCTATGCGGTTGTCAATCCCGCCTATGGACCGCTCGATCCCGCGACGACGATTTCGCCGCGTGTCGCCTCGGCGATGATCGGCCTCGGACTGATCGAGGCCATTCCCGAAGCCGATATCCTCGCCCATGCCGATCCGGACGATGCCGATGGCGACGGCATTTCGGGGAAGGCTGCGATGGTGCGCGACCACCGCAGCGGCAAGATCGCGCTTGGCCGTTTCGGCTGGAAGGCGCAGAACGCCACGGTGCGCGACCAGAGTGCCGATGCCTTCGCCAATGATATCGGCATCTCGACGCCCGATCACCCGGATGCGCAGGGCGACTGCACCAAGGCGGAAGAAAGATGCCTTGATATGCCGACTGGGGTGCAGAAACGGCTGGGCGCAGAAGAAGCGCCAGGTCCCATTCTCGACCTCGTCACCTTTTATTCCGAAAATCTCGCCGTTCCCGCACGGCGCAAGGCAAGCTTCGCCGAGACGCTGCGGGGCAAGCGGATCTTCTACGAAAGCGGCTGTATTTCCTGCCATGTGCCGAAATTCGTCACCCGGCGGGATACGCCTGAAAAAGCACAGTCCTTCCAGCTGATCTGGCCCTATTCCGACTTTCTGCTGCACGACATGGGCGACGGCCTTGCCGACGGGCAGCAGGTCGGCCTTGCAAGCGGACGTGAATGGCGCACGCCGCCGCTATGGGGTATAGGACTGACCCGGACTGTCAGCGGACACAGCTTTTTCCTGCATGACGGCCGTGCGCGGAGCCTCACCGAAGCGATCCTCTGGCATGGCGGCGAAGCTGAAAAGGCCCGCAACGCTTTCTCCTCCCTGTCGACAGACGACAGGGCGGCCCTGATTACATTCCTGGAGTCACTTTGATGCGCCTTTGGCACCCCCTGCTCTGCCTTACTCTGATCGGCCTCGCCACATCCGCGGCCGCCCAGACGACCACTCCGCCGGCAGGGCTGAACGAGGATGCCGTTCCCGCCGTCATGCAGCGCGCCGTCGACGAGGTGATCCGTCCCGGCTATCGCAACATGCAGCAATCGGCCGCCCGGCTGACGACGGCGATGAAGGATCTTTGCGCCGACGGCACGCAGCAGACGCTCGACAAAGCGAAGTCCACCTTCGACGATACGATCCGCTATTGGTCGATCATCGAGATCGTCCAGACCGGGCCTGTCATCCAGGACAATCTCTTCGAGCACATCCTGTTTTATCCCGACCGCAAGGGCGTCGGCCTCAAGCAGGTGCAGGCGCTGATCGCCAAGGCCGATCCGAACGACGCGACCGTTGATGCGATCGCCGGCAAGAGTGTTGCGTTGCAAGGCCTGACGGCGCTTGAATACGTCCTTTACGGCAATGGCTCCGACGATCTCGTCGGGCAGAAGGGCGGCTTCCGCTGCCTTTACGGCCAGGCGGTCGCCGGCAATATCCAGCGTGAGGCCGGCGAAGTCGTCGCCGCCTGGGAAAAGCCCGATGGCGTGCAGGCGAGCTGGAAACATCCAGGCCCGCAGAGCAACGATTTCATGGACAACAAGGAAGCGGTGACGGCGCTGCTCGGCATTCTCGTCCATGGTGCGGAGAATGTCCGCGACCAGCGGCTGGAGCAGTTCTACAAGGGCAAGGACACCGCGCCACGGCCGCGCATGGCGATCTACTGGCGCTCCAAAAATACCTGGAAATCGATGGCCGCCAATCTGGAAGGCCTGCGCACGCTCTGGCAGAAGGCCGGCATGGCCGAACTTCTGCCGCCGGACAAACAGCCGATTGCCGCCGCGATCGACCAGGACTTCAAATCGCTGCTCGACAGCGTGCCGAAGCTCAATCCTGACATCGACGTCGCCACAAGCGATGCGGAGAAGGCCAAGCTCGATACGCTGCTTGCCGACAGCCGCGACCTGATCACCCGGATCAGCGACGAATATGGCGCGGCGATCGGCCTTTCGGCCGGCTTTTCCTTTTCGGACGGAGATTGAGACGATGATGCGAAGTGCCGAGATCGACCGACGCAACTTCGTCAAGGCGGCCGGCCTCGGCTTCCTTGCCACCTTGGCGCCGAGGTCGCTGATGGCACTGGAACGGACTGATGCCGTCTATGCCTCGGGCATTCGGGCAGCCGACGGCTCCTTTGCCATCGCGACCGTGACCGAGCGCGGCGAGATCGTCGACCAGATGACGCTTCCCGCCCGCGCCCACGGCATGGCCTTCAGCGCCAGCACCGGCAAGACGGTCGCCTTCGCGCGCCGGCCGGGCACCTTTGCGATGATCTTCGATCCGCGGAACAAGGGCGAGCCGATCGCCATCAGTTCGCCAGAGGGCCGGCATTTCTACGGTCATGGCGCCTTCTCTCCCGATGGCCGTCTGCTCTATGCCAGCGAGAACGACTTCGACGGCAATCGCGGCATGATCGGCCTCTACGACGCCACAAACCGCTTCACCCGCATCGGCGAATTCGAGACCTACGGCATCGGTCCGCACGACATGACGGTTTCCGACGACGGACGCCTTCTCATCGTCGCCAATGGCGGCATCGAGACGCATCCGGATTTCGGCCGCACCAAGCTCAATCTCGGCGAGATGCAGCCATCGCTGGCGCTGATCGATGCGGCGACCGGGGCGCTGATCGAAAAACATGTGCTGCCGGCGGAATGGGCGGAACTCTCCACCCGCCACGTCGATCTCGACGGCGAGGGCCGCATCTGGTTCGCCTGCCAGTACGAAGGTCACCGCAAGGATTTGCCGCCGCTCGTCGGTCATTTCGCCAAGGGCGAGAATCTCTCCTTCATCGACCTGCCGGAGGAGACGACGCGCAGCCTTGCCAATTACGTTGGAGCAATCGCCGTCAATCGCAGCGAAGGTCTCGTCGGCATCACCTCGCCGAAGGGCGGCGCCTCGGTGACCATCGACGCAAGGACGGGCAAGGTGCTGGCCGAAACGACCATTCCGGATGCAGCGGGCATCGCGCCGGCAAAGAGCGGCTTTGCCGTCTCCTCCTATGATGGCGACTTCCTATCGACCCGCAGCGACGTTGCCTGGGATCAGCACATCGTGCGGATCTAAATCAGAGAAGCGCAATTCCGGACGCAAAACATGGGGTAATCGCGGCGCGATCACCCCAGACCATTTTCAAGAGTGATGGCTGGCAGGGGTGGTTGCCCCCGATAAGATGGAAAAACGGGCTCACGATTGAAACCGGGCCCAAAACATCG
>NZ_LWBS01000433.1 GCF_001652265.1 Rhizobium leguminosarum
CGTCGAAGTCGGTATCGGGAACGTCGGTACGAGCCGGCACCGAACCCTTGACGACGTTGAAGGCCGACTGGAAGCTCTTCGACAGCGTTGCCTTCGCCAGCGCCACCTGCGCCGCCTTGCGGTCGTCGGGAACGTTGAACATGCCGAACATGTCGGAGTTGTAGACCACGCTGCCTTCGGTGCCGGGGAAGCGGTAGCACAGGAAGTCGGTATCCGGCGTCTTCTTGGCGGCGACGAATTCGCCCTTGGCCCAGTCGCCCATCACCTGCACCAGCGCATCACCCTTGATGACCATGGCGGTCGCCAGGTTCCAGTCGCGGCCCGAGAAGTTCGGGTCGACATACTTGATGATCGTCGCCAGATTATCGAACGACTTCTTCATCGTGTCGGACTTCAGCGATTCCTCGTCGAGGTCGTTGAAGGCCTTCTTGTAGAATTCCGGCCCGCCGGTCGACAGCACGATGGAATCAAACATCGTCGCTTCCTGCCAATTCTGGCCGCCAAGCGCCAGCGGGATGACGCCAGCGGCCTTGGCCTTGTCGAGCAGCGCGATCAGCTCGTCGAAGGTCTTCGGCTGGGTGCCGCCGATCTTGTCCATCACAGCCTTGTTGATCCACAGCCAGTTGACCGAGTGGACGTTGACCGGGGCGGCAACCCACTTGCCGTCATAGACCGAGAACTTCTGCAGGGCTGCCGGAACCGACTTGTCCCAGCCTTCCTTCTTCGCCGTCTCGGTCAGATCGCCCATGACGCCGGCCTGGGCATAATCGAGCACGGTATAGCCCAGCATCTGCGAGGCCGTCGGATAGGTGCCGGCTGCAACCATCGCCTTCAGCGCCGTCATCGCCGCATCGCCGCCACCGCCGGCAACCGGCACGTCCTTCCAGGCAAAACCTTCCTTCGAAAGATCCTGCTTCAAGACGTTCAGCGCAGCCGCCTCGCCGCCAGACGTCCACCAGTGCAGCATCTGCACTTCCTTGACGTCAGCGGCATGGGCAGCACTGAGGCCAGCCATCATCACGACAGCAACAGCTGCCGAGCTCAAAAACTTGCGCATGAATTTCCTCCCGTTTGCAATTTGGCGGCGGGACCTCCCTGCCGCCCGATGCCTCCCGCTCTTGCAGCGGTCAGCATACGGCCGCACTCCTCTGCGCGGTTGCTAATTTAAAACGTTATAAGTCATTGGCCGTCAAGCCCTTTCTCGACTGTCGAGAAAAATATGGTTATTTCGCCATGGTATTGAATATGCTATTAATTTTATCCGTCACTAACAAAACGTTAAAATTTAAAACGTTTTCATTCGTCGATTGCGTGCTGGAATCGTCGTGTTATTGTGTCGGCAAATCCAGCAGGAAAACTCAGGGTGACCGAACCGTCCCGACCGCAGCGCGGCGAAAATCTCGATCTCACGCATAAGCGCGGCAAGCCGACCTTGCGAACGATCGCCACGATCGCCGGCCTTGCGGTGACGACAGTCTCACGGGCCCTTTCCGATGCGCCGCAGATTTCGCTCGAGACCCGCCAACGCGTCCATCGCATCGCCCGCGAGATCGGCTATCTCCCTGACCGGGCTGCGCAGCGTCTGAAGACCGGCCGCACCAACGTCATCGCTATCTTGCTCGATTCGCACGAGGAAGTGGTTGGTTTCAGCACCTCGATCATGTACGGCATCGCCAAGGCCTTGAAGGAGACCTCCTACCATCTTGTCGTCGCCCCGAACTTCCTGTCGACAACCGATGTAGAAGCCGCCGAATACATCATCCGCAACCACCTCGCCGACGGGCTGATCTTCACACGAACCGAGCCGCTCGATGGCCGCGTCCGCCTGCTGCTCGAAACCGGCTTTCCCTTCATCTGTCATGGTCGCACCGAATTTTCGACGCCGCACCCCTATGTCGACTACGATAATTTCACCTTTGCCTATGAGGCGACGCGCCGGCTGATCGCCAAGGACCGCAGAAAGGTGGCTGTGATCCTGCCACCAAAACGGCTGACTTTCTGCCAGCATATCCTGCATGGTTTCATGACGGCGGTGCGGGAGGCAGGCATCGCCTATGAGATCCCCGAGGCGGTCGATCTCGATACACCGGCAGACGTGCTGCGCGACTTCATCCGCAGCCGTGCTGATGCCCCGGATGCTCCTGATGGTTTCATCTGCCCCGGCGAAGTTTCGGCGCTCGCCGTCATCAGCGGCATGAGCGATGCCGGCCGCATACTCGCCGTCGATTACGATATCGTCGCTAAGGAAACGTCCCGCCTTCTCACCCAGTTGCAGCCGAAGGTCGACACGATCCATGAGGACCTGACGGCGGCCGGCAAGCATCTGGGACGCCTGCTGCTGCAGCGTATCAACAATCCCGATGCCGAGGAGCTGCAGCTTCTGCTGCCGCCGCAGATCAACTTTCCGGTCGGTTAGACCACTCGGCTATGGGGACGCGTCAGCACCCCGAAGCCATGAAAACCGCCGTGAAATCAACACCATCTCATCCCTTAATCACGCTCACGCTTCAAAACTGTTTCCATGACGCGTGATTTGTCCTAGAAGCACCGCGTAATCCGGTCGCAGCCCACCCGGTCAAAACAAGGGATCCAAAATATGAAAACCATCGTCGTCTGCTCCGGCGGACTGGACTCCGTTTCACTTGCCCACAAGGTAGCCGCGGAAAAACAGCTTATCGGTCTCGTCTCCTTCGACTACGGCCAACGGCATCGCAAGGAACTCGATTTCGCCGCCAGATGTGCCTCACGGCTCTCTGTTCCCCATCATATTATCGACATCGCCGGCATCGGCGGTCATCTCAGCGGATCCGCCCTGACCGACAATGTCGAAGTTCCGGATGGCCACTACGCCGAGGAGACCATGAAAGCCACCGTTGTGCCCAACCGCAATGCCATCATGCTGGCAATCGCATTCGGTCTGGCTGCGGCGCAAAAGGCAGATGCCGTCGCCGTTGCCGTTCATGGCGGCGACCACTTCATTTATCCGGACTGCCGGCCGGGCTTCATCGATGCCTTCCAGCGCATGCAGAACGAAGCGCTGGAAGGTTATGCCAGCGTGAAACTGCTTGCCCCATACGTCGATGTTTCCAAAGCGGCGATCGTTGTTGACGGCACAAAACACGGCACGCCGTTCTCGGAGACCTGGTCCTGCTACAAAGGCGGCGAGCTTCACTGTGGGCGCTGCGGAACCTGTGTGGAACGCCGTGAAGCTTTCCATCTTGCCGGCGTTCCCGATCCCACGGAGTACGAAGACCCGGACTTTTGGAGAGCGGCCGTGTCGCGATACTCGGCCACGGAGGTGCGTTGATGTACCGCATCACCAAGGAGTTTCATCTCTCCGCCTCCCATCAATTGGATCACCTGCCTGCCGACCATCAATGCGCTCGGCTCCACGGTCACAACTACATCGTCATCGTCGAGCTAGCTGCGGAAAGCTTGAATGATGATGGCTTCGTCCGTGATTATCACGATCTCTCACCGCTCAAGCGCTATATCGACGAAACTTTCGACCATCGTCACCTGAACGACGTCTTCGGCCATTCGAAGGTTACCTCCGAATTCCTGGCGAGGCACCTTTACGACTGGTGCAAGCAGCGCTTCCCGGAGACATCGTCCGTTCGCGTCAGCGAGACGCCGAAAACCTGGGCGGAGTACAGGCCGTGAGCGTCGGAACCATTCGCGTCAGCGAGATCTTTGGCCCGACGATACAGGGTGAAGGCGCCTTGATCGGGCTGCCGACGGTGTTCGTGAGGACAGGCGGCTGTGACTATCGGTGTTCCTGGTGCGACAGCCTTCACGCGGTCGACAGCGCGTTCCGGGATCAATGGATTCCCATGTCCACTGAGGCGGTCTGGCATAAGGTAACGGAACTCTCTGGGGGAAAGCCACTGACGGTTTCCCTTTCCGGAGGCAATCCGGCGATACAGCCCCTAAGGCCGCTTATCGAGCTTGGCCATTCGCAAGGATACCGCTTTGCCCTGGAAACACAGGGAAGCGTAGCCCAGGCCTGGTTTCGCGATCTCGACGTCCTGGTCGTCAGCCCCAAACCGCCATCAAGCGGAATGCTGACGGATTGGGACCAGGTGGATCACTGTCTTCAACTGGCCGCCGACGGACCGGAAGTCATACTGAAGATTGTCATTTTCGACGATGCCGACTACGAATTCGCCCAACGGGCGGGCGAGCGCTATCCCCAAATTCCCTTGTTCCTTCAGCCCGGCAATCATACGCCGCCGCCGCCCGATGACGATGGCGCACGCATTGATATCGACGGCGTGATGGATCGGATGCACTGGCTTGTCGAAAGGGTGACGGCCGACCAATGGTTTGCGGTACGCGTACTGCCGCAATTGCACGTGCTGCTCTGGGGAAACAAGCGAGGCGTATGAGCCTGCCTGCGCTGAAAACTATGCAGCGACGCGCTCCGGAAAGGCGAAAACATCGACAGGCTCTCCAAGCCCGC
Source organism: Rhizobium leguminosarum (assembly GCF_001652265.1). Classification (GTDB taxonomy): domain Bacteria; phylum Pseudomonadota; class Alphaproteobacteria; order Rhizobiales; family Rhizobiaceae; genus Rhizobium; species Rhizobium leguminosarum_D. The sequence goes on from NZ_LWBS01000433.1 coordinate 4,463, forward strand.
GCAGCGGGAAGGTGCCGAGACTATCCATGTCCTTCGCGCAGCCCGCCATTTCGACGAAGGCCCGCGACAAGAGCACCGGACGCTTGACCTCCTTGGTCAGGGTTTCTAGCCGCGAGGCGACATTGACCGCCGGGCCGATGACGGTGAAATCCAGCCGCCGGCGCGAGCCGATATTGCCGTACATGACGTCGCCGACATGCACGCCGACGCCGTAGCGCAGCGGTTCGCGTCCGTTGCCCGCATATTGCTGGTTCAATTGCGCCATCAACGCCTGCCCTTCGCGGATCGCCTGCAGCAGATCGAGGCAGGCGGTTTCCTTGGCTAACGGGAAGATCGCCAGCAATCCGTCACCCATGAACTTCAGGATCTCTCCGCCATGCCGCTCGATCGGATCCGACATGGCGTCGAAATAGTCGTTGAGCAGATGGATGACATCGTCACGCGGCCAGAGATCGGAGATCGCCGTAAAGTCGCGCAGGTCGCAGATCATAATCGCTGCGCCGACGGTCGCGCCGCTGCCGCGCGTCGTGACGCCCGACAGGATCTGTTCGCTCGCATGCGGTCCCACATAGGTCTGCAGCAGCGTGCGCGCCATGATGTTCTTCAGCCGGATTTCGCTGACGAGCGTCAAGGCCGGCAGCAGATCGCGCAGGAAATCGACATGCTCGCTGGTAAAACCGCCCGGCCGGCTGGTGGAAAATGTCACGACATGCCGTTTGCCGAAAGTGTGCTCGACCGGCCAGGCGATATACTCCGTGAGGCCGTCATCGCGCAGTTCCTGATAGAATGAATCCTCGCCGCCGTCGGCTGTGTCTTCCAGCTGTTTGCGCACCTCCTCCGCACCCTGATGGATCGCATTGACGGGACTCTTCAGGAACTCAGGTGTGTTTTCGACACCATAGGCGAAAGTGTCGATCTTCGCTTCCGCCAGGCCTTCTTTCCAGAGAATGCGGGCACCGACCCATTGCGGATGGTTCGTCCTGAAATGCAATGTCGCGCGCGCCACCGGCACTCCTGCCGCCTGCAGCTTCTCGCACATGTCCACCAGGATATTGTCGATGAACCGCTCGCCGCGCGTCTCGTTCACCAGCCAGTCGAGAATCCGTCTTCTGCGGATCGGCCACACACCTTCGCCCGCCTCGACGACAGTCCCGGCCTTGTTCAAAAAAGACGACATCAAAAACTCCCGCTATGCCGCATCATCGGCGAGGACCGAATTTAGTTTCCGCTGAATGTGGGCGATCAGAGAGCAAATGATAAGAGGCAGACGGCGATCAAGCCTCAGAAATCCCAATCCTCGTCCTCAGTCGCCACCGCCTTGCCGATGACATAGGAGGAACCGGAGCCGGAGAAGAAGTCGTGGTTCTCGTCGGCATTCGGCGAAAGCGCCGACAGGATCGCCGGATTGACCTTGCAGGCCTCGGCCGGGAACAGCGCCTCATAGCCTAGGTTCATCAGCGCCTTGTTGGCATTGTAATGCAGGAATTTCTTGACGTCCTCGGTCAACCCGACGCCGTCATAGAGCGCTTCGGTATATTTCGCCTCGTTGTCGTAGAGTTCGAGCAGCAGCTCGAAGGCGAAATCCTTGATCTCCTGCTTCCGCTCGTCGCCGAGCCGTTCCAGCCCGCGCTGGAACTTGTAGCCAATATAATAGCCGTGCACCGCCTCGTCGCGGATGATCAGCCGGATCATGTCGGCCGTATTGGTCAGCTTGGCGCGGCTCGACCAGTACATCGGCAGGTAGAAGCCGGAATAGAACAGCAAGCTTTCGAGGAAGACGCTCGCAACCTTCTTCTTCAACGGATCGCCGGAGCGATACTGCTCCATGATCAGCGCTGATTTCCGCTGCAGGAATTCGTTCTCCTCCGACCAGCGATAGGCATCATCGACATCGGGCGTCGAGCACAGCGTCGAGAAGATCGAGGAATAGGAGCGCGCATGCACCGCCTCCATGAAGGAGACGTTGGAGAGCACCGCCTCCTCATGCGGCGTCGCCGCATCCTCCATCAGCCGGATCGAACCGACGCCGTTCTGGATCGTGTCGAGCAGCGTCAACCCGGTGAAGACGCGGATGGTCAGCTGCTGTTCGGCCGCCGTCAGCGTTGCCCAGGAGGGAATGTCGTTGGAAAGCGGCACCTTTTCCGGCAGCCAGAAATTGCCGGTGAGCCGGTTCCAGACTTCGAGGTCCTTATCGTCCTCGATGCGGTTCCAGTTGATGGCGCGCACGCGGGAAGCGGGTTTGATTTGCATGTTCATTAGGTGGTCCCTCTTGAGGAGTATGTCTGGGCGCCCCCTCATCCGCCTGCCGGCACCTTCTCCCCGCTGGGGAGAAGAGACTTGTGGCAGCGTCATCCCCAACCAAGTCCCCTCTCCCCAGCGGGGAGAGGGCTAGGGTGAGGGGGCTTCTGGCTCGAGGCCCGAAATCAAATCACAGCGTACAGGAAACGCAGCCCTGCACCTCGGTGCCGGACAGCGCCATCTGGCGAAGACGGATGTAATAGATCGTCTTGATGCCCTTCTTCCAGGCATGGATCTGCGCCTTGTTGATGTCGCGCGTCGTTGCCGTGTCGCGGAAGAACAAGGTCAGCGACAGACCCTGGTCGACATGCTGGGTCGCCGCCGCATAGGTGTCGATGATCTTTTCCGGCCCGATTTCGTAGGCATCCTGATAATAATCGAGATTGTCGTTGGTCATGAACGGCGCCGGATAATAGACGCGGCCGATCTTGCCTTCCTTGCGGATCTCGATCTTCGAGACGATCGGATGGATCGAGGAGGTCGAGTGGTTGATATAGGAGATCGAGCCTGTCGGCGGCACCGCCTGCAGGTTCTGGTTATAGAGGCCGGAGACGATCACCGCCTTCTTCAATGCGGCCCAATCTTCCTGCGTCGGAATGTGAATGCCCGACGTCTCGAACAGCGCCCTCACCGTCTCCGTCGCCGGCTGCCAGAGACGGTCTGTATATTTGTCGAAATATTCGCCGGAGGCATATTTCGAGTCCTCGAAGCCCTTGAAGCTCTGGCCCCGTTCGACCGCCAAAAGGTTCGAGGCGCGGATTGCGTGATAGGTCACCGTATAGAAATAGATATTGGTGAAATCGACGCCTTCCTCGGAGCCGTAGAAGATGCGTTCGCGGGCGAGGTAACCGTGCAGATTCATCTGGCCGAGGCCGATCGCATGGCTCTCGTCATTGCCCTTCTCGATCGAGGGGACCGAGGAGATGTGGCTCATGTCGGAAACGGCGGTCAGCGCCCGGATCGAGGTTTCGATCGTCTTGCCGAAATCGGCCGAATCCATTGCCGCGGCGATATTCAGCGAGCCGAGATTGCAGGAAATATCCTTGCCGAGATGTTTGTAGGAAAGGTCGTCATGATATTCGCTGGCCTCGCTCACCTGCAGGATTTCCGAGCATAGATTGCTCATCGAGATGCGCCCGGCGATCGGGTTCGCCCGGTTCACCGTGTCCTCGAACATGATGTAGGGGTAGCCGCTCTCGAACTGGATTTCGGCAAGCACCTGGAAGAATTCGCGCGCCTTGATCTTCTTCTTGGAGATGCGGGCGTCGTCCGCCATCTCGCGGTACTTTTCCGTCACCGAAATCTCGGTGAAGGGCACGCCATAGACGCGCTCCACGTCATAGGGCGAGAACAGGTACATGTCCTCGTTGTTCCTCGCGAGTTCGAAGGTGATGTCGGGCACGACGACGCCGAGCGACAGCGTCTTGATGCGGATCTTCTCGTCGGCATTTTCGCGCTTGGTATCGAGGAAGCGCATGATATCGGGGTGGTGGGCATTGAGATAGACGGCCCCCGCGCCCTGGCGCGCGCCGAGCTGGTTGGCATAGGAGAAACTGTCTTCGAGCAGCTTCATCACCGGAATGATGCCCGACGATTGGTTCTCGATATGCTTGATTGGCGCGCCTGCCTCGCGGATATTCGTCAGCGACAGCGCCACGCCGCCGCCGCGCTTCGACAATTGCAGCGCTGAATTGATCGATCGGCCGATCGATTCCATATTGTCCTCGACGCGCAGCAGGAAGCAGGAAACCAGTTCGCCGCGCTGCTTCTTGCCGGCATTGAGGAAGGTCGGCGTCGCCGGCTGGAAGCGGCCGGAGATGATCTCGTCGACCATGTCGCGGGCAAGGGTCTCGTCGCCGCGCGCCAACGCCAGCGCCACCATGCAGATACGGTCTTCATAGCGCTCGAGATAGCGCTTTCCGTCGAAGGTCTTCAGCGTATAGCTGGTGTAGTATTTGAAGGCGCCGAGGAAGGTCGGGAAACGGAATTTCTTGGCATAGGCCTGGTCGAACAGGTCGCGCACGAAATTGAAGGAATACTGATCGAGGACCTCCTGCTCGTAATAGCCCTCGGTCACGAGGTAATCGAGCTTTTCCCTCAGATTGTGAAAGAACACCGTGTTCTGGTTCACATGCTGCAGGAAATACTGCTTGGCAGCCATTCGATCCTTGTCGAGCTGGATCCGTCCCTCATCGTCATAGAGGTTCAGCATCGCATTCAGCGCGTGATAGTCGAGCGTTTCCGCCGCTTTCAAAGGGCGTTCGCCGGCGGGATGAGCAAAAGTGCTATGCGGTTTTGCGCCCGCATCCCGCGTCAGAGTTGTTCCCGTGTCCAAAATCGTTCCATCCCATGTTTGACGTTGACGACGTCGTCTTCGGTGCCCAGCAACTCGAACCGGTAAAGGTACGGCACCTGGCATTTCTGCGAGACCACGTCGCCGGCGAGCCCGTATGTCTCGCCGAAATTGCTGTTGCCCGCGGCGATCACGCCGCGGATGTGTCCTCGGTTTTCCGCATCGTTGAGGAAACGGATCACCGGCGTGGGAACGGCACCCTTGCCGCCATCGCCGCTATAGGTCGGCACAACAAGCACGAAGGGTTCGCGGATATGGAACGCGTCTGCGCCACCTGGCGGAATGCGCGCCGCACGCAGTCCGAGCTTGGCGACGAACCGATGGGTGTTCTCGGATCGGCTGGAATAATAGACGATCAGAGCCATCGCCTTTCCTCAGGAAAGTGCGCTGATCATGTCGGGACGGAAGCCGGCCCAATGCTGCTCGCCGGCGATGACGACAGGCGCCTGCATGTAGCCGAGGCTGCGGACGCGATCGAGCGCTTCGGCATCCTGCGAGATATCGACGATGTCATAATCGACGCCCAACCGGTCGAGGGCGCGGTAGGTGGCAGTGCACTGGACGCAGGCAGGCTTGCTGTAGACGGTAATGGTCATGATATTCCTCGTGACGACGCGACTGGGCGCAGGATATCGACCGGAAATCTGTCGATATCCGTCGAAAAATTCTCTGATGATTTGAGCTATGCGGCCGTTTAGCCGCTGGGCATACTCCGCCCTCTACCTCGAGCGGGTGGCGGCCTGAACTGAGATACTGACATGACTTCACCCCGAAGTGGCTCAATACGAAGGTTTCGGGGGCGGAGGTTCGGGCCTGCGAAACGCGATGCGGACATTCCCCGCAGCCATGCAACGCGACCTTCCGGACACCCCGCCCGTGGACGTTTCGTTCGAGGCAGGTCTCCTGGCTCACGGGTCAACGCTCCTGCCCAGCCTTCCCGGAGCATCATGCTCCAGTGACCAGAAATCGGACAGTTGCTCGCCGCTTACAGTTGCGGGGGCAGCTCCGGCATTGCTTCGCCATGATGGCGAGTCTTAGCCGCCGATCCTCACGAATCGACGGAACCTTGAACACTAGATATGGTACTCGAATCGCTGATGACGTCAACAAGTAGTTGTGGCGCTGCAGCAATGGCGGCAACGAATCGCCGCGCCCGTGTATGATGTGGATAATGAAGCGTTAACGAAAAGGCGCTGTGGAGAACCGGTCAGAAAGAGCCGACAGAAGCCGGCTCCCCGAAACGATATTCATATTTTTATTCGAAGCAGCCGCAGCGCGTTGATCGTCACCAACACGGTGGCGCCGGTATCGGCGAGGATCGCCGGCCAGAGCCCGGTGATCCCGGCGATCGTCGTCACCAGAAACACCGCCTTCAGCCCGAGTGCGATGGTGATATTCTGGAGGATGTTGCGCATCGTGCGTTTGGAAAGTTCGATCATCCGCGCCACGTCACCGACGCGTCCGTGCAGCACGGCGGCATCCGCCGTCTCCAGCGCCACATCGGTGCCGCCGCCCATGGCGATGCCGATATCGGCAGCGGCCAGCGCCGGAGCATCGTTGATGCCGTCGCCGACCTTGGCGACGACGAAGCCCTGGCGCTTCAATTCGCCGACGACACGCTGTTTGTCCTCAGGCATCATCTCGCCGCGCCAATCGATGCCGAGCATGCCGGCAACAGCTGCCGCCGTCCGCTTGTTGTCGCCTGTCAACATCATCGCCTTGACGCCTGCTGAATTGAGGGCAGCGAGCCCGGCCTTGGCATCCTCGCGCGGCTCGTCGCGCATGGCGATCAGGCCGGCCGCAACACCGTTGACGAGCAGCACCGACACGCTCTTGCCCTCGTCGTTCAGCGCCGCGATGCGTGCATCCTGTTCAGCACTGAGCGCCCCGCGCTCGCGGGCGGCAGGCGGCGACAGCAGGTCCAGCGTCTCGCCGCCGACTTTGCCGCTGACGCCCTTGCCCGGCAGCGCTTCCAGCTCGAAGGCCGGCGGCACGGGAACGCCGGCTGACTTGGCGCGGTTGAGGATCGCCAGCGCCAGCGGATGGCTGGAGCCCTGCTCCAGCACCGCCGCGCGCGACAGCACCTGCGCCTCGCTCAGGCCAAAGGAAATGATGTCAGTCACCTGAGGCCTGCCTTCCGTCAGCGTGCCTGTCTTATCGAAGGCGACCATCGTCACCTTGCCGAGCGTTTCCAGCACCGCGCCGCCCTTCATCAACAGCCCGCGCCGCGCACCTGATGAAAGCGAGGCGGCGATTGCCGCCGGCGTCGAAATGACGAGCGCGCAGGGGCAGCCGATCAACAGGATGGCAAGGCCCTTATAAACCCATTCGCCCCACGGGCCGGCGAACAGCAGCGGCGGAACGACCGCGACCAGCGCTGCGACCACGACCACTCCGGGCGTGTAATAGCGCGAGAACCGATCGATGAAGCGTTCGGTCGGCGCCTTCGATTCCTGCGCTTCTTCTACCAGCTTGACGACGCGGGCGATGGTATTGTCGGCGGCAGCCGCCGTGACGCGAACCCTCAGCACCGCATCGCCATTCACCGTGCCGGCAAAAACGACGGCATCGATGCCCTTGCGCACCGGCGTGCTCTCGCCCGTCACCGGCGCCTCGTCGATCGCACTCTCGCCTGAGATGATGATGCCGTCCGCAGAGATACGGTCGCCAGGGCGAACCATGATAGTCGCGCCAACGGCAAGGCTTTCTGCCGGCACTTCCCGCGTCTGCCCATTGTCTTCGAGCAGCGCATTCTTCGGCACCAGACCCGTCAACGACTGGATGCTTTCGCGCGCCTTGCCGGCCGCCACCCCTTCAAGCAATTCGCCGACGAGGAACAGGAACACGACGGTTGCCGCCTCTTCACCGGCATTGATAATGACGGCGCCGACGGCGGCGATCGTCATCAGCATCTCGATCGAGAACGGTGTTCCCGAGAAAGCCGCCATGACGGCGCGCCGCGCGATCGGCACCAGCCCGATCAACATGGCGACAGTGAAGGCATAGGACGCGATCGCCGGCACGAGATGACCGACGGTATAGGCGGCAACGAGTGCTGCACCCGAAAGGATGGTCAGCCGGCCCTTCCTGCTCTGCCACCAGGGGCCGGTCATCGGCGCGTGGTCATGCCGGTGCAGCCCCTCGATTTTCTTCTCGCCGTGATCGTGAGGATGGTCGTGGTCATGACTTGCATGGTCATGGCTAGGGCCCGCGTGATCGCCGCAGTCATGTCCGTGGTCGTGACGATGCTGCGAGCCCTGGGTATGCGCAGGCGCAGCGCTTCCGGCAAGCGGCGCGACGGAATAGCCGAGCCCCGTCACCTTCTTCTCGATCACCTTGAGATCGCTGCTGCCATCGTGCCGGACGGTCATCGTGCCCGCCATCACCGAGACGGAAACATCGGCGACACCCGCCACGCGTCTGACCGCCGAACCGATCTTGGTTGCGCAGGAGGCGCAATCCATGCCGCCAACCCAGTATCGTGTCTCGCTCTCAGCCATCATCCGCTTCCTTGTCAAACAGAAGCATCTCTCCTACATCCTCTAGCGACTAGAGGTGCAAGAGGAAAATCATGAAAAAGATCACCATTGGTGAAGCTGCGCGCCAAAGCGGCGTCAAGGTGCCGACGGTCCGTTATTATGAGAGCATCGGCCTGCTCGCGGCGCCGAGCCGCAGCGAGGGCAACCAGCGCTCCTTCGAGCCCGCCGATATCAGCCGCCTCGCCTTCATCCGCCACGCCCGCGAACTCGGTTTCGAGATCGACGCGATCCGCACGCTGCTCACCCTGCAGGACGATCCGCACCAGTCCTGCGCCTCGGCCGACGCCATCGCCAAGGCCCGCCTCATCGAGGTCGAGCAGCGCATCCGCAGCCTGATGGCACTGAAGGCCGAGCTGGAAACCATGGTGGAAGGCTGCGGCCACGGCCGCGTCGACCAATGCCGCGTCATCGAGGTGCTCGCCGACCACGGCCAGTGCACGCATCCGCACCACTGATCTCTGCCCTTGCAGGCGATCCGCGCCCGCGCCAAAACTGCATGCAGACAGAATCGGGCGAAGATATCAATGAACCAGAAGCGGATCGCGATCATCGGCGGCGGCCCGGCGGGTCTCGCGGCGGCCGAACTGCTGTCCCGTTCCGGTCATGCGGTGACGGTCTACGACGCCATGCCGACCTTCGCCCGCAAGTTCCTGCTGGCCGGCAAGTCGGGTCTCAACATTACCCATTCCGAGGATTACGCCCGTTTCACCACACGCTTCGGCGCGGCCTCCGCCCGTCTGCGCCCCGCTCTTGATGACTTTACCCCTGATGATATCAGGGATTGGGCAGCAGGGCTCGGGACCGAGACCTTCGTCGGCTCGTCCGGCCGGGTGTTCCCGAAGGTGATGAAGGCCTCGCCTTTGCTGCGCGCCTGGCTCAGGCGACTGGAGGCGCAGGGCACTACGCTGCGCACCCGCCACCGCTGGACCGGTTTTGCCGAAGAGGCTCGTTATGTTTTCGAAACGCCCGAAGGGCGCAGCATCGTCCATTGCGACGCAGCCCTGCTGGCGCTTGGCGGCGCAAGCTGGCCGCGCCTCGGCTCCGATGCAAGCTGGCTGACTAGGCTATCGGAGAGAGGCGTCGAGATCGAGCCCTTTAAGCCCGCCAATTGCGGCTTCGCCGTCGGCTGGAGCGGAAGCTTCAGCGAGCGTTTCGCCGGCGAGCCGGTAAAGTCGGTCACCGCAACATCCGAGGCCGGCACGTTTCCCGGCGAATTCGTCATCACCGGGAGCGGCATCGAGGGCAGCCTGATCTATGCCCACACCGCCAGCCTCCGCGACCGGCTGCTGAACCACGACAGCGCTGCCCTGACGCTCGACCTTGCACCCGGCCGCACCATCGAGAGGCTGAGCCGCGACCTTGCGCGGCAGGATGCCAAGTCGAGCTTTTCGAACCGCCTGCGCAAGGGCGCCAGCCTCGACGGCGTCAAGGCGGCACTGTTGCGCGAACTCGCCCCCGAGCGCGACCGCACCGATCCCGAGCGTCTCGCCGGCATGATCAAGGCCCTGCCGGTGCCGGTGATCGAAACCCGGCCGATCGCCGAAGCGATCTCCTCGGCCGGCGGCATCTGCTGGAGCAGCATCGACGATGGCTACATGTTGAAGGCGCTACCGGGCATCTTCGTCGCCGGTGAGATGCTCGACTGGGAAGCGCCGACCGGCGGCTATCTCCTCACCGCCTGCCTGGCGACCGGCCGGGCGGCAGCACGCGGCATAGAAGCCTGGTTGCAGCGCCGAGCATGATGCCGAAAAGTGTGATCGCTTTTCGGACGACATCATGCTCCAACTCTTAATTTAGAACAGCATTCAGATTTTAGGCCGACCCGGCCCAAAAATCATCCTGTTCTGGGCGCAGGCAGTCATCAGCACCGAGTAGGGTCATCCCTGGATCAGGCCGAGGCCGGACGGAATGTCATGGCGAGCCCATTCATGCAGTAGCGAAGCCCGGTTGGCTTCGGGCCGTCATCGAAGACATGGCCGAGATGCCCACCGCAGCGGCTGCAGTGCACGGCGTTGCGCACCATGCCGAAAGTCGTGTCGCTCGTGGTGCCGACGGCTTTTTCCAGCGGCGCCCAGAAGCTCGGCCAGCCGGTGCCGCTGTCGAATTTGGTGGTCGAGGAAAAGAGGTCCTGGTCGCAGCCGGCGCAGGCGAAATTGCCCTTTCGCTCCTCATGCAGCAAGGCACTGGTGAAGGGCTGTTCCGTCCCCGCCCGGCGCAGGATGACATATTGATCCGGCGTCAGCAGCTTGCGCCATTCCTCGTCGGTGTGCGTCACCGCAAACGTCTCGGCGGCGATCATCTTGCCGGCTAGGCCCAGGTGAACCCCAAACGCCCCAAAAGCGGCGCCCATCAGCAACAATCGTCTATTCAGCATGGTCGGATCTCCTCGTCTGGCAAACCTTGCTTCCCGTACAGAACTACGAGAAAGAGGGGTCATTTGTTACGCCATGGCCGCCCAAACACCGAAATGTGATTTCCGCCACTTTCGTCAAGAAGAGCCGCATGCTGACGACCGCCAGTACCGGCCGATTGCAAACCAGCCGCTTTTCCATCAGAATGTGCTGAACTTCGGTGGGAGGAGCCGATGCACGAACACTCAGCGCACGCCGAGCACGTCTACACGTCTGCCCAACGCGATTCTGCCGCGGCCAGTTCTCCTGTTGTCGCTTCATGGCGGCGGTGCATGACCATGCATCAGCTCGCTCCCGAGGACCAGCGGGCTCCACTGCGCCTCACCGACCAGGAATTCCGCCGTGCGCGCGAGCAGTCCGAACAGCTGATCGCCAGCGCGACGGAAGAGCTCGATCGTCTCTTTACCACCGTTGGCAGGGTGGGCTGCTGCCTGCTACTAACCGACAAGAACGGCATCGCCCTGGAGCGCCGGGGCGCTGCCGGCGACGACAAGGAATTCCGCGAACTCGGCCTGTGGACCGGCTCGGTCTGGACCGAGGCCAGCATCGGCACCAACGGCATCGGTACTGCACTTGCCGACGAGCGTGCCGTCGCGATCTTCCGCGATCAGCATTTTTTCTGCTCGAATACCAGCCTCAGTTGCACGACGGCGCCGATCCGCGATCATCGTGGCCGGGTGGCAGCAGCCCTCGACATCTCCACATGCCGCGAAGACGTCAACGAAATGACGCTGGCAATCCTGACGCAGACCGTGCGCGATGCGGCAATGCGTATCGAGCTCAACCTTTTCCGCTCAGCCTTTGCCGGCGCGCGCTTCCTGATGGTCCCGGCCGGCGCCAATTCCGCCGCCGCCCTGCTTGCCGTCGACAGGCACGATCTGGTGCTCGGCGCAACGCGCGCCGCCCGCATCGCGTTGCAGTTGGACGACAAGCGCATCGCCGCCGGCATTCCTGCCGCCGATGCCCTGCACGAGGCTGGCGTCTCCCAGCAGGACGAGATCGTCGAGGCGGAGAAGGCGGCACTGCTGCGGGCGCTGTCGCGCGCCGGCGGCAATGTCTCGCAGGCGGCGATCGCGCTTGGCATCAGCCGCGCAACGCTGCACAGGAAGATGAAGAAGCTCGATCTCCACTGATCAGGGTAAAGGTTCCGCTCCCGGAGCAATCGTGACACGATGCTGTCGCAGGTCTGCGACACTGTGCACTGCGGTATGGAAGACCCGCCCTATTCCCTCCGCCAAAATATGCACATTTTCCTCCCACTGGTTCGCTTGGGAACCTGGATCATCAAGGGAGGATGACATGCTTCATCAGAAAATCGTCGAGTCGCCGTTCAAGCTGAAATACGGCAACTATATCGGCGGCGAATGGCGCGAGCCGGTCGAGGGAAAATACTTCGAAAACCTGACGCCCGTCACCGGTGGCAAGCTCTGCGACATTCCCCGCTCCAATGAAAAGGACATCAATCTCGCGCTCGACGCCGCCCATGCGGCCAAGGAAAAATGGGGCCGCACCTCCGCTGCCGAGCGCTCCAATATCCTCATGAAGATCGCCCAGCGCATGGAAGACAAGCTGGAATTGCTCGCCCAGGCCGAGACCTGGGACAACGGCAAGCCGATCCGCGAAACCATGGCGGCCGACATTCCGCTGGCGATCGACCACTTCCGCTACTTCGCCTCCTGCATTCGTGCCCAGGAAGGTTCGATCGGCGAGATCGACCACGATACCGTGGCCTATCACTTCCATGAGCCGCTCGGCGTCGTCGGCCAGATCATTCCGTGGAACTTCCCGATCCTGATGGCCACCTGGAAGCTGGCACCTGCGCTTGCCGCCGGCAACTGCGTGGTGCTGAAGCCCGCCGAGCAGACACCGGCCTCGATCCTGCTCTGGGCCGAACTCGTCGGCGATCTCCTGCCGCCCGGCGTGCTCAACATCGTCAACGGTTTCGGCCTCGAAGCCGGCAAGCCGCTGGCGACCAGCCAGCGCGTCGCCAAGATCGCCTTCACCGGCGAGACGACGACAGGCCGGTTGATCATGCAATATGCCAGCCAGAACCTCATTCCGGTGACGCTGGAACTCGGCGGCAAATCGCCGAATATCTTCTTCGCCGATGTGATGGCCGAGGACGACGATTTCCTCGACAAGGCGCTCGAAGGCTTTGCGATGTTTGCCCTCAACCAGGGCGAAGTCTGCACCTGCCCGAGCCGCGCCCTCGTCCAGGAATCGATCTACGACCGCTTCATGGAAAAGGCCGTCAAACGCGTTGAGGCGATCAAGCAGGGCAACCCGCTCGACACCGCGACGATGATCGGCGCCCAGGCTTCGACGGAGCAGCTGGAAAAGATCCTCGCCTATCTCGACATCGGCAAGCAGGAAGGCGCCGAGGTACTGACTGGCGGCTCGCGCAACGATCTCGGCGGCGAGCTGGCGAACGGTTACTACGTCAAGCCGACGATCTTCAAGGGCCACAACAAGATGCGTGTGTTCCAGGAAGAAATCTTCGGACCGGTTGTTTCGGTCACGACCTTCAAGAACGAGAAGGAAGCGCTCGAAATCGCCAACGACACGCTCTACGGTCTCGGCGCCGGTGTCTGGAGCCGCGACGCCAATCGCTGCTACCGTTTCGGCCGCGAGATTCAGGCCGGCCGCGTGTGGACCAACTGCTACCACGCCTACCCGGCCCATGCCGCCTTCGGCGGCTACAAGCAGTCGGGCATCGGCCGTGAAACCCACAAGATGATGCTCGACCACTACCAGCAGACCAAGAACATGCTGGTGAGCTACAGCCCGAAAGCACTCGGCTTCTTCTGAGATGCTTCGGCATGGCGGGAGGGAGTGTCAAAACCCCTCCCCAACCCCTCCCCACAAGGGGGAGGGGCTTGTGATGCCGCTCCGGCAGCTTACTTCATCTAAGGTTCAGCAAGGAGATGCGTGAATTTTAGAGTCAGGCAGTTCAACGGGTTAAGTCCCTCCCCCTTGTGGGGAGGGGTTGGGGAGGGGAATTCTTCTCCCGAAACTCTGGAGGAAGAACAATGGAAACGACCGTCAACGGCGAACCGCGTGTTCTCGCGACCGATGCAGCACTCGCTCTCATCGGCGAGATCAGGCAGGATCATCCCGATATTCTCTTCCATCAGTCCGGCGGCTGCTGCGATGGCTCCTCGCCGATGTGTTATCCGGCTAACGAATTCATGATCGGCGACAGCGACGTCAAGCTCGGCGAGATCGGCGGCGTGCCGGTCTATATCAGCGCCAGCCAGTTCGAGGCGTGGAAACATACGCAGCTGATCATCGACGTCGTGCCCGGCCGCGGCGGCATGTTCTCGCTCGACAACGGCCGCGAGAAGCGCTTCCTGACCCGCTCCCGCCTCTTCGGCGGCGGCGAGGCTTGCGCAGTGCCTGATGTGAAGGTCAGGGCGGTCTGATGCTGTCGCCCGTCGGGTGGGAATTTCGCCTGTAGTATTCCCATAGTACCTGCTCTCCACAGCTCTTTGCTAATCTCCGCCAGTTGGTTTCAAAGGGAGGAAACGATGCCAGCCTCAAAGATCCTGATGATCACGGGTGACTTCACCGAAGATTACGAAACGATGGTGCCGTTCCAGACGCTGCTCGCCTGCGGCTATACAGTCGATGCCGTCTGCCCCGGCAAGAAGGCCGGCGACACCGTCGCCACCGCCATCCATGATTTCGAAGGCGACCAGACTTATTCCGAAAAACGCGGCCACAATTTCGCGCTGAATGCCACCTTCGACAGCGTGCGCGCCGAAGATTACGATGCCCTCGTTATTCCCGGCGGCCGTGCGCCCGAATATCTGCGCCTCAACGCCGACGTCATCAAATCCGTCCGCCACTTCTTCGACGCCGGAAAACCGGTTGCCGCCATCTGCCACGGCGCGCAGCTGCTTGCCGCTGCCGGTGTGCTGAAGGGCCGAACCTGCTCGGCCTATCCCGCCTGCCGGCCGGAAGTCGAACTTGCCGGCGGCATCTATGCCGACATCGCAATCACCGATGCAGTCTCGGACGGCAATCTGGTCACGGCGCCCGCCTGGCCGGCGCATCCGTCGTGGCTGCGCCAGTTCATGGCCGTGCTCGATGCCGCAGCACTGCTCGAAACCAACGCCGCCTGAGGAGGGCTGCACTGGGGAGGACGATATGTGTGAACTCTTCATCAAGGCGGATGCTCGGCTCTGGGAAAGCACCACCCGGTCGCTGCGCATCGACGGCATGGTCACCAGCGTCAGGCTGGAGAACTTCTTCTGGGCGAAGCTGGAGGAAATCGCCCGGCGCGACGGCATGAATGTGGTCCAGCTGATCACCCGGCTGCATCATGAATCGATCGATGCCGGCCACGATCTCGGCAACTTCACCTCCTTCCTGCGGGTCTGCTGCGCTCGCTATCTCGACCTGCAGCTCACCGGCGACATCCCGGCCGATGTCACCCGTCCGATCGCCGGCCTCGACGCACCTGTCATCCTCGGCCGCGAACGGGCGAAATATCACTGAACTCAGGTCCGACAGACGATCGAAGACGAACGGCCCGCGGATAGCTCCGCGGGCCGTTCCGCAAACATCTGATCTCTGTCTTGGACGGCGGGCTTGCGCTGCCGGGCAGCCTGGATCAACAATGCGCGGCACCGTCCAGCGCGGGCACGTCGGGAGATCGATTGCCATGAACGACCAGAAAGCCGTGATCGTCACGGGAGCCGGCGGCAACCTCGGCAGCGCCGTTGCCCGCGAGCTTGCCAACGCCGGCGCAAAACTCGTCTGCATGAACCGTTCGAGCCATGAGTTGGAAGCCTTGGCCGGCGATCTTCCTGCCTCCACGGAGTTTCTGTCGATCGCGGGAACGGATCTCACCGATTATGCCTCCTGCGCCGCCGCTGTCGCCCGCGCCGTCAAGCGCTTCGGCGGCGTCAGCGCGTTGGTCAACACCGTCGGCGGTTTCCAGATGGGACCGGTCGGGCCGGAGGCCCCCGCGCAGTGGGAGACGATGATGACTGCAAACGCCCGCACTGCCCTGACGATCAGTGCCGCGGTTCTCCCGACCATGAAGGCCGCGGGCTACGGCCGCATCGTTCATATCGCCGCCGCACCCGGCCTGAAGGCCGGCGCCAAGCAGGCCGCTTACGCCGCCTCGAAAGCCGCCGTCATCCGGCTGACTGAAGCTATCGCTGCCGAATGCCGCGATGACCGCATCACCGCCAACTGCATCCTGCCCGGGACGATCGACACGCCCGAGAATCGCGCGGCCATGCCCGATGCGAAGACGGACGGCTGGGTATCGCCGCAATCGATCGCCCGCCTCATCGCCTTCCTGATTTCGCCCGCCGCAGCTGTCGTCACCGGGGCGGCAATCCCGGCGACCGGCCGCGAATGACGGAGGGTCCGGCATTGCGCACTGTCGGCGCAGCCAGCCTAATGCGCGAGGAATGGTTCCTGGGCGTCAGCGTCGCGACGAGCTTGGCGTTTCTTGTTTTCCAGGAGCAGCTCTTCGGGCAGCTTTCCGATCCGCTTTGGTTCACCGTCGTTTTCGCGTGGCTGTTCGCTGCCGTCCTTGGCTCCGCTTTGTCGGTTGTCCGGCACGCGGATCATTTGGCTGAGCGGCTGAAGGAGCCCTACGGCACGCTCATTCTGACGCTTGCCATCACCTCGATCGAGGTGATGGCAATATCAGCCGTCATGCTTCACGGCGAGAACAATCCCACGCTTGCGCGCGACACCCTGTTCGCAGTCGTCATGATCATCCTGAACGGCATGGTCGGCCTGTCCTTGCTGCTGGGCGCATGGCGGCGACCGGAACAGCAGCATAATCTGCAGGGCGCCAACGCCTATCTCGGGGTCATCGTACCGCTGGCGACCCTGAGCCTGGTGATGCCGACATTTCTTGCGGGGCCGGACGGACAGCATCCATCTGCACCGAGACAACTGATACTGGGTATAATATCGGTCGGCCTTTACGCTACGTTTCTGTTTCTTCAGGCTGGCCGCCATCGGGACTATTTCACCGACGACAGCAACCGTCACGAGCGCATCAGCGAACCTGTCCCTGGCCATGGACCGGTCTGGCCTCATGCCATTCTGCTTTTCGCCCATATGGGTCCTGTCGTCTTTCTAGTCGAACAGCTTGCCCGGCCGATCGATTACATTATCGAAACCCTGCATGCTCCAACCGCATTTGGCGGTGTTGTCATGGCCATCCTTGTCGCGACGCCTGAGGCAATCAGCGCCGTGCGTGCATCCATCGCCAATAATCTTCAGCGCTCCGTCAACATCTTCCTTGGTTCGGTGCTGTCGACGATCGGGCTGACGGTGCCGGCGATGCTCGTTGTCAGTCAGCTCTACGGACACCCGGTGACACTCGGCCTGGAGCATGGAGATCTGGTGATGCTCCTGCTTACTCTTGCTGTCAGCATCATCACCTTTGCCAGCGGCCGCACGCATCTCATGCAAGGCGCTGTCCATCTGGTGCTTTTCCTCGCTTACGTGTTGCTGATTTTCCAGCAATGAGCCCGCCCCATGGCGACCGCGCGAGATCAGGAAAGTAAAGTTCCGCACTTTGCCTGTCTTCCGCTATGATGACGGGTGCTATTGCACAGCTTGCAAGCAATCGCGGTGGCTGCAGGACCTACGCGGCGATACGGAGACCGGACTTGGGCTCACTGTTGGTTGGCGGCCTTATATTTGTTTTTCTGTCGATGGCGACGTCGATAGGATTGATGGTGCGTGCCCGATTGCCCAATCACCATCTCAATGCGGAATCCAAGGACGTCATCAGGCTGGCGACCGCAGTGGTGGGAACGCTGTCGGCCTTGGCGCTCGGCCTTCTGATCGCATCCGCCAAGTCGTCCTATGACAATGCCGAAGTGGAGATGCGAACGGCGGCCGCACGGATACTGCTGCTTGACCGCGTCATGGCGCAATACGGGCCGGAAACCGACAATGCACGTCAATTGCTGCGTGAACTCATCGAGAAACGCCTGAGCCGCGGCTGGACTGCCGAAACCACCGACGAGACATCCGGCAAGGCACTGGGAGAATATCAGGATATAGAGTCGGTTCAAAGCGACCTTCGATCCCTCGCACCGAAGGATGCGGTGCAGCGCTCTCTCCAGGCGCGCGCTCTTGAGGTGAGCGGCATGGTGGCCGAAACCCACTGGCTTCTGGTCGAATCCGGCAAGGAAGGTCTGCCCTGGGCTTTCCTTACGGTTCTCGTCTGTTGGCTTGCGCTGCTTTTTGCGACCTTCGGGCTGCAGGCGCCGGCCAATCCGACGGTGTTGTCAATTCTGCTTGTCTGCGCCCTGTCCGTCGCGGGCGCGATCTTCCTGATTGCGGATATGGCCAACCCATATGTCGGGCTGGTCCATGTTTCGGATGCGCCTTTGCGGTCCGCCATAGAGCGCCTCGGGAAACCCTAGTCACGTCGTGCTGGCCGTCGAGGATGAGTTTCGACACAGTTTAATTGTGCACCAGCAGCTATTGCAATTTTTAGCAATGCCGCGACATAATATCGCATGCCCGGAACTCTTCGGAGAGGGGTCGTCTCCGCCGAGGCACGCATGAAGACTACAGCGCCGCGCGTCTTTTCAGACGCGCAAAGGACGCTGTAGATCTCTGACATTACTGCATAATTCATCAAATCAATTCGATTTGATGAATTATGCAGCAGGCTCGTAAACATCGGGGCGGCGGCAATGCGTGTGAGATTGTATCAGGGTCTGCACCTGTCTGTGGTGCTCGCCGGAATGGCAATTCTCGCTGGCTGCGAGGTAAGCGGCAACACCTACGTTTCCCCTCCTCCACCTGCGGTTCGTGTGGCCCAGCCGGTCCAGCAGCCGGTAACCCTCTATTTCGAACTCACCGGCAATACGGCGCCGCTCAATTCGGTCGATATCGAGGCGCGCGTTCAAGGCTATGTCCAATCCATCGACTATCAGGACGGCATGACGGTGACGAAGGGTACCAAGCTCTTCGGCATCGAGCGCAACACCTATCAGGCGCAATTGGACCAGGCGAAGGCATCGCTCGCCTCGCAACAGGCATCTCAGGTCGGCGCGAAGCAGGAATACGACCGGCAGCTCAATCTATCGAAGCAACAGGTCACCACGCAGACCGCGGTCGACAGCGCCAAGGCGACACTCGACGAGGCGAATGCGTCCATCCTCAACGCTCAGGCCAATCTCGATCTCGCGACGATCAACCTCGGATACACGGAAGTGCTTGCCCCATTCGACGGTACCGTCACCGATCACCTCGTCGATATCGGCGCTCTTGTCGGCGTATCAGGCCCCACCAAGCTTGCCAGCATCGTTCAGACGGATCCGCTTTATGCCTATTTCAATGTCAGCGAAACACAGGTGCTGATGATCAAGGAAACGCTGGCAAAGCAGGGACACACCTTCAAGCAGACGGATCTTCCGAGTATCCCGGCGGAGATCGGCCTGCAGACGGAAGAAGGTTATCCGCACAAGGGCCATCTCGATTATGTATCGCCGCAGCTCGATGCCTCCACAGGCACGCTTCAGGTGCGAGCCGTCTTCGACAACAAGGACCGCGCCATGCTGCCCGGTCTCTTCGTACGGGTCCGGGTGCCGGTCGGCCATAACGACAAGGCTCTGCTGGTGCGCGACGACGCGATCGGAACGAACCAGCTGGGCAGCTACCTGCTCGTTCTCGGCAAGGATGACGTCATCGAGCAGAAGCAGGTCAAGACCGGCCAGCGCGAAGGTGCGCTCCGTGTCATCGACTCCGGCCTCGATCCGGCCGACTGGGTCGTAACCCAAGGTATCCAGCAGGCCATCCCCGGCAGCAAGGTCACGCCCGAGAAGGTGGAAATGAACCCGCCGGCAGCTGCCGCCGGCGATACCAACGCAAAGACCACCACCACGCAATGAATTCGCCACCATGCTTCATCTGACCGTCTAAGGACAACAGCATGATCTCGCGCTTCTTCATCGAGCGACCGGTACTCGCCAACGTTCTCGCGTTGGTCTTCGTGCTCATCGGCGCGGTGGCCTTGTTCCAATTGCCAGTGGCGCAATATCCGAATGTCGTTCCGCCGACGGTGCAGGTGACGACGCGCTTCCCGGGCGCCAACGCACAGACCCTCGTCGAGACCGTCGCCCTGCCGATCGAGTTGCAGGTCAATGGCGTGCAGGACATGCTCTACATGCAGTCGACGAGCGCCAGCGACGGCACCTATTCGCTGACGGTGACCTTTGCCATTGGAACGGATCCCGATCAAGCGCAGGTTCTGGTACAAAACCGCGTCGCCATCGCAATGTCATCGCTTCCCGAAGCGGTGCAGGTTCAGGGCGTCACGACGCAAAAGAAATCGACGGCGATTCTCGGCTTCGTCACCCTGACCTCGCCCGATAGCCGCTATGACAGCCTCTTCCTGTCGAACTATGCCGTCATCA
The DNA here is from genome assembly GCF_001652265.1 of Rhizobium leguminosarum. Classification (GTDB taxonomy): domain Bacteria; phylum Pseudomonadota; class Alphaproteobacteria; order Rhizobiales; family Rhizobiaceae; genus Rhizobium; species Rhizobium leguminosarum_D. Next base: position 24,477 of record NZ_LWBS01000433.1, read on the forward strand.
ATCTGCAGAATGAACTCGCCCGCCTGCCGGGTGTCGGCAACGTCACCGTCTTCGGTGCCGGCCAGTATGCCATGCGTATCTGGATGGACCCGAACCTGCTGCAGGCGCGCGGTCTGACACCGCAGGATATCGTCAACGTGGTGCAGCAGCAGAGCCAGGAGGTCACCGCCGGCCAGATCGGCATTCCGCCGGTGCCGAAGGGGCAGATCTTTCAATACACGCTGAATGTCAACGGCCGGCTGAATGAGGCTGCCGACTACGAGAACATCATCGTCAAGGTCGAAAGTGGGGAAGGCGGCCGCGTCACGCGCATCCGCGATATCGGCCGCGTCTAACTCGGTGCCCAGACGTACAGCCAGTCCTTCATGCAGAACGGCCGGCCGGCGGCCGGCATCGGCATTTTTCAGCTGCCGGAGGCCAACGCCATTGCGGTGGCGCAGGCGGTGAATACAAAAATGCAGGAGCTCTCGAACAGCTTCCCGCAGGGCCTCGAATATCATGTGCCGTTCGACACGACGAAATTCGTCGAGGCGTCCATCGACGAGGTTTACGTCACTTTGATCGAGGCGGGCGTTCTCGTTCTCATCGTCATTCTCGTCTTCCTGCAGGATTGGCGGGCAATGCTCGTGCCGGCGACCACAGTTCCGGTCACCATTATCGGCGCCTTCGCGGCCATGGCGGCATTGGGCTTCACCGTCAACCTGTCGACGCTGTTTGCCATCGTTCTCGCCATCGGCATCGTCGTCGATGATGCCATCGTCATCGTCGAGGGTGTCGCCCGCCACATCGAGGCGGGCATGTCCGGCCGACAGGCGGCCGAGAAGGCGATGGAGGAACTCCTCGGTCCGGTCATCGGCATTACGCTGGTGCTGATGGCCGTCTTCATTCCGGCCGCCTTCCTGCCCGGCCTGACCGGGCAGCTCTATCGGCAATTCGCCCTCGTCATCGCCGCCACGGCGCTGATCAGCGCCATCAATGCCGTCACGCTGAAACCGACGCAATGCGCCCTTTGGCTGCGGCCGCCGGTCCCGCCCGAGAAACGCAACGTCTTCTATCGCGGTTTCAACAGGGTCTACGACAAAGGCGAACGCGGCTATGCCGGGCTGATCGGATCGATGACCCGCCATGCCGGTGTCATGGCCATAGCGGCAATTGTCCTGATCGGGGTCGCCGTCTGGGGCCTCACCCGCCTGCCGACCGCGTTCCTGCCCATCGAGGATCAAGGTTACGTGCTGATCAGTGCGCAACTGCCTGACGGCGCCTCGAAGGAGCGCACCGATGCCGTGATGAACGAGGTCGGCAAGATCGCCGAAGCCACACCTGGCGTCGATCAGGTGCTGACGATCAGCGGCATTTCCGTTCTCGACAACAATGCCAGCCTGCAGAATGCCGGCGTGGCCTATGTCGTGCTGAAAGATTGGGACGAGCGCGGCAAGCAGAAGGGGCAGGATCTGCTATCGATCTACCAGCATCTGAACGGCGCGCTGCAAAGCGTGCTCGCCGCCAAGACGCTGGTCGTTGTGCCGCCTCCGATCCAGGGCGTCGGCAATGCCAGCGGCTTTACCATGCAGGTGGAGATCAAGAACGGCATTTCCGACTACCCGCTGCTGCAATCGCTTGCCGATACGATCGTCAAGAACGGCAGTGCCCAATCGTCGCTGCAAAGGCTGAGTACGCCTTTTCGCTCGAACGTGCCGCAACTCGCAGTCTCCGTCGACCGCATCAAGGCGGAGACATTGGGGGTTACCGTGGGTCAGGTTTTCTCGGCGCTCTCCGGCTACGTCGGCTCGAGCTATGTGACCCAGTTCAACAAATTCGGCCGCACCTTCCAGGTCTATGCGCAGGCCGCTTCCGACTTCCGGGTCAGCCCGGATGACATCCGCAATCTGAAGGTCAAGGCCGGTGACGGGACAATGGTGCCGCTCAGCACGGTCGTCGATGTCACGACGACGCAAGGCCCCTCCCTGATCAGCCTCTACAATCTCTACCCCTCAGCAACAATCGTTGGCGGGCCTGCCGCTGGCTTCAGTTCGGGCCAGTCGCTCGACGTCATGGAACAGATTGCCGATCGAACGCTGCCGCCGGGCGCCGGTTTCGAATGGACGGCGCTATCCTACCAGGAGAAGGCCGTGGGCGGGCAGATCTATTTCGTCTTCGCGCTCGCCATCCTCCTCGTCTATTTCGTGCTCGCCGGCCAATATGAAAGCTGGATCTTGCCGCTGGCAGTCATACTTGCCGTGCCGCTCGCCCTCCTCGGCACGGTGGCGGCCCTGACCGCAGCGGGCGTTGCCAACAATCTCTATACGCAGATCGGCCTCATCCTGCTGATTGCGCTTGCATCGAAGAATGCCATTCTCATCGTCGAATATGCGCGGGAAAAGCGGGCGGAAGGCATGGAAATTCTGGACGCGGCCGTCGAGGCCGCCCGCCTGCGTTTCCGGCCAATTCTGATGACGTCCTTCGCCTTCATTCTCGGTGTCCTGCCGCTGGTGCTGGCGACAGGCGCCGGCGCATCCGCCCGCAAGTCGATCGGCATATCGGTCTTCAGCGGCATGATCGCCTCGACCTGCCTCGCCGTGCTTTTCGTACCGTCCTTCTACGTCCTGCTGCAGCGCCTCGAGGAATATTGGAAAGGGCGCATAAAGACAGCAGCCGTCGCGGATGCGGAGATGCCGAAGGTTCAGTAAGGCTGTTGCAACAACCTGTCGCGCAATCACCTGCGGTTTCGCGCGGAGGCAGGTTGCTGTTGAGGTCTCGTCACAGCGCGAATTTCGAACAGACGCTATAATCCCGAGGTCAGGACCCGGTGGCATGCAGGCGACACGCGTTGCAAATTGTCGCGCAGACAAGCGATAGCCCGTCCTCCGCCCAAAGGCACCATGCGGCACAGGGCCTGAAAATCCGATCCGCAGGTTTCGCGCAGGATCATCAGTTCCTCGCGCGGCGAGAAAGCCGGCATCATGGCCCGAGGAGCGGGCGTGGTCGCAACCGTCGCAGCAGCACCGCCGCTGGCTGGGGTTGATCCGGCTGAGCCTTCCAAGGCCGCAACGGCCTGCTGACACGGCGCCGATAGAGCGGCATTGTGCTGTTGCAAGCAGCTGAGGGCCTCGGTGCCGCCCGGTGTGACACCAGAGCATTGCGCCATAAAATCGCGTTGGCAGGCCGATTTGACGGCGTTGCGCTGCGCCTGCGTCGGTGCGGCCGTCGCCGGCGCCGGTGTGGTCGCCCCGGTGGTTGCGGGCGCCGCCGGGGCCGGCTCCGCGGATGTCGACTTGGGTTTGCTCACCGCCGACACCGCCTGCCGGCAGCCCGCCGACAGTGTGGTATTATGCTGTTGCAGACAAGTGAGCGCCTCGATGCCGCCCGGCGTCACCCCTGAACATTGCGCTATGAAATCGGAGCGACATTCCGCCTTGATCGCATTGCGCTGCTCTTCAGTCGGCGCCTGCGCGGACGCGACGCCAGCTAAGAGCACCACTGCGCAGAACGCTGGCAATCCCGAGATAGCATACAGAAGACGACGCCTTCCATGCGGAGCCGTCAGTAGAGAAGATGCCCAGTTTCGCATTATTCCTCCCCCCATAGATCTCTAATCTACTTCATGAAATCGAACGTCCTGCTGAATAGGATAATAAACGCCCGTCAGTTGGAGGGACGTTGCTTGCCGCTGCGGAAATATTAAACGGCGGCTCCACGTATATTAGAAGATTGCTATTTTAGCAACTATCGCGCGCCCCTGCTGATTGGAAATCACCCATCTCAAAGCAAGTTAGCAGGTGCTGCGAGAATACTCGCTACCGTCATGCAGCAGTCCGGTACCCTCTTGAAGCCGCGGTCTCGTGGCCTTCAAGCCGAAAGCGCGCAATCATGTCGGTAAGTGCAAGCGCCTCGGACGATAGCTGTCGGGTGGCAGCATTCGTCTCTTCCACCATCGCCGCATTTTGCTGCGTCATACGATCAATATCGTTCACCGATGCGTTGATCGAATGGAGTGTCGTCGCTTGGTCGCGGCTTGACGAGGCGATGAGCTCGATATGACCGACAATATGGACGATCTCGCTGGAAATCTCCATCAGCGCATCGCCGGTGCGGCCGACGAATTCGGAACCGGACGCAACCTCTCGGACGGAATTGTTGATGAGCTCACCGATTTCCTTGGCTGCGCGAGCCGATCGCTGCGCCAGCTCCCGCACCTCCTGCGCCACGACAGCAAAGCCCTTGCCGGCCTCACCCGCTCTTGCCGCCTCGACTCCAGCATTTAGGGCCAAGAGATTGGTCTGGAAAGCGATAGCGTCGATGGCACTGACAATCTGAACGATCCGGCCGGACGCGTCCTCAATCCGCCCCATGGCCGAAACCGCGTTCTGGACCACTGAGGCCGAGGCGTCAGCGCCCTGTTTGGCGCGTTGGACTAGCGCAAGCGCTGCTGCTGCCCGTCCTGAAGAGGTGTTGACGGCGGAAGAAATCTCCTCCACTGCCGCTGCTGTTTCCTCAAGTGCGGCCGCCTGCTTTTCCGTTCGGCTGGCTAGGTCATCAACGGCTTCCGCCATCTGGCGGCCATTGTCGCTGATGAGGGAAGACGTCTCGCGGATATCGCAGAGCGTCTCCTTGAGACCCGCGACCGACATGTTGAAATCGGTGCGGATCCGGTCGAGTTCGGAGGCAAACGGCGTATCGATCGAAAAATTCAACTCTCCGCGCGACAGCCGCGTGAGCCCTTCTGCAAGCGCCTCGATTGCAGCGTCAACCTGGACCTTGGCGCTACGCCGCTCGAGTTCGTTGCGGGCGCGTTCAGATTCCGCATCATTACGCGCGATCTCGGCCTGTTGTTCCATTTCGACATTCGACAGCGCATTTTGTTTGAAGACGGAAAGCGCACGGGCCATTTCCCCGATTTCGTCGCCGCGTGCCTCGCCGGTGATTGCGGTATCGAGCCTTCCCTCTGCGATCTTGCGCATCGCTGCGGTAATCTGGGTGATCGGTCCCTTCAGGGTGATGACCAACGCGGCACCCGCGGTCATAGCGATCAGGATGCCGAACACAATTGCGCCACCGGATATCCTGTTGGCCTGTTGACGATCCTGCCCAGCATTTTGCCTTTGCGTCTCGGCGAATTGAGCAAGCAGGTTCCAGGTGTTGTCGATCTGCGCCGCAGCGCTGTCGAATTCAGCCAGCTTGCGCGCCGCACCTTCGGAGAGCGCCGCCGCGTTTGCTGCAAGGAGATCGAGGACGGGTTGAGCCTTCTTCGGAATTTCGGCAAAGACGGGATCGTCGTTCACCACGCCGGCAAGGCGGCCGAGCTCGGTCTGATACATGTAGATCGACTGCTGAACTTTCTTCACTCGCGCGTCGTCTGGATTGCCGGCGAGTTCGGCGAAGCCGACGCGGATCTCGTTATTGCTGTTAACGATGGCGCGCAGTTCGTTGCCGACATTCGTCGCCTGCGAGATATCCTTGTCCGACGCGGCAAGCGCGAGCACGGAGGTCCGCATCAGATCGTCGCCAATCGTCTTGAGACTGTCGCCAGTTGCAGCAAGATTGGCAACGGTGGCATCCGTTGCTGGGACATCCAAAGTGTCAGGCGACACCTTCGAAGCGTTGGCAATGACGTCCACAGCAGCGGCATACTGCGCGGCGAGCGCTTGTTTGTCGGTCGCGACCGCAGGCGAAAGCTGCTCCTTTGCCTTTTGCAAATCGGGCGCGTATTTGGCTAACAGGCTAACTTTGTCAGTCGGCGTCGTCGCATTCGTATAGTCATTGCGAAGTTTTGTCGCGACACTGGCGGCGGCGCTGACGGAGACGGAATTGTTCAGACCGCTCTTGTTGGCATTTTCCGTCTTCTTCGCGCTAGCCATCAGCATGAACGAGCGCTTGCCAACCTGCCCCTGCAGATCAAGAAGTGCCGCGGAAGCAGCGTCAACTTCACTGAGAATTTTCTGCTGCCCCGTTTCGATTTGCCAGATCGCTTCGATCTTTTGCGGGATGATTTGCGATTGATCGAGTGCCCGGTCAAGAAGCCCCACATCGGTCGTCGGCCTTAGGCTCTCGATCGTCTGCTTCAGGTTTGCCAGTTGCTCTCGGGCGTCCGCAAGCGCGGCATCACGGGCTTCCTGCGACGGCTTCATCAGAAAGCCGGTCATGCTGGAAGAAACATGTTTGAACCCATTCAGGGACTGCAAAACATGGTTGGAGATCTCCATCCGACCTTCGAGAAGGCTGGCCGCGTAGTAGCCCGTCAGCCCCACTGCGCATAGGCTAATGACGAATGGCGCCAAAAGTACCAGCACCTTCGTCTGAATGCGAACCCGCGACATCAAACCATTTACCACGAATGCACCCTCACCACCAACTGGAGCCAAACTGTCATTCTTTGCTTAAGAACCGATAAATGGGTTGATCCGAGATTTTCTTGGAAGGAGGTTGTGATCGTCCGAAGACGAACCCGGCCGACGAGATTACTGAGGACCTGGGCATTGAGGTCGCGGACATGGCGGAGAGAGACGCCGGGCGGGATATCATTGGCCGCGGCCGTCTTGGGAACACCGACGCGCTGCGACAGATAGATGCTGGAGTGTCCGCTGCAGAGATAGGCGAGGATGCAGGCGACAGCGATGTAGACCGTATGCGTCGAACCAAAGAGCTCGATACCCATGATCATGCAGGCAAGCGGCGTATTGCTCGCACCGGCAAAGAGCGCGACAAAGCCGAGCCCGGCAAGAAGATCGGCCGGTGCACCGAGAATACTCGCAAGCGCATTGCCGAGAGCCGCCCCGATGAAAAACAGCGGAGTCACTTCGCCACCTTTGAAGCCGGCGCTCAGCGTGACGATCGTGAAGATCGCCTTCCAGAGCCAGCTCCAATAGTCGATATGCGCAGGATTAAAGAAGCCGGCTATCGTCGTGTCGGCCGGATTTGGTGACCAGACACCGAGGCCGAGATATTCGCGGGTGCCGAGCGCCTGAACGAGCCCGATCAGGATCAATCCCGCAATCACCGGGCGAAGCGGAGCGTAGGGGCAGATCGTCTTAAACACGGACGTCATGAGATGCGAGATTTCGGCGAAGAACCGGGCCGCAAGCCCAAACGCAATTCCGGCGATGCCGACTTTGATAAGCAGCACCGCATCGAGGTGAAAACCGATGGCCTCGGCGCTGCCTGACAGGTAAGCGATGGAATAGTCAGTGTGCTCGATTCCCCAGGCATGACAGGTCCAGTCACCGGCGATGGCTGCCATCAGGCAGGGAATAAGCGCCTCATATTGCATCCGGCCGATCGTCAGCACCTCGAGGGCAAAGATCGCGCCGGCGATCGGCGTCCCGAAGACCGCTCCGAAGCCGGCGGCGACGCCTGCCATCAAAAGAATGCGGATATCAGCGCGCTCCAGCTTGAAGATATTGCCGAATGCACTGGCAATACTGCCGCCGAGTTGCACCGCCGTTCCTTCGCGACCAGCCGAGCCCCCGAGCGCCGGGAAGATGGGTCGAGGACCTACAAGCTGATCGAGGGAAAGCCATTGCGCACAAGCTTCGGCGAGGACCCTGTATAAAGAGATTTTCGAACTTGCATAGGGAACTGATGTGCACCCGCATAATGCGGTGCAGTCCAGCGGAAGCGTTGCCGGGTCTGGGATGGGAGAGTAATATTCATTCCGGCCCCTTTCAATGAAGCGGCAAATTGACCCGCTCCTCAAATAGGATCGAAACAGGGACCAGAAGCGATGTGGGAGCATCGCGAAGGAGGCCCGACATGAATAACGCACCCTCAAATGACAGCCAGCGGAAACCGCCATCGCTGCAGGCGGGCGTCATCTTCGCCGACGTGCATGAGGTCACCCTCCATGCCGATGTCCTCGCATTGCTGCCCGATCCGGCAACCGCGCGGCTTAGCCTCGATGTCGCCGAGGACGCCGCACGCGCCGTCGACGGCACAATGGCTGCCGCCCATGTCGGTGCCGATCCGGAGCACATGATTGCCGCGCCCGAGGAAATCGACCTGCAGATGCTGCGGGATATGGACGAAGGCTCGCCGCGCCAGCGGCTCGCGCGGGTGACGCGGGCTTTCGAGGACTGGAAGCACGAAAAGCCCGATCGAGAGCGTCTCCTTCTCGACGACTGCCGCGGCGATCTCAATCGCTGCGTGACAACCGAATGCCACGAGACGGCGCTCGTCGTCGCCCCGTGCCATGGCAATATGGACGCCCGCGATGCTTTTCACGATCTCCTGTTCAACGAACACAAGCTGGTGCTGGTGCCGCCACCCGGCCAATATGCCGGCAACCTGCTCGGCCATGTCGTGATTGGCTGGAAGCCGCACGATCATGCGCAGCGCGCCGTCGTCGCGGCGAGACACTGGTTGACCGCGGCCGATCGCATTACCGTTCTCTGCGTCAACGACAAACCCGACGGAAGTTATCAGTTCACGGCGCGGGAACAGCTCAAGCAACTCGGGCTGGACGGCGACGTTATCGCGATCAACTCAGGCGGCTGCTCCGTCGGCGAAACGATCCTCGATTTCGCGAAAACCGAGAAGGCCACCTGCCTGCTGATCGGCGCCTACAAGCACGGATATTTCTTGGAGTTGCTGCTCGGCCGCGTCACGCGCTATCTGTTGTCACATAGCCCGCTTCCGATGATGATGAAGCATTAGCTACACTTGGCGGGAATGCTTGTCGGCTTCACCCGGTACAGCCGGGATCAGAGTTTTTCCGTCCTCGGTCGCAACAAGGCATTTCTGCTGGTGATGGCGATGGGGTCGATCGTCGGAACCTTTATCGGCGGGCTGCTTCTCGGCATTGTGCCAAATACATTCCTGTTGCCTGCTCTTGCGGTAATCCTGCTCATCTCAGCGCTGAAGATCTGGCGCCATCAATAGGTCGAGTGGAAGGCATTGGCCACAATTTCGGTCTCGCACGAGTTCGGGCTGGCGTTCACTTGACGACCAGGATCTGGCAGGGAGCCAGCTCCACCAGCCTGTCGGTGGTGCTGCCAATGAGGCGATTATAGAGGGCCGAGTGACCCATGTAGCCGATCACCAGCAGGTCGAAGCGCTCCCGTTCGATGAAATCGACGATTACCTGTACGGCATGCCCCACCCTGACATGCGTCTCGATCGTCACATGCGCCGACTTCGCCTTGAACTGGGCCTGAGCAATGACCTTTGCGTAGCGGTGCTTCTCCTCGCGTTCCTCCTCGACGACCTCATCGAGCGTCGCCCGCATGTCCATCAGTTCCTCGACCGAGATCATATGAAGCCTCGCCTTCAGCCAATGGGCGAGCTTGATGGCGACATCGAGTGCCTTGGCCGCCGCCTCCGACCCGTCATTGGCGATCAGGATTCGGACATGTCAGCCCTCCTTTCTCGAAACCAGCACCGGCTTGCCAGGCTCCTCGATTGGTTTGAAGGCGGGTTGGAACCAGCGCTGCGCGATCAGGGTCGGCACCACCGCACTGCCGATCACCGCCGTCACCAGGATCGTATATTGCTGCTGGTCGATGATGCGGTTGGTCAGTCCGAAGAGCGCCGAGATCGTGCCGAACGTCAGGCCCGTCGACATCAGCAGGGTCGTGTACATGCCTCGCGCGCCTCGAAGCGGAACGCGCGCGTCAACGGCAGGATGCCGATGAACTTGGTCGCCATCTTCACGCCAAGGAAGATGATGATGAGCCCGGCTGCGGAGGCGACGGCATGGAAGTCGACAAGCGAACCGGCCTTCAGGAAATAGAACGGCGTCAGGATGGAGAAGGCGATGATGCGCATGCGGTGCGGCAGCTCCGGATCGGCGAGGAGCGCTGGAGGCAGCGCCATGCCAACCAGATAGGCGGGAAGCACCGCTTCGCTGCCTGCGATCGTCGCCATGCCGCCAAGCCCGAGCAGGACAAGCGAAGTGAACTTGGTCTCCGGCTCGCTGACACGGTGGCCGACCTTGCCGAAGAACCACGGCGCAAAACGCGGCAGCAGCCACAACGCCGCGGCAGTGACCGCGCCGAACAGTGCCAGCCAGTAGTCGAAATTGGCAAAGACGACACCGAGAGCAAGCACCGTTCCGAGATCGTTGATGAAACAGGCGGCGAGGATGATCTTGCCGAGCTCGGTCTTGTTGAAGCCGGTCTCGATCATCACGGCATAGACGACCGCGACCGAGGTCGTCGATAGCGAGATACCGGCGATCTGCGCCTGCTGCCAGGTCCAGCCGACGCCATAGCGGGCATAGAAGAGAACCGCGACATAGGGCGCGAGGAAACCGACGACACCGATCGACATGCTCGACCAGAAATGCTTCTTGATCACCGTTTTGTCGATCTCGGTGCCGGCAAGAAACGTAAGCAGGATCGCGCCGAATCCGGCGAGAAAGTTCACCCAGTCAGTGAGCTGCAGCCCGATGATTTTACCCGCGACTCCCCCCACCGGTGGAGGAGCAAGCGGAGGTCTTCACCACAATCAGATGAGAGGCGACGATGCGAGGCAGGAGAAACTCCAGTGGAGAGCGTCTCTACCCGCGTTGGAAATTAGCGAAACAAGACGTGGGAGGTCAGGAGACGCTTGACCGGCTGCCCGCCTTTGTCGACACAATGGTGCGATCGAAAACGGACGCGATGGACGGCCTCACACAATGACAAATCTCGTCGTTATTCTCTTCGGGCTCACCTATCTCGGGATGGCATTGGGACGCGTCCCAGGACTTAGGATCGACCGCGCCGGCATCGCAATGATCGTCGCAGTCGCGCTAGTAGCTCTCGCGGCAGTTCCCGTCGACGGGATGAGCGAAGCGATCCATTTTCCGACCTTGCTTTTGCTTGGCGGCTTGATGATCCTTTCCGCGCGTGTTGGTGCAAGCGGCTTCTACGACGCGGCGTCGGTCTGGATAGCGGGCCAGGCAGGCAGGCCGCTGCGCCTGCTCGCCTTGACGATCACGGTCGGCGGCATCCTCTCCGCCTTCCTTGTCAACGATATCGTTGTTTTCGCCATGACGCCGCTGCTGTGCACCGGCCTTAAAGTGCGGAAACTCGACCCGCGGCCATTCCTGCTTGGTCTCGCAGCGGCCAGCAACGCGGGTTCGGCCGCCACCTTGATCGGCAATCCACAAAATATCCTCATCGGTCAGGCCGGTGCGCTGGGGTTCTGGCCCTATTTCGCGCAGGCCGTCGTCCCGGCGATCGCAGGTCTTGTTCTCAGTTTCGGATGCATCGCGTTCATCTGGCGATCAAGTCTCGCAGCGGCAGACGACGGCGCCCCCCTCGAGCCTGTAGCCTTCGACCGCGTTCAGGTCGGAATCTGTACCGTCGCCCTTCTTGCGCTGCTTGTCTTGTTTGCCACGCCGCTGCCACGTGAGATCTCGGCTCTTTTGGTCGCCGCCTGCCTGATCGTAAGCCGCACCCTTCCGACCCGGCAACTCTTCGGCGAAATCGACCTGCCATTGCTGATCCTGTTTGCGGCCTTGTTCGTCGTCAACGACGCCTTCGCGCGGACCGGAATTCCGGAGGAGGCCGTGCGGATGCTCGCCGCCCATGGCCTCCTTCCCGATCGAGTTTCGTTCCTTGTGCCGATCTCGCTCTTTCTGAGCAACACGATCGGCAATGTTCCCGCCGTGGTGATGATCCTGAAGGTCTGGCAAGAGATTCCGGAGGGGGTCCTGGTCGGCCTCGCCATTCTTTCGACGCTGGCCGGAAACCTGTTTCTGGTCGGAAGCCTTGCAAATCTGATCGTGGCCGAGCGTGCCTCAGCCCAAGGGGTACGGCTGACTTTTCGGGATCACGCGAAAGCTGGCGTACCGATCACAGTCCTGTCCATGGTCTTCGCTGGCCTCTGGTTGTGGCTCGGTGGTTTCATGCCTCTTTAGAATGCCTGGCAACTCAGGCTCGAGCTGAGATAGCCTTCAGCATCATTGTCGATGTGATTAGACCGACGCCAATCCGGATCGCGATGATGACGACCATCGCGGCGCGACCTGGACGATGTTGCGCCAGACGTAGAGCAAGCCGGCAATCTGGGCGGCCCTGACGACCCCATGCAGGGCGTCCGCAACTGCGTGGCGGCCAGAATGAGCAGGCTATGCGAGAAGTCACCAATACCGAAGATACCGACGGCCGAGAGGTAGCGCTTGAACCGTGCCGGCCGGCCACGCAGCGTCGAGAAGAATTTCAGGGCAGGATTCGGCGACTGCTCGGGATCGCACACCAGCATCAGGAAGGCGAGCACGGCGAGTGCTCCGGGAAACAGGGTCAGCCAGAGCACCAGCCGGAAAGGGTCGTCGGCCGTTTTCATGGTGCTCGGCGCCGATGCCGACCATAGCGGAGCGGCCAGTTGGGCCGCCTCGAAGCCGAACCTGATGAACGTTGCCCTCACGCGCGCCAAGCGCCGATTCTATATCGTCGGCGATCGCAGCCTCTGGGAAGTCCTGCCTTATTTCCGGGAGACCGCGAGCGCGCTGGAGACAATTCAGGCAGCCGAATTCCTGGCCCGGAATGAATTGAACTGAAGCATCGGATCCAATTGCTGCCCGGCGGATGCCTGCCTCGACCCACCGGTAAGCAAAATCGGCATAGGGGGCGATCATGTTGATCGCACCCCTGCCACACCACCCGGCATGCGGGTCCGCACCGGGCGGTTCGAGAGATTGAGGTTAGACGAGTTTGGGCATTCCGAGCTGGTCTGCCCATTT
>NZ_LWBS01000434.1 GCF_001652265.1 Rhizobium leguminosarum
CAAATGGTCATTGTCGTCTCCTTGACGTTTGTGAAAGACGAGCGCTCCGGTCATGGCGGGATGGAGGGGTCAGGGATTGCGAAGCAACCGGCGGAGCCGGCGAGTGGGGGAGCCGATTTTGTCGAAGTGGAGGGGACCGGAGCGGAGGCAAAATTGGGGGCACCGCTCATCCTTGAGGCCTTCATGCCGCCATGGCACCCTCGGACAGACTGAGCAGACCTCCCCTCTCCGTATGGCACCGGAAAAGCCGGCAACGGGCTCGATGCCATTGACGGCTCGAATAACAACAAGGCTCGCGGCAGAGACATTCCGGAAGTCGGCCTCGATTGCTCGAGGCCGACGGTCTGTCGTTCAGTTCGGGTTGTTCCAGAGGATGACCTTGCGGTTCGGCTCGCCACCGGGGGCTTGTGCGAGATTGCCAAAGATCACGCCGATTTCAGGAGCCTCCAGCTTCACCGCGAGATATTCCTCGCCGGTTAGGCGGGCGATGCGGTTCCAGCCCGCGCCGATCTCGAAGCCGGTCTTGCGGTGGATGATGCGGTAGTCGGGAGCTTCCTCGCTCGCCTTGTTGGCGTTCGGGACAATGGCGATCGGGGCGTTGACCCGGATGGTGGCGAAGATGCCTTCGAGGGTACCGTCGCTCTTTGCGGTGAGGATTGCGATCGTGGTGGCCATGGTCTTGTCTCCTTCGGTTGCTCGGGACCATTCCCGATGACGCCCGAAGAAGGGGCCGAGCCGCAGGCGTCACCGGAGCGCAAGCGTAGGGGAACCCCTTGCGGGTTGACGCTGACGGCGGCCGGTACCTTAAAAAGCGGCATGAAGAACGGGAATGGCCCCGAACGGCGGCCGTCAGCGGAGACAGGAATCCATGGCTATCCGATTGCCGCCTCGCTTGCGAGCGTATGACCAGCCGCAAGCTACGTAGCGGCTATCGATACTCGGGTGTAACGTCACTCGGAAGGCGCGAAGACTGCTTCAGCAGATTTCGTCGAGTCGGCGCCCCGGCGTCGGCAAACGGAGCCTCTCCGTCGTAAAGGCGGAGCCGCTGCATTCGTTAAACGATAAGAGCGGATCACCACCTAGACCGCAGCCGACCTAATCTCGACCAATTTCTCATTAGGACCGCTATCGGTGCCATAGTTCATCGGCATGCCTTAAAATCCGACTTTGAAACGTTCGCAGCCGCCGCCGAAATAGAACTGAATGGGATGAGTGGCGCACGGCCCTTCGAACCTTACCGTCTCGCGGGCGAAAGTAAGGCGAGTTGATCCATTCTAGCCAGTTATTGGCTTCAGATCGATCAGCGCCTTGACCGGCAAGTGGTCTGAGGCGACGCGGGCGAGCGGCGTATCATGCGCTTCCACATCGGATATGATGCCTTTGCGGTTGGCGATGATCCGGTCCAGCGCCAGAATGGGCAGGCCGGCGGGGAAACTCGGGATGGCGGGCGGCAGCGGTCCGAAGGCGGATTGGAAGGTGTTGAGTGAAGACCGGTCGCCGAGCCGCCATTCGTTGAGGTCGCCAAGCAGGATGGTCGCCATCTCGTGCCTGTCGTTGATCAGTTCGACCAGCGTGCGGGCCTGCTGGGCTCTGCTATGGCGCAGCAGCCCGAAATGCGCGGCGATGATGCGCAGCACCCCGCCCTGCTCGAGTTCGATTTCGGCAACCAGCGCGCCGCGCGGCTCCAGCCCCGGCAGCTTGACCTGATGCACGTCATGCACCAGCCCCTTCTTGAAGAGCACGACATTGCCGTGCCAGCCGTGCGCCTTCGGCATGCCGGCAATCGGCACCGGGATCAGTCCCGTCTCCCGCTCCAGCCGGCCGAGATCGAGAATGCCCGTGCGTTCGCCGAAGCGCGTATCGGCCTCCTGCAGCGCAATCACGTCGGCGCCGATTTCATGGATCACCCGGCTGGTGCGCTCCGGATCGAAGCGGCGGTCGGTGCCGATGCACTTGTGTACGTTGTAGGAGGCGATTAGCGTTCCCGCACTGCGCGGCCTTGCCTCGGTATAGGCCGGGTCGAGCCGCTTTTTCCTGCTCCTGATCGAGGCGAGAATGCTGGCGGGAAGGCTGTCTTTTCTGGCGTGCATCGGCAGGCGCACTTGTTCCGTTGATCGAAAAGTCTTGTCTCAGCAGTATAGGCAGGTAAGCCGGACTTGCCACGTCCGATCACAAAAAATCCTCAGAGATAGGGCGACCCAAGCCATAGCACCTTTTCGATCAGCCGCACCGCGAAGGGTCGCGCCTGCAGCCCCTCAAGCGTCACCGGCGCTGCCGTTTTCAAGGTTTCCTCGATGTGCTCGTCGATCTCGGCGGCGAAGCCCTCGTTCAGCACTTCGAGGTCGACCTCGAAATTCAGCCGCAGCGAACGCGGGTCGAGATTGGAAGAGCCGACATAGGCCCAGGTGCCGTCGATCGTCAGCAGCTTCGAATGGCTGAAGTTGCCGGTGGAGCGCCAGATGCGGCAATAATTCTTGAGGATCTGATCGAATTGCGCCGTCATCGCCCGGTCGACCAGCACGAGGTTGTTGACCGCAGGCACGACGATATCGACTTCGACGCCGCGCCGCGCTGCCGTCACCAGCGCGCTGATGAGTTCGCGGTCCGGCAGGAAATAGGGCGACATGATGCGGATCGATTGGCGCGCCACGGAAAAGGCGCCCGTCAGCATCTTGTGGTTGGTCTCGACGCTGCGGTCCGGGCCGGAGGCGACGACGCGCATCAGGATGGGGTCGCCGGGGCTGCGCTCTGGCGGTTCGATGCGCCAGGGCTCGTCGTTCAACAACTCCCGCGTCGAGAAGCGCCAGTCTTCGGCGGCAAGGTCGAAGAGGTCGGCCACGACGGGGCCCGTGACGCTGAAATGCGTGTCATGGGCAAAGCTTTCGCCTGTCGCCTCCTCGCTGAAGCCCGCCCTGATGTTCATCCCGCCTGTCAGCGCAATTTTCCCGTCGACGATCAGGATCTTGCGGTGGGTGCGCAGATTGGCATAAGGCAGCCGCAAGCCCATGATGACGTTGCCGTTGAAGACGGCAACGGTGACGCCGCTCTCCCTGAGATGGCCGAGAATGCTCGGCACCGAATAACGCGCCCCGACCGCGTCGATCAGGACCCGGACCTCCACACCACGCCTGACCGCCGCAATCAGCGCATCGGCGATGCGAAGGCCAACCGCATCGCGGTCGAAAATATAGGTTTCGAGCAGGATGCTACGCGTCGCCTCGTCGATGGCGGTCTTCATCGCGGCATAGGCCTCGTCGCCGGTCTCCAGTACGTCGATCGTATTGCCTGTCGTCAGCGGATTGCGAGTCACCCGGTCGCCCAGCGTCTGCAGCGCGGCAAAACGGCGGCCGAACTGGCTGATCACCGTCTCGGCCTCGGCATCAAATGTCTCCAGTTCGTCGAATTCGGCCGCAAGCAGCAGCGCGTCGCGGCGGACGCTCAACGATTTGCGGCGGATGCGGTTGATGCCGGCAATCGCGTAAAGCACCGCGCCGATGATCGGAGACAGAATGATGACGCCGACCCAGCCGATCGCGGCACGCACCTCCTCCTTGGTCATGGCGGCATGGATCGCCGCCGCGGCCCCCATGGCGATCGAAACGACAAAGAGGATATGCGGCCAGTAGGTTGATAGGAGATAGAACATCGCTGGCGAATATAGCCGCGAAACCGCGACGTTCAATCACACTGCCGCTCTCCCATGAGGCGAAATTTTTCACCGTGACCATTTTGCCAGCCCGGGGAGCGATCGTGAAAAGTTCCGGAATAGGCCCGCAGATTTCGAAAGCGCGCGGCCCATTCCCGAACGGGAACAATCCCGGCACAGATCGATTGATCCCAAGGAAATGAGGATCGCCATCATGAACATAGCCGCAAACGTCGGTCCCGCCTTGGCGCTCGAAGTCGCGGACGCTGACAGCATTGCCGAACTCCGGCATCAGGCCGAAGACTGCACCCGTTGTGATCTCTACAGGAATGCCACGCAAATCGTCTTCGGCGAAGGTTCTGGGAAAGCCGAGATCGTCCTCATCGGCGAGCAGCCGGGCGATCAGGAGGATCTGACCGGCAGGCCCTTTGTCGGCCCCGCCGGCCGGCTGCTCGATCGCTGCCTCGAAGAGGCAGGTCTCGATCGTCAACGTTGTTATGTCACCAATGCGGTCAAGCACTTCAAGTTCACGCCACGCGGCAAACGGCGGCTGCATTCGAAACCAAATGCCGGCGAGATCAGGCGGTGCGCCTGGTGGCTCGGCGCAGAGATCAATATCCTGCAGCCGAAACTCGTCGTGACGCTCGGCGCAAGCGCGCTCTATGCGCTGCTCGGGCCGAAAGCAAAGCTGACGCCGGAGCGCGGCCATATCCTGCATCCGGCAAACCGCCCGCCTATTCTGGTCACCATCCACCCCTCCTATCTCTTGCGCATCCGCGACGAGGAAGAGCAGCACCGGCAGCGCCGGGAGTTCGTGTCAGATCTGCACAAGGCGGCGGCATTTCGGCCCTCATGAGTGCCGATTCTCAACCCTAACATGCTGCAATGCGAAATATTTCAGGTTGCGGGGCGATTTCGCTTGAAACAGCGCCCCTCCTCTGGAACCATCCAAGCAGTATCGCGTTCGAACGACGGCATCATGTGACTGGAGATCAGCGATGGCAGAAACTCGGGAAGAGTGGATCAAAAAACGTGCATACACCCTCTGGGAAGAAGAGGGATATCCGACAGGGCGAGATTCCATTCATTGGGAACAGGCACGAGGCGAGCGCGAAGCGCTTGAGGGCTCTGCTGCGTCTTCCAACGGCAAGGAAGCCAAACCCAAGGCGAAACGCAGCGTGACGGGCAGCAAGACGAACGGTGTCGTGACACCGGCAGCGAAGCGGACTGCGAGCCGCAAGACGGCGTCCTGAACATTGGAATACCGAGCATCTCGATTAAAAGGGCGTCGTCGCGACGCCCTTTGATCCCTCTTTGTCATATGTCTGAGTTAGTTGTGCTTTATGGAATTTGAGAGGTGGGCTTCCATGCGGGGGTGAACAGAGGCCGGATGATGCTGCAAGCTTTGAGGCTTCCAAATAAAGTTGTTCCCTCGCCCGATAACCGGGAACAAGAACATCCAATGGCTGTTTATGGCGAAACCGGGGAAGTTGCCATGAACGACGGCCGTATCGAAATCCTTTCCATCCCGCTCTTCGCAGCCAGCGGCTGCGCTTCGACCACGATCGTGTGAGGGATGCAGATGTCGCTCCTCATCATCGCCGCGCTGCTCTATCTCGGTCTCGCGCTTGGGTTCATTCTTGTCGTCGACAATCTCGTCGGGCTGGTTTTCCGCGATCCGCGCGCGCCGGTTCAGCTGGTCTCCGGCTACATCGGCCGCGCCTTTGCCGCATCGCAAAAACTCTATCGAAAATAACAGCTCGCAGGCGACGTCCGCTGACTGCTAAAAAGTGTTGAACGCCCGGCGGTTAAGGATATTTCGACCGCGCCCTTTCCCTCCTATCGGAAGCCTCTATGTTGACGGTTTGGAAGGGCTGACCCGAGGTGGCCAATCACCCTGCGCGGCTGACGACAAGAAAGCGATTTTAAATGGGAAGCGTCGCGAACGGCTGGCCGAGAGGCGGCGGCGAAATCGGCGAATTGTTACGGCATCCGGCTTTCCACGCCGTCGGTCTCGGTCCGGTCGAAAGCTGGCCTGCGTCTCTCAAGCATATCGCCGAAATGGTGTTGAATTCCCGCCAGCCCAAATTCGTCGCCTGGGGTCCGGATCTCGCTTTTCTCTACAATGACGCCTATGTGCCTGTTTTCCCGGAGCGACATCCGGATGCGCTCGGACGGCCTTTCCGCGAGGTCTGGGCGGATATTTGGGAACAGTTCTCGCCGATCATCGCCAGCACTCTGGAAGGCGGTTCGCAGCTCTTCAAGGAGCTGCTCATCCCGATGCGCCGCGACGGCCGCACCGAGGATACGTGGTTCACCTTCTCCTACACCCCATTGCGCGACGATGACGGCAGGATCGTCGGCATTCTCTGCGCAACCCTTGACGTCACCGACCAGGTGTCGGCCAAGCGCGGCGAACAGATCGCGCTGGAAGAGCTGCGTGCAAAATCGGAGGCGCTTGCAGTCGTCAACCAGGCGGGTGCCGCGATCACCGCCGAGCCCAATGTCGAACGCCTCACCCAGATTGTCGTCGATGCCGGCGTGACGCTGATCGGCGCGGAATTCGGCGCCTTCTTCTACAATGTCGATGACGGTGAGCGCGGCAGCTACATGCTCTACGCGCTCTCCGGCGTCGATCGGAAGAACTTCGAGAAATTCCCGATGCCACGCAATACCAAGGTGTTCGCGCCGACTTTCAACGGCGAAGGCATCGTGCGCTCCGACGACATCCTGCTCGACCCGCGCTACGGGCAGAATGCGCCGCATGCAGGCATGCCGAAGGGGCATCTGCCGGTCAGGAGCTATCTTGCCGTGCCGGTGAAATCACGCGACGGCAGCGTCATCGGCGGTTTGTTCTTTGGTCACGGCCAACCCGGCCGTTTTTCCCAAGCGGCCGAGGCGAGCCTCGTCAGCCTCGCCGGCCAATCGGCCGTCGCGATCGACAATATCCGGCTCTTCCGTGCCGCCAAAGTCGAAATCGACCAGCGCCGCGATATGGAAGATCAGCTGCGGAAACTCAATGAAATGCTCGAGGTCCGCGTCGCGGCTGAGATTGCCGAGCGCCAGCAAGCCGAAGCAGCACTCCAGCAATCGCAGAAGATGGAATCGATCGGCAAGCTTACCGGCGGCGTCGCCCATGATTTCAACAATCTGCTGCAAGTGATCTCCGGCAACCTGCAGCTTCTCGGCAAGGACGTGGCTGATAACGGCCGGGCCAAGGAACGCATTTCCAACGCGCTTGCCGCCGTCGGTCGCGGCTCGCGGCTGGCAAGCCAGTTGCTCGCCTTCGGCCGCCGCCAACCGCTGGAACCGAAGGTCGTCAATATCGGCCGCCTCGTCACCGGCATGGACGACATGCTGCGCCGCGCGCTCGGCGAAGAGATCGAAGTCGAGACCATGGTCTCCGGTGGCCTCTGGAACAGCTTTGCCGATCCGACCCAGATCGAGAACGCCCTGCTCAACCTTGCGATCAACTCCCGGGACGCGATGGATGGCGCCGGCAAGTTGACAGTCGAGGTCGGCAACGCCTTCCTCGACGATTCCTACAGCCGCGCCCATCCTGAAGTCACCGCCGGCCAATATGTCGTGCTGGCGGTCATCGATACCGGCTCCGGCATGATGCAGGAGGTAATAGAACAGGCATTCGAGCCCTTCTTCTCAACGAAACCGGAAGGCAAGGGTACCGGACTTGGCCTGTCGATGGTCTATGGCTTCGTCAAGCAGTCCGGCGGCCATGTGAAGATCTACAGTGAGATCGGCGAAGGCACGACTGTCAAGCTCTACCTGCCCCGCTCGTTCCAAAGCGAGGATGGCATCACCAATGTCGACAGCGTGCCGGCAACCGGGGGCACGGAAACCATCCTTGTCGCCGAGGATGACGAGGGTGTGCGCACGACTGTCGTTGAGATGCTGACGGATCTCGGCTATTACGTGCTGAAATCCAAGGATGCGCAAAGCGCGCTCACCGTTATCGAAAGCGGCGCCCATATCGATCTGCTCTTTACCGATGTCATCATGCCCGGCCCGTTGAGGAGCCCGGAGCTTGCGCGCATGGC
The DNA here is from genome assembly GCF_001652265.1 of Rhizobium leguminosarum. Lineage (GTDB taxonomy): Bacteria > Pseudomonadota > Alphaproteobacteria > Rhizobiales > Rhizobiaceae > Rhizobium > Rhizobium leguminosarum_D. The sequence continues at coordinate 7,702 of NZ_LWBS01000434.1, forward strand.
GCGCGAGCGCCTGCCTGATATCGCCGTACTCTACACATCGGGCTATACCGAAAATTCGATCGTCCATGGCGGCAGGCTCGATCCCGGCCTCGAACTGCTCTCCAAGCCCTATACACGCGAGGAGCTCGCCCGCAAGATCAGCCACGTGCTTGCCAATCGGAGCCAACGCCGCCAAGGGGCAAGCAATGCCGCAGCACCGGTTCCCAAACAGCCCGATATCGCCGGTGAAAAGCTGAAGTTGCTGCTCGTGGAAGATGACGCCTTCATCCGCATGGATACTGCCGAGATTCTGCAGGATCTCGGCTATGACGTCATCGAGGCTGATAGCGGCGAGCGGGGCGTGGAAATCCTCGGACACACCATCATCGACATCATCGTCGCCGATGTCGGCTTGCCCGGCATGTCGGGTCCGGCCCTTGCCGCCAAGGCGCGGGAGGCCTTTCCGTCGGTCGGCCTGGTCTTTGCCACCGGCAACAGCAGCCTGCCGGATGCAAACCGTTTCCCCGGCTCGGTGCTGCTGTCAAAACCTTTCAGCAGCACGGCGCTCGACCAGGCGGTCAAGACCGCCGTCCAGCAGCGACCTGTCGGCTAGAGCGCTGCGCGTTTTTTCAGACGCGCCAAGGACGCTCTATCACTTTGAATCTGCCCATAACGCGCAAAACTGTGCAGCGGTTTTGCGCTAACGACATGCGTAAAAACAAAGAGCTAAAGCGCAAAGAGCCAATCTAAAAGATTGCGACGCGCTTTAGAGCCTTTCCGTCCTTCGTGAATCAGCGCCGTCGAATTCGGGATATTTGCGCACCAGATCCACTTCACTGGTGCAGCTATCGTCGCGCGCCGTCAGTTCGATCGAGATCGTGTCGGCAGCATCGAGACGGCCATCGTAATGATTGCCATCGTCGTGACGACTGTCATCGTGGGGATAGATGGGAATGCGCGCGCCGCTCTGGCTGACCAGCACCGCATCCCGCTCGAAACCCCTTTGCAGCAGCCAGTCGCGCGGCGCCATCAGGCGGATGTCGACCTCGTAGGAACGCCCCTTCCGTTGCTTGAGGCTGACGGTATAGGTGACCGGCGATACCTGGCCGTTCACGTCGATCGCGCCGTTTCCATCGGCTTTGACGATGTGTTTTTTCCATGTTCTCGGCTCCGTCCTGTATCAGGCTTTCCCATCGGAAACCTGATAAAACCGGCTTTTGTTCCGAATCCGGAGCCTGCAGACCATGACCGTATGACCGGAACTTTTGGCCTCCCTAGCGGTTCAATTCTTTTGAAAAACCAGAGGAGGCAAAAATGCCGAGAGGTGACAAGTCCGACTATACCGATAAGCAGAAACGCAAGGCCGAGCATATCGAGGAGGGCTACGAGGATCGCGGCGTCTCCGAGAAAGAAGCCGAACGGCGTGCCTGGGCGACCGTCAACAAGGAAAGCGGCGGCGGCAACAAATCCGGTTCCGGCCGCGGCAAGAAGGACACGCATGAATCCTCCGAAAAGGGCGGTCGCATCGGCGGCGCGGCCTCCGCCGCACGCTCGAAAGAGGAACGCTCCGCTTCCGCGAAAAAGGCAGCTGCGACGCGCAAGCGCAATGAACACCACAACCATCATTAACTGGCAGGCGGTGGTTTGCCGCCGGCCGCATCCGGCGAAAGGATTTTCGACATGGCCAAATCGAAGAAGAAATGGTCGCAGGACGTCACCGAACACAGCGATGCGATGGACCTGAAGCAAGGCGTGTTCAAATCGGACGATCCGAAGAAGATTGCCCGATCCGTCAAGCATTCCGCCGAGGAGAGCGATCGCCGCAAGTCGAGCCCCTTTCGCGCCGCCATGTCGATGCTGACCTTCTACATCAACCGCGCCGGCGACCAGCTGACGAAAAAGCGGCGTGGCACCCTTGAAAAGGCCAAGGACGAACTGCGAAAAGACTTCGGTCGTCAACCGAAGGATTGAGCAGCCATGGCATACGAGCTTTATTATTGGGACGGCATTCAAGGCCGCGGCGAATTCGTGCGGTTGGCGCTGGAAGAAGCCGGCGCCGACTATGTCGACATCACCCGCCTGTCCGGCCGTGGGCGTGGTACCGGCGCCATGATCGACATCATGGAGAGTGAAAGCGAACCGCACATTCCTTTCGCACCACCCTTCCTGAAGGACGGCGACCTCATCATCCGCATGTCGCCAACATATTATTTTACGTTGGTCCGAAGCTCGGCCTGGCGCCCGATGATGAAGGCCTTCGCCACGTCGTCAACGGCCTGCAGCTGACCGTCACCGATTTCGTCGCCGAAGTACACGATACCCATCACCCGATCGACATGTCGCTCTACTACGAGGACCAGAAGCCAGAGGCAAAAGCCCGCTCTGGCGCTTTCCTCCGCGAACGCATTCCGAAATTCCTCGGCTATTTCGAGCGTGTGCTGCGACAGAACCCGAAAGGCCCCAACCATCTGGTCGGCGATGCGCTCACCTATGTCGACCTCTCGCTCTTCCAGGTGATCGAGGGCCTGACCTACGCCTTTCCGAAAGCCATGGTGAACCGGAAAGCGGAATACCCGGCGCTGCTGGCTCTGCATGATGCGGTGGCGAAACGTCCGAACATTGCCCGCTATCTCGCCTCTCCCCGCCGCCTCGCCTTCAACGAGGAAGGGATTTTCAGGCACTATCCTGAGCTCGACAGTGCGGCCTGAGGCAAGAGCCATTCATTCCAGCGGCACGGCCGCATCGAAGAAATTTCCCCATGGGTCCGTCTGTCCGGTCTCCAATCGCCGCGGCACGTTGCCGAGCGTGAAAGCGGCGGGACCGCTCACCTCGTTCAATTCTGACCAATCCAGCGGCATCGAAACCGGCGCACCCGATCGCGCCCGTGTCGAATAGGCCGCGACCGCCGTGTTGCCGCGGCCGTTGCGGAGATAATCGATGTAGATATGTCCACCGCGTTTTGCCTTCGTCGCGGTTGCCAGATATTTTTCCGGCGCGTCGGCCGACATGCTTTCGGCCAGTGAATGGGCGAAATCCTTCACCTCGGCCCAGCCGGCCTTCGGCGCAAGCGGCGTCACCACATGCAGCCCCTTGCCGCCTGACGTCTTGACGAAGGCGGCCAGCCCACGTGCTTCCAGCCGCGCCTTCAATTCAAGCGCTGCTGTTATGACAGCGCTCCAGGCCACGTCCTCCCCGGGATCGAGGTCCATGGTGATCATATCGGGTCGTTCCCAATCGTCGGTCGTGACGCCCCAGGGATGAATTTCGAGCACGGCCGACTGCACCAGCGCAATGAGGCCGTTGAAATCGGCAATGCGCAGCAGCTTTTCGCCGTCCGGATCCTCTGGGTCGGCAATCTCCTCGATATGCGGATTCATGCCCTTCCAGGCATGTTTCTGGAAAAACCGCTGGTGGCTTTTTATCCCGTCCGGCAGGCGCAGCAGTGCTAAGGGCCGGTTGACGACATAAGGCGCCATGAATGGCCAGACCGCGATGTAGTAATCCACGAGCGCCTGCTTGGTCACGCCTTCGTCCGGCCAGTAGAGCCGGTCGGGATGTGTCAGCGATACATCAGATGCCGGTGGGTGTCTGGGGCTCATTCTTCGATCTCGCTTTTGAGGAAATCAAGTAGCCTGTTTTCCTCGGCCCGCAAGCCCCGCAATGGTTCGTTGCCGCTCTCGATCAGCGGATGATCGTTGCCGGCGAGCGCGATGATCGCGGGATGGATATAGCTCGAGCGCGAGATCGCAGGTGTGTTGTGCAGCGCCTCTGCCGCGGCCTCCGACATCTGCTTTACCGTCGGCCGGCCGCCGCCGACAATCGCCTCGCGCGCCGCTCCAAAGGCCGCCAGCGAGCCTGCCCAGGTGCGAAAGGTCTTCGCCGAAATGGGAATCCCCGATATCTCGGCCAGATAGGCGTTCAACCGGCCGGAATCGATTGGCTTCAGCGCCCCGCTTTCATCCTTCCAGACGAAGAGTTGGCGCCCAGGCAAGTCTGCTATCTCCTCCAGGATCTTCTGCAGCCTGGGATGCTTGAGACTGCGCTGGACGCGCTTGCCGCCCTTGGCGCCCTTGGCGCGGAATTTCAGCTCTATCTGCCCGTCGACGATCTTCAGGTGGCGCTTCAGCAGCGTCGTTGCGCCATAGGTGCCGTTCTCCCTGACATAGGCCTGGTTGCCGACGCGTAAGTGCGCCTCGTCAAGCAGCGTCGTCAAAGCCGCAAGCACGCCGTTGACATCCTCCGCACCGGTGTCGAGATGTCGCAACACGGTACGGCGTATCCGAGGCAGCGCCCGGCCGAACTCGATCAGCTGATGGAATTTTCCCGCACTTCGGAAGGATTGCCATTCCTTGTGGTAGCGGTATTGCTTGCGCCCGCGCGCATCGAAGCCCGTCGCCTGCAGATGGCCGTTTTCGTAGAGGCAGATCCAGACATTCTCGTAGGCCGGCGGCAGGCCGAGCGCGGCGATGCGCGCCCGCTGCAACTCGTCGGCCAGCGTCGTGCCGTCGGGCATCACATAGCTGAAGCCCTTGCCTTTCCTTCGTCTGCGGATGCCTGGTTCAGTATCGCTGACATAGACGAGACCAAGGTCGGTGATGGCTTCGGCATTCATGTTCTCTGCGACCCGTTACTTGCTCCTGCGGCCGAACTGAAACCACCACCGGCGCCCGGCCTTGGTCATGTCCTTCAGCGGCTCGGTCTGCCCCTCCGGCGCAAAGACGGCCACGCTCTGGGCATAGACCATGACCGGATTATCCTGATCGCGAACCTTAAAGGCATCCCTCTCCGCCCCGGTGTCGGCAATCCGCGACCATTTCGTCAGTCCATTTACCTCCGGCACGTGGAATTCGCAGTCGCCGCCGGCATTGAAGATGAGGAAGAGGTCATCCATCGTCTCGGTCTCGGGCGCATTCGCGCTCTTCGAGAGATAGACGCCGAGCACCCGCAGCTCATCATCGTTCCAGGCACCGTCATCCATGAAGCCGCCGTCCGGTCTGTACCAGGCGATCTCGATGCGGCCGTCCTCGCCGGTTTCGCCGGTCAGGAACCGCTCCTGCCGCAGAACGGGATGGGCCTTGCGGAAGGCGACTGCCTGCCGGCAGAAATCGAGGAAAGGATCGTCGAGCCCTGCCCAATCGGTCCAGCCGATTTCGTTGTCCTGGCAATAGGCGTTATTGTTGCCGTCCTGGCTGTTGCCGAGCTCGTCGCCGGCCAGGATCATCGGCACGCCCTGGGAGAGCATCAGCGTCGCCATCATGTTGCGCCGCCGCCGTGCCCGCGCGGCGTTGATATCGGCATTATCGGTCGCACCCTCGGCACCCATATTGTCGGAATGATTATCCGAATGGCCGTCCCGGTTATCCTCGCCATTCGCCTCGTTGTGCTTGTCGTTGAAGGAGACCGTGTCCATCAGCGTGAAGCCGTCATGGGCCGACAGAAGATTGATCGAGGAGGTCGCTCCCCGGTCGGAATGGTTGAACTGCGGCGCCGAGCCGGTGACGCGCGCCGCCAGTTCCGACACCATGCCGCCGTCACCCTTCCAGAAGCGGCGGACGTCGTCGCGGAACTTGTCGTTCCATTCGCGGAAGGGATGCGGGAAGCCGCCGACCTGATAACCGCCCTCGCCGATATCCCAGGGTTCGGCGATCAACTTGACGCCCGACAGCATCGGATCCTGCCGGATGGCGCCGAAGAAGCCGCCTTGGCGATCGAATTCCAGATCCTGCCGCCCGAGCGTGCTGGCGAGATCGAAACGGAAGCCGTCGATGTGCATGACGCCCACCCAGTAGCGCAGGCTGTCGAGCACCATGCGCATGACCATCGGGTTGGCGACATTCAGCGTATTGCCGGTACCCGTCGTATCGAAGGTATGGCGCGGATCATCGGGGGAGAGAATGTAATAGCTCGCATTGTCGAGCCCGCGGAAGGACAGTGTCGGGCCTTTTTCGCTGCCTTCGGCGGTGTGGTTATAGACCACGTCCATGATGACTTCGATGCCGGCGGCATGAAACTTCTTCACCATGGTCTTGATCTCGGTGATCTTGTCGCCGGACATGTAGCGCGATTGCGGTGCGAAGAAGCCGAGGGTCTGGTAGCCCCAGTAATTGCTGCGGTTGTTTTCCAGGAGATAGCGGTCGTCGAGGAAATACTGGATCGGCAGCAGCTCGATCGCCGAGATGCCGAGCTTGACGAGATGGTCGATGATCGGATCGCTGCACATGCCGAGAAAGGTGCCGCGCAGCCGGTCGGGCACCTTTGGATGCGTCATCGTCAGGCCGCGCACATGCGCTTCGTAGATGATGGTGTCGGGCCAGGGACGGCGGATCGCCTCTTCCCCCGCCCAGTCGAAATCCGGATCCTGCACCACGCCCTTGACCATGAAGGGGGCGCTGTCGCGCTCCTCGAAGGAAAGGTCGTCCTCGCCGATCTGATAACCGAACAGCGCATCGTCCCACATCAGCTCGCCCGTCACCTGTTTGGCATAGGGATCGAGCAGCAGCTTGTTCGGATTGAAGCGATGGCCGGCGGCAGGATCGTAGGGACCATGAGCGCGATAGCCGTAGACCGTGCCCGGTCCGACGCCGGCAATATATCCGGACCAGATGTCGCCTTCGCGCTTTGGCAGCGGCAACCGGGCGACCTCCTTCTTTCCATCAGGCGAGAAGAGGCAGAGCTCAATCTGCTCCGCATGGGCCGAGAAGATGGCGAAATGGGTGCCCGAGCCAATATATTCCGCCCCGAGCTCCGGCTTGAGGAAGTCGAGTTCCGAAAATGAGTAGCTCATAATGCCCCGCTTGGTAAAAAGACCAAGCGGATAACGTAACGGCGGTTCGAAAGTTCCCTCATGAAAGGCAAAAGGGAACGATGTTGCGCGCCGAAGGACGGTCCTACGGCATCAGCTGGCCGCCATTGACCTCGATGATCTGGCCGGTGATGTAGCCCGACAGCGTCGGCGAAGCCAGAAAGAGATAGGCGCCGACGCAATCCTCTGATGTGCCGACGAAACCCATCGGGATCGATTTGCGCTGCAGCTCCATCTGCTCGTCATTGGTATAACGCTCGTGGAAGGGTGTCGCGATAACGCCCGGCGCCACCGCGTTGACTCGGATTCTGTCGGCGACGAATTCCTTGGCATGACCGCGCGTGATCGTCGAGACGAAGCCTTTCGACGCCGCATACAGGATCGCCCCATTGCCGCCGCCATTGCGCGCGGCGATCGAGGTGGTGTTGATGATGAAGCCACCCTGCTTCTTCAGCCACGGATGCGCCGCACGCGTTGCCGCCAGTACAGAGCGGGCGTTGAGGTCCATGACCGCGGCATAATGCGCGTCGGTATAGTCCGAGGTCGGCTTGCGCCCCAGCATGCCGCCGGCATTGTTGATGAGCCCGTCGAGATGACCGAAGGTCTTCGCCGTCTCCTCGACGACACGCTCGGTCTCACCTTCCCTCGACACGTCGCCCTGGATCAGATGCACGGTGCCGCCGGCAGCCCGGATCTCGTCGGCAAGCTTTTCCGCCGGTTCGCGGCTGGCATTGTAATGCACACCGACCTTGGCCCCTTGAGCCGCAAAGGCGCGGGCGAGTGCCGCGCCGATCCCGGTCGAGGCGCCGGTGATCAGCACGGCCTTGCCGGACAGGTCCGGCAGCTTGATGGATGCTAGCGATTGCGCGAGTTCGACCATGGCGACGATTGCCTCCCGAAAAACCAAGGACATAGGTGATGAAACGAATAGGAGAAATCTTATCAGGGGAAATCGACGAAGGGCAATGCACGAATGCGGGAGATTGCATCGCCATAGGAGCGTTAGGAGGTCTTCATGCAAACGGCCATCGTCACCGACGGCCGCCTGCGGTTGCCTGCGAGAACCGAAAAGGGTCTCGTTACGGAGCCACGCCAAAGGCCGGCTGCGGCTTTTGCCGGGCGAGAGGCGGGAATGCCAGCGCTATCGCCGCAGCCCCCAGCCCGACCATGGCGGAACCGATGAACAGCCAGGAATAATTGGCAAAAGTGTCGAATATCCAACCGCCGATCAGAGGGCCGAAGGCCATGCCGAGGCTGGAGAGCATCGTTGCCGCACCGAAGACGGTGCCGATGATGCGTGGCCCGAAATATTCCCGCGCCAGCACGGCATAGAGCGGCATCACACCTCCATAGGCGCTGCCGAAGACGATGGCGAGCGCGTAGAATTCGCCGAGTTGGCTGACCAAGAGATAGGTCGCCAGCGCTGCCGCCTGCACCAGCAGCCCGGCGACCAGTACAGGCTTCACCCCGATCCTGTCGGCAAGGCTGCCATAGAGCAGCCGGCCGCCCAGTCCCGCCAGGCCCTCGACGCTGTAGATGCTGACAGCGGCCATAGGTGCTACGCCGCAGATTGTCGCATAGTTCACCATGTGGAAGATCGGCCCGGAATGTGCTGTGCAGCAAGCTGCGAAGGTCAGGCCAAGCACGATGAATTGCGGCGATCGAAATACTTTCGACAGTTGCGGCCGGGCGCCGTCGGCCGCGAACTCGGTTCCGGTATCGGCGGTCTCGGCAGGCGGGCGCCTGACGAGAAGTGCGGCCGGCACCAGCAGCACCCAGGCGGCAACGCCGATGATCAGCATGGCAGGCCGCCATTCATAGGTTGAGATCAGCCAACGCGCGAAAGGTGAGATCGTCATCGGCGCGACGCCCATGCCGGCGGAGACCAGCGACACCGCAAGGCCGCGATTTTCGTCGAACCAGGCGGTCGTCGCCGCGATCATCGGCGCGAAAAACGTACTGGCGGCCAGTCCGACGAGGATGCCGTAAGTCAGCTGGAACTGCAGCAGCGTCTCGGCCCGGCTCGCCAGGACCAGCGCCAGGCCGAGCAGAACGGAGCCTAGCAGCACGACCACGCGCGGGCCGAAACGGTCGCTTGCCGCCCCCCAGAAGAAGCCGCCGAAACCCATGACGATGAAATTCAGCGTCATTGCGCTCGCTATGCCGACATGCGACCAGCCGGTCGCCGTGGCGATCGGCTCCTGGAAAATCGCCAACGAGAACATCGCGCCGAGCGCAACGCATGTCATCAAAGCGCCCGCAGCGACGATGACCCAACGATAGGAAACACTCATGGCTTCATAACCTCCATGCCGACAGAGTGATCGCGACGCATGCGGCAAGCCTACCGCAGTTTGCGCCTGCGATCTAAAGACGTTTGGGCGATTGCGATTTCGACAGCGCGCTCACATCTTTTTTCGCCGCACGATGTGGCCGCTAAAGCGTGCGAAACATCACCAATGCGTCGACGAAACCCTCGGTGGGATGAAGGAAGACACCAGGAAGCCGGCCGATGATATCGAAGCCGAGAGATTGCCACAGCGCCACCGCACGCTCATTGCTGCTGACGACGAAATTGAACTGCATCGCCCGAAAGCCCCGCAAGCGGGCATGGTCCAGGGAATGCTCATGCATCAGCCGGGCGACGCCACGGCCGCTTGCCGCAGCATCGGTCATGTAACCGCAATTGCAGACATGCCGGCCGCCACCTGCCTGATTGGCCTTGATGTAATATGTGCCGAGGATCACGCCATCCTCTTCGGCGACGAAGGTCTCGCGGTCCGGTCCCATCCAGTAGGCCAGCGCATCGGCTTCGCTCAGATCGCGATCGAGCGCATAGGTTTCGCCGGCGCGGATCGTCGGACCGATGATCCTCCAGATGGCGCTTTGATCATTCTTGTCTGCGGGTCGGATCAACATGTCCGATTTCTAGCGAAACCGGGCGCGCTGAGCAACGGGTCGAAAGCCTCCGGCAAAAGCTGGAAACGTCCCGACCTCAAACCCTTTCAAGTGCTATCGCAATCCCCTGCCCGACGCCGATGCACATGGTCGACAGCGAGTATTTTCCGCCGGTCTCCAGAAGCTCGAGTGCTGCCGTGCCGGTGATGCGTGCGCCCGACATGCCAAGCGGATGGCCGAGCGCGATCGCGCCGCCATTGCGGTTCACCCGCGCGTCATCATCGGCAATGCCCAGCGCGCGCAGCACCGCCAGCCCCTGGCTGGCGAAGGCCTCGTTGAGTTCGATCACGTCGAACTGCTCCGCGGTCATGCCGAGCCGTGCCATCAGCTTGCGCGAGGCCAGGATCGGCCCGACACCCATCACCCTTGGCGGAACCGCGGCAGCCGCGCCGCCGAGGATGCGCGCGATCGGCGTCAGGCCGTATTTCCGCGCCGCCGCTTCGCAGGCGACGATCAGCGCCGCCGCCCCGTCATTGACGCCGGAGGCATTGCCTGCCGTCACCGTGCCGCCTTCCTTCTTGAAAGGTGTCGCGAGTTTCGCCAGCGTTTCGATCGTCGTGGCACGCGGATGCTCGTCCTTGTCGACGACAACGGGATCACCCTTGCGCTGCGGAATGCTCACCGGGGTGATCTCCTTCGCCAGCCGTCCGTTCGCCTGGGCGGCGGCTGCCTTCGCCTGGCTTCGCACGGCAAACGCATCCTGATCCTCGCGGCTGACATGATAGTCCTCAGCGACATTCTCGCCGGTCTCCGGCATGGAATCGACGCCGTACTGTTTCTTCATCAGCGGGTTGACGAAACGCCAGCCGATCGTCGTGTCATGGATTTCGGCCGCACGTGAAAAGGCCGTCTCGGCCTTCGGCATGACGAAGGGCGCGCGCGACATGCTCTCGACGCCGCCAGCGACCATCAGCTCGGCCTCGCCGGCGCGGATGGCGCGTGCGGCCGTGATCACCGCATCCATGCCGGAGCCGCAGAGCCGGTTGATCGTCGTGCCGGGGACGGCGATCGGCAGGCCGGCCAGCAGGGCCGACATGCGCGCGACATTGCGGTTGTCCTCGCCCGCCTGATTGGCGCAGCCGAAGATCACATCGTCGACGGCTTCCCAATCGACGGCACCGTTTCGTTGCATCAGCGCTTTCAGCGGGATTGCGCCGAGATCGTCGGCGCGCACCTGGGACAGCGAGCCGGCGAAGCGGCCGATCGGCGTTCTGACATAGTCGCAGATAAAGGCGTCGGTCATGGCTTTTCCTCAGAGTTGGGGGACGACGAGATCGCCGACCGGCCCGTCGACATGCAGCGGCGCGCCGGTCATCGCCTGCAATTCCCCCTGCGACATCGCAGCAAGCTTCTCGCGCAGGACGAAGCGTCCCTTGACGATGTCGATGACGGCATGGCTGGTATAGACGCGGGTGATACAGGCGACGCCGGTCAGCGGGAAGGTGCATGTCTCCACCAGCTTCGGCTCGCCTGTCTTGGTGACGTGCTCGGTGATGACGCAGACCTGTTTGGCGCCGTGCACGAGGTCCATGGCGCCGCCGACGGCCGGTACGCCCTTGGTGCCCACCCGCCAGTTGGCGAGGTCGCCATTCTGGGCGACCTGATAGGCGCCGAGGATTGCGACGTCGAGATGGCCGCCGCGCACCATGGCGAAGCTGTCGGCGTGATGGAAGAAGGAAGCACCCGGCTTCAGCGTCACCGCCTTCTTGCCGGCGTTGATCAGGTCCCAGTCTTCCTCGCCTGCCGCCGGCGGCTCGCCGAAATTCAGGATGCCGTTTTCGGTGTGGAAGATCGCCTGACGGCCGGGCGGCTGATAACGGGCGACCATTTCGGGAAAGCCGATGCCGAGGTTCACATAGGCTCCGTCGGCAATGTCCTGCGCGGCGCGCCAAGCGATCTGCGCATTGGAAAGCTTGATGTCTTCCCGGGTGTTGATGGAGCTGTGATCGATGGTCATACGTAGGCCACTCCGGCTCGAATGAGCTCTTCTTCCTGCTGGGGATTGGGAACTGTGACGACGCGGTCGACGAAGATGCCTGGTGTCACCACCTGCTCGGGATCGATGCCGCCCGCCGGCACGATGGATGAGACCTGGACGATGGTCTTTGCCGCCGCCATGCACATCAGCGGATTGAAGTTGCGGCCGGCCTTGTTGTAGGTGAGATTGCCCTGGATATCGCCGATCGCAGCCTTCACGATCGCGAAGTCGGCCTTCAGCCAGCGCTCCTGCACGTAATGGCGGCCATCGAATTCGGCGATGACCTTGCCGTTGGCAAGTTCCGTGCCGTAGGCCGTCGGCGTATAAAAGGCCGGGATGCCGGCCCCGCCGGCGCGGATGCGCTCGGCAAGCGTTCCCTGCGGCACCAGCTCGAGCTCGATTTCGCCGGCCAGATATTTATCGGTAAAGGCGCGCGGATCCGACGAACGCGGAAAAGAGCAGATCATCTTTCTGACCATGCCGGCATCGATCATCGCAGCGATACCGATGCGCCCGTTGCCGGCATTGTTGTTGATCACGGTGAGGTTCCTTGAGCCCTTGTCGATCAAGGCATGAATAAGCTCGATCGGCGCGCCCGAGCCACCAAAACCACCGATCATCACGGTCGCGCCATCCCCGATCTCAGAGACGGCTTCCGCCGTGCTCCCGACTGTCTTGTCCATGCGGGATCTCTCCTTGGCTAGATGCGGCCGGGAACTCTCCACCCCGTCCTTTCCCGTAGACATAAAGGGCGGCGGGCCAGCCGGCAACGTATTTGTGCGATATTTGACATTTGTTCGTATATCGCACAAAATGAGTGAATCCACTGGAGACTGGACCCATGCGCGAAACGGATTTCGTCAGCGGCTTCGCCCGCGGCCTGAAGGTCATCGAAGCTTTCGGCGAAACGCGGCAGCGGCTTTCCATCGCCGAGGCCGCCAAGCTGACGGAGCTTGACCGCGCCACTGTGCGTCGCTCGCTGCTAACGCTCGCCGAGCTCGGTTATGCCGATTATGACGGCAAGTTTTTCACGCTGACGCCGAAGATCCTGCGTCTTGGTCATGCCTATCTCGCGGCGACGCCGCTGCCGGCGCTGTTGCAGCCGCATCTCGATCATCTCTCGGAGAAGGCCGGCCAGAGCGCCTCGGCTTCGGTGCTCGACGGCACAGATATCGTCTATATCGCCCGCGCCTCGCAGCGCCGTGTCATGTCGATCAACTTGACCCCCGGCAGCCGCCTGCCCGCCTATTGCGCCTCGATGGGCCGCGTGCTGCTCGCAGCCCTTCCAGAGAGTGAAGCGCGCGCCATCCTTGCCCGCAGCGAGCTGAAGCAAAACACAGCGAATACGAAGACTGATCCGGACGAGCTGATCGCCGAATTCCGCCGGGTCCGCGCCGAGGGTTACGCCATCATCGATCAGGAGCTGGAAATCGGCCTCTGCTCCATTGCCGTACCCATCGATAACGACCGCGGCGAAACGGTCGCGGCAATCAACATCGGCGCGCCGGCCGCCCTCGTCCCCGCCGCGGAAATGAAGGAGCGCTATCTGCCGCTGCTGAAGGAAACGCAGGCGGCGTTGCGGCCGCTGCTGCGCCGCTGACGATAGACCGGAAGCGACCCCAGCTAAGCCGGGGCCGCCCCCAATCGGTCAATGCGTCAGATCGAGCGCGGCTGTGAGGTCACCCATCGGCGGCCGGTCGTTATTGCGGAGCGCCTTATCGCGGGCGAGGATGCCGGGCAGCACCGGCAGATCGTAGCGCGCGGTGATGAAGCGGATGATCGACGTCGTGTCATACTGGGTGTGATCGACCATGCCGCCCTTGGCGAAGGGCGAGATGATGAAGGCCGGAATACGGTTGCCCGGACCCCAGCGATCGGCCTTCGGCGGCGCGACGTGGTCCCAGAAGCCGCCATTCTCGTCATAAGTGACGATGACGAGCATATGGGCCCATTGCGGGCTCTTCTCGAGGTGGGAAACGATATCGGCAAGATGCTGGTCGCCGCTCGAAACATCGGCGTAGCCACCATGTTCGTTGAGGTTGCCCTGCGGCTTGTAGAAGGAAACCGCCGGCAGCTTGCCATCGTCGATATCCCTAAGGAAGGCTTCGCCGGCAAGGCCGCCATCCTTCAGATGCTCGGCACGCGCAGGCGTGCCGGGCGCGAAATTGGCGAAATAATTGAACGGCTGGTGATGGAACTGGAAATTCGGCACCGGGGTGGCATTCTTGCCATCAAGGGCTGCCTGCCAGGCGCCGCTATACCAGGCCCAGCTGACGCCCTTCAGCGACATGAGATCGCCGATGGTGATTTCATGCTGCGGCGGCAGCGTCGTTGCGGCGGCGGGATCGGCATAGGCCGGATCGCCGTCCTTGGCCGGCGGATTGGCGCTCGGCTGGTAGGGCGGCTGCATGGTGTTGACGGCGTAGAAGTCAGGCGTCAGCGTGCCGTCGGAGACGAATTTCGGTGCGCCCTCCAGCGCCGACTTCGGGGCGTTTTCCGCCACGGTCAGCGACGTGCCGTCCGCGTCGACCTTGGCGATGGTGGGCTTGGCCGGGCTCTTGTCGGCATCCGGATAATAGGGCGCGCAGGCGCAGACCAGCGCGAAGTGGTTGAGGAACGAACCGCCGAAGGCGCCCTGGAAGAAGTTGTCGGCCATGACGTATTTCTTGGCAACCTGCCACATCGGCAGGATGGAGCCGTCGTAATGGCCCATGACGAGGCTGCCGGAATCGGCCCAGGCGACGAACTTGTCGTTCTTGCCGCCGTCGATCTGCATCTGCTCCTGGTAGAAGCGGTGCCAGAGGTCGCGGGTGATGACCGAAGGCGCCTCTGCGAAACCCCTCGGATCGTCGATCGCGAAGGAGGCGTTGGCAAGATGGGCCGACTGTGCCTCGGTGACGGCAGGCGAGACACCCTTGGCGGTCAGCCCGCCCCAGGCCGGCGGCAGTTCGGACAGCGGCTGGCCGTCGCGGTCGAGCTGGCGGGCGCGATCGGCGGTCGCGTTCGAGAGCCCGGCGGCGCCGGGAAAGCTGCCGTAGAGATTATCGAAGCTGCGGTTTTCGGCATAGATGACGACGACATTGTCGATCTTGTCGTAACCGGCGGGCGCCGCATGGGCTGCCGTCGCCATGGCAAACGGCACGATGGCCGATCCGGCGAGACAGATGGAATGGAGGAGTTTCAGTCTTTTCACGGGGAGTACCTCATGGCTAGGGGGCGTTGGCTAGAGGGAGCGGAGAACGCTCGGGGGCGCGCTGACGCTATTCCCGCCGTCTATCAACTTTGTGACATCAGGGCTTGCCGTGATGCCGCAGGAGACTGGCCGTCATCAATTTGTTGCAGCGAGGTTCGATCATGGAGGAAACCAGTACTAACTTATTGGAATCCTTATCATGACGACGAAGATCATCTGGCTTGTGCGGTCCGGCCTGGCCGTCGGCATGGGTGCCGTGGCGCTTGGTCTTGCCCTTCTTCCCCTGCGGCAAAGCGGCGCGGCGGCTGCCGCCGGCGTTCATCCCGGGCCGATGTCCCGTGCCGAGGCCTTCGCCCGGGCCGAAACGCTCGGCGCGCTCGGCCGCAAGATATTCTCAGATCCCTCGCTGTCGGCCTCGGGGCTTCAAGCCTGCGCGTCCTGCCATGATCCGGCTCACGCCTTCAGTCCGGCATCGGCCATGCCGGTCGAAATGGGCGGCGAGCATCTGGACCAGCCGGGACTGCGCGCCGTTCCGACGCTGCGTTACCTGCAATCTGTGCCGTCCTTCACCGAGCATTATTATGATTCCGAGGACGAGGGCGACGAAAGCGTCGACAACGGCCCGACCGGCGGCCTGACCTGGGACGGCCGGGTAGATCACGGCGCCGATCAGGCGAAGATCCCGCTGCTCTCACCGTTCGAGATGGGCAACAGGGATGCAGCCGAGGTGGCGGCGAAGCTGCGCAAGGCAACCTATGCCGGCGATATCAAGGCTGCCTTCGGCGAGACGGTGTTCGACAATCCCGAGGATGCCTTCGATGCCGCCGCCGAGGCGCTCGCCACGTTCGAACAGAGCGGCCCGGATTTCTATCCCTATTCCAGCCGCTACGACGCCTTTCTCGCCGGCAGGGCGACGCTGACGGCGCAGGAGCTGCACGGACGACAATTGTTCGAGGATCCCGCCAAGGGCAACTGTTCGAGCTGTCATCTGAGCGAACCCGCCAATGACGGCGAGCCGCCGCAATTTTCCGATTTCGGCCTCCTCGGGCTTGCCGCACCGCGCAACATGGCGATACCCGCCAACAACGATCCCACCTATCACGATCTCGGTCTTTGCGGCCCTCAGCGCCCCGACTTTGCCGGACGCAGCGAATATTGCGGCCTGTTCCGCACCCCGACGCTGCGCAATGTCGCGCTGAAGAAGAGTTTCTTCCACAACGGCCATTTCCACTCGCTGCGCGACGTCGTCTCCTTCTATGCGACGCGCGACAGCGATCCCGGCCGCTGGTATCCAGCCAATGCCGACGGCACGATCCGGAAATATGACGACCTGCCGCAGGCCTATTGGGACAACCTCAACCAGGATCCGCCCTTCGGCAGGAAGCCGGGCGACGCTCCCGCCCTCACCGATCCCGAGATCGATGACATCGTCTCCTTCCTCGGAACCCTGACCGATGCCGATCTGCAGCCTGAGGCGACCGGGCATTAGGACACCTGGAGTTTTAAGAAATGCCCGCCGCGAGGCTGAGCGGGACATCTGCCGGACTCAGGGACCAATGACGTCTTTCTCAACAATAACAATCAAACCGGCGAAGTATTCCCACTTGATGTATCATAATTTCCGATATACATCATTTCATCGGAAATAGTGGGGGAATGATGGAACGCTCGTTTTTGACGATTGCCGCCGGCGAGAATAATGATGCGATACGTGCGCTTTCCGCACCGGCCCGGCTCGAGATGCTCAAGCTGCTTTGCGCCAAAGGGCCGATGAATATCAACGACATCGCGCGTGCTCTTTCTCTTCCTCAATCGACCGTCGCCACCGGGATCCAGATCTTGGAAGACGCCCGGCTTGTGGATTCCCAGCTGACGAAGGCCCGCAAGGGAAACCAGAAGATCTGCTCTGCGATCTACAGCGAAATTCTGATCAGCTTTGAGGAAAGTGCCGCCCAAAGGGCCAATAATATTATCGAAGTCGAGATGCCGGTCGGGCTCTACACCAGTTGTGACGTCCATGCGCCATGCGGTCTTTGCTCCACCGAGAGCGTCATCGGCCCGCTCGATGTCCCTGACTATTTCCTGGATCCGCAGCGCATGCAGGCCGGGCTCGTCTGGTTTGGCAGGGGATATGTGGAATATAAATTCCCCAACAACGCCAAGGTGTTGAACAAGGATATCCGCGCCATCGAGTTTTCGCTGGAGCTGTCGTCCGAGGTGCCGGGCACCAATCCGGACTGGCCCTCGGACATAACGCTCTGGGTCAATGGAATGGCCATTGGAACCTGGACGTCTCCTGGCGACTACGGCGACAAGCGCGGCGCCTTCACGCCGGCATGGTGGAAGCTCGAGGGCTCGCAATATGGGATGATGAAGACCTGGCGCATCTCCACGCGCGGAACCTTCATCGACGGTATCGCCGCATCGAATGTCACGCTCAGCGATCTCGCGCTTGCCCAGCATTCCTCCATCCGGCTCCGGGTCGGCATCGCCGAGAATGCCGGCCATACCGGCGGCGTGAATATTTTCGGCCGCGGCTTCGGAAATCACGGACGCGATATCATCATGCGGCTGCACGTCTGAAAAATCAAAATCGGAAATCTTGATTTAAATATTACGCTTCTTTCCAGTTCTGAAGATCGATAAAATACGCCAACATACTGGAAAAAAACAATTTTCTCACAAATCCTCATTAGTATGATTAAAAACGTAACTCAGTTGACAGAACAACATTCCTGATATCAAGTTAGAGGCAAGAAAACAAAAAATCTGATATATAAACGGGAGGATCCGTTGAAGACGAACGTCGTTGTCCACCGCGATTTCCGCATCGCGACCATTGACTCCAGGCTCTACAGCTCATTTCTCGAGCATCTCGGCAGGGCGATCTACGGGGGCATTTATGAGCCCGGTCACCCGACGGCCGATGAGGACGGATTCCGCCAGGACGTCCTTGATCTGGTGCGTGAGCTCGACACGCCATACTGCCGCTATCCCGGCGGCAATTTCGTCTCGGCCTATAATTGGGAAGATGGCGTCGGCCCTCGTGCCGAGCGCCCGGTTCGCCTCGACCTTGCCTGGCGCACCCGCGAAGCCAATCAGATCGGCGTCAATGAATTCGTCGACTGGTGCAAGAAGGCGAATACCAAGCCGATGCTTGCCGTCAATCTCGGATCACGCGGCCTGGATGCGGCCCGCAATTTCCTGGAATATTGCAATCATCCCGGCGGCACCTATTGGTCGGATCTGCGCCGCAAGCACGGCTGGTCCAATCCGCACGACGTCAAATTGTGGTGCCTCGGCAACGAGATGGATGGTCCCTGGCAAGTCGGCCACAAGTCGGCCTATGAATATGGCCGGCTGGCGGATGAGACGGCGAAGGCCATGCGCGGCTTCGACAAGTCGCTCGAACTCGTGGTCTGCGGCTCATCCAATTCCGACATGAAGACCTATCCCGAGTGGGAAGCCCAGGTTCTCGAGCAGTGCTATGACAGCGCCGACCATATCTCGCTGCATATGTATTTTGCCAACCGCGAGAAAAATACCCTCAACTATCTCGCTCGCGCGACGAAGCTCGACCGCTACATCACCACGATCGGCGGCGTGATCGACTACATCAAGGCGAAAAAACGCTCGAAGAAAACGATCGGCATTTCCTTCGACGAATGGAATGTCTGGTATCATTCCAACCAGCAGGACAAGGAGATCCTGGCGCGCGACGAATGGCCGGATGCGCCGCATCTCTTGGAAGACATCTATAATTTCGAAGACGTGCTGCAGGTCGGCGGCATCCTCAACACCTTCATCCGTCGCTCCGACCGGGTGCGCATCGCCTGCATCGCACAGCTCGTCAACGTCATTGCCCCGATCATGACCGAAGACGGCGGTGCGGCATGGCGCCAGACCATTTATTACCCGTTCTATTACGCCTCCAGATATGGCCGTGGAACGGCACTGCAGCTGGTCGTCGATGGCCCGACCTATGACAGCGATGAGGAGAACGACGTCCCCTATCTGGACGTATCGGCCGTGCATTCCGAGGATGGCAAGACGCTGACTTTCTTTGCCGTCAACCGCCATCCGAGCACGGCGCTCGATCTCGATGTGCGGTTGGAAGGCTTCGGAAATGCCCGGGTGGTCGAGCAGGTGGAGATAACCCACGGCGACCTCGAGGCCGTCAACACGGCAGCGCGGCCGAAGACGGTCGCCCCCGTCAATGTCGAAAGTGGAAAGATCGAGGATGGACGGCTGCGGGCGGCGCTGAAACCGTTCTCCTACAACGTCATTCGGCTGTCGGTGTGACAGCTACCGCCGGGTAGCCCATTGGGGCACGCCCCCGGCTGAAAATATTCGGCTCGCTGCGAGGAGGCAGGGAGCCGGAGGGATGGTTCACCGAGGTCCTGGACCTGACTGTTCAAGTCCTGACGCCTCTGCGAACCGACAACCGCGACGTGCCCATGCGTGCCTTTACGGCCGCCGTATCGTCGCTTTCTAGGGAGGAGTTCATGCAACAGTGGAAGAGGCTCGCATTTGGCGTCGCGCTGGCCGCACTCGGCCTGACGGCGGCGGCCAAGGCCGATGACTACACCTCCTTGCCGCGCAAGGAGACGCTCATCGTCGAAAATCCGGAAGGGACGATCAAAAATCCCGGCTGGTTCAACATCTGGGTCAATGGCGGCGGCGGCGTATCGACCGGCCTGCAGCAGCTGACCATGGATACGCTCTGGTATATCGACCCCGAACAAGGACTTGGCGGCGCGACCTGGGATAATTCGCTGGCTGCCGACAAGCCGCAATATAATGCCGACTTCACCGAGATGACCGTGAAACTGCGCAAGGGGCTCTTCTGGAGCGACGGCGTGGAGTTCACGGCAGACGACGTGGTCTACACCGTGAAGACGCAGATGGATCACCCCGGCATGGTCTGGAGTGCTGCCTTCTCGGTGCAGGTGGCAAGCGTCGAGGCGACCGACCCCTCGACTGTGGTGTTCAAGCTGAAGAAGCCCAATTCGCGCTTCCACGCCATCTTCACCGTTCGCTGGAACGGCGCCTGGATCATGCCCAAGCATGTCTTCGAGAAAGTCGAAGATCCGCTTCGTTATGATTTCGCCAATCCCGTTTCGCTCGGCGCCTACAAGCTCAAGGCGTTTGACCCCCAGGGCAAGTGGTATACCTGGGAGAAGCGTGACGACTGGCAGCGGACATCGCTTGCCCGCTTCGGCGAGCCGGCCCCGAAATACGTGACCTATACCGATCCCGGCCCGCCGGATAAACGGACGATCGCCCAGCTCGAGCACAATCTCGATATCATCCACGACAATACGCCGGAGGGCATGTTCACCCTCAAGGAGAAATCCAAGTCGATCGAAACCTGGTTCCCGGGCTTCCCCTTCGCCCATCCGGACCCGACGCTTCCAGCCGTGATCTTCAACACCCAGAATCCGCCCTTCGACAACGCCGATGTACGCTGGGCGCTTGCCCTGCTGATCGACATCAAGGCGGTTGATATGGCGAGCTATCGCGGGGCGGCGACGCTTTCGGCGCTCGGCGTGCCGCCGACGGCGGCCACGATGAAGGACTATCAGGCGCCGATGCAGGATTGGCTGAAGGATTTCGAGATCGATACCGGCAAGAGCAAGATCAAGCCTTATGACCCGACGGTCGGGCAACAGATCGCCGATATCCTGCGCAAGCAGCCGAAGTTCAAGGACCAGATCCCGACCGACCCTGAGGCAATCAGCGGTGCCTTCGGCTATGGCTGGTGGAAACCGGATCCGAAGGCTGCCGGCGAACTGCTGGAGAAGGCAGGCTTCAAGAAATCCGGCGGCAAATGGCTGACCCCTGATGGACAGCCCTTCAAGATCCGGATGACGGTGGAAGGCGACACACGCTCGGTCTTCACCCGCGCCGGGACGCTGATTGCACAGCAATGGGCCGCATTCGGCATCGACGCCAAAGCCGTGCCGGCCGCGAAACTTTGGCAGACGGCGCTACAGCCCGGCGATTTCCAGGTGGCGATCGCCTGGAGCGTCGAAACCTGGGGCGGCGATCCCGATCTGTCGTTCTTCCTGGATAGCTGGCACTCGCAGTTCGTGGCCAAGAAGGGTGACAATCAGCCGCCGCGCAACTGGCAGCGCTGGAGCAATCCGGAGCTCGACAAGATCATCGAAAGCATCCGCGGCATCAGCGCCGACGATCCCAAGGGCGTTGAGCTCGGCAAGGATTATCTGAAGCTGGTTGCCCGCGAAATGCCGACGATCCCGCTGATGTCGTATAACGTCTTCACCTCGATGGATACGACCTATTGGACCGGTTATCCGACGATATCCGATCCCTATACCGATCCGGTGCCGAATTGGGCCAACTCCAGGCTGATGATGGTCAAGCTGAAGCCGGCACAACCGAAATAATCCTCCCAACGCCGGCGCGAGTGTTGCGCGCCGGCCCCCTAATCGACGGGCATGTGGCATGTCCGTCGATCCTTTCCACTTGATGAAGGGAACCAGAGAGGAACCACCGCCCTATGACGTCCTATCTGATCTTTGTGCTGAAGCGGTTCGGTCAGTTTCTGCTCGTTGTATTTCTTGGCGTGACGATAACATTCTTCGTCACCCATCTGACCCCGATCGATCCGGTCGAAGAAAGCATAGGCGCCATCACCCAGATGGGGCAGTCCGATCCGAATGCGATCGAACTGATGCGCCAGTCGCTTCGCGAGCTTTACGGAATGGAGGGTTCGATCTGGCAGCAATACCTGCATTTCTGGCTTCGGCTTGCGACCGGTGATCTCGGCCCCTCGCTATCGGCATTTCCCACGCCCGTTTCCACCATCATCCTGCGGTCCCTGCCCTGGACCATCGGGTTGATGACGGTGTCGACCCTCATCACCTTCGTGCTCGGCAATGCGATCGGCGCGCTTGCCGGCTATTACCGCAAGGACATGGTGCTGAAAGCCGTCAGCCTCGTCTTCATCGCCCTGCTTCCCATTCCCTATTACATTCTGGCCTTCGTGCTTCTGATTGTCTTCGGTTATCTCTGGCCGGTGCTGCCGATCAATGGCGGCTATGAGATGAACGCCAATCTGGACCTCTCCTTTGCCCTGGTCTTCGATATCCTGAAACACTCGATCCTGCCGGCCTTGTCGCTGATCATGGTCGGCGCCGGCAGCTGGCTGATCGGCATGCGCGCGCTCGTTTCCAACATCATCACCGAGGATTACGTCGTCTTCGCCGAGCTCGGCGGCGTTCCGAAGCGGAAGATCCTGCGCTCCTATATCGCCCGCAATGCCATGGTGCCGCAGTTCACCGGCCTTGCCATGTCGCTCGGCGCGATCTTCAACGGCACGGTCATCACCGAAATTGTCTTCGGTTATCCGGGCATCGGCAACCTGCTGATCGAAGCGGTGCATGCCGGCGACTACAGCCTGGTGCTCGGCCTCAGCGCATTGTCGATCGTCGGCGTCGCCGCCGCGGTGTTCATCATCGACATTCTGAGCCCGCTGATCGACCCGCGCATCAAGGTGGAATAGAGCATGTTTACGATCGTCCGCGACCTCGCGCGCCAGAATATGGAATTCCTCTGCGGCCTGCTGCTCTTTGCCGTCATCGTCGGATTGATAGTGGTGTCCTATTTCTCGCCCTATGGCGCCACCGACATCTATCTTCTGCCGCCCGATATGCCGCCCGATGGCGAATATTGGCTCGGCACGACGTCGCGCGGCCAGGACGTTTTCTGGCAGCTGACAACCGCGCTTCGCAACACCTTGTTTTTCGGCATCGGCGTCGCATTCATTTCACGCATCATCTCGCTGGTCGTCGGCCTCGTCGCCGGCTATGCGGGCGGCGCCGTCGACCGGGTGCTGATGGCCATCAACGACAGCGTCATGGTCATCCCGCAGTTTCCGCTGCTGATCCTGTTCTACTTCGTGCTGAAGGACAGCATGACCTGGACGGCGCTGATCCTCATCATGGCCTCGCTCGGCTGGTCCTACGACGCACGCCTCATCCGTTCGGTGGCAATCAGCCTGAAGACGAGATCCTTCACCACCCAGAGCGTCTATTCCGGCATGAGCATGCGCAAGATCCTCGTCGAGGAGCACCTGCCCTATGTTCTGCCGATCGTCTTTGCCACCACGATGAACAACATGATCTGGTCTATCGGCATGGAAATCACCCTGTCGGTGCTGGGCTTCACCGATATCGAAACGCCGACCATGGGCATGATGATCTATTGGGCCAATGCGCATTCGGCGCTGATATCGGGCATATGGTGGTGGGTGGCCGCCCCCGTCGCCGTCATCGTCGTCCTCTTCCTGGCGCTCTTCCTGCTGTCCATGTCGATGAACGAATACAATGATCCGCGCAGCCGGCTGAACCGGATGGGAAGTTAGAATGGACCCTTTGGTCGAAATTGAGAATCTGAAAGCCTATTACCGTGCCTTCCTCTTTGGCGTCGATCGCGAGGTGCGCGCCGTTGATGATATTAGCCTGACGATTGCCCGTGGCGAGGTCTATGGCGTTGCCGGTGAATCGAGCAGCGGCAAGACCACCCTGATCAAGACCATTGCCGGCGCGATCCGGCCGCCGCTGCGGGTCGTGTCGGGAAAAGTGACATTCCATTTCGACGGCGGCACCCAGGATATCTACGCGATGAAGCCGGAGGATCGGCTGGCGCTGCGCTGGAAGCATCTCTCCTATATCATGCAGGGCTCGATGAATGTGCTCAATCCGGTGCGCCGGATCCGGCACTCCTTCACCGATTTCGCCTCTCGCCACATGAAGGTCGGCAAGAACGAGTTTTTCGAAAGGGTCGCCACCCATCTGCAGCGGCTGAAGCTCGATCCGCACCTGCTCGACGCCTATCCCCACGAACTCTCCGGCGGCATGCGCCAGCGCATGACCATTGCGCTGGCGACCATCCTGACGCCGGAATTCATCATCGCCGACGAACCGACGACCGCGCTCGACGTCATCGTTCAGCGCGACGTGCTGTCGATGATCCGCGAAATCCAGCGCGAGATGGGCTCGTCCTTCCTGTTCGTCACCCATGATATGGGAGTTCACGCGACGGTCTCCGACCGCATCGGCATCGTCTATGCCGGGCGTCTTGTCGAGGAAGCGCCGACCGCCAAGCTCTTCAATAAACCGCTCCACCCCTACACGCAGCACCTCGTCGGCAGCCTGCCGCGCATCGGCGATGCGACGGCCCGCCCTTCGCTGGAGGGACGTCCGCCGAACCTCGCCATGCCGCCGGAAGGCTGCCGGTTTCACCCGCGCTGTCCGAAGCGCATGGACATCTGCTCACAGAAGGTTCCGCCGCTCGTCACCGTCGAGCCGGGGCGGCGGGTGGCGTGTTTTGCCGTTACGGGAGATCAGGTTTGAGCGCTCTTCTTAGCCTCTCGCATGTCACGAAAGTCTACCGGCAAGGCGGCATGCTCGGCCGGCGGCTGATCACGGCGGTCAAGGACGTCAGCTTCGAACTGGGAGCGGAGCCGGAGATCCTCTCGATCGTCGGCGAATCCGGCTCGGGAAAATCGACGATCGCGGCGATGATCCTCGGCCAGACCGAACCAACGGAAGGCGAGCTTCAATTCAGCGGCAGGACCGTCGCCATCCATAGCCGATCCGAGCGCAAGGCCTTCATGAAGGAGGTCCAGCCGGTTCTGCAGAACCCCTTCGAAGCCTTCAATCCGCTCAAACGTGTCGATCGTTATCTCTTTGAGACCGCCCGCAATTTTTCATTCTCGGGAAACCGGCCGGACCGGCAGCAGGCGGAGAAGATGGCGGATGCAGCACTCGTCCATGTCGGCCTGACCCTTGAAGAAGTGAAAGGCCGGTTCCCCCACGAACTGTCGGGCGGCCAGCTTCAGCGCGTCGCCATCGCCCGCGCGCTGATCCCGCAACCCCGCCTGCTGGTGGCCGATGAACCGGTCTCCATGGTCGACGCATCGCTGCGCATGGCGATCGTCAATCTCTTCGGCCGCCTAAAAAACGAACTCGGGCTCTCGATCGTCTATATCACCCACGACCTCGCCACCGCCTATTACATCAGCGACAACATCATCATCATGCGCAAAGGCGAAATCGTCGAGCGAGGACAGGCGCGCAGTGTCTTGGACAACCCACAGCATCCCTATTCGCGGGCGCTGAAAGACGCGGTGCTGGCGGCGGACTTCAGCCCGGCGACATAAGCGCTGCGGGCAAGATGCGGGAATGCTACGTCTGTTACCCCGGATCCAGGACGAATAGGCAGTTTTCCTTTAGAGGGCGCTGGCAGGTTTAGCGTTGCCTTAAAGAAACCGTGCAAGGATGCAGGCCTGTCATCCACGCCGGCAACCTGATGAAACTTCGAAGAAATCTCGCTCGCTCTGTAATAAGCCATACCAGCGCCTTCGCTCCGGCGATATTTGCGGCCATTATTGCAGCAATCGTCATCTGGGTGGCAACGAACTGGCGGCTGGAGCGATCGCTGGCCGATGAGCGATCGATCGTTGCCGGCGAGCTTGCCACCATATCCTCCCGGCTTCAGACGAACCTCAACAGCAACGTGAAGCTGTTGCAGGGGCTGGCGGCCGGCATCGCCGTCAATCCGGCGATGGACCAAAAGGGATTTTCCAAACTTGCCGCTGAGATTCTACAGCCCGATTCACAATTGCGAAGCTTCGCCGCCGCGCCCGGCATGGTGGTCAGGTGGGTTTATCCGGAGAAAGGAAACGAAAAGGCCATCGGGCTCGACTACCGAACCAATGAGAAGCAACGGGCTGCCGCGATGCTGGCGCGAAACACGCACAATATCGTTCTGACAGGCCCGGTGGAACTTGTCCAAGGCGGAACCGGTTTTGTGGTCAGGTACCCGATCTACATCAATGACGGAAAAAGCCAGATTTTTTGGGGCCTGCTTTCCGGAATTGTAGACATACCAAAGCTTTACCAGGAAAGTGGCCTTGCTTCGACCGAGCTCGAGATTGCTATCAGCACCGTACCGGATCCGAATGCGCCCAAACAGGTTTTCTTCGGCAGCCTGGCAACTTTTTCCAGGAAACCGGTCCAGATATCCGTCGATATGGCATATGGCCGATGGACTCTCGCCGCACTGCCAAAGCAGGGATGGGGCCAAAATAGCGGGATCGGCATTTTTGAATTCTACGCGAGCCTGTTGGCATTCTGTGTCGTTGCGCCGATTGTGTGGATCGGTTTCCTGACCAAATCACGCCAAAGAACGATCGAAAAGCTTCGCCTTCACAAGAAAAAGCTCGTTCGAGCACGACAGCGGCTGGAGTACCTGTCATTGCATGACGCATTGACGGGGCTTCCCAATCGACGATTTGTCGACCAGATGATCTCGCAACCGCCGAGACCGCGTCCAAAAGATTGTCTGATCCTCATTCATATCGACCTGGATCGATTTAAAGAGATCAACGACACGAAAGGGCATGCAGGCGGTGACGCGGTCCTGCAAGCAACGGCTTCGCGCCTTGCCGAATTGGCTGGTCCAAACGACGTAGCGGCTCGGATTGGTGGAGATGAGTTCATCTTCGCCAGCTGGAGTGTCGATCCGGAGCCGAAGGCAAACGCATTGGCCCGGCAAATTGTCGATACGCTCGACCAACCCCTCTTCATTGACGGTGCGGCCTGTGTTGTCGGTGCAAGCGTCGGGGTCGCCTGGGAGAGTGAAGGTGCCCTCGGGCGGGACCTCGGCCAATTGCTTCTCAATGCCGATTTGGCTCTCTACGAGGCGAAGAAGGCGGGCCGCGGCCGAGCGGCGGTTTTTACAGAAGAGCTTCGCAGCGCCGCAATCCATGCGAAAGAATTGGCGGACGAATTCAAGCAATCGCTCGATGGCGATGAACTCGTTGCATTCTTCCAACCGCAGTTCAATGCAGACACATTGGATATTGTCGGCGTCGAGACACTTGCCCGTTGGGATCACCCGCAAAAAGGTCTGCTCGCCCCGGACAAATTTCTGGAGGTGGCGGAAAAGCTGGGACGCACCGGCGACATGGATAGGCTGATCCTGCAAAAGGCCCTGTTCGAGCTGACAAGATGGGACAGCCTGGGAATGCAGATTCCCCGTGTCTCGGTCAACATTTCAGCGCGTCGGCTGGCGCAGGCAAACCTGCTTGCCGAGCTGTCCGAGCTTCCCATAGCGAAGGGTCGCCTGTGTTTCGAGCTGCTCGAGACAATCTCCTTCAAGGATCTTCAACCTGGTCTCAAGGAGATCATTCCAGCCGTCAAAAAGCTTGGCATCGAAATCCAGATCGACGACTTCGGCACCAAGCCGATTATCGCGTCTCCATCTCAGCGCCGTCTGGTCTCCTCAATTGTCGAAATCGGCCGATCGCAGAACATCGACATCGTTGCGGAGGGCGTGGAGACAATGGAACACGCGAAGATCCTGAAAGATCTCGGTTGCCATATACTGCAAGGTTACGCTCTGGCACGACCAATGACCTCGGAGCAGCTGATTGAATTTTGCCGTATAAAG
This sequence comes from Rhizobium leguminosarum, assembly GCF_001652265.1. Lineage (GTDB taxonomy): Bacteria > Pseudomonadota > Alphaproteobacteria > Rhizobiales > Rhizobiaceae > Rhizobium > Rhizobium leguminosarum_D. The sequence goes on from NZ_LWBS01000434.1 coordinate 35,095, forward strand.
GACAAAGGAATCACAAAGGCAGGCCGATAACCCTGCATTCCCTGTATGACTATCTTCCGTCGACCCTAGACTCATCGCCACCAGTCGCTTGTGGGCCGGGCCAAGACTTCTACATCCCAAGCCCAAGGTCTTGCCGCACTTCAGTGAGCGCTGCAGATGGCGAGCTACCTGTTCATCGCCGGTCAGCGGCCGTTTTTCGAGATGCAGTTGCACTATTATTCCAACCCGGATTTTGCGGGATTGTTTGCCAGACAGGAGAGATGAGCCAAGTGGTTCTCATCACCACGATGAATCAATCAGCGGCGATTGATTCACAAATGTCGTTGGACGCCGCCGCCTGGTCTTTGCGATCCTGCCGGCATGAAACTTCAGCCCTATCACCTCTACATCGAACGCAGAGAGCCTGCCAAAAACATGGCACGCTTCTATGCGCTATCGATCGAGCCGAACCTCTTTGGTGGGACATCGCTCGTGCGCAGGTGGGGACGGATCGGCAGCCGCGGGCAGCAGAAGATCCATGTCTTCGACAGCGAGTTAAAAGCGATCGATCTCCTGCTCACCCTTTTGCGCCAGAAGCGTTCGCGAGGCTATCGGCCGCTGCGGTGATCCGCGTCTCGCATGGCCAAGCCAAGGAAGAGACGGGTCACGCCGCCTCCTCCTCGTCGAGTTCCGGCTGCAAGGAATGCAGGTAGTCGACGGCGCGCTGAGCATGTGCTGCTGCGGAAAAGATGGCGCGTTTGTCGTTGCCCAGA
>NZ_LWBS01000435.1 GCF_001652265.1 Rhizobium leguminosarum
GGCTTGCCGATGCCACCTGCGGCACGATCCGATTGAAGCTGTTGAAGATCGGCGCGCAGGTCCGCGTCTCAGTCCGCCGCATCAAGGTGGCGATGGCTTCGGCCTGTCCCTATGCCGAGGAATTTGCGCTGGCTCACGCCCGAATATGCGCTGCGGCCCGATGATGCCGCCGGACCTGAACCCACCCACCAACGAAAAAGGATACATCACCGGCCCAGACAAAACGCCCCACATCGCGGCGACGGCCGCGCTCGTCTTCGCCGGCGAGCCCGGCCCCGACCGCCGCCAACAGCCCAACGTCAACCAAAGCCACGGGCGCTGTGAGAGATGCGGGCTAGCTTTCGTTCATGACGTCTTTGAGGAGATCCGCGCCGGTAGCGTATTCCTTGCCGAGGCCGGCTTCGATCTCGGCGTCCGCCGCCTGAATGTCCTTACGCAGCACCTGCATTTTCAGCTCGTGGTCGGCGAGCAAACGGATGCCTGCCCGCACGGCCTCGGTTTCGGTGCCGAACCGGCCATTGCGGACAAGATCCGATAGGATCCCGTCATAGGTATCGCCAAGGGAAAAGGTTTTTGCCCGTGCCATGTAAATTTACTCCCTGCTCTGATTGTATTACAAATACAATACTTTTACAATACTCAATCCAGATGGATAGGCCAACGAACCGATGGCCCAGTCGTCTCCAAGCATAGTAGAGCAACCCGCAATCGCGTGCTGGCCTCGCCGTAGCTGGCCATCAGCGACACTGAAGTGATTGAAATAGCAAGTATCACGAAACTGGCGCTGGATTTGGCCTGGAAGGAGCTGAAATCCTGATTACGCTCAGCCAGGCTGGTTGACCCAGGCATAGCCGAAACGATAGCGGTCGTCGCCGCGCCCATAGAAATAAGGCACGTCGATCACCGACGCCTGCGGTGCGGATAAGCCGAGATTGGCCTGCAGCCACCGAGCCATGGCCGGCGGAAGTGCTTCGCTTCCCCCCTTCTGCGGGAGGAGCCACACCAGGAGAAGTGGCCGCCGGCTGGTAAGATCAGGGTTGAAGCCGGGATAATCCACCGAGAGGACCGGCACGCCGGGAATATCCTGCCTGAGATTACCGGCGAGCAGGCTGTCCCCGGCCAGGATCGCCGCCGGTGCGGCCTGTCTGCGCAGGATGTCCAGCATGCCGGCATAAGGCCTGTTCAGCCGCTCGTAATGGCCGGTGAAGCGTGCGGCCGCGACACTGCCGTAAAGGGTGGCCGGCACGCCGATCATGATAACGGCGACGATGGGTATGAAACGCCGGAACGGCCTGTCTGTCGCGACGCCTGCGGCCTCGATCTTCAGGCAGAAATAGAGCGGCAGGATGAAGAGCATCGGCACCAGCCAGCGATCCTTGATGCCGGCCGCGCCGCCGAAGACGATCAGAAGCAGAATACCGGCCAAGAAGACGAGCATCATCCGCTCGAGCAGCCGCGTCCATTCGGAACCGGCCGCCAGTGCCGGACGAAGGCTCTTGCCGAAGACGAGCGCGAACACCGCCACGGTCAATCCGGCAAAGCTGATGGTGGCGAGAGCCAGCGAGCTGACGCCCATGGCGACCTGCGTGAAATAGCTCGCATGACCGCTTGCGGTCATCTTCTCCAGGGTGCGTGCGGTGGCGAAATCGAGATTGTCCTTCAGCCAGAAGAGATGCGGCAGGATGATGACGAGTGCCACTGCTGCCGTCAGCACCAGCCGCCAGTCGAAGATCCGCGGCCGCAGGCGCGCATCCGAAAGCGCGGCAAGCAGGGCTGCCGCCGGCAGGATCGCAAAATTATATTTGGCAAGCAGGCCGAAACCGATGCCGATGCCGGCGATGAGATAGGAGCCAAGGCTCGGCTGCTTCAGGCTGCGAATAAAGCCGTAGAAGAAGATGCTGGCCGAGAAGAACACCGCGACCGTGTGCGTCAGGTCGCGCTGCATCTCGAAAGCCATCTGCGGGATGGTGAGCAGCCCGAGCGTGGCGATCGCCACCAGCGCCTTGTCGCGCAGGACGAGCCGTGCGGTCAGGCCGTACAGCAGATAGGAGATGAAGAGCAGAAGGTTCTTCACGATAGAAAGGGCGGTCAGCGAGACGCCGGCAAACTGGAAGACGGTGTATTGCAGCCAGTTGTAGAACGGCGGCTGCGGGCCGTATCCGGCGGCAAGCCATTGCGAGCGGAAGGCCTGTTCGGCCTCGTCGAGATCGAGCGAATGCGAGGTTGCGAGCCGCACGCCGACCTGAAGCACGAAATAGGCCGCCAGCAGAACGAAGATCCAACTGATGTCGCGACGGTTGCTCTCGGTCATCCTATCTGGTCTCCGGCCGAACCCAGGCGTAGCCGAGCGCGAAATTGTCGCCCTGTCGGCCGAAATAATAGGGAAGCGATAGCGAGCCGATCTCCTGCAGCGCGATATCAGCCGCCGTCAGCGCTGATGAGAACCGCTCCGGCATGACCGCATCCGCAGCCGTCGCCGTCTTCTTGCCGCGCCAGACGATCAGCACTGGCCCCTTGGCCTCGGCATAGGCCGGAATGCCGGGTGTCGGAAAATCCGGGATCACCACCGGCACATCGGGAAATTGCAGCCGCATGTTCCCGCCGATATAGGGGTCGGAAGCGATCACCAGCGCCGGTTGCGCCTGTCGCGTCATCTCGCGTGAAAAACCGGCCATAGGCACATTCGGCCTGCTGTAGGTGCCGATCAGCCCGGCGCCGACGACACGAAAGCCGAGTGCGATCAGCACGCAGGCCATCAGCACCGGCGCGACCTGCCGGAAGCGGCGCAACCCGGTGGACAGGTCGAGCCCGGCCGCCTGCATTTTCGCCAGGAAATAGATCGGCAGCACCAGCAGGAACGGGTCCAGCCAGCGCTCGCGAACCGTAGTGGAGCCGGTGAACAACACGATCAGAACGATGCCGGCGAGGCTTGCGAGCATCATCCGCTCCATCATCCCAGTCCAGCGATTGCCCGCCGAAAGCGCCCGGACAAAATCCCGGCGGAAGGTGGCGGCGAAGATCACGACCGGCAGCGCTGCAAAGGCGATGATGGCGACGAGAAAGGCGAGAAGGCCTTTGCCGATCCGCACGGCGCCGGCGGGTTCACTGCCGGCAGCCATCTTGACCAGAGTGTCGGAAGAGGCGAATCCGAGATTGCCCTGCAGCCAGATCGCATGCGGCAGGACGATGACGAGCGCGACAGTGGTCGCCGCCAGCATGCGCCAGTCGAGCGCCCTGCGCCGCCATTCGGCATCGGGCAGGATGGCGATCAAGGAGACGACAGGCATCAGCGCGAAATTATATTTCGAGATCAGCCCGATGCCGGTCGCAAGCCCGAGCAGCAGATAGCTCGCCATATCAGGCCGGTCGAGCGTGCGGAAGAAGCCGTAGAGAAACAGCGAGCTGGCAAAGAGCAGCGCCGTCGTGTGGGTCAGGTCCTGCTGGGCCATGTAGGAGACCTGGGGCAGAGTGAGCAGCGCCAGCATGCCGACGGCAGCAAGCGACTCGTTATTCAGCGCGCGCCGCCCGGCAAGGCCATAGAAGAGATAGGATAGGAACAGCAGAATGTTCTTCGGAACGATCAGCGCGCCGATCGACATGCCCGTCACCGAAACGACGGCATATTGCATCCAGTTGTAGAAGGGCGGCTGCGGGCCGTAGCCTGCCAGCAGATATTGCGAGAAGAAAGACTGCTCGGCTTCATCGAGCTCCAGCGAATGCGGAAGCGCGATGCGCAGCGCGATGTTGAGCACGAAATAGGCTGCAAGCAGCAGGCCCGCGGTTCTGATCGTACTCGTCGCGCGCTCCAGCATCGTGCTGCCGGCTTAGGCTTGGCTTTGATCGTCGAAGATCTGCCGCACGATATAATTCGGAGAAGCGTCGTCGCGATAATAGGTACGCGCGATCATTTCTGCCAGGATGCCGGTGGTGATCATCTGCACCGACGACAGCAGCAGCACGACGCCGACCATCAGCATCGGGCGCGTGCCGATATCGTTGCCCAGGATGAACTTGTCGAAGCCGAGATAGAGTAGGATCAGCATGGCGAGCGCGCCGAGGCCGAGACCGAGCGAACCGAAGAAATGCCCCGGGCGCGCCTTGTAGCGCATGAAGAACATCACCGACAGCAGATCGAGGATGACGCGAAAGGTGCGCGAAATGCCGTATTTCGAAACGCCGTGCTCGCGGGCATGGTGGGTGACGGCCATCTCGCCGATGCGCGAGCTCGGGACGACACCGGCGACCCAGGCGGGGATGAAGCGGTGCATTTCGCCCATCAGCTTTACCTGTCTGATGATCGAGGCACGGTAGATCTTCAGGCTGCAGCCGTAATCATGCAGCTTGACGCCCGTGATGCGGCCGATCAGGTAGTTGGCGCACCAGGAGGGGATCTTGCGCAGAAACAGACCGTCCTTGCGATTCTTGCGCCAGCCGACCAAGAGGTCGAGTTCACGCCGTTCCAGCTCGGAGACCATCGAGGGAATGTCCTTCGGGTCGTTCTGCAGATCGCCGTCCATCGTCGCGATCAGACGGCCTCGGGCAGTATCGATGCCTGCCTGCATGGCGGCAGTCTGGCCAAAGTTGCGCTGGAGTTCGACGATCCTGAGCGCCAGCCCCTCGCGTCCGACGTACTTGCGGGCGTTTACGAGCGTCGCATCCGTGCTGCCGTCATCGACGAGGATCAGTTCCCAGAGATGGGTATAGCCTGCCATCGCAGCCACAACACGCTCGACAAGCGGGCCGACGCTTTCCTCTTCGTTGAAAATGGGTACGACCAGCGACAGCTCGAGCGATTGTACCGGATCATTCGTACCGCGAATGGGCTCTATCGTTGTCTGCAACTTCATCTCCAAAAGGCCGGACGGCCGAGCAAGCTTTACTGCTGCCGCCGCACTTGCGGAAGGCTACTACATGAAGTGTCCGCCGGTTGCCAGCGGCAATGGCGGTTTCCCGCAATCGGCTGATCTGCCTGGGCGCTATTTGGCGCCGCCCTCCACCCAGGAGTAACCAATGGAGAAGCTGCGTTTGCCGTCACCGAAGAGATAGGGCAGCGTCAGCGTGTTCAACTCTTGCAGATGAATGCCCGATCTCACGAGATCGTTGGCGAAGCTGGGGGAAATTGTCGGGTCATCTGCGGTCTCGCCGCGCCAGATAACGAGCACCGGCCCCTTCGCGTCCGCATATTCAGGAACTCCGGGACCGGGGAAGAATGGGATTACGACGGGAACGTCGGGAAACTCCAGCCGCATGTTGCCGGCCACGAACTTGGTTCCCGCCACGATGAGAACCGGCTTGCGAGTCGCTGTCAATTCGGCCACGTAACCGGAAAAGGGAACGTTCGTCCTCGTATAAGTGCCGATGTATTGAATTCCGACAATCCGGAAAAGAAGGATCGACAGGATGACGACCATGAAGACCGGCACCACGGGCCGGAAGCGGGCAAGACCGGCGGAAAGATCAAGACCTGCGGTTTTCAATTTCAGGAACAGGTAGATCGGCAGGACGAGCAGGCATGGGTCGAGCCAGCGCTCGTGGATATCGCTCGCGCCGGCGAAGAGGACCACGCCGACGAAGGCGAGCAGGCTGATGACCATCAGCCGCTCGATTACCCGGATCATCGGGCTGGAAGAGGAGAGCGCGCGAAAGAAGTCGCGCCGGAAGGCGGCGGCGATGAGAACGATCGGCAATGCGACGAAGCCGAGGACGGCGATGATGAGAGATAACAATCCTTGCCCGATGCGGGCAAGGCCGGCGGGAGCCAGGTGTTCGGCGGTCATCCGCTCCAGCGTCGGCGCAGAGGCGCTGGCGAGATTGTCAGGCAGCCAGAGCGCATGCGGCAGCACGATCAGAATGGCGACTGCGACCGCCGGCAGCAAGCGCCAGTCGATGAGACGGTTGCGCCATTCCCGCTCCGGCAGCACGGCGATGAGGGCGGCAAATGGCAGGATGGCAAAATTATACTTCGAGATGAGCCCGATGCCGGTGGCCATGCCGATGATGAGATAGCTCCCGATCGTCGGCTGGCGCAGCGTGCGGAAAAAGCCGAAGAGGAAGAGCGACGTTGCAAACAGCAGCGCGACGGTATGCGTCAATTCGCGCTGCGCCATCAAGCCGACCTGCGGCAGGGTAATCAGGCTCAGCATGGCGACCGCTGCGAGCGACCGGCTCTTCAGCACCTCGCGGGCAGCAAGCCCGTAGAAGAGATAGCAGCCGAAGAGAATGATGTTCTTGGGCACCGAGAGCACCCACATCGATATGCCGGTCACCGAAACGATGGCATATTGGATCCAGTTGTAGAAGGGCGGCTGCGAGCCGTAGCCGGCCAGCAGGTATTGCGAGTAGAAGGATTGCTCCGCCTCGTCGAGATCGAGCGTATGCGGCAAGGCGATGCGAAGCGCGATGTTCAGCAGGAAATAGCCTGCCAGAAAAATGCTTGCGCTCGTAATGCTTTTGGTAATCCGCTCCAACATCGTCTCCACGTCAAGCCGGCAAAGCGCCATCATTTACCGGTCGGCCGATCGGATCGTCGGCGTGGAAGCGTGTTCGCCGCCGCCGCCATCAACTCCGCCGTTGTGCGCAACCTTCATTTCTCCTAAAAGGCCTGGCGACGGAACCGATGCCTGTGGCGACGCCACGCGAGGAATGCCTACTACATGAAGAGTTCGATCGTTGAAAGCCGGCAATCCTGGTTTATGCGCAATCGCATGACCGTTCTGACGGTCGTCATCGTCGCAGCCTATGGCCTCTTCATCCAATGGTTCTGGGGTTGGCCCGTTATCATCAGGCAGTGGGCCGATGTCGGCGCCGGTCCAGTGATCGGTGCGCTCGTGGCTCTGACGAGCACCTATTTCCTGCGTACCTGGCGCATCTATGATTATTTTCCGAAGGAAACGGCTGGCCGGTTCGCGGTCCTCTTCCGCGTCACGCAGATCCACAATCTGCTGAACATCATGCTTCCCTTCCGCACCGGCGAGACCAGCTTTCCGCTGCTGATGCGCACCGAATTCGGCATTCCGCTGACGCGCGCAACCTCGGCGCTGTTCGTCATGCGGCTGCTCGACCTGCACGCCCTCCTGGCCGCCGCCGGCATCGGCTTCGCCGTCGCGTCAGCCGATGCCGCTGTCGCCTGGTCGCTCTGGACGGTCTTCCTGTTGCTGCCGGTCGCGGCTTTCGCCGCCCGCAAGCCGCTGCTGCGCCTTGCCGCCGGACTGCTGCCGGAGAAGGCGCAGAAATTCGTCGCCGAGATCGAAAACGGCCTGCCGCTCGATGCCATCGCCTTTGCGCGCGCCTGGGCGATGACCATCGTCAACTGGCTGGTGAAGGTGATGGTGCTCGCATGGGCGCTCGGGCTGATGGGCGTGCTGCCGATGGCGGCAAGCTTCGGCGGCGCGCTCGGCGGCGAGCTCTCCTCCGTGCTGCCGATGCATGCGCCGGGCGGCGTCGGCACCTATCCGGCCGGCATCACCGCCGGCGCCATTGCCTTGGGCGCCTCGAGCGAGCGGCTGGCCTTGGCCGCGCTGGCGCAGGCGAGCGTCAATGCCCACCTGCTCATCATCGTCTCGGCCCTGACCGGAACCGCCATCTCGCTTCCCCTCGGCCGCCGCGGCAAGGCTAGGTCGTAAGCTCCAGAATGCGCTTGCGCAAAAAGACCTGTTCCGGCTCCTGTCGGCAGAATGTCAGCGCCGTCTCATAAGCTTGAATTGCCTCGGCCCGGCGACCGAGCCGGCGCAGAAAATCCGCCCGCGCCGAATGGGCGAGGTGATAGGTCGTCAATTCCCCCTTGCCGAGAATGGCGTCGACAAGCGCCAGTCCTTTTCCCGGCCCCTCGGACATGGCGATTGCCACGGCGCGGTTGAGCTCGGCAATTGCTGAAGGGTGGGCGGCAATCAACAGGTCGTAATAGAAGGCGATGCGCCGCCAGTCCGTTTCCTCGGTGCTGCCGGTCTTCGCGTGTTCCGCCGCGATCGCCGCCTGGACCGTATAGATGCCGATATCAGGCGCGCGCATGGCGCTTGCGAGCAGCGAAAGCCCTTCTGAAATCTTGCTTCGGTCCCAGCGCGAGCGATCCTGATCGGCAAGCAGCACCAGCGCGCCATCGACATCCTGCCGGGCAGCACGGCGCGACTCCTGCAGGAGCAGCAGTGACAGCAGGCCTGTGACATCCGGATGCGGCAGCAGGGTTGCCAGCAGCCGCGCTAGCCGGATCGCCTCGGCTGTCAGGTCGGCGCGGACGATCGTGTTGCCTGAGGATGCCGAATAGCCCTCGTTAAAGACGAGGTAGATGACGTGCAGCACCCGGTCGAGACGCTCCGGAAGCTCCGCCCCGACTGGCACTTCATAAGGGATATTCTCCGTCCTGATGCGGTTTTTGGCGCGCACGATGCGCTGCGCGACGGTGGGCGCCGGCACCAGGAAGGCATGGGCAATCTCTTCCGTGGTCAATCCGCAGACCTCGCGCAGCGCCATCGCGGTCTGTGCATCGGCGGCAAGAGCCGGATGGCAGCAGATGAAGATCAGCCGCAGCATGTCGTCCTCGATCGGTTCCATATCGCCGATCTCCGCTTCTGTGCCATCAGGGTAAAGGCCGTCCTCGATATGCTGCAGCGAGGCGTTGAAGCGCGCCCGCCGCCTGAGGTGGTCGATCGCCTTGAAGCGGCCGGTCGAAACCAGCCAGGCGACGGGATTGTTGGGCATGCCGTCAACCGGCCATGTCCGCGCCGCCGCCGCAAAGGCATCGTGCAGCGCTTCCTCCGCCCGGTCGAAATCGCCGAGCAGCCGGATCAGCGTCGCCAGAACCCGACGCGAATGTTGTCGGTAGATATCCTCGATCACCTGTTCCCCGATCATCTGTCTCAAGGGCCGACCCTCACTGCGGCAGGGTGAGCAGTCTCACCGGGCGCAATTCGATCGACCCGACCCGGACACTCGGAATACCCGCAACGACCTTGCGTGCATCTTCCAGATCGGCCGACTCGATGATGTAGATGCCGGCCAGATGTTCCTTGGTCTCGACATAGGGGCCGTCGGTCGAAGACAGAGTGCCATCGCGCACCCTCAACACAGAGGCACAGTCAGGACCTTCCAATGCATCGGAATGGATCATGATGCCTTTGCGCTGAAGTTCCTCGTCATACTGGAAATGCGCCCTGACGAGCTCGTCGCCCTCGGCCTGGCTGAGTGTGCCGTCCGTATCGGCGGAATTATAGATGAGGCAGACGAAGCGCATGGCTATCTCCCATCCTTGATCGAATAGGCGGGCCGGATTTCGATCGATGCATATTTGAGGATCGGGAAGGTGGAAATGATCGCCTTCGCTTCCTCTATATCCCTGGCATCGATCACAACGAAGCCGCCGAGATGCTCCTTGATTTCGGCGAAAGGACCGTCCGTCGCGGCAACGGTGCCATTGCGAACCCTGAGCGTCACGGCCTGCTCCGGCTCGTAGAGCGCCAGCGCGCTCAACATATGGCCGCTTTCGCGCCAGCTGTCGTCGCTGACGATGCATTCTTGGGTGACGGCCTCCCATTCCTCTGGCGTAACCCGCTTGCTCTTTTCGGTATCGAACCAGATCTGGCCCAGAAACTTCATGGCGTCACCTCCTCAGCCGAATTCATGGACGGGGCGAACCTCGATCGCGCCAAGATTTGCCAGCGGAATGCCGGCCGCAACACGGATCGCGTCATTGAGGTCCTTGGCGTCGATCAGAATGAAGCCGCCAAGCGCCTCCTTGGTCTCGATAAAGGGACCGTCGGTGACCGACATCTCGCCACCGCGCACACGAACCGTCACCGCCGATTGCGGCGACTGCAGCGCCTGGGCAACGATCATATGACCGCTGTCGGCAAGATCGCGGTCATAGGCGAGCGAATCCCGGTCGAGCTTGTTCTTCTCTTCCTGCGACATGGTCGACAGCACCGTGCCGTCGAACCAGACCTGGCAAAGATATTTCATTCCTTGTCCTCCGTGCTGTGCTTTCACAGCCCTTGGACGAACAGCCTAGGCGCTTTTCGACAGGGAAGAAAAATATCTTTTCGTCGATCGCAATGTCGAAAGGCCAAGGCAGCGCTCGACAAAGCTTCGTCTGACAACATCGAGGAGATGGAGCAATGAGCATGTTTGAAATCGGAATAGCGCATCTGATCGTCACACGTGGCGCGCGCACGATGCCGCCGGTTGAGAATGCAGAGGTGATAAAAGTGCTGGTGAGGACTGTGATCGTGCTGGCGGCGTTTGCCGGCCTGATCGAAGCGCTGCAGCTTGCCGCAAGCGCTTGAGAACAGTGCGCGGCCGGGCGGATAAGGCCGGGCCGCGCCTGATATCTTATTGAAACGCCGTTTCGAAGAAGCTGCGAAGCTTGCGTGAATGCAGCGCTTCCTTCGGCATGGCGGCAAGCTTCTGGACGGCGCGGATGCCGATCTGCAGATGCTGGTTGACCTGCGTGCGGTAGAAGGCCGTTGCCATGCCCGGCAGCTTCAATTCGCCATGCAGCGGCTTGTCGGAGACGCAGAGCAGCGTGCCATAGGGCACGCGGAAGCGAAAACCGTTGGCGGCGATCGTCGCCGATTCCATGTCGAGCGCGATTGCGCGCGCCTGGGAAAGCCGCTTCACCGGCCCGCGCTGGTCGCGCAGTTCCCAGTTGCGATTGTCGATCGTGCCGACGGTGCCGGTGCGCATGATGCGCTTCAGCTCGAAACCCTCATAGCCGGTGATTTCGGCAACGGCCGCTTCGAGCGCCACCTGCACTTCGGCCAGCGCCGGGATCGGCACCCAGACCGGCAGGTCGTCGTCGAGAACATGGTCCTCGCGCATATAGGCATGGGCGAGAACATAGTCGCCGAGCCGCTGGCTGTTGCGAAGACCGGCGCAATGGCCGAGCATCAGCCAGGCATGCGGGCGCAGCACGGCGACGTGGTCGGTGATCGTCTTAGCGTTGGAGGGGCCGACGCCGATATTGATCATAGTGATCCCGGCATGGCCCTTCTTCTTCAGATGGTAAGCCGGCATTTGCGGCAGGCGGGTGAGGGTGGCGTCCGTCTCCGGCGCGTTCGAGCCGGGCAGGGTGACGACATTGCCGGGCTCGACGAAGGCGGTATAGCCGTCACCGCCCTCCGCCATCAGCTTGCGCGCCCAGCTGCAGAATTCGTCGATATAGAACTGGTAGTTCGTAAACAGCACGAAATTCTGGAAATGCTCGGCATGCGTCGCCGTATAATGCGACAAGCGGGCGAGCGAATAGTCGATGCGTTGCGCGGTGAACGGCGCGAGCGGCGAGGGCTCTCCCGGCGGCGGGATATATTCGCCGTTGGCGATCTCGTCGTCGGTGGTGTTGAGATCGGGCGTGTCGAAGATATCGCGCATCGGAACGTCGACGAATGCTGTCGTCGATGCTTCCACATGCGCACCCTCGCCGAAGGCGAAGTGCAAGGGGATCGGCGTCGCCGATTCCGAGACGATGACAGGAACATTGTGGCTCTTCATCAAAAGCGCCAGCTGCTCCTTCAGATAGTGCTTGAAGAGCTTCGGCCGGGTGACGGTCGTCGTATAGATGCCGGGTGCCGTGACATGGCCGTAGGAGAGGCGGGAATCGACATGGCCGAAGCTTGTCGTCTCGATGCTGACCTGCGGATAAAAAGCGCGGTAGCGCGAGGAGATCGGAGCACCCTGTGCAAGTTCGGTGAAGCTCTCGATCAGGAACGCCGTATTGCGCTCGTAAAGCGCCGTCAGCGTCTCGACCGCCTTGGCGGGATCATCGAAACTCTCAGGCTGGAAAGGTGGTGGAGAGGATATGTCGAGGGGCGACAAGGGGGAGATTCGTTTGTTCATGACGCATTATAGAGAGTTGTTTTTGACAAGCAAACGACGCGCGCCGGCGGATTCCGATTTTTTATCCTCTTGCCGTCTGGTGCGAATGCCTGTCGCCCAAAAATGCGCAGCGGTTTTGGGACAACGACATGCATGAACCAAAGACTTAAAGCGCATCGCACGATGCGCCTTTGTTACCGCACCGTGGGCGCGCAGAAGGTACCGTTTCTCTCCAGGCAGGTGTAGTTTGCCCCGAAATGCGACTGCGCACCGCCGCCGCCATTATGCACCACGACCGCCGAAAACGTGATCGCGAAGATCGCTGCAAACAGCGTGATGATGCTAAAGCGTCTTGCCAGAATATAGATGTTCATCCCCTTGTCCCCGATACGCAACTCTATCGTGAGAAGAGTTTTGGCATGCTACGGCTGAACGAGTGCTGAGATGCCGGTTCATCAGCCGTTCAGCTTGCTGGGCAGGGTCGGCCGACCGCCAAGGGCTTGGAGGCATGTCGGCGTCGACATGCTTGGCGTTTTGGATGATGGCTGCGCAGGTGCGTTACGATACGCTTATAAGTTGGTTCGGCTATTCTTCGGCCGGCCAATCCCGCGCGGTATGGATCACACGCAAGATAACGACGCTTTCACGTCCCGCGATCGACCGCAGCTCATAGGAAATTATGTAGGGGAACCGGGTGAGGGATTTTTCGTAAGTGCCGGTTACTCGCCCTGGTCGACCGGTTGCAAATTCGCCAAGTTTCTTGCCTGCATCCTCGATGGCGTCCACGACCTTTTCGGCCGCATCGGGGCTGTCCTTCGCGATGTAACGCAGAATTTCGAGATCATGCTCGTGTGCTTCCTTCGACCAAAGAACCGGCCTCATCCGCGCGGGGTCTTCCTGCGCTTGGCATCCTCGATGACCTCACGCATTTCGGCGACAGCCTGCTCGTGCGGTATAACGCGCCCAGCTTCCGCATCGGCCATGCCGCGCTTGATACCCTCGATGATTTCAAGCTCGCGCTCCACATAGGCCGCTACGGCCTCGCCGGCGAGGAACGATTTGCTGCGTTGCGTATCGGCGGCAATCCTGTCGAGCTTTTCTTTTACGTCGAGGCGGACCCGAATTGTCATGGTCGTGCTGCCGGCCATTTCGAAAACTCCTGTGTTGAACTGTGTACAATTTAACACATGTCGGCCTTGCCTGCTATCCCCCGCGTTCTCTCAGAGCCGCGTCCAGGTCTGCGACTTGCAGAGGACCTTCGTCACGCAGCCCTGCATCCTCAGCGAATTGCCGGAAACCTTGCCTGCGCCGCTATAGGTCTTCTCGGCGGCCGGGTCGGTGATCTCACCGGCATAGCTGCCGCCGGTTCCCGCAAGCGTGCCGATCTTTCGGCCGGCATATTTGCCGGTCTTCAGCGTCACGCAATAACTGCCGCCGCAGGATGCGATCACCGCCGTATCGCCGGCGGCCGTCCTCCAGTTGCCGACGATCGGCTCCTCGGCATGCGCGATACCCGCGATCACTGCAATTATGCTGGCGAGAACGAAGCTGCGGATCATCTTTTCCTCCATGATGTCCCTCGATCGTCGCGAAAATAACTGACGCGAACGTAAAGGCAAATAAGGCCGATCGCTGTTCTGCGGATCGGTGAAACGGGAGAAAAAAGTCATGCGCCGAGCTTGTAAAGATATCGCCTGCTGATTTCATGATGAACGATCCGTTTATTTTCAAATCTGAATCTTTCGTAAAATTTAAGCGAGAATCCTTAATTCGCAAGGAATCTGATGTTTAACAAAAATCCAAATTTACCAAGCATTTGCACTTTGTTCGTCGCAAATTAATCATGCATTTTAGGCGTTTTTTGAAGGCCGCTTGGCATAGTGAAGCCATCAAACGAGCGGGGCAAACCCGCCGGACCGGAAGGGCCGCAAGCCGCGATAGACGGCAAGGCCCAGAGGTAAAACAGGGTAAGTCATAAACAGGCTAACAGGGATAAAACCGATGGCACGCTTTGAAATGCACAATGCTGAAACGGCCACCATGGGTGGCGACAACAGCGCCGATGTCTTCTGTGAAATGGGTCTGATGTATGCGACCGGCCGCGGCTGCGAAGTCGATCTCGTCGCAGCCCACAAATGGCTGAACATCGCCGCAATCAAGGGCAACGATCGCGCCGCCGAGCTTCGTGCCGACGTGGCCGCCGCCATGGACAAGATGCAGCTCGTGGCAGCGCTACGCGCCGCCCGCGAGTGGATGACGGTTCACTAGAACAGGATGATTTTAGGCCGCTTCGGCCTGAAGTTTGAATCCTGCTCTAAATTAAAGAGTCATCATGCTCTGAGACCGTCTCCGATCAGGAATTCGACAAGAGCAGCAATAACAACCTCAAAAAGAGGGGGCTGGCGGGGCACTTTGGACGGGGCCGACGCCGGGAGAACTGAACCGCGACCGGATTTCCTCCACCGGCCGCGGTTCTTCTGTTTTATCGGCCGATCTTTTTCAGAACCTGCGGCAGAGCCTGTTCGAGCAGCGCCATATCCGCCTCCGGCCCGACGCTGATGCGGATGCAGCGGTTGAGGGGCGCCACACCAGGCATGCGGATGAAGACGCCGTGCTCTATCAGGCCGTCGACGATCGACCGCGCATAAGAGCCGTCGCGCCCTGTATCGATCGCCACGAAATTTGTTGCCGAGGGCAGGGGGACGAGGCCGTTCGCCTGGGCGATGCCGCCGATCCGCTCCCGCGCCGCATGGATTTTCCCGACCACCTCGACGAGATAGGTCTGGTCCTTCAGCGCCGCGAGCGCCGCCGCGGTCGCCAGCCGGTTCATGCCGAAATGATTGCGGATCTTGTCGAAGCCCTGCGCCGTGCCTGCCGTGGAGATCGCGTAGCCGGTGCGTGAGCCGGCAAGTCCGTAGGCCTTGGAGAAGGTGCGGGTGCGAACGACGTTCGGCATCTCGATGAGCGAGGAGATCGACGGCAGCGAACCTGCCGGCCCCGTCTCGCTATAGGCCTCGTCGAGCACCATCAGTGTCGTCTCTGGCAGCGCCCGGGCGAAAGCGACGATGCTGGCGGCATCCCACCAGCTTCCCATCGGATTGTCAGGATTAGCGAAATAGACGAGCGGCGCATTCTCGCGCTTCACGGCATCGAGCAGACCATCGAGATCCTCGCGGTCGATTGCGTAGGGAACGGTCACCAGCCGGCCGCCGAAACCGGCGACATGGAAATTGAAGGTCGGATAGGCGCCGAGCGAGGTGACGACGGGCGCGCCCGGTTCGATCACCAGCCGGACGATCTGGCCGAGCAATTCGTCGATGCCGCTGCCGATAGCGATATTGGCGGCCGAGACGTCGAGATGGGCGGCAAGCGCTCCCCTGAGCGCGAAATTCTCCGGATCATTGTATTTCCAGATATTGCCGGCCTCCTCGCGCATCGCGGCAAACACGGAAGGCGCGGGGCCGAAGCCGTTCTCGTTGGCGCCGATGCGCGCCGAAATGGCAAGCCCGCGCTGGCGCTCGATGGCCTCGGGACCGACGAAGGGAACTGTGGAGGGCAGGGCGCTGGCAAGAGGTGTGAAGCGCGAAAAGGCGGACATGCGAAGGCGATTTCCCGGACATATTGACAATCGGCGCAACAATAGGCCCGGGCACGGCCAACGCAAGCAAGATTATTTCTGCAATAAGCCTGCTATGGGCCGGTTTACGCGCGGAAGGTCGGCGCGCGTCGGGCGGCGATTGCTTCCATGTTGCCGACAAGGAAATCGGTGCGCACGACACGGCGCAGGACCTCGGGGTCCATGATGTTGATGAACCGCACCCCGATGCGTTCCTTATGGCGATAGACCTCGGCGCATCCGATGCGATAGGCGAGGCCGAGAATGTTGAGATAATAATGCTTCGGCAGACCGGCCGTGGTCGAGACGATGAAGGTGGCGCCGCCCTGGGAGATATCGATGATCTCGGCGCTTCTCATCGAGACGCCGGTCAGGCACGGCCGGACGGCGACGATGCGGGCTGGCCGCTTGACGATGAATTCTTCCCAGCGCAGGTCGTAGACAGCGGACTTGACCGTGGCAAGGTGGGTAGCGCGGAGCATAGTCATTCACATTCTCCGTCAGTCAGGACGCATTTGGGGTCTGTGATCTCAATCAGGCGGTCAATTGAGCAAGCTGGTCTTCATCCCGAGCAAGCTGGTCTTGCTCCGAACCAAGGTCACATGAATGTTTTGCGCATTCGTCAAATATAAAATTACATTTTTAACGAGCTCAAACTTTGTTCTTATGCGGGACGCCCTCCTGTCCATTATCGGGACGCAGGCTTTGCCGAAGTGCCGTTTCGGCCAAAAAATCTGACGGTGAATCAGCGCTCCGCGCCGGTTGCGACAGATGCTGTGGGCAAGAAAGGCCGAGCAGTATCCGTCACACAAGAGCAAAGGCCGAGCGGATCGCCGCCCCGTTCGATTTCGGTGCAATTTTCCCGAACTCTTTCAGTGGCCGAGCGTTGTGCCTTGATCGATGAAGCACGGCGCGCTTCGAATGACGACAGCGAGGAGTTGAAGATGACCGACGTCAAAATCCCTTGGAAATCATGGGTCGTGGTCTGCAACGGAGCCAAGGCTCTGATCATGCAGAATGCCGGCGGCGCCCAACTGATGAATCTGAAGGTGCTGGAAACTCTAACGCAGCCGAGTGAGCCCGATCGCGAGATCGGCACCGACAAGCCCGGCCGCAGCCATGCCGCCGATGGCTTCAGCCGCAGCGCTGTCGAGGAGACCAACTGGCAGGATCAGGCCGAAGCCGAATTTCTGAAACATGTGGCGGAGAAGCTCGACGAGCTGGTGCAGGAAATGAATGCCCGTCGCATCGTCCTCGTTGCACCGCCGAAGGCGCTTGGTGCCCTGCGGCCCGCGCTCCGCGCCGATACGCAGGCGGTGATCACCGCGGAAGTGGCGAAGGACTATACCAATATGCCGGTCGACGAAATCGAGCGGCATCTCGCCGCCTGAGCCGTTAGAGCAATTTCAGGAAAAGTGTGAAGCGGTTTTCCGTCCGGAATTGCGTAGAAACAGAAGGATAGAGCGGTTACCGCTCTAGCGGCACCCTGAGGAATCGCGGGTCGAGAGGCCCGCGTTTTCGTGTCATGCCGATGGCCTCTGCCCGGCAAACAGCTCTTCATGATCGGCAAAGAGCGCCGCCAGGCGGTCGATGACGATCCTGACCTCCGGCCGTTGCCGTTCGTCGTCATGCGCAACGATCCACATCTCGTAGGTCAGTTCGTCGATGACAGGCCCGGCGCGGACGAGCCTGCGCTCCTGATCACCGATGAAACAGGGGAGCACGCCACGGCCAGCACCGCCGCGGATGAGGTAAAAGAGCATATGTGGCGTGTTCGTCCAGCTGGTGATCCAGGAATCCGGCTGTTCGAACGTCCATTTGTCCGCCGGCGTGATGGCGGTATCGGTGCCGAGCGAGATCCAGTTGCAGTTTTTCTCGTCATAGCCGGCCGCCTGATAAGCCGCATGCGCCACCTTGACCGAACGGCGGATCGCGACGTTGCCACTCTCCGGCCGGCTGTGGCGAATGGCGATATGCGCCTCGCGATAGGTGAAATCGACGCTCGCATCGCATGTCTTGTAGCACATGCGGAAGCTGTCCTTCGGCGTCCAGACGCTGGCCAGATGGTCGGCGACGAAGCGCGAGGTCCAGCTGTCGGCGGCCGTCGAGACGATCGGCAGTGTCAGCACCTCGCCGCGCCAGTCGGAGATCGCACGCGCCGCATCCTGCATCAGCCGGACGCGATCGAGCAGCTCCTGCCCGTCCTTGGCCAGCAGATAACCGGTGGGGCCGCGGCTGAACAGCGATCGGCCGGTCACTCGTTCGAGCGCCAGCATGCGCCGGCCGATCGTCGGTGCGCTGAGCCCGGTGCGCGTCGCCGCCGCCGAAAGCCCGCCGCCGGTGGCTACATGGAAGAAAAGTTGCAGGTCGTCCCAGCTCGCATCTTTCATGGATGAAAACCCCCTTTCCCCAGCGCCTCTACATCGAAAGGGCGCGAAGGCTTAGCTCAAGTGCTCCAGCAATAGATGGAGGATGAAGCAATGCTTCTCAACTGGGTGGTTCTCTTCAGGGAGATCGAAATCCGCAATCGCCGGATCCGCCGCGGTCCCTTGGACGATCCGCTTGCCGATCCGCTAGATAGGCCGGAGTGGCGCGGATTTCTCTGGGCCGTTCCGGCAATCGCGCGTCTCGCCGCAAGACGGGGCGGTGAAACAAAGGCGACGCGCCGTGATGATTCACGGATCGGAAAAAGCTTCAGCTTTCGAAGTTCAGTCGCAACACGTGGTGCAGGAATTCCGGATTGATCAGCATGTTGAAGCTGATCGTCACCAATTCGCCTTCGCGCTTGACCACGGTCGCACCGATCTCGTCATGGATGCCGAGGATTTCGAGGAAGAAATGGCTCGGCATTTCCAGGTTCGGGCTGACTTCGAGCAATGCGCCGGCAAGCGTGATCGTGCGGATCAGGCAGCGCACCTGCGTTCCGGTGCTGAGGTGATGGCCGACGAAGATGATGTTGCCGGGCCTGTCGAGATTGAATTCCCTGTAAGCACGTTCCGGCTTGGGGTGTTCTGTGTCGAGGTGCATCTGAAAGGCCCTTTTAGCCCCCGCTTGTAATACGACAGGATATTAGCGGAGGAATGCTGACATTTGCTGAAGAACACCGTTAAGATTAAATACTTGTGTGAAAGTCGCGGGAAAATCGCACCGAATTCGTGCAGATTTGCCCCAAAGTTGCGCATTCCTGAGGCAGATGCGCCATTCTTGACATGTCGGCGGCGTTCGCGCATACAAAGGCCGGTTCGAGGCACCGGCCGCTCGCGGATGAAAATCCATGGTGAAGTCCTCGCGATCATGGTCACGGCCCTTTGTGCATGCTGACTGGCGGCAATGCGAGCTCCCATCCGCAGTCGAAGAGCATGCCTTCCGAAGGCTCAGTCCATGACGACGACCTATCCTGCCATTGAAGAATTGAAGGCTCAGGCCAAGCGCCTGCGCCAGGCGATGAACGATCGCGGCACCCCGCTGACCCACAGTGCGGCCCTGGAAATGATCGCCCGCCAGCATGGCGCGCGCGATTGGAACACGCTTGCGGCCCTTGCGGCAAAGCCCAATGCTAGCCCGAAGACGCCGCTCTTCGTCGGCGCGCATATTCGCGGCCGCTATCTCAACCAGCCGTTCACCGGCGAAGTTCTGGCGCTTTCGGCCCTGCCGGGCGGCGATCTCCACAGGATCACCATCCATTTCGAAGAACCGGTAGATGTCGTTACTTTCGAGAGCTTTTCGGCCTTTCGCCGGCGCGTGAACGTGCAGATCGATGCCGACGGCGTCTCGCCGCGGAAGACCTCGAACGGCGTGCCGCATCTGGTCCTCGATCTCTAGATTGTTTTTGTCCTTTTGAGGCCCGCCGGATCCGGATGATTTAGCCGGATCGGGCCCCGGCCCCCTATCGCACGGATTTCTCCATGACCGATCTTTCCGAAGGCAATGCCTTTCTTACCGGCTGGCTGCCGGGTGTCTTCATCAGGACGGCGGCACCGATCGTCGCGATCACTACCGTCAACGGCCTGTTCACCGTCGTCGATGCCTATTTCCTCGGCGCCTATGTCGGCCCGGACGCGCTCTCTGCCGTCAGCCTGATTTTCCCCGGGCTGATGCTGCTTGTCGCCCTGCAATCGCTGGTCTCGAACGGCATGGCGAGCATCCTCGCCCGCCGGCTCGGCGCCGGCAATCGCGATGGGGCACGTCGGGTATTTGCCGGCGCGCATGCGCTGGCGCTCGCCGTCACCCTCATCCTCAATCTGGTCTACTGGACGGTGGGCAGGGAGATCATCGATGCCGGTGCCGCCGGCAATGCCACTGTTGCCCATGGCGCCACGTTGTTCATGGGCGCGATGATCGCCTGCGCGCCGGTCAGCTTCTTCCTGTCGCTGCATCTCGACGGGCTGCGCTGCGAAGGCAAGATTGGTTTCATGACCTTGGTGACGCTATCGGCCTCGCTGCTCAACATCCTCGCCAACTGGCTGTTCATGGCGGTGATGCATTGGGGCGTGCTCGGTTCGGCAGCCGGCTCGATCGCCTCGCAATTCGTCTGTCTCGCAGCCGTGCTCGCCTATCGCGGGCGCCGGCCGGCGGCACTCAGGCCTTCCCCGGGGTTGGCTCTTGCCGAATGGCGCGGCATCTTCGCCTTCGGCGCGCCGATGAGCCTCGGTTTCATCGGCATATCGCTGGCCTCGGCCGCCATTCTGATCAACGTCTCGCTCTGGAGCACGCATGACTACGTCGCGACGGTGGCCGCCTACGGGATCATCACCCGGATCATGACCTTCACCTACCTGCCGCTGCTTGGCCTCGCCATCGCGCTGCAGACGATCGCCGGCAACAATCACGGTGCCGGCCTCGGGCTCCGCGTCGGCCGCAGTCTGCAGATCGCCATGCTCGCAGCACTCGTCTATTGCACTATGGTGGAGATCACCGTCGAGCTTCTGGCTGGCCGCCTCGGCGCCGTCTTCGTTGCTGATCCCGCAATTATCTCCGAGGTCAGGCGAATTCTGCCCTGGACGATCGGCGCCTATTTTCTCTTTGGGCAGATGCTGATCCTGTCGTCCTATTTCCAGTCGATCGGTGATGCGCCGCGCGCGGCGATCTTGGGCCTGTCGCGGCCCTATCTGCTCACTCTGCCGCTCACCTTCCTGCTGCCCTTCGCCTTCGGCGAACAGGGAATTTGGATGGTGCCGGTCTTTGCCGAGGCAGGCATGTTCATCCTTGCCTTCCTGGTGCTGTCGCAGAATGCGAAACGCCGCGGCTGGCGCTACGGGCTTTTACCAACCTGAGACGGAAAAGCCGCACTCATCAGCGCGGCTTTTCCTGCCATTGTCTATTCCTTGCCGCTCGAAGCGGCCGAGGTCGCGGCTTCCGCCTCGTTCAGCGCCTCGGCGCATTCCTGGCAGCAGACTTCGACAGTCTTGCCGCCGAGCTTGACGGTAATGGTCTCTGCGCCGAGTTCGCAGTCGCAGGCGGCGCATGTGGTCTTCTTCATCTGGTGATCCTCCGGTTGATCGTCCCGCGATCGGGACAGGCTCATAAGAGCATCGAACACCGCATTGCCGCTGTCGAAATCTTTAGCGATCGACCTCCTGCATAATTCAAAGTGCTGCAGCGTCCTTTACGGCTCTCGAAAAGACCTGGCGGCGCTGTAGGCTTTCACCTGCGCCGCAGCTGCGCCGCTCGCTGGAATTCGGCCGGAGTCTGCCCGAAGGACTGCTTGAAGGAAGCGCTGAAATGGCTGTGGCTGGAAAATCCGAGATCAAGCCCGAGCGCCGTCAGATCCTCATACTGGCCGAGCAGATCAAGCGCGCGGGCAAGCCGCAGCCGCAGCTGGTAGCGATAGAGCGGTGTGGCCTCGACCTGCTGGAAGACCTGGGTGAGATAAACGGGTGAGACGCCCACTTCGGAGGCGATTTCCCCGAGCGTCCAGCGCCGCGCGAGATCGGAGGAAAGCACCAGCTTTGCCCGGTCGACGAGTTTCTGCCGGCCGGCGCTGGCGCCCGCCGCATGCGATGTGCGCTCGCCGAGCGAACGGCGCACGAGCGTCAGCGCCAATATCTCCGCTTCCAGCGTTTCGGCGACGTTGCGGCTGAGACCATGACGCAGGAGAGCGACCAGGGCCTGCGCGCGCGGATCGATCCGTCGGCGCTGGCGGCGGAAGGCAAAAGGCGGGCCGGGCTGCACCTGCTCCTTCGGCGTAAGCTCTTCGAGCATGGATTCGTCGATCGCCAGATCGATGCAGGCGTCGCCGCCCTCGATGGGATGGCTGATCCGATATCCCTGGCCGGCATTGAAGAACAAGACCTGATTGGCTTCGGCCACCGTATCATTGCGGCCGACATGCCGCATGAAGACGCCGCGATAGGGATAGACGAGGCTTGTCCTGTGCGCGCATTCCTCGTCGCTTTTGTGCTGGCACTCGCCATCGCAGACGATGTCACGAATGGTGACCGTCTTCGTTTTCAGGAGCGGCGCTGTTGAAAACTGCGACATTGCGTGTTCCGGGTCAGACGGGCCGCCCGACGAGGCGACCGACTGCATAATTCCCTAAATCGGGATCGATTGAAAGAATTATGCAGCGGTTCAAAATGCTACGCCGTTCTTTGCGCGTCTGAAAAGACGGCTACGCTGTAGGGCATGGTATCACGCTGACGTTTCAGTAGCGACTATAGACGTGGACGTCGCTTTCCGTCTGCCCCCTGGAAAGGCCGATATCCTTCAGCTGCTCCTCGGAAAGTTCCATCAGCGCATTCAGGTTGCGTCGTTCGCTCACCTTTCGTGCCAGCCAGTGGGCAGCGGTGATGATCGCAAAAAAAAGGCCGGGCCGTATAGAGCGCGAAGAGCGAATATTTCGGGCCGGTATCGTAAAATTCGAGCTGTGCATGGTGATCCTCCATCCGTGTTTGGATGGAGGCAGTGAACCATCAGCGGCAGTTTCGCGCTGTCAGATTATTTAGCGATCTGAGGAAGCCTTCACGCCTTCATCAGCCACTCATGTTCGGCGGCATTGTGGAATTTCCAGATCCGCTGCGGGCCGGCCATGACGTTGAGATAATAGAGATCGTAACCATGGCAGGCGGCGCAGGGGTGGTAGCCCTTCGGCACCAGCGTCACATCGCCGTCCTCGAGCGCCATCGCTTCGTCGAGCGAGCGATCGTCGGTGTAGACGCGCTGGAAAGCGAAGCCCTGCGGCGGGTTGAGCCGATGGTAATAGGTCTCCTCCAGGAAGCTCTCGTTCGGCAGATCATCCTGGTCGTGCTTGTGCGGTGGGTAGGAGGAGGTATGGCCGCCCGGCGTGATCACCTCGACGACCAGCAGTGAATGCGCCGAACTGTCGTCCTCCGGCATGATATTGTTGACGTAGCGCACATTCGTGCCCTTGCCGCGTGTCACCTGCGGGTGCGTGCCGGGCGGGATCGCCTTCGCCTGATAGGTGCCGCCGCCAGGTGCGGAGCAGACCGCGAGCTCCAGATCGGTCTCCGCCGTCACCGACCATGTCGATTCCATCGGGATGTAGAGCGCATGCGGCGCGCCTTCGAACGGGTTCATCCGGCCGCCGAGCGTGCCGAAATCCAAGGTGCCGGCGGACGCCTTGCCCTTGCCTGTCACCCAGACGAGGCAGACCTCCCGATCGCCTGTCTCTCCCGAAATGGTCTCGCCCGGCTTCATTCGATGCAGATCGAAGCCGACATAGGTCCAACCGGCATTTTCCGGGGTGACATGCGTGACGCGGCCGTGGGTGCCGGACGGTTTCACCTTGAGATTTGGCATTGGTGTTTTTCCTCTTAAGTTGGAAAATTCCCCTCCCCAACCCCTCCCCACATGGGGGAGGGGCTAACCCGCCGTGCTGTCTCGCCCATACTACGGTGTTCCTCTTTGCCAGGTGGCCGTCGTCTGGTGTGGGCGGTGCCCCAAGTTAGTCCCTCCCCTTGTGGGGAGGGGTTGGGAACGGGTCTTGTACTCGCTATCCCTTCGGGAAGCCTTCCGTTTCTACGGTATAACCAGCAGCCGTCATGACGCGCATCAACTCGGCGTGACCGATCTCGGCCATTTTCTGCGGCGGGGCTTTGCGTGGATCCTGTTCGGCTTCGACGACGAACCAGCCTTCATAGCCGTGATCGGCCAGCCGCTGGACGATGGCGCCGAAATCGAGCGAGCCGTCGCCCGGCACCGTGAAGGCGCCAAGCGCCACCGCATCGAGGAAGGATTGCCGGCTGCGATCCAGCCCATCCACCACCGGCTTGCGGATATCCTTGACGTGAACGTGGTTGATGCGAGCGTGGTGGTTCCCGATGGCGCGCAGCACGTCGCCGCCGGCAAAGGCCAAATGGCCGGCATCGAGCAGCAGCGGGATGCCTTCGCCCGAATGGCGCATGAAGGCGTCGAGTTCCGGCTCGGTTTCGACCACGGCGGCCATGTGATGGTGGTAGGAGAGCGGCATGCCCTGCTCGGCGCACCATTCTCCGAACTGGGTGACGCGGTGCGCATAGGCCTTCATCTCGTCATCGGAAAGACGCGGCTTGGTCGCGAGCGGCTTGGAGCGGTCGCCCTGGATGGAACGGCCTACTTCGCCATAAACGATGCAGGGCGCGGCGACGGCCTTGAACAGTTCGATCATCGGCGCGATACGGTCCTTGTTGGCGGCAAGCTCCTCGTCAATAAGCGTGCCCGAGAACCAACCGCCGCACAGCGTGACGTCGGCGGCGCGAAGGATGGGCAGCATCACCTCGGGATCGTCGGGGAAGCGGCGGCCCTTTTCCATGCCGGTAAAGCCGGCACCGCGTGATTGCCGCAGGCATTCCTCCAGGGACACATCGTCGCTGAGCTCAGGAAGATCGTCGTTCCACCAGGCGATGGGCGACATGCCGAGTTTGGCCTTCATCAACATTCTCCTTAAAAGCATTGCGGAAGAGCCGGGGCGCTCTTCCGAGAAATGATAGCACTACAGCCCCGCGCGTCTTTTCAGACGCGCAAAGGACGCTGTAGGACTTCGAATTGCTGCATAATTTTGTCCTTAAATCGGTCCCGATTTAAGGAATTATGCAGTAGATCAACCGATGCGCTGGGCGGCGCGTGCTTCGACATAGGCCTTGCGCGCTTCGTTGACCTGTTCGCGCGGGCTGACCTCAGGCACCGCGACATCCCACCAGTGGCCGCCGGCCTCCGTGGTAACAAGCGGATCGGTGTCGATGACGAAGACCGAGGTGCGGTCGTTTTTCTTCGAGTCGGCGATCGCCTGCTCCAGCTCGGCGATCGAGGCGACCTTGACGGCGATGGCGCCCATGCTTTCCGCATGCGCGCGGAAGTCGATCTCCGGCATCACCTCGTAATAGGAGTCCTTGAGCAGATTGTTGAAGTTGGCGCCGCCGGTTCCCATCTGCAGCCGGTTGATGCAGCCATAACCGCGATTGTCGAGCACGACGATATTGAGCTTGAGGCCAAGCATGACCGAGGTGGCAATCTCGGAATTCATCATCATGTAGGAACCGTCGCCGACCATGACGACGACATCCCGTTCCGGATGCGCCATCTTGGCGCCCAGCCCGCCGGCAATCTCATAGCCCATGCAGGAAAAGCCGTATTCCATGTGATAGCTGCCCGGCGCCGTCGCCGGCCAAAGCTTGTGCAATTCGCC
The DNA here is from genome assembly GCF_001652265.1 of Rhizobium leguminosarum. GTDB lineage: Bacteria > Pseudomonadota > Alphaproteobacteria > Rhizobiales > Rhizobiaceae > Rhizobium > Rhizobium leguminosarum_D. The sequence goes on from NZ_LWBS01000435.1 coordinate 25,041, forward strand.
GGGAAGGCCGCCTGCAGCACAAAGCACCGTCGTATTTTCGCCGCCGAGCGTGCGCGCCACCGCGCCGATCACCTGCGCATCGGAGGGCAGGGCGGCATTGGTCGTCGCCATCGCCCTGTCCGCGGCCTCCATCCAGACCTTCTTCTCCACAGCCGCCTTCTCGACGAGGGCTGCCGGCGCCCGCCAGCCCGATAGCCCTACCGACAGCGCCTTCAGCCCTTCGCGGGCGTCAGTCACCAGCGGATGGCTGTCGTGCTTCACCGCGTCATAGGCGGCGATATTGAGGCCGATCATCTTCAGGCTGTCGTTCTTGAACAGTGCCCAGGAGCCGGTGGTGAAATCCTGGCAGCGCGTGCCGACGGCGATGACCAGGTCCGTTTCTTCGGCGATCGCATTCGCCGCCGACGTGCCGGTGACGCCGACCGAGCCGAGCGCCAGCGGATGGGTCTCGTTGATCGCCGACTTGCCGGCCTGGGTGACGACGACGGGAAGGCCATGGGCCTCGGCAAAGGCGGCAAGCTCCTTCGTCGCCTGCGAATAAAGCACGCCGCCGCCGGCAACGATCACCGGCTTCTGCGACGCCTGGATCAGCGCGATGGCATTCGCCAGCTCGTCCGCATCCGGCTGCGGCCGGCGGGTCGTCCAGACTTTTTCATCGAACAGGCTTTCCGGATAATCGAAGGCTTCTGCCTGAACGTCCTGGCAGAGCGACAATGTCACCGGGCCGCAATCCAGGGGATCGGTCAGGACCTGCATGGCGCGCTTCAGCGCCGAGATGATCTGCTCGGGCCGGGTGATGCGGTCGAAAGAGCGCGAAACCGAACGGAAGGCATCATTGGCCGAAACCGTGCCGTCACCGAAATCCTCGATCTGCTGGAGCACCGGATCCGGCGCGCGGTTGGCGAAGACATCGCCCGGCAGGAAGAGAACGGGAATACGATTGACATGCGCCACGCCGGCGGCCGTCACCATGTTCAGCGCCCCGGGGCCGATCGAACTCGTGCAGGCCATGAAGCGCGTGCGGAAATTCGCCTTGGCATAGGCGATTGCGGCATGCGCCATGCCCTGTTCGTTGTGAGCGCGATAGGTGGTCAATTCCTCGCGCACCTGATAGAGCGCCTCGCCGATGCCGGCGACGTTGCCGTGACCGAAGATCGCCCAGACGCCGCCGAAGATCGGCACTTTCTTACCGTCGACGATCGTCATCTGTACTTTCAAGAAATGCGCGACGGCCTGTGCCATCGTCAATCGTATCGTCTTGCCCATCGGGTCCTCCCGCAATCTTTCTTTTCGCGTTTCCCCTCCCCAACCCCTCCCCACAAGGGGGAGGGGCTAACCTGCCGGGCTCCCTTCATTCTCGCCGCAACGTCTCCTCCAAAGGGGAGCTTGCTGATGGCGTGAGGCGGTGCCCCGGGTTAAGTCCCTCCCCCTTGTGGGGAGGGGTTGGGGAGGGGTCTTGATTCTAAGTCTACTGATGCCCGCGCGTCTTCAACCACGCTTCTGTCAGGTGCCGGAAACGGCCGGCCATATCGGCGATCGCTTCCTCATCATTCATTTCGCCTGAAAGCCAGGCGCGCGCCGGATCGGCAAAGATCGTCCGCCCGACGGCAAAGCCTTTCACGGAGGGAGCTGCCAGCGTCGCCTCGAAGCAGGAGATCAGCTCGTCGGCGGGCGCCTCGAGCCCCAGGAGCACGATACCGCGGCACCATGGATCATTTTTGGCGATCACTGCGTCGATCTTCTTCCAGGCTTCACTGGATGCTTGCGGCTCCAGTTTCCACCAGTCCGGCTTGATGCCGAGCGCATAGAGCTCCTCCAGCGCGGTCGCGATCGTATCGTCGGTGAGCGGCCCGTTCTTGCCGGCGATGATCTCCACCAACAGCTCGCGGCCGACCTTGCGGGCGGCCTCGAAAAGCGTCCGCAGCTTCTCCTGCTGCTCCGTCTTCAATTCAGCCGGATCATCAGGGTGATAGAAACACAGGCATTTGATGCAATGGCCGAGCGGCCATTCCACAAGCTGCGAGCCGATATCCTGGCTGAATTCGAAGCGCAGCGGCTTCGAGCCCGGCAATTCCACCGGCCGGCCAATCCAGGAGAAATTCTTCGTCGCCGCATCGAAGAAAGCGTCGCGGCCGAAGCGTTCGTCGATCAGCATGCCGTAGCCGTCGCGGCCGTTCGAAACCCGCGCCGCTGCCGCCACCGCCAGCCGTTTGAAGGCGACAATCTTCTCATGGCCGACGCCGAGCTCATCGGCGACGCTGACGAGCTGCGAACGGTGGTCGATCGCCAGCGCCATTAAAAGCGGGATTTCGCCGCGCCGGGTCGATGCCCAGTGGATATGGTTGAGCGCCTCGTCCTTGCGCAGCGCCCGGTGTTTGCTGCCGGTCGTCAGGAAGAAGTCGAGTTCCGCCCAGGTCGGATATTCCGGCGAGCAGAGCAGACGGGAGACGGCGAAGGCGCCGCAGGCATTGGCCCAGGTGGCGCAGGTCTTCAGCGGCTCGTCGCGCAGGAAGCCACGCAGGAAGCCGGACATGAAGGCATCGCCGGCGCCCAGCACGTTGAAGACCTCGATCGGGAAACCCTGGCCGATGATGCCGGCTTCGAGATCGTCGGCGATCGGCCCGTCATAGACGATGCAGCCCATGGCGCCGCGCTTGAGCACGATCGTCGCCGGCGACAGCCGACGGATCTCCTTCAGCGCGCCGAGCACGTCGTCGGCGCCGGAAGCGATCAGGATTTCCTCTTCGGTGCCGACGATGAGGTCGCAATCCGGCAGCGTCTCCTTCATCTTCGAGGAGACCCGGTCGGATTTTACGTAGCGTTCGAAGCCTTCCGCATGGCCGGCAAGGCCCCAGAGGTTCGGCCGGTAATCGATGTCGAAGATCACCTTGCCGCCGTTCGCCTTGGCGATACGGATAGCCTTTCGTTGTGCGGCCTCCGTATTCGGCCGCGAGAAATGCGTGCCGGAAACGAGAACGGCGAGCGACGATCTGATGAAATCTTCGTCGATATCGCCTTCATCGAGCGCCATGTCGGCGCAGTCCGACCGATAGAAGATCATCGGCGACACGCCCTCGGCCTCGACTGCCAGCAGCACCAGCGCCGTCAGCCGCTCCTTGTCGGTGACGATGCCGTCTGTCGCCACACCTTCGCGCGCCGACTGCTCGCGGATGAAGCGTCCCATCTGCTCGTCGCCGACGCGGGTGATGAGGCCGGATTTGAGGCCGAGCCGTGCCGTGCCGATGGCGATATTGGCCGGGCAACCGCCGACCGACTTGGCGAAAGAGCCGATATCCTCCAGCCGCGAACCGATCTGCTGGCCGTAAAGATCGACTGAGGAACGGCCGATGGTGATCACATCAAGCGCCGGCTCCGGCTGTGAACCCGGATTCGATTGTACCATGATGTCCTCCCGCTAGATTTTGCGCGGCTTCCAGTGCCTGCGAATTTTCAATAATGAAACATCGGTTCCGATATTTTGTCAATTCGGAATGTTTATTCCATTTTGCCTTTTACAGGTTTTGACTGCTGAGGCTTGCGCCGCCGCTCGGCGATTGCAACCGGCAGTGCCATAGTGAGCGCCATCGAGGCCGAAAGCGAGCGGAAGCCGGCGAAATCGGCCTCCGCCACCTCGAACCAGTGCGTGGCGCAGGCGGCAAGCGGCGAAAAGGCCGAATCGGTGATCGCGATGACGGGGACGCCGCGGTCGGCAAGCTCCTGACTCTGGCTAAGGCTGTCGGCCGCATAGGGCGAGAAGCTCGCCGCGATCGCTGCATCCTTCGGTGATGCGAACTGCACCATTTCAGGGTCGACGCCGTTCGGCGAGGCGACAATCTGGTGGCGGATGTTGAGCTTGGAAAAAGCGTAGGTCATGTGCGCCGTCAATGGGTAGGAGCGCCGTTTGGCGATCAGATAGATCGTCTCAGCGTTGGCAAGGATATTCACCGCTTTGGTGAAAGTATCGCTCTGCACCGTCGCCGCCAGCCGATTGACCGACTGGTTTGCCGCGGCGATGAAGCCGGAGAGCAGATTGGCGTCCTCATCGTCGCCGCTCGATTGCTCCAGCGTGACGAGGCGCTCTTCGTAGCTCAGCGTCCGGTCCCGCAATCTTTCGCGAAAGATGCTCTGCAGGTCGGAAAAGCCTCCATAACCCAGATGATGCGCCAAGCGCACCAGCGTCGAGGGCTGGACGTCGGAGGCGGCCGCGATGCTCGCCGTCGTTCCGAAGGCGATTTCGTCTGGATTGCCGAGCGCGAAGGCGGCGACCTGCGCCAGCCGCTTCGGCATGTTCGCCTTGCGCTCGATGATGGTGCTGCGCAGGCTTTCGAAATCGCGCGGCACACGCGCGGGCCTCTGGGGATCGTTATCCATGCTTGCGGCTCACGAGATGAAACAAATATTCCATATTATCGAACATAAACGATTTCAAACGACACGGCTAATTGTTTTTAATCCCCTGTAATTGAAAGCTTTTAGACAATCTGCTCGGGAAGGGCGCAGAAATGCCTGCGAGCAGGTCCTTGTCAAAATGATCCAAATATTCCAAAAATCCGCGCACAGCTCTGGAGGAGACGGAAATGAAGCCACTCGGCATCGGTTTGATCGGCACCGGTTATATGGGCAAGTGCCATGCGCTAGCCTGGAATGCGGTAAAGACGGTGTTCGGCGATGTCGAGCGTCCGCGTCTTGTGCATCTGGCCGAAGCCAATGCCGAGCTTGCTGAGACTCGTGCCGGTGAATTCGGTTTCGAGAAGGCGACGGCCGACTGGCGGGCGCTGATCGCCGACCCCGAGGTCGACGTCGTCTCTGTCACCACGCCCAATCAGTTTCATCCCGAGATGGCGATTGCAGCCCTTGCGGCCGGCAAGCATGTCTGGTGCGAAAAACCGATGGCGCCGGCCTATGCCGATGCCGAGCGCATGCTGGAAACGGCGAAGCGATCCGGCAAGGTTGCCGCCCTTGGTTATAATTACATTCAGAATCCCGTCATGCGGCATATCAGGGCGCTGATTGGCGAGGGCGCTATCGGCACGGTCAATCATATTCGCGTCGAGATGGATGAGGATTTCATGGCCGATCCCGATGTCTTCTTTTATTGGAAGAGCGAGCTTTCCGCCGGCTACGGCGCGCTCGATGATTTCGCCGTCCACCCGCTGTCGTTGCTCTGGTATCTCTTCGGCCATGTCGAGGCCGTCATAACGGATATGGTGAGGCCCTATGCCGATCGCCCGTTGAGCGAAGGTGGCCGCCGTGCCGTCGAAAACCACGATGGCGCCAACGTGCTGATGCGGCTTGGCGGCGGCATCTCCGCCGTGCTGATGGCGAATCGCGCCGCCTGGGGCCGCAAGGGCCGCATCGCCCTGCAGATTTTCGGCTCGAAAGGCTCGATCGTCTACGACCAGGAGCGCATGAACGAATTCGAACTCTACCAGGCCGACGGCCGCGGCTCCGAACAGGGCTTCCGCAAGATACTGGCGGCACCCGCCCATCGGCCTTATGATCGGTTCATTCCGGCACCAGGCCACGGCCTCGGCTTCAACGATCTGAAGATCATCGAATGCCGTGAGCTGATCCGGGCAATATCAGGCGAGTCGTCGTCGATCGTGACATTCGAAGACGGTCTCAGGATAGAGAAGTCGGTGCATGCCATGGCACAGTCCTTCCACGAGCACCGCTGGATCGAGATCGGCTGAATGTAAGAGGCCGCTTTCCGTTGACGGCGCACGGGCTACTGCATAATCCCTTAAATCGGGATCGATTTCAGGGATTATGCAGAAACTCAAAATGCGACAGCGTCCTTTGCGTGTCTGAAAGATGCGCGGCGCTTTAGGGGACAGGCCTTGGCGTAGTTGTCGGGCGCAGCTTCAGGAGTGAGATCGTGACGGATAGACTGGTGATCATCGGCGCGGGACAAGCCGGTTTCGCATTGGCGGCCAAGCTGCGTGCGTTGAAGGATACGCGCCCGATCACCCTCCTCGGCGCCGAGGACGTCGCTCCCTATCAGCGCCCGCCGCTTTCGAAAAAATACCTGCTCGGTGAAATGGTCTTCGACCGCCTGCTGTTTCGCGCCGAGCACTGGTATGCGGACAATGATGTCGATCTTCGCCTTTCGACCTGGGCCGAGCAGATCAAGCCGGACAGCAAGCAGGTTCTGCTGCAGGACGGCTCTGTTCTCGATTACGGCACGCTGGCGCTGACCACCGGCTCGACGCCGCGCCGGCTCCCGGCCGCAATCGGCGGCGATCTCGAAGGCGTCTATGTCGCTCGCGACAAGCGCGATGCCGATCTGCTTGCTGACGAGATGCGCCCCGGTCGCCGCGTCCTCATCATCGGCGGCGGTTATATCGGTCTCGAGGCAGCGGCCGTTGCCCGCCATCGCGGCCTGGAAGTCACCGTCATCGAGATGGCCGACCGCATCCTGCAGCGCGTCGCGGCGAAGGAGACCGCCGACATCATGCGCGGGATCCACGAGACACATGACGTGGTGATCCGCGAGAAGACAGGGCTCAAGCATCTGATCGGCAAGGATGGCCGCGTCACTGGTGCCGCACTTTCCGACGGATCGGTCATCGACATCGATTTCGCCGTCGTCGGCATCGGCGTCGCGCCGAACGACCAACTCGCCAAGGAAGCCGGCCTCGAAGTCGCCAACGGCATTGTCGTCGACGAATTCGCCCGTACATCCGATTCGGCGATCTTTGCGGCCGGCGATTGCGCTGCACTTCCGTGGCAGGGCGGCCGCATCAGGCTCGAATCGGTGCAGAACGCCGTCGACCAGGCCGAAGCAGCGGCAGCCGTCATCGCCGGCGGCAATGAGCCTTATGCGCCGAAGCCGTGGTTCTGGTCCGACCAGTATGACGTCAAGCTGCAGATTGCCGGTTTCAATCTCGGTTATGACGAGACGTTGCTGCGTCCCGGCACCCGTGCAGGAGCCCATTCGGTTTGGTACTTCAGGGAAGGCATGCTGATCGCCGTCGATGCCATCAACGACGCGAAAGCCTATGTGACCGGCAAAAAACTGCTGGAATCCGGGACTAACCCCGACAAATCGATTCTCGCCGACCCTTCTGCTGACCTCAAGAGCCTGCTCGTCTGAGATCGGCCTCTTCATCGAAGAGAACGAAGCGCGATCAAACTCCGCGGATCTCGGCCGGAGGCGAGGTCTGTTTGCGCAACCAGCCGAATTGCCGCTCGCTGCATTTCTTCTGGTGAAAGCTCAAAAAATCCTTGCATTCACAGACCGGTCGCCATAGTTAGGCCGCACCGGAGAGGTGGCCGAGTGGTCGAAGGCGCTCCCCTGCTAAGGGAGTATACGTCAAAAGCGTATCGTGGGTTCGAATCCCATCTTCTCCGCCATTCCTTGTTGTTTTTATTGCGTATTTTCCAATTTTTTCCGTAGAATACAGCGGTTATCATAACCGGCCAGTGCCTCCCTCGCTCCCTGATCAACCGATCTCACATATTCATGGAGTTCGCCGCGTTTTAGCGATCGGTACGTTAGCCAATCGATTTCCTGGCGCCCGTCGTTGCACTTCTTACACGACATGGCGATATTATCCGGATGATCGCTGCCGCCCTCGGCTCGTCGTTGCAGGTGCTCGATTGTGGCTGCGTCAGGCCTTTGCTGGTCGCGCCAACGATATGAAAGGATGACGTGCTGGTCGCAGTAACAGCACTTGCCGTCCTGCTTGTCGAAGAGCTTTAGAATGAGTTTCCGCTTCGTAACCGTCTTCATCCCAGGAACATAGCACACAGGACGCGACGAAAAACCCACCGCTGGTGAGGCGGTGGGGCGCTGTGGTGGCGAAGAAAATACCGGCCAGCGCGCCCGAACGTGTGGGGCGGGGTGGTGTCGCGCTGGCCATTGGTAAAAGTGGAGCCCTCGGCCAGATTCGAACTGGCGTTATCCTCTACGGCTTCGCGGGGTAGAACTCCCGGACCGATACGAGGGCGAGACTGCTAATTCTGCTGGTCTGTCCGCCGCGGCAAATAGAAGTCCAGACGCGTGGCGTGCATGTCGATGGCGCAGGCATCGGCAAGCCCTTTGGCGGTACCCCGCAGCAGCTCGGCCAGCTTTTTGATGACGTCATCGATCTCAAGCCCGCGGTATGCGCGGTCATAGACGGTATCGAGCAGGTGATGAGCGCAGCCGATGCGGTGCAAAATATTCTCAACGTCCCTCGGAACGATGTCGACTGCGGCGTCAAGGATGGCGTCGGCGGTCGCGTAGCCGATATTACGGGTGACTTCGCAGCCAGCCGCGTCGGCTTCATCGATCTTTGCGACCGTCTCGACGAAGAGCGGAAAGATGTCCAGTTGCTGCGAACAGAGATCGGCGCGCAATTTATTAACCATGATCTGTGTCATTTTCGATGCCCTCGTTGCGGTCTAGCGATTTTCGATATAGATAGCGATAAACGATCATTTTCGCTAAAGCAAGCGAAAATCGCTAGACCTATCTATTTTATCGCAACGTGGTATTTCTCGTATATGTTGACACCCTCGCAGTGCCGCGCAGCCAGAGCGCTATTAGACTGGTCACAACAGCAGCTTGCCGATCAATCCAAGATCGGCAATGCGACGATCCGAAATTTCGAAAGCGGGAAGTCTGCGCCTCAACATGCCACGCTGGATGTTCTGCGAAGATGCTTCGAATCCGCCGGCATCATGTTCATTGATCAGAACGGAAACGGTCCCGGCGTTCGCCTCCGGGATCGTCAGGGATAGGCCCCGATGCCGAAAATCATTGATGAGTTGGTGTATTTTTTGGAGCGGCAAGCCGACGGAAAGTATCAAATCGAAGGCGAGCATCTATTTGCCGATCTCGGCAACACTGTTCCAGGGTTCGGCGATCGTATCACCCTCACCATCCACGACGTTGGCATCTCAATCATGGAGGTCGTCGGCCGCCACTTTGTGCGCCATTACGACGAGGCCTCCGATTCCGAGTGGATTGCTTGGTTCATCATAGTTCAAGTGGTCGACCTGCCGGAAGCAGACGACTTATTCGATGTCGTCAATGAAAACTACCGCCAGTATATTAAAGGTTGGCCGCCGCCGAATCACACAAAAACGCCGCCGCGAAAGGCCGCAAACAAGCAGCCGACTATCTAGGCATCGCGGAGTCAACGTTCTCGCTCTGGGTGTCGACCTATAAGATGCCCCCATGCATCCCAGGTACGCGCAAATGGGATCGGCGGGCGATCGATGCCAAACTTGACGAAATAAGCGGACTGACGCCGGTGGATAGGGAAGATCCGTACGATAAGTGGATGCGAGAGCACCCAGACCGGTAAATTACGGCAGTGGTTCGGTTTTCTGTGTGAGCTTTTGGGGAAAACAGGGATTTCGCTTGGACGGACCATCGCCGCCGCTTGATTTTGGGCTGTGATGCTGTCTCACTCAAGATCCTGGCAACGGGGAATACGGCATCAGCTTGCAGGCAAACCGTATTCTCCCGCGCTAGGTGGCTCCTCGGGGCGAGATCAGCGCGAATGCTGGTCTCGCCGACAGCCAAGACAACAGTGCTACAAGTCACCTTGTGGTGCAACGGCAAAGCGTCACGAACGTTTCAGTCGTCAACAGATTGGTGAATTGCCAACTAGCTGTTGAGCGGGTCGAAGCCCACTATTTCCGGAGCATCAGCATGCCAAACCTCGCGCAGATGACTGGTCCACTGCATATCCACAATTTCTATATCGACAAGCTAAAGGCCAACCAAGAACGGCTTTTCGCCACCGACCCTGAACTGGCTCAGCTTCTTGACAACGTGGCTGCCGTTTTGTCGGAGCACGCCGTGGTGATGGCCGAAGACATCGCTGACAGGGAAGACGACGACACGTGATGAGGCAGCCTGAGGCGATGTCCCACCCCGGATAGCAACCTGCAGAAAGCGGTGATCGAAGTTCTTGACTCTGCGCCTTTGTCGCCAAAATATTTATGAGGTGCAATTCTCCGAGGCAAAGGACATGAATTACGTTGAAACAAAGCGTTTCCGTTGTTCAAACGCTGAAGGTCGAAATTATACTGTCATTGAACAAATGCGGACTTCTCTGCGGTCCGTAAATACAAGGACCGACTACGTCACCGAAGAAGGGGACGTGGCAGAGCGCCTCGACGATGGCAGTTTTCTGCTCCTTCTATCCAACGAGGTAATTCGCGTTTCCTAGGTGGCTAAGGATCAAATGGCCAAAGGAGGCGGGCCTTGCGACCCGCCTCGCATCACATCCGCGGCAGAAGACCGCTGTGCTGACCGGCGTAAATTCCGACGATGAACAGCGCCACCAGGAACATTGCGATCATAACTGCCCGCAGGCTGCTGCGCTGATCCATCTCGGCCTCCGACTGCGCGGCGACAAACAAGGTGAGACTCAGCGTCAATCAGGATGAGACTCGGCGGCGGGGGTGTGACGAAGGGAGGGCGTAGCCCGACCGGAGTTACACCCCCGCCGCGGCGCAATTTTTCGGCGTCT
>NZ_LWBS01000436.1 GCF_001652265.1 Rhizobium leguminosarum
CGCCGCGTTCGTATTCCCGCAGGATCTTGATCGCAGATGCGACGACGACGAGCAGAATAAAGATGATCACAAGATAGAAGGCGAGATCTGCAAACAGGCCCATGACTTTTCCTCCTGCATTCTGAAGACCGTTAGCCCTCCTGCGAACTGCGGACCACTTCGAGCGTCAACCCATCCCGGCCGGTCACTTTCACGCGGTCGCCGACGGCAAGCGGCTCAGTTGAAACGGCCTTCCAGCGCTCGCCATGGGCGATGACGTAGCCCGAGATGCCCGTCCAGCTGTCGACCTTGCCTGAAATTCCGATCATCTGCTCGCCGCCGGAGACGACATCGTGCCAGCGCGAGATGAAGGCGAGACGGGCAATGACAAGGCCAAGAGCGAGGCAGGCGACGGCGATTGCGCCAAGCACCGACCAGGAAACCTTAAGCCCGGGTATGTCCGTGTCGAACAAGATGGTAGCGCCGAGCACCAGTGCGATGCCGCCGCCGACGCCGAGTGCGCCGAAGGACGGCGAATGCGCCTCGGCCACCGTCAGACCCACGCCGAGAATGATCAGCCCGAGGCCCGCAAAACTCACCGGCAGCAAGGCCAAAGCATAGAGACCAAGCAGCAGGCAGATGCCGCCGATCGTTCCCGGCACCAGCGTTCCGGGCGTCAGAAATTCAAAGATCAGGCCGTAGATACCGACCATCATCAAGATCAGCGCGATGTTCGGATATCGGTGATCACCGAAAGCAGGCGGGTTCGCCAGTCCGGTTCAAGGTCCTGGACGATGAGGCCCGATGTTTCGAGCCGGACATCCGTTTGACCGACCCGCACGACCCGGCCCTGTGCCTGTGCCAGCAGATCGTTTATATCGGTCGCCACGAAATCTATGACCTTCTCACGCAGAGCTGCGGCGGAGGAAAGGCTCGCGGCCTCGCGCACGGCGCGCTCCGCCCAGTCGGCGTTACGATTGCGCAGTTCGGCAAGCCCGCGGATATAGGCCACCGCATCGTTGATCGCCTTCGCCTCGCCGGCATCGCGCGGCACTTGCCGCTGCTTGCCGGTCGTATCAGGGCTGTCGTTCCGGTCACCATCGGATGGTCGGCCGCCAAGTGCGATCGGCGTCGCCGCACCCAGATTGGTGCCCGGTGCCATTGCCGCGATATGGCTTGCGTAAAGAATATAGGTGCCGGCGCTGGCGGCTCGTGCTCCGCTGGGTGCAACGAAACTCGCGACCGGTATCGAGGAGGCAAGGATCGCACGAATGATGTCGCGCATCGACGTGTCGAGACCGCCGGGCGTGTCGATCTGCAGGACAACCAGGCTGGCGCCACGTTCATTGGCCCGTTGAAGGCCGCGTCTTATGTAGTCGGCCGTCGCCGGGCCAATCGCCCCGTTCATCTTCAGGACTACAGCGACACGCTCAGCTTCGGATGCGGGCGTCGCCAGGCCCAAAGCCGAGAACAACGTCAGTAGCAAAGCAAGGATTGACGGCATCCACCGCCAAAGCTCCAAACGCCACACAATCGTCCGCCGGGCTCTCATATTTTGAAATATATGGCAGAACTGCGAAACGGTAAGAGACAAGTCTTTTCTCTGCGCCGCGTCGAGTGCGGCTGGAAACATTCGTGATCTGATTTGGCAAAACAAATGCGACCAGTGTCTCGTTTCCTGGAGCGCAGACCAGAACAATGTGACCAGCCGGCCATTTTATCGCGGCATTGATAGCGAAGCTCCATTCCCGCAGGTTGCGGACGGAAGCGAGGCGTTCCGCTATTTCATCCGGCAGCCAGCCAACCGTCGTTGCATCGGCGCAGGCCATGTCCTTCCGCATAATTGCGGCAGCCCCTTCGATGGATTGTTATGAAAATGGCCTGGTCCGTCATGGATCGTGTCCATGGAAGTGGTGTAGGTCGCGGCTGATGGCCGTGCTTTCCGACATGGAGTCGGACGATATCAGCGTGCCACAGCGGGCAGACTGATTTGCGCCATGGTCTCAAGGGTCATGTACCTGGACCGCTGGACGGCACGATCGGGCGAGCCGGCATATCCTAAAGCAATCTGCTTGGCGCTGGTCGATGCCGTCGACGCCGCGTTGCGCTCTGCGGCCGAGATCGATCGCCGGGCGGCGCGGCTGCTCTCTGTGGCACCGAAGGTCAGGACCATGAACACGTATGGCGCGCCGGTCCCCGAGGGGATCGCATAGACGTCATAGGACGCCTCCGGCTTGTCTCCGGTCCCAGCATTGCAGCGTGACCTGCAGGCTGCAATTTCGCAGCAACAATTGTCGGTCTTTTATCAACCACAGGCTAACATCGGCGGGGACGTCACTGGTTTTGAAGCCTTGCTGCGGTGGAATCATCCGAGCCAAGGCAATATCCCGCCGTCCGTCTTTATTCCGATTGCAGAAGAGAGCAGTCTGATGATCGAGATTGGCGCGTGGGTGTTGCGGGAGGCTTGTCGTGAGGCGGCCTCGTGGCCGCGAAGGCTTTCGGTCGCCGTCAACCTCTCTCCGGTGCAATTTAAGCATGGCGATCTGACCGGGCTTGTAAAGTCAGTGCTGATTGAAACCGGACTTGAGCCCGAACGGTTGGAGCTTGAGATCACCGAAGGCGTGCTGATTGATGATCACGAACGGGCCATTTCCACGTTGGGGCACCTCAAGGCGCTGGGCGTACGCATCGCCATGGATGATTTCGGAACCGGTTATTCGTCGCTATCCTATCTGCAGTCCTTTCGTTCGATAAGATCAAGATTGACCAGTCTTTTGTACGCAACATAGGGCTTTCCCAGTCTTCGGCGATCATACGAGCCGTGATCGGACTTGGGCGCGGACTGGATCTGCCGATTATCGCCGAAGGCGTGGAAACAACGGATCAACTGGCGTTCTTGACCCGTGAGTTGTGCGATCAAGTGCAGGGCTACCTGGTGGGCCGCCCCCGCCCGATTTCCGACTACGCCAAGCATGTCGGGCGAGCGGACGAGCAGCCAGTATCCATTCCTCCCGATATGCCCGGTCATCCGGTCGCAAGCGGCACCTACAGCCCAAGCGGGAGCACCAGTTGTGTTTGATGTTGAAGGATTCGACCAGATCCCGACGGAAATGCAAAAACACCTAACTCAGAAAAGAAGTATCCGGGCCTGATGTTTGTCTCATCACATGCGAATGGCGATTTCACCCTCGAAGCGGCTGAACTAGCTAATCGTTTCGGACTGTCCGAGCATGAGTTTCACCGATACGTGTCTCTCGGGGAGGGATTTTCGGCGCTGGCTTGGTAAGGCCGGTGGGACGACATTTCATCCCGTCGGAACATGTGCCATGGGCCACGGTCCGGAAGCCGTGGTTGACGAGCAACTGCGGCTCCGCGGACTTGCCGGCCTGCGTGTCGCGGATGCCTCGATCATGCCACGCATCGTCAGTGGCAACACCAATGCGCCGAGCATCATGATCGGCGAGAAGGCAGCCCATATGGTCTTGGGAGCAGCGGTTTCGTGATCCAGGCCACAGGCGAGGAATTTGACTACATCATCATCGGCGCGGGCTCGGCCGGTTCAGTGTTGGCAAATCGTCTGTCGGAAGATCCGAGGCTGAGAATACTTGTGCTTGAGGCCGGGCCAGACCAGCGTGTGATCGCCAGTCGTGCACCGGGTGGTGTCGTCAAACTGTTCGGGACCAACCGCACTTTCCCCTACGTCTCGGATCCGGAACCGGGTCTGGCCGTGCGGCGCATCCATGTTCCGCAAGGTTCATGCCGGGCGGCGGGAGCTCGATCAACGGCATGATCTACATTCGTGGAGACAGGAAGGACTATGACGACGGGGCAGCTTCCGGTTGCGATGGCTGGAGCTACGCCGAGGTTCTTCCGTATTTCAGGCGTGCCGAAGGGAATGATCGGCCGGCTGGCATCTATCACGGCAACGACGGGCCGCTGCCGGTGACGGACGTACCCTACCGTCACCCATTAAACAAAGCCTTCGTGCGCGCATCCCAACATCCCATGCGACCAAAATTCTGTCGGCTTTGTCACATATGGCGCGACCCTGGCGTCCGACACCGTCAATGATCAGAACGATCTGCTCGCACGTCTCTTCGGACTTCAAAAGGTCAATAAGGCGTGAAGAGCAGAACGTATTTCAGCTCAACGCATTCGGCCGACCGCTTTGCGACACGCCCGTTTCGCAACCCAGCGCTGGATGCACCCGAAGCCGCCCACAACGCCAGGGTCGCAGAAGCCCAAAACAGCCCACTTTTGCGCCATCACAATGACCCGCTGGCAATAAATTTCATTTTTTTATGGACATCGAGCGTATATCCACCTACATAACGTTCAACTCCTCCGCCGAAGCGCTGGTTTCGAATGGAACATGAAGCGCCGAACGCAAACGTTACTGTCGATGATTGCCGTGATGGCAGCGCCATTACTTGGATGGCCAGATACGTGATTAAATCAATAGCGCTTTGCTACGTTGAAAATACAACCGACACTTGGAAATTCGCAGCAAATACTGTCGTCTCGACAAGCATCGGCTAAAAAAGGAGAATGCCTGGCCTCTTGAGCTCGGCGCCCAAATCATATGAATTCTGCAACTGAAAAAGACGCGCCGACACAATCGGCAACGACCAAGATCAGCCTCAAGAACATCTACAAAGTCTTCGGCGAGCATCCGAAAAAAGCCTTCGCACTACTGCGGGCCGGAAAGACCAAGTCTGAAATTCATGCAGCAACGGGCTGCTCGATCGGCGTCAACGACGCCAGTTTCGATATTCGTGCCGGCGAGATATTCGTGATCATGGGCCTGTCGGGCTCCGGCAAATCAACGCTGCTGCGCCTTCTCAACCGACTGATCGAACCGAGTTCCGGATCGATCGAGATTGATGGCCGCGACATCACCGGCATGTCGCGCAGCGAGCTGATCGCGCTTCGCCGCCGCGACATCAGCATGGTCTTCCAATCCGTTGCACTGCTGCCGAACCGCACGGTCCTCAACAACGCCGCCTTCGGTCTCGAAGTTGCCGGTGTCGGCGAGGCCGGCCGCAAGCAGAAGGCACTGGCGGCGCTGAAGGCCGTCGGCCTCGATGGCTATGCCGACAGCCGCCCGGACCAGCTCTCCGGTGGCATGAAGCAGCGCGTCGGCCTTGCCCGCGCACTGGCCAGCGAGCCGACGATCCTGCTGATGGACGAAGCCTTCTCGGCCCTCGACCCGCTGATCCGCACGGAAATGCAGGACGAACTGGTTCGCCTGCAGTCGGAACGCAGCCGCACCATCGTTTTCGTCAGCCACGATCTCGACGAGGCGATGCGCATCGGCGACCGGATCTGCATCATGCAGAACGGCAATGTCGTGCAGGTCGGCACGCCCGACGAAATCGTCACCCAGCCGGCCAACGACTATGTTCGCTCGTTCTTCCGCAATGTCGATGTCGCCCATGTCTTCAAGGTCGGCGATGTTGCCCGCAAGTCGCAGGTGACGATCATCGAGCGCGAAGGCGTGTCCGCTGCCGCAGCGCTTGAGCGGATGAAGAACTACGATCGTGAATACGCGATCATCCTCGGCCGCGACAAGACCTATCACGGCATGATCAGCCAAACTTCGCTGATCGAGAAGATGCGGGCCAAGGCAGCCGACCCCTATCGCGGCGCTTTCCTGACCGAGATCCAGGCCATTCCGGCTTCCGAGCCTTTGTCGAACGTGCTCGGCAAGGTCGCCGCCAGCCCATGGCCGGTACCCGTCGTCTGCGATCGCAACCGCTATATCGGCTCCATCAGCAAGTCGGCGCTGCTCGAAACGCTCGACCGCGCCAGCTGACCCCAAACACATCGGATATACTATGAACTTCGATATCGGAAACGGCATCGACGCTGCCGTCAATTACGTCCTCGACAATTTCTCACCGCTGCTGGACGCCATCGCCGCGACCATCGGCTTCGTCACGGATGGCATCCAGAATGCCCTGCTGGCTATCCCCATGCCTGTCGGCATCGCGATCTTCGTGATCCTGTCGCTCTGGCGTGTCGGCATCGGCTTTGCGGTCTTCACCGCGCTCGGCCTGCTGCTCGTCAATCACATCGCCCTCTGGGGCCCGATGATGGAGACGCTGTCGCTGGTGATCGCCTCGACGCTGATCGCCATGCTGGTCGGCTTGCCGCTCGGCATCTCCATGGCGCGCAAGGATTCCGTCGCCGCCTTCGTGCGCCCTGTTCTGGACATGATGCAGACCATGCCGGCCTTCGTCTACCTGATCCCGGCCGCGATGTTCTTCGGCCTCGGTGCCGTACCCGGCGCGATCGCCACGGTGATCTTCTCGATGCCACCGGTGGCCCGCCTCACCAATCTCGGCATCCGCCAGGTGGATGGCGAATTCATCGAGGCCGGCAATGCCTTCGGCTGCACCGCCACGCAGTTGCTCTTCAAGGTGCAGTTGCCGAATGCCCTGCCCTCGATCATGGCCGGCATCAACCAGACGATCATGCTGTCGCTGTCGATGGTGGTGATCGCCTCGATGATCGGTGCCGGCGGCATCGGCAACACGGTACTGACGGGCATCCAGCGTCTCGATGTCGGCACCGGCTTCGAAGGCGGTATCGCCGTTGTCATCCTGGCCGTCATTCTCGACCGGATCACCCAGAGCCTCGGAAAGCCCCGCGCCGCCTTCTGGCTGGGACTGTTCCGCAAGACCGAGCGCGAGGAACTGGCGACCGCTACCGCCTGACCCCCGCGTCAGACCATTGCGGGCAACGACCCGTCTAATGCGAACCTTCACAAAAGGAGCACATATGTTCAAAACACTCGCAACCCTCGGCCTCGCCGCCGCCCTTCTCGTTGGTACCGTCACAGCGACCATGGCTGCGGATGCCAAGCCGGTGAAGATCGGCTGGGCCGCATGGTCCGACGCCGAATTCGTCACTAAGCTCGCTGCCAGGCTGATCGAGACCAAGCTCAACCAGAAGGTCGAGCTTGTGCAGGCAGACGTGGCGCCGCTCTACCAGGGTGTCGGCCGCGGCGATCTCGATGCGATGATGATGGCCTGGCTGCCGCAGACCCATGCAGACTATTATGCCAAGGTCAAGGAGAAGGTCGAGACGCTCGGCACCGTCTATGACGGCGCCAAGCTCGGCTGGGTCGTCCCGGACTACATTCCCGCAGACCAGATCGGCTCGATCGAGGATCTCAAGAAGGAAGACGTCCAGAAGAAGCTCTCCGGCACCATCCAGGGCATCGACCCCGGCGCCGGCCTAACGCGCCTTTCGGAGAAGGCCGAGAAGGATTACGGACTGGGCAGCTACAAGCTGCAGATCTCCAGCGAAGCCGGCATGCTGACCACCGTCGATCGCGCCGTGCGCGGCGAAAAGTGGTTCGTGGCCACCGCCTGGAGCCCGCACTGGATGTTCGGCAAGCACCAGCTGCGCTACCTCGACGACCCGAAAAAGTCGCTGGGTGAAGCCGAGCACGTCGACATTCTGGCGCGCAAGGACTTCAAGTCGGAAAATCCCAAGGCTGCCGACTTCCTGTCGCGCATGAAGCTGCCGATTCCCGATCTGGAAGCGGCGATGTTTACCGCGCAGCAGAGCTCCTATGATGAAGCAGTCGACAAGTACATTGCCGACCACCCCGACCAGGTGAAGAGCTGGATCGGCGAGGAAGGCTGATCTCCGACATCATGCTCCCCAGCACCATCGTGCTGGTGAGCATCTTCGCAAGATCGAGCAGGAGCGACAGTTGTATATCGACAGCCCGGACACATTCTACACGACTGACGACACCATCGGCGGCCGGATATCGCTGGCGCGCGACGCGAACGGCCTGTCGGTCGAAGCCGCCGCCCTCGCAATCGGCACCGCGGCAGGCACTTGGATCGACTGGGAAAACGATCGTGACGCTCCCTTCCCCGACCGCCTCGTGATGATTGCCGAAGCGCTCGGGGTCAACCTGGCGTGGCTCGTCAGCGGACGTGGCGAAGGGCCAACCTGGATCACCAGTGACAACGTTTCTGCCTTTCGTCCGGACTGACGGCCAATGGCCGCGCCAAACGATTTCAGCAGGACAAGGAACGACATCGATGGATACCAGCACAATCACATCCGAACTGACGCAGAACATACCTGGGGCGCCGGCCCTGGAAGCAGGATCGACAACCGGCCAGCCGATCGATCTCTCCGCCATGCACGCCCTCTATTCGGATATAGGATGGCTGATCGCCGAGCGTTTTTCATCGCTTGAAGACCGCCAGAGGGTATTCGAGCTGATCGAGCTCGGCATGCGAAGCGGTGACCCCAAACTGAAGCATGCGGTATCGACCGGCTTGATCGAAGCGATGATTTCCCGCACCGGCGCGCAGCCGGCGAGGTGGCGACAGATCTCGGCGCAGCTCGGACCGTTGTCCGCTGCCTATATCCACGGATAGCTTTTTCCCCTGCCAAGTTCCGCCGATCTCGGCCGGCATCAGCGTGGATCGCAGATGCCGGGCTGTTCGTCTTCGGCCAGCCCCTTCCTCGTCACGTGCAGGATAGACAGCGCCGGCGAAGGCTGCCGGGTGCGCCGATTGCCGACGGCGCGATCCTGCGAACCCGATCCCCTTCGCCTACCCCTTCGCAATTGCGACAGAAGACATCGGAGTTGAGGAGGTGACCAGACGAAAGGATCAGACGCCGGACTGATGTTCAGGTGCGCCGTGTACAAGCTGAAACTCCGGCGAGTGAACCAGATGAAGATAACGTTTGAGAGCGCCGGTGCAAAAGTCGGCCACGGTAACGGCGCGATAATCTCGCCGTAGGGGCGGAGTAGAATCCGGCCACCTATCTTCCTTCTGCATTGAACGCAGGAGGGACAAGGGGATCTACACCGTGGAATTGGGCGTTGTTGCGTGGATCACCCGGCGACTGATATTGAGCGGTTGTTTTCAGTCTCCTGATCCGGATTTCGACGATGCCGCACAAGTTCAATGCCGATCGGCGGGACAAGATTGCCAAGCAGAAATATCAGGTGACGAATTGGCCGGCATATAATGAAAGCCTGCGTCAACGTGGTGATTTGACCATCTGGGTGAAGGATGAGGCCCTGTCTTTATGGACGGCGCGGAGGCGGACATCGCGGGGTGGTCAGCCGAAATACTCGGATCTGGCGATTACGTTGTGCTTGACCCTGCGCGTCGTCTACGGGCTGGCGCTACGCCAGACCAAGGCTTGATGCGCAGTGTCGCGGCGCTGATGGGGTTCGATATTGCCGTGCCTGACTCTCCACCCTGTCTCGCCGGAGCAAAGGGCTGGCGTTGCCGTCGACAAAGTCCCGAGCCACAACATCAGGTCCGGTCCATCTGGTTGTCGACAGCACCGGCTTGAAGGTCTTCGGCGAGGGCGAGTGGCTGGAAAACAAGCACAAAACCAAGACCAAACGCAAAAGATGGCGCAAACTGCACCTTGGTCTCAATCTTGTCAGTGGTGAGATTGTTTGTCCGATCTGACCGTGGATGATGTCGGCGATCCGACAGCGTTACCAGGACTTCTGGACCAGATTGGTGGCCCCGTCGAGAAGTTCATTGCCGACGGCGCCAATGACGGAACGCCAACCCGAGATCTTCTGGCGACACGCTTTGGTGAGATCGTGGAGGTCATTATCCCACCTCCCAAGACTGCCGTTGCCAGCCCTCAATCGGTGCTGGTTCCATCTGTCCGCGATCGCCATATTGCAGAAATCCAGACCAAAGGGCGGATGGCATGGCAGAAATCCACCGGCTACAACAAGCGCAGTCGCGCTGAGACCCAGATGGGTCGATGGAAGGCTGTGATCGGTCCCAAACTCAAAGCCCGACATTTTGACAATCAGAAGACTGAAGCGAAGATTGGCGTCCGTGTTCCTAACCGGATGACAGAACTTGGCCGGGCCCAAGTTCGAGCGCGTTGCATGAAAAATGCAGTGGATAGGGTTGCCTCGTCCATGCAACAGTGCTGGTTGGAACCGGATCTTGCCTATGAGATGGCGGATGCCTTCTTTCGCATGCTCTACGATCCCATGCGCAGGTCCGTTCAGGCATCGGCGCGGCGGAACGCGTTGGACGGCGTGGTCTGTCGGATGTATGTCCGGCTGTCCGCTTTGTGCCGCTGCGCCAGGCTGACTAAATAATGCCTTTGCTGAAAATGAAGCACCCATAAGGTCCCGGGTCCGAGGTTCTGACAATTGCGAATGAGTTTTTAGCCGCCTCGTAAAATGCGAAACGTTCCAATGCATCCATCTTGATCGGCCGCGCTTCCGCGCGATCGACAATCGTCTGCATCGCGGAAAAGATTGGCATCGGCTTTTCCGGGTCGCCCACAACCTGCATTCGTTTCACGGGGGCGTCGACGAATGTGTCGAGCGGAAAAAGCTTGAGGATTGCTTCTGCGGTACGCACTAGACCGCAGCCGGAGACGTCAATGAGGCGGCCGTAGGTGGTGTTCCGGGCGATGGTCTGGGCGGGATGGTTGACATCGCATAGGACCAATTGGTCTCCGTGTCCCATCAGCATCAACGCATGGATCAGTTCAGCGTTGATGACCGGTTCGATTCCTTTTAGCACCTGATTGCTTCCCCTAGATGCGGGCACTGTCTTCACAGAGTATATTGTTGTTGTGATGTTTGTAAATCCTACTTTGAGCGATGCGCTGTGCATCTCCATCGGATAATAGGGTGGATGCGCTCGCTATTCCGGGTGTCACGTGGGAAAAGGCTCGGAGAATGAGAGGTGGAATAAAATAATTCCGAACCTGCGGATAAACGACTTTACAATAGTATGTTATTATGTGAAGTTTCTAACCGAATGACGACCCTCCCAGGGTGGACCGGGCGGCGGCGGTTGTTGCTGGATGCGACTGCCGCCGCCTCCTTCTGGAAGGACGATCAAACGTCGTGAGGAGCGCGACGCACCGGGAGGAATTCGCATTGGCATCCATGGATATCGTGAACGTCGGCAAAGCCTACGGAAGCCTTAGCGTTATCCACGGGGTTTCGGTGGAAATACCCGATGGCGAGTTCGTGGTCCTGGTCGGTCCTTCGGGCTGCGGCAAATCCACGCTTCTGCGCATGGTGGCGGGCCTGGAGCCGATTACATTCGGCGATATTTTCATCGACGGCCAAGTGGTGAACGATCTGCCGCCAAAAGATCGCGACATCGCGATGGTGTTCCAGAGCTACGCTCTCTATCCCCACAAGACAGTCGCCGAGAACATGGGCTTCGCCTTGAAAATGCGCGGAGAGCCTAAAGCGGATATCGATGACCGCGTGAAGAAAGCGGCCGAGATTCTCGATCTGGTTCCCTATCTCGCACGCTATCCGCGTCAGCTCTCCGGGGGCCAGAGACAACGTGTCGCCATGGGACGGGCGATCGTGCGTGATCCCAAGGTTTTTCTGTTCGACGAGCCGCTTTCCAATCTGGATGCGAAGCTGCGGGTGCAGATGCGCGCGGAGATCAAGGAATTGCAGCGTCGGCTCGCGACCACGATGATCTATGTCACCCATGACCAGGTCGAGGCGATGACGATGGCGGATCGCATCGTCGTGCTGCGTGACGGACGCGTCGAACAGATCGGTTCGCCTCTCGAACTTTATGACAAGCCGGCCAACACATTCGTCGCCGGTTTCATCGGCTCGCCGTCGATGAACCTGCTCAAGGGCCACATCCGGACGCCTGGTGAATCCTTTTTCGAAACCGACGATGGTATTCGGCTGCCGCTTGTTCGCGCACCGGAAGGCTCCGTCGGCCGGCCCGCCTTTTACGGCATCCGCCCAGAGCATTTCGCACTTGGCGGCGAAGTGACGGCCAACGTCACTGTCGTGGAAACAACGGGATCAGAGACGCAGGTCTTTGCCCGGATCGGCAACCAGAAGGTCATCGGCGTCTTTCGCGACCGGGTGGAGGATCAATCCGGCCAGCCGATGGCAATGACGCCAAACCCGGCATCCGTGAATCTTTTCGATCTGAAAACCGGATTGCGGCTCGATTGAGAGCCGCTTCGCCGATGCTCCGCGACGCAGGGGCTCGGCCGATACCCATCACGTGTGGTGATTTGTTCAACGGGAGGAGTGAATTATGAAAGTCAGTGAGTTCGAGAGAATGATGGCGATCGGCCTGAGCCGCCGCGCGATTTTGAAGACCGGCGCCAGTCTTGGGGCTCTTGCGGCCACCGGCACCATTCTCGGTGCTGTCGGCAGCGCTAGCGCGCAAGACGCGTCCTTGCGCAGTCAGATTCTGCAGATTCCCGGCGTCGGCAAGGGTTCGCCGACAGATGCGGATTGGCAGAAGGTCGGGGAACTGTGCCTCGGCGCGACCAAGAGCAGCGTGAAGCAGGGCGAATTCGCCGGCGTCCAACTGTCGTTCATGGGTCTCAACAACCAGAATCTTCACAATGTGATCTTCCGCGGCTTCCTGAAATCCTGGGAAGACTATACCGGCGCCAAGATTTCGTGGATCGATCTGGCGCAGGCAGACTACAACCCGCGTCTGCAGCAGGCCATCGCCACCGGGACGGTGGATTTCGATATCCTGGAGATGGGGGCGCCGTTCGAAGGCGACGTCTGCGGCAAGGGGCTCGCATCCGAAATGCCGGACTGGGTCAAGGCCCAGATCGACATGGACGACTACGTCGACTACCTCAAGGCGCCGGTTGGAACCTGGGATGGCAAGACGTATCGCATCTCGGTCGATGGCGATTGCCACAACTTCAACTACCGCGCCGACTACTTCACCGATGCCGACCTGGCAAAGGCCTGGAAGGACGAGGGGCATAAGGGCGAGTGGGGCGTGCCCAGGACCTGGCAGAAGGTTCAGGAAGTCACCAAGTTCCTCAAGGGCAAGACCATCGGCGGCATGGAAGCGATCGGCTATCTCGATGCGCCGAAAGCCTGGGGTGGGTTCGGCTTCTATTTCCTCGGCAGCCGCGCCACCGCCTATGCCAAGCATCCGCACGACAAGGCCTGGCTGTTCGACGTCGATACGATGAAGCCGCGGATCAACAACCCGGCCTGGGTCCGGGCCATTCAGGACGTGATCGACGCGTTGCCGTCGGAGTCTGGCGATCAGCTTAATGCCGACCCTGGCACCACCGCCTTCCAGCAGTTCCTGGCTGGTACCGGATCCATGGTTTCCTGGTGGGGCGATGTCGGCTCCGGCGCGCGCACCAGCGACACGTCGGTGATCGGCGACACTGTCGCTTTCGATATCCTGCCTGGTTCGGATGACGTCTACAATTCGAAGACCGGTCAGTGGGACAAGTTGCCGAGCGGTCCGAACCACGCCCCGAACATGGCTTACCTCGGATGGGGCGTTTACGTCATGGCCCGGGTCGACAGCGACGAAAAAAAGAAGAAGGCAGCCTGGAGCGCCGCAGCCCATCTCGGCGGCAAGGACCTGGCTCTGTGGATGGCCGCATATCCGTCCGGTTTCCAGTGCTATCGCAAGAGCCAGTTCGACACCAAGGAATGGGTCGAGGCTGGCTACGACGAGGCCTTCATTTCGAACTATCTTGCCTCGCAGTCGAACTCGTACAACCACCCCAATGCTGCCATTGAGCCGCGCATCCCCGGCATCTTCCAGTATTACAGCGTTGCGGAAGACGAGTTGGCCAAGGTGTTCGCCGGCCAGATGACAGCCCAGAAGGGGGCGGATGCGATTGCCGTTGCCTGGGAGAATATCACCGATCAGCTGGGCCGCGACAAGCAGATAGCCCTCTACAAGGCATCGCTCGGCGTCTGAGATCAATCGCCTCAAAGGCTCGCCTGCAGGGTTCCGGCGGCATGTTTCTCCCATGTCGCCGGAACCGCAGAAACAATTTTCAAACTTCGGCCGTGAGGGTCTGCTGCCATGTCTCAGTTAATGCCGCTGGTCACGAACGCACCGTTCGCAGCGCGCCGTGCTGCTCCTGCCGGAAAGCATGTCGTGCTAGGCAGGGCTCTGTTGGCATTCGCGACCGTCGCTTTCATCGCGGTCCTAGCGCTTCAGTCGCTCGATGCCATGGGCGTCATAGCATTGGGCTTTGAGAGCTGGCGCCCTCTGCTCTACGTCTATCTCATCTGGGCGGTGGTCTTCGGCGCCTCCCAGGTGATGATCCGCGGTGAGGCTGGCGAGCGCGCGGCCTTCGTCCTTCCGGCGGTTCTTTTTACCGTCGCCATGGTGATCTTTCCGACCATCTTCGGCCTCTACATCGCGTTTACCGATTGGAACCTCAGTGCGGTGGAGGGACGCCGCTTCAACGGCCTCGACAATCTGCGCACACTCTTGGCGGATGCCTATTTCTGGAATGCGCTCTTGAACATGGTCTACTATGTTCTGGCGGTTCTC
Source organism: Rhizobium leguminosarum (assembly GCF_001652265.1). Lineage (GTDB taxonomy): Bacteria > Pseudomonadota > Alphaproteobacteria > Rhizobiales > Rhizobiaceae > Rhizobium > Rhizobium leguminosarum_D. The sequence continues at coordinate 14,295 of NZ_LWBS01000436.1, forward strand.
GTTCAATATGCAATCGCCTTCGGCCTGGCTCTTCTGCTCAACGCGGAGATCAAGGCGCGCAAGTTCTTCCGCGTCGCTTTTCTTTTGCCGTTGATGCTGAGTCCGGTCGCCGTCAGCTGGATGATCGGCAAGTCGCTGATGGAGTACCGTTTCGGTCCCGCAGCGACACTGGCGCGCTATCTGGGTTGGGACAATCCCGCCTTCTTCTCGACCCCCTGGCTGGCGCGGTTGTCGATCATGGCGATGGATGCGTGGGTCTCCATTCCCTTCATGATGGTTCTGCTGCTGGCTGGCCTGCAGGCATTGCCTGCCGAAATCAAGGAGGCGGCACGGGTCGATGGCGCCACCGGCTGGCAATCGTTCAAGGAGATCACCTTCCCTCTGATGCTGCCGGTGAGCATGACCGCCTTGATCCTGCGCATCATATTCGAGCTGAAACTCGCCGACATCGTCATCAATGTCACGGCAGGCGGCCCGGGTGGCGCGACGGACACGGTATCGAGTTTCATCTTCCGGGAATACCGCGACCGTTCCAACGTCGGCTACGGCACCATGCTCGCCGAAGTCTATCTCGTCATCATCATCGTTTTCGTCGCGCTCATCCTGAAATGGGCGAGCCGATGGATGCAAAGAACAAACTGAGGGCTGACACGATGTCGACAGCACATGGGGCAATACGTCCAGAAACGCCCGCACGTCGTAGCTTCGCGCTACCCGGCTTCATGACCCGCAGCATGCTGATCTACGCCGCCCTGGTCTTTTGGGCCTTCGTTTCCCTGTTTCCGATTTACTGGACGGTGACGACGTCGTTCAAGACCGCGGTGAACGTCACGCAGGGCCATCTCATTCCCTTCGTGGACTTCACGCCGGACTGGAAAGGCTGGCGTTCGCTCGGCCTGTCGCCGGACACGATCTTTGAGCAATCGACCGTGCGCGACGAGTTCATCCGCCGGTTCTTCAACAGCATCGTCGCGTCGGCGGGCGCCTCGCTTCTCGCTGTCGTCATCGGATCGCTCGCGGCCTACGGCCTCAGCCGGTTCTCCTACAAATTCCTCTGGATGCGCAACAAGGACATCTCCTTCTTCTTCCTGTCGCAGCTCATCCTGCCACCGGTCGTGCTCGCGATGCCTTTCCTCGTTCTCTACAAGCAACTGATGCTGCTGGACTCGCTTGTCGGCCTCATCCTGGTCTACACGCTGATGGTGCTGCCGATCGTCATCTGGATCATGCGCGACCAGTTCGACACGATCCCTCTGGAGCTGGAGCAGGCGGCGCTTGTCGATGGCTGCTCGATCTGGGGCGCGTTCGTGCGGATCGTGCTGCCCATTGCACTGCCCGGCATGGTCGCAGCCTTCATTCTGTCGGTTATTCTCTGCTGGAACGAGTATTTCTTCGCAGCCCTTCTGACCAGCACCGATGCCAAGACACTGCCGGTAATGGTCGCAAGCCAGACCGGATCGCAGGGCATCAACTGGTGGTCGATGGCAGCGATCGCCAGTGCCGCCATTCTACCGCTCGTGCTCATCGGCATATTCCTCGAGCGCTACATCGTTAAGGGCCTGACGGCGGGCGCGGTGAAATAGCGCGGCGCCTCCTTTGCCGACCCAGGACGGGTATGATCGCGCGAAATGGTGCGTCGCACAACATTTCATAACTTTACAATATTTAATTATTATGTGAAGTCTATCGCAACGCCAAACGATGTGAGCCTAATCCAGTGACCCCATTGAAATTCGCCACCCGCCTCAACTCCTTTGCCTCCCGGCCGCAGGCGGAATGGCCTGATCTTTCCGGGAAGCCGAGTGTCGCGCAGATGGTCGCCCGTGCTGCAAAGGTCGACGGTTTGACGGATCTCGACCTCAATTATCCCGATCACGTCTCCGCAGATCCGCGCGAATTGGCACGGCAGATCGGGGATATGGGCCTTGCCATCAACGGCTTTGCGATGCGTTACTACACCAATCCCGCTTTCAAGATTGGCGCCTTCACCAACCCTGATGCAGCGGTTCGCCGTGAAGCCATCGACCTGACGAAGAAGGGCATCGACGCGACCCGTGAGGCCGGCAGCAATCTGATGACCATCTGGCTCGGGCAGGATGGGTTCGATTACGCATTCCAGGCCGACTATGCAACCTTGTGGCAACACGAGATCTCAGGAATTCGTGAAGTTTGCGCGCATGATCCGGATTGCCGGATCAGCATCGAGTACAAGCCGAACGAGCCGCGCTCCTATAGCCTGATGCCTGACTGCGCCACGACGCTGCTGGCCATCAAGGAAATCGGCCTCCCCAATCTTGGCGTGACGTTGGACTTCGCCCACGTGCTCTATGCCGATGAGCAGCCGGCCTTCGCGGCGGCGCTGATAGCGCGCTACAGCCGGGTGCTCGGCGTCCATCTCAACGACGGTTATGCCAAGCGTGACGATGGGCTGATGGTCGGCGCCGTTCATACACAACAGACGATCGAACTGCTGCGCCAGATCCGCAAGGACGGTTATGACGGTGCGATCTATTTCGACACATTCCCGGATATGACCGGTCTCGATCCGGTCCACGAATGCGAGGTGAACATCCAGACCGTCAAGCGCATGCTTGATGTCGTGGACCGCCTTGAGCAGGACAATCGCCTCTCTGGTGCGATTGACCGTCAGGATGCCGTTTCCGCCCAGGCGATCATTCAAGAAGTGATGCTTGGCGCGGGATCTTGAACTCCAACAGCCACAGCACGCCAGACGGCGTGTGAATTTCACACTCGGGAGGAACCGATGAAGACATTTTTGAAGACGACTGTTGCCGCAGGTCTGGCTGCCAGTTTCCTGTTCAGCGCCGCCATCGCGCAGGATCTAGCCCCACTCAACTCCGACACCGAAAAGGACCGCATGGACTGGTCGCAGCTCGAAGCCAAGCTCGGTGCGTTTCCCAAGCTGCCGGAAGGTACCAAGGCCGGGGCTGTGTCCAAGACGCTGACCAACGAATACTGGCGCTCGCTGGGTGATGGCTACAAGAAGTTTGGCGACAAAGTCGGCGTGCCTGTCGTCTACCAGGCGGCACAGAGCGAAGGCGATCAGTTGGGTCAGCTGACGATCGCCGAGGGCCTGATCACCCAGGGATACAATGTCCTGCTGGTCTCGCCGCAGACCGATGCCAATCTCCAGCCGGTGATCGAGCAGGCAAAGGCGGCCGGCGTGCCCGTCGTCAACGTCAACGATGCGGTGATTCCGCAAGCGGAGCACTATGTCGGCAACGTCCAGCGCGACAATGGCGTGCGCGTGGCGAAATGGTTCATCGAGAACCGGCCGGAAGGCGGCAAGGTTGTGATCGTCGAAGGGCAGGCTGGTGTCTACGCGGCCGTCCAGCGTACCGACGGGTTCAAGTCGACAATCAGCGAAGGCGGCAAGTTCGAAGTCGTCGCCAGCGTTCCGGGCAACTGGGATCGCCAAACATCCTATGACGCCGCCACCAACATCCTGCAGCAGCATCCCGACCTGATCGGCTTCTATGCCAACAATGACGGCATGGCGCTCGGTATCGTCGAGGCAGTCAAGGCAGCCGGCCTTCAGGACAAGGTTGCCGTGTTCGGCACGGACGGCATTTCCGATGCCTACACATCGATCAAGGCTGGAGAGTTGACGGGCACCGTCGACAGCTTCCCAGTGCTGACCGGCGAAGTAGCTCTTGAAGCCGCCTTGCGTCTTGTTGCCGGCCAGAAACTGCCCCGCGTCGTTGCCACGCCGCAGGCGCTCATCACCAAGGACAATGTGGCACGCTACCAGGGCGAGGGCGTCGATGTCCGTGCCGTGCTGATGGAAGACGCAGCTGCGGCGAAGTGACCGCCAACTGACGAAGATGCCGGCCGCTCTGGCCGGCATCTCTTGCCGATGGGAGGGTGACGCAATGACACCGAGACTGAGATTCGAAGCGATATCCAAGAGCTTCCCGGGCGTGAACGCATTGTCCGACGTCTCCTTCGATGTCTCGCCCGGCGAAATCCATGGGCTTCTGGGTGAAAACGGCGCGGGAAAGTCGACGCTGCTGCGCATTCTGTCCGGGGTGTTTCGTCCAACCGCCGGGTCCATGTTTGTCGACGGCGAAAATGTCTCCTTTCGCAAACCGATGGATGCGCGCGGTGCCGGCATCGCCATGATCCACCAGGAACTGCAGCAGGTACCGCATCTGAGTGTCGCGCAGAACATGTTCCTTGGCCATCCGCTGACGACCGTGGGCGGGCTGTTCGTCTCGAGGCGCGAGCAGGAGCGGCGGTCTGCCGAAGCATTGTCGATGATAGAACCCGGCATTGATCCTGCGGCCCCGATCTCTTCGCTCAAGGTGGCGCAGCGCCAGATCGTCGAGATTGCCCGGGCATTGCTCGACCGGGCCAGGATCATCGCCATGGACGAACCGACATCCAGTCTGACACCGAGCGAGTTCGAACGGCTGGCCGAGGTCATAACGAAGCTATCGGCCAGTGGCGTGTCGATTATCTATGTCTCTCACAAGATGGACGAGGTGTTCCGCATCTGCCAGCGCGCCAGTGTCATGCGCGACGGCAAGCTTGTCGGTGCCGTGGATGTACAGACGGCTTCCCATCAGGATGTCATCACAATGATGGTGGGGCGTGAGTTGATGCAGGAGCAGCATGTCTCACACGCGACCGCGACGGTGAAACTCGAGGCACGGGGGCTCTCGTCGCTGACGAAAATTCGGGACGCATCGTTCAAACTTCACCGTGGCGAGGTTCTTGGCATCGCCGGGCTTGTCGGCTCCGGGCGGACGGAACTTCTGCGCCTTCTGGCAGGAGCTGACAGGCTGACTGCGGGCACGATAGACATAGACGGCAAACCCGTAAACCTGCGCAGTCCCCGAGAGGCCATCTCCGCCGGCATTGGCCTCGTTCCTGAAGAGCGCAAGCGGGAAGGAATCATCCCCGTGCGCTCGGTTACTATCAACATGGCTCTTGCCTCGCTCGGAAGCTTTTCCAAAGCCGGCATCATTCAGGGCGGCAAGTTGCGCAACACGGCTCAGGACCTGCTGCGCCGGGTCAATCTCAGGCCTTTCCAGTTGGACAGACCGATCCGGCTCTTCAGCGGTGGCAATCAGCAGAAAGCCATCATCGCCCGCTGGCTGGCAAGCAAATCGCAGATTCTCCTGTTCGACGAGCCGACCCGCGGCATCGATGTCGGCGCCAAGGCGGAAATCTATCACCTGATCGAGGCCCTGGCCGCTGATGGACATTCCATCGTCGTCGTGTCCTCCGAACTGCCGGAAATCATCCGGCTTTCCGATAGGGTCCTTGTCATGCGGGACGGGCAGATTGCCGCGGAAATCGCGCGCGCCGACCTCACCGAAAGCGCCATCGTGGCGCATGCCATTCCTGGTGCAAACACCGGACGCACGCCAGCTCCGGCCGCGTAGGCGCGGCAGAAATGAGGAACACGTTATGAGCAACTCACCGGCTGCCGCCGACCTGAAATCTTCACCGGTTTTTGGCCGTTTCTCGTTTTCGTTGAGAGATGCCGGCACACTGATCGGCCTCGTCGTCATCATGGCCGTGTTTGCGACATTGGTTCCCGGTTTCCTGTCCGAGCGCAACCTCGTCAATATCCTGCAGCAATCCAGCATCAACGCCTGTTTGGCGCTTGGCATGACATTGGTGATCATCTCGGGCGGTATCGATCTGTCCGTTGGGCCTACCGCCGCGATATCAGCGGTCATCACCGCGACCCTCCTTCTATCCGGAAGTCCGGTTCCGCTTGCGATCCTGGCGGGACTCGGGATCGGCATGACCTGCGGTTTCATAAACGGTATCCTGGTCGCCTATGTCGGTCTGCAGCCCTTCATCGTGACACTCGGAACGTTGAGCACGTACCGCGCGCTCGCGCTGATCTATACCGGCGGCAATCCCGTTCTTGGCATCCCGGCGGGCTTTCGATCGCTCTTCAATGGAAACCTGTTGGGTATTCCGACACCTGTTCTAATCGTTGCCGTCGTGGCGCTGGCCGCCTGGATCCTGCTCAAGAAAACGCCGATCGGCGAGTATCTCCTGGCCGTCGGCGGCAACGAGGAAGCGGCCTACGTCGCCGGCGTTCCGATCGCCCGGACCAAGATCACGGCTTACGTGATCTCCGGCGGACTTGCAGCTCTTGCTTCCCTGATCCTGATCGGGCGCCTGGGCGCCGCCGAACCGATCCTCGGCAACCTCTGGGAGCTTGACGCGATTGCTGCCGCGGCCATCGGTGGGGCCTCGCTGATGGGCGGTAAGGGCAGTATTCTGGGAACGATTCTAGGCGCTATCATCCTCGGCACGATGCGCAATGGTCTGACACTGATGAACGTCCAGGCCTTCTATCAACTCCTGGCGACCGGTCTTATAATCCTCGTCGCGATGATGATCGATCGCGCGACAAGGGGACGAGAATGAATTCCGAAAACTTCGACACGAAGGCCGTAGGCCCTCGTATCCGCATGATGATGCCCTTGCTGACGCCACTTGAAGCGAAGGTGGTCGATACGGTCTTTGCCTTGCGCGACTTCAGCGACGACACATCGCTGAAACAGATTGCCGACGACGCCGGCGTTTCGGAAGCCATGGTGGTGAAGATCACCAAGAAACTCGGTTTTGCCGGCTATCGCGATTTTCGTGCAGCGGTCAGCCAGTATAACCGCCAGCCCACGGCCGAAATGCATCAGGAGCTCTCGGTCGATGATACGTCGCAGGAGATCGTGCAGAAGGTGTTTCGCACCTCGATCAATGCCTTGGAAGAAACGTTGTCGATACTCGACATGGAGGCGTTCGACAGGGCGGCGGATCTGATCCACCGGGCCAAAAATCGTGATTTCTATGGTGTGGGCGGCTCCGCTCAGATTGCACGGGATGTATCGCACAAATTTCTGCGGATCGGCGTTCGGGCCAGCGTTTTCGATGACTCGCACATGATGCTGATGTCGGCGTCGCTGCTGGTCGACGGAGACATTGCCATCGGCTTTTCCCATTCGGGTAATACCACGGCGGTGATCGAGGCGATCCAGCTTGCCCGGCGAAACGGCGCTCGCACGATCGCCATCACCAACTACAACTCGTCCGCGTTGGCGCAGGCGGCCGACGTGGTGCTTTGTTCCACGGCGCAAGGTTCTCCTTTGATGGGCGAGAATGCCGCCGCGCGGATTGCGCAGCTCAACATCCTTGATGCCGTGTTCGTTGCCGTTGCCCAGCGTGACTACAAAGCTGCCGAACGCAATCTCGAGCGAACCATGTCCGCCGTCACGTCCAAACGAAAAGACCGACTTCCATGACATCTGCACCCCTCGTCACCGTCTTTGGCAGCCTCCACTACGACATCGCCGTGATGGGACCGGCCCGGCCGCGCAAGGGTGAAACAGTGACGGGAGCATCATGGCACCCGAAAAGCGGCGGCAAGGGCGGCAACCAGGCTGTTTCATCGGCACGCACGGGTATTGCGACGTCGATGATAGGGGCGGTTGCCGATGACGAATTCGGGCGGTTTCTCATTGCAAATCTCGATCGTAAAAGGGTTGATCACACCTTCGTTCGGCGCACCGCGTCGCAATCTACCGGCATGAGTGTGGCGATCTTCGATGCCGAAGGAGACTATGGCGCAGTCATCGTCTCCGGAAGCAATCTTACCCTTGGCGATGGCGATGTCGCAGCGGCCCGGGATCTTCTGGAAAGGACAACGCTGCTTGTTCTGCAGAGCGAAATCCCGGATGCCGCCAATGTCGCAGCGGCGAGAGCAGTGAAACAGGCCGGAGGGCGTGTCCTCATCAATGCCGCGCCCGCGCGCCCGCTATCGGCCGATCTTCAGCCGCTTATCGATATTATCGTTGTGAACGCGATCGAAGCTGAAATGCTGGGAGGGGTTCCCGTCGTTGAAACACTCGATGGCGCGCTTGAGGCCGCACGGAAACTTGTGCGGACCTTCCCCGAGGTCGTAGTCACCGCAGGTGGTGCCGGTGTCGCCTACGCAAATCGCGATGGAGAGGAGACCATCATTGCGGCTGTGAAGGTGAAAGTTGAAAGTACGCATGGGGCCGGAGACGAGTTTATCGGCGTCCTAGCTGCCGAAATTGCGTCTGGTAAAACGATAAACGACGCGCTTAAAAAGGCGAATATGGATGCGGCCAAACTCGTTGGCACACCTGAAGCGGACCGACTTGGATGAGGTTATCAGGTGTAGGCCTCTCACATCGTTCAAGGCGGGCATTTTGCACAGCTCGATGATGGCCCACCGCTTCGCAGGTTATGGCGTTGCCGCCGTCGAGCGGGGATTGTTCGGTCTCGTGCCTGTTCCGGCCGTTCGCAAGGCGCTCGACAAAGCGGGATGGACCCTCGCGGACATCGAGCGCATCGAGATCAACGAAGCCTTTGCCGCCGTGCCGATCGCGGTGATGTGTGAACTCTCGTAGAACGGAAGTCGGTCGCTCTTTCATTGTGTGGTAAAGGCGTCGGAAATCTTTCAACGGGCAACACGTTTGACGCCTTCCTAAGCCTGGAACTGAAGCTGCCGAGCAATATGGGCTCGAACGAGCTATCCGATGACTACTGAAGCGGGCTATGGAAAAGTATGCCCGCTTCAGGATTGCGGCCTCTCCGCTACGGCTACTGCATTTGATCACGACCTTGCCCTTCGACGGGGCGGAGGGCGGCGCTATCGATCAACCCGGCGATTTCCTGCAGTTGCCGGCCATCGGCGCGCATCAACAGGAAGGAATACTGCACGCCGCGGCTCTTTAGCAGCGGGTTCAGCCCGAGAGCTTCGGCAAAGCTCGGGTTCGGCGGGCCTGAAATCAACGTGCTCTGCCCACCTCCTCTCCTCTGCGCCACAAGCGGGCGAAGCGTCCGGGTATTGGTTCCGGTGCGTTCCTATCACTTTACGAGCGCGTGACTTTTCGTCCGAGGGAAGCCGGATATTCGAGCGCCCTTAACAGGAAAAAGCGTTGCTCACGCAGACACTGCCGATCTCGTGTCGGCGTGAGCGACGCAGCTGTTAATAAACACACCATCCCTACCACAACCCAAGTCGGGCGTGTGGCGATGCCGCGATCCGTCTGATAATCAAAACCAGTGCGTGCATTGCATCTCCAAAGGGGCAGGAGTTGCAAGAAATCAGGAGGGGTCATGGCGGACGGATTGTTAGAATGGGCGGACAAGCAGGCCGACTGGGTTCGCGACGCGCTCAGAAGACATGCTCAACATGGAGGGTTCTCGTTGAGCGATGAACACAAAAAGCACGTCCGGACAGGTGTTCGTCTTGTTGCAGGGTACGCAATAGACCCTGTCCCAGACCATGAAGCGCTTGGTTCCAGTCATCTGAAATCCGCTGCGGCGAAGGAGCCTCGCGCAATCCTTTGCTCCTTGGGGTCAGTACGAAATCTGAACCGCCTTGCAGAGGGACAGACGCTAAAATTTGCGCTTAACGGCCTGACACTAATTTATGGTGACAATGGGAGCGGCAAAAGCGGGTACTGCCGAATCACTAAAAAACTCTGTCGGAGTTTGACATCGGACGAACTGTTGGGAAACGTGTTCGAAGCCGGCACGAAACCGCCGGCTGAGGTTCAGGTCCGATTCATCGAAGAAGGCGCGGTAGAACCGCAGGAAGTCGTCTGGATCGACGGGACGCCAACGCCGCAGCCTATTTCACGAATATCGGTATTTGACTCTGCCAACGCACGCTTGTACGTCGACAAACAGAACCGGATAGGGTTTCTCCCCGCTGACATCGCTATTCTTGAGCGGCATGGTACTCACCGCGGCGAATTGGAGGCCGAGTTCCGCGCCGAAATAAAGGCGCTCGAAGCCAAACTGAAGACCCCGATGCCTGGAGGATATTCGCCAACTGGAACGGTGGCTGCTCTCCTCGCACGTCTTGATCCCAAGTCGAAGGTTTCGCTGCCTTCCAAATCTCAAATCAAAGCTCAAGCCGAATTTTCGGACGCCGACAATACGGAACTCGGACAGTTAGCAATTCTGTTGGCTAGCGACCCGTCCACAATGGCTACCAAGCGTCGTCGAGCGAAAGCCGCGCTGGAAAAGATCGCCGCTGCAGCTCTTCTAGTCGAAGCGCGCCTCTCGGACGGTGCTTGGGCGACGTTAGCGGAACAGATCGCGGCGGCGGGATCAACGGCATCTGCAGCCAAGCTCGCCGCAGCGTCAGCGTTCAAGACGTTACCGCTGGCCGACGTAGGGCAAGCACCGTGGCGTCTGATGTTCGATTACGCTCGTGCCTATGCCGCGACCCTCGGGGGCGACCATCAACACGTACCATCTAAGGAAGGTGACCTCTGCCTTCTTTGCCAAGAACCCTTGACTGCAGAGGCTGCCGAGCGGATGTCGTCGTTTAATGCATTCGTGACAGGAGCGGCGAATATGGCGGCCCAAAAGGCGGCGACAACGCTCCACGCATCGCAGAAGGCCATTGTTGACCTCAACATCCCTGATGGCGACGAAATCCAGGCAGCGCTGGGCGAGTTCGGCGATCTCTCACTTGCAAGGAAAGAGGTGATCGCAGTTATCATCAATTATTTTGCTATAGCGGCGAACCGCCGATCGTTGTTTGTCGCTTCAGCTGCTTCGGAAACGCCGCTCGCCCCATCCCTTGCCGCAACAATAAGCGAGCAATGTGCTCAATTGGCTGCTGAAGCCAGCGACGATGACAACGCAGCAAAAGACGATACCACTCGCGCCGCAACGAGGAAACGGCGCGACGAGTTGACAGACCGGAAGAAACTTGGCGCTGATTTGGCCATCGTCCTTGCTCGTTTGGACGACCTTGAAGAGCGGCTCAAGCTGTTGGAGTGCTGTGAGGCAGTCGAGACAGGCTCAGTCTCGCGGCAGATGACCGCGCTTAGACGGAGTCTGGTCATGGAACACCTCGAAAACAGAATCCTCGATGAGATTCAGTCGCTAGGCCTCTCGCACATCCCGTTCTCGGTGAATGATCGTAGTCAGGATGGCCAGAGCTACTTCGAGGTTGGGCTTGCGGCACAGAAGGCCACGGCAAACAACCGCGTGCTCAGCGAAGGCGAGCAGCGAGCCCTGGCTTTAGCCTGCTTCCTTGCGGAGGCAGGTGGCGACACATCTCGCCATGGTCTGATCATCGACGACCCGGTCTCCTCGCTTGACCACTTGCGTGTGCGAAAGGTGGCTTCCCGCTTGGTGGGTGAAGCCGCAAACGGGAGACAAGTGATCATTTTTACGCATAACCTTCTATTTTTCAACGAGGTCGTAGATGCGGCCGCTCAGAGCATGCCCCCGGTTCCGATCGTGCGGAACTATATCAGCAAGAACGAAGCATCCGGATTCGGGATTATCAGCGAGACCGACGAACCATGGATCGCGCAGCCCGTCACTAAGCGGATCGCGACTCTTCGGGACCGCTTGAAGGCATTCAAGGAAATTGCCAACCAGACGGACGAGTCGTGGAGGCGTCTTGCAAAAGATTTTTACACCGATCTTCGCGAGAGCTGGGAACGCCTCGTGGAGGAAGTACTGCTCGGTAAGGTCGTGGAACGGTTCAACACTGACGTGAGAACCCAGAGCTTAAAGGTCGTCTCAGTGGAGGACGAAGATTATAAGCGCGTATATTGGGCTATGAAGCGTGTTTCCGAACGTTCGGGGCACGACATGGCCGCTGGGAAAATTCTCCAGGCACCAACGCTTCTCGAAATGAAGAGCGATCTCGACGCGATTGAGGAGTTCCGTACGGAAGTTGCGAAACGCAGGAAAGCAAATGAAGAGCGGCGCGCTGCGTTCGAAAAGCCTCCCAAGGCGGAGACTATTTAGAAACACGGTCTAGGTCGCCGCCACGACACGGATGAGCCTACTTTCGCCACGTCCGTAAAGACACAAGAGTAGCCTAAGCACGCTCGATTAATGTAGCACAACGTCGAGACGAGGTGGCCGCCTGGCTTCAGGACATTCAGAGATTTTGTGCACGAACTGGCGCCGGCGCGCCTTCGCCTGGTATGCTCATTGTTTGGAGGAGCGGCTTTGCCGTAGCGGGCGCGACGTCGCGCGAGAATAGAGGCGTTGGCGGCAAAACCGCGGCGGGATACGATGTTTGGCGACCGAGACTATGAGCAAAGGTGATATTGTTGCGCCGTCTGGAGACGCAATCAAGCTGTCATAGCCCGATGATTGTCTTTAGATCTTTTAGATCCTGCAGAAGTTCGTCGCGCATTTTTGTCGTGTAAATACGTGCAATCTTTCCCTGGTTCTGCCGATCGACGATCTTCTTTAGATCTGAAAGCCGGTTCTTCCACGTCATTCCATCGGTTATGAAAAGCAGATATGTGTCACGGCGCATGGCGTCGATAATTGCATCGAGATCGCCGATGATGTCAGTCATCTTCGAGCCGGTCGCACCGTATCCCTTGACCTCAATCACGATGCGGGGCCGGTTTCTATCGGGTACAGCGACATCGCATTTCGCCGTCTTATTATCGGCACCGGTGAAGGTGCAGCGTGTTTCGTAGGTGTCTCCAAAAACCTCTTTGACCATCGCTTCCGCGAAGTCCTCGAGGCCACGTCCGCGCCGCTGCCCCTGGATGGCAGATCCTCGACCGGAGCGCAGGCGTTCGACGAGAATATCGCTCCAAACCGGCACGTAATTGATGGTGGTGGCCATCGCCTCACCAACCTGAAGGCTCTCCAAGGCTGCAAGGAAAGCGTCCCGATCGGATTTGAACCGCTTGGCGCCAATCCCACCCTTTCCGAGAATTCGCGTCAGCTCCGCTTCCATGCTGTCTTTTGATAGCGCAAGAAACAGCCGGCAGCATAGCAAACCCCGTTCGAAATGCTCGTCCAGGAGTGCTTCTATGTCCGAGCGAGCGTAGGCCTGTTTCTTCGGCAGTTCCGTTAAAGCTGCGATCGCTTCCGCTGCTGTGTCATCCATCCAGTCAACAGCGAGCGGGCTGAGACTTTCAACGACCTGATCGAGGGTTTGATCCTTCGACTGCATCACTGCCCCACAATCAGGTATTCAGTGACCGAAGCACGTTCGACCTTGCTATGGGTGCCGAAATGATAGCGATGCGGCTTTTCGAAAACCGTGACCGTCTTCTTATGCTTGCCCATCAATTCTACAAGCTGCTGAAGATCCGGAAAGCCATTCGAGCTGTAAGAAAGGGCAATCTTGCTTTTTGCAAAACGGGCAAACATACGGTCAAAGGCTTCGACCGCCTCTCTTCGATAGCTGAATGGCGTGTACCGCTTGGCAATCTTCTTGACTTTGGTGTTTTGGTCGATCGGCAATCCCTGCCAATAGCAGGAGAGGCCCTCTAGAAAGTGGTACCGCTTGGTGTAGCAATTGTCGTCTGATCTCGGCACATAAGGGGGGTCAAGATAGACAAGATCGACCCTCTCATTCGACAGTTCGAAAATGTCCGATCGAAGCGCCTTGTTCCTGCGGCCGTTATCGAAAACCGCATTGTTGTAGACTTCGATCTGCTCGAGAAAGTGCTCTTCAATTGAAAGCCTGAGATCGCGGCGTCCGTCATCGTAATGCGACAGATCGCCTGAGATGGTGAAGACACCGCGTGGCTGCCGCTTCAGGCAAGAGCGGAATAAGGCCGCAAAAGCCAGCGCCTGCTCGTAAGGGTCCTGTAGCTGACGGATGTTGCCTGAGACTCTATCTAGGAACTTGAGGTCTTCCTGCTTGTAAAAGACGCCACTGAAGTTCTTTTCGATGAAATTATGGGCAGGCGGCGTACCATCAATCAGTTGGCGGATCGCCTTGCCATCAAGATGGACCTTGTTATTTGCGATCGTGGCACGGGCGACCAAGCTCGAAAAGTTCATGAAATCTGAAGCAACGACGCGTCGATCCATGGACTTAAAAAGATATCCGACGCATCCAGTGCCGGAAAATGGATCGAGAACGCTGTCAAAGTCGACCGCGTTCAACGTTTCGAAGATCCATGGTAACAGTCGTGACTTGGACCCCATGTAACGCAGATCAGGGTAACGTGTCGCGCGGGCCGGGATCGCCGGTTGATTTTCAACGTGGGCGCGGGCTCGAAGCGGCACGACGTTGGACGCCAGTTTCACGTTGAGCATTTCACTCATAATTAATCGGCCTCGTTTTAGGGTGACTGACCGGAGAATCGATCAGTCGGCTGGGCAAATCCGGTGTAGCCGATATGAGAGGCTTGATCAAAGGCGTCGTAGCTGTGTCAGGCGGCTTAGGATGTGGGGCGGGATGCAGTACACCGTTTTCATATCCGTGATTGTTTAAAGCCCAACACGCCTCAGCGAAAAGGTCAGCACAGTCCGTACGCGAGGAAAGGCGATCCTGGTGCCGCCAAGTTCGAGGATGACCCGCAACGTCGCCTATAGCTGCGACGATACCTATTCGCTGGTGCCGCTGCTCTCGGCCGGGTTTGGCATCTGCCTTGCGCCCGAATGGACCGAGGGCTTGCCGAACCGGGCCTTCGAGCTGAGGGCGGTCAGGGGCATCGACTTCCGGATCCGGCTTGGCGTTGCCTGGAATAAAGAGGACCCAACCGCTTCGCGCGACGACATCGTCGATATCGCCCGCTGGTGGGAGCCCAGGCACGTGATATTGCGGCACGGTGACAAATGCCCGATGTCACCGCATTTGTTCTTCCACCAACCGCAACACTGGCGGGGCTCCACATGCGCGGAACGCCTTTAGGTCGACTTGAACCATCGGGCCACGCGGCGTGTGCATGGTGAGGGTGCTGATATCGACATCAATACCGGATTTGTGTACGTCGCGGATGGCGTCATTCATTTGTTGAAGGGCTGCGCCTAGTCTTTCCTCAGCATGCTTCTGTCTTGTGAGGTGAGATGTCATGGTTGTCCTGATCGTTTGCTGTTCGCTTTCCGCTTATGCGGGTAGCTTTGTGCGCCTCGTTATATAGATAGCGCTTCAGGCACTACCATCTTACGGGCTCCACTTTGTTGCGGGTAAAACCAGGACTTTTAGTGAGGCAGGGCGCTAGCCAAGGCGGAATACCTCGGCGTTGTCCCGACGCTCTGGCAACGGTTATATGCCGGCAGATGCCGTTTTTGAAATCCAACTTAGACATTATCGGCAATGATTTCAGGAGGATGGAACGGCCCGCACTATTGTGCAGTTGAGCATGGGCGAACGTCGCGGTGTTGGGCGGATGCATGAGAAGGAGATCAGTCAGGCGGAGATCGCGCGCGCCCCCTTTGCCGAGACCCTTCGACGATCTGCCGCGAGCTACGACGGAATCTCCGTTATCCTTGATTGGTACTGCGACAGACTCGCTCGGAGTTGGAAAGAGACGCATCGGGTTTCCTAAGACGCCATGCTAGCCAGCGGTTACAAAAGCCGAAGGCGAATTGCTGTCCTAAGCCGTCTATGCGTTTGGTCCGCGCTGGGGTTATCTCATCCCTGGGGAAACGTGCGCGGATCCACGGAAGTTTTTCGTTATAACAGTCGAAAAGACAGCCTCATCCGACACTATTCGTTTTCACTGTCGGATCGACTGGAGATCGAACTGCGAGGCGTGATCATAATCGGCTCGGCTTGCCATTCAGCTATGTTTAACGCGATACCCGGGCCGGTTAACCTGACGGTGCCAATCAGCCGTCCCTGTAGTAATAGCTATAGCCGTTGAGCGCCGGGGCGCCGCCGAGATGGGCGTACAGCACCTTCGAGCCCTCGGGGAAGAAGCCCTTGCGTGCGAGATCGATCATCCCCTGCATCGACTTTCCCTCATAGACTGGGTCGGTAATCATCGCCTCGGTGCGCGCCGCGAGCCGGATCGCCTCGTTGGTCTCCTCCGAGGGCACTCCATAGGCGGGATAGGCGTAGTCAGGGTTGATGACGATCTCGTCTTCACGCACCGACCGACCAAGGTTCACGAGTTCCGAGGTCGCATCGACGATCTTCCGCACCTGATCCCGCGTCTGCTGGAGGGTGCCCGAGGCATCGATGCCAATCACCCGGTCGGCCCTGTCTAGTGCGGCAAAGCCGACGATCATTCCGCCCTGGGTTGAACCGGTGACAACGCAGACGATGATATAGTCGAAGATGAAGCCGAGGTCCTTTTCCTGTGCCGCGACTTCCTCGGCGAAGCCGACATAGCCGAGGCCTCCGAACTTGTGTACCGAAGCGCCAGCCGGGATTGCGTAGGGCTTGCCGCCCGCATCCTCTACCGACTGAATCGCATCCTCCCAGCTCTTGCGGATGCCGATGTTGAACCCATCCTCGACCAGCCGACTGTCGGCGCCCATCAGTTTCGTCATCAGGATATTGCCGACACGGTCATAGACCGCATCGTAGTGCGCTACCCATTTCTCCTGGATGACGACACATTTCATGCCGATCTTCGCCGCAGTCGCAGCCACCATGCGGGTATGATTCGACTGGACCCCACCGATCGACACCAGCGTATCCGCGCCGGAGGCGATCGCGTCGGGCACGATATATTCGAGCTTCCTGAGCTTATTGCCGCCCATGGCGAGGCCGGAATTGCAGTCGTCGCGCTTGGCATAGATCTCGACCTTGCCGCCCAGCGCCGCAGTCAGCCGCGGCAGGTGCTCGATCGGCGTTGGGCCGAAGGTGAGCGGGTAGCGTTCGAACTTTTCCAACAGTGACATCGATCAGGGCCTCCGTGCCGAATTTGTGGTCGAAGGCTAGTAGATATCGTTTGAAAGGTGCTCTCTAATTTTGTTTTAAAAGCTTTCTTTATCGGCGTAGTTTTTCGGTGGTAGAATCAACGTCTTCAATTATACGAGGTAAAATGAAAGAGTCTTCCACAGAGGATTTCGATAGGATAGACCTCAAGATTTTGCGCGCACTGCAATCGGAGGGCCGGCTCAGTAATGCCGATCTCGCCGAGCGCGTGAATGTCAGTGCTGCAACTTGCCACAGGCGAACTCAGCGCCTCTTCGATAAGGGCTACATTACCGGCGTGCGGGCGGAAGTCGCGCCGGGCGCCGTAGGCCTCGGCGCGATGGTCATGGTTGGCGTGGTACTGGATCGCTCCACGCCTGAGAGCTTTGGTGCTTTTGAGGGCGCGGTCATGGAGCTGAAGGAAGTGCTGGACTGCAATTTGGTCGCCGGAGATTTCGATTATCTCCTGAAAATCCGCGTCCGCGACATGGCCGATTTCAACAAGCTGCACGGCCAGAAGCTGATCGCCCTCCCAGGCGTGCGCCAGACGCGCACCTTCTTCGTGATGAAGGAAGTCAAGGAGAACGCGAGGTTGCCCTTCTAGCGTCGTCGGCAGCTATTGTGGAGCAGCATCTATTGTCCGGTTCCGCGCAGACAGCGCATGTCAGGCGACTTTTTCTGGACATCACCGGCCCCACGCTCTGTGCATCAAACATACGGTCTCACCGTTCACACGATGGAGGCACTCCATGGCGAGGTTATTTGTAGGTCTGCGCATAGTTCAGTCTCCGGACGAACCTTGATGCGCAACTGCACCAGCTTGGCGCCGAGGGGTACCAGCCGGGCAATCCACTCGGCGCTGTCGACAATTAGGTAGAACGGATCGAGCTTCAGGTGAACACCGCCTTTCCGATCACCGGCGTGGAGGGTACGGCCATGTCGCGTGGCTCCATCAGGCCGGCGTTAAAGGCTTGATTGCCGGCGGCGATTGCCGCGGCAAAGGCGGCTGCCATCGCCGCGGGATCTCTGGCGCCGGCAACGGCGGTGTTGAGCAGAACCGCATCGAAACCGAGCTCCATGACCGCAGTTGCGTGCGACGGTCGGCCGATGCCGGCATCGACGATCAGCGACACGTCAGGGAAATGCGCCCGCATTGCTCTGAGTGCTGTCGGATTGAGCGGCCCGGCGGCACTGCCGATCGGTGCATGGCGCATCGACTGATCACCTCAACCAGTACACAAAGAGAACTAAGGTCGGTGGACTGCAATCACCACCGCGGTTACGCCTCTTCATCGCTTTGCTGGGATATGGCCCAGGACAGTCTCGATGATTTGAACGGGCGTCGCCATCGCCATCTCCGCGCCAAGCGATGACCTAGAGCGCGTCCGTTGAACGCGGAATCGGAATTGAGATGACAGTCGCTGTTTGCCGTGATTCGCTGCCTTCGAATCAGGGAGATAGGGATGTCACGTGCATTAAGCGATGATCTTCGCAGCCGTGTT
>NZ_LWBS01000437.1 GCF_001652265.1 Rhizobium leguminosarum
CCCCAGGTAAGAAC
This sequence comes from Rhizobium leguminosarum, assembly GCF_001652265.1. GTDB lineage: Bacteria > Pseudomonadota > Alphaproteobacteria > Rhizobiales > Rhizobiaceae > Rhizobium > Rhizobium leguminosarum_D. The sequence goes on from NZ_LWBS01000437.1 coordinate 15, forward strand.
GCACTCCTTCCCTGCACGACCGCCGGATTTACGCCACCGCCCCTTGGTCACAAGAGCTTCGCGGTTCGTTGCCCGCTCGCCCTGGTCGGCACCGCCTCATATCCGGTTCTTGTTCATCGGCCCGCAGTTTCGATCCACGCTTCCTCCCCACGGTCGGTTGCCCTTCCGCAGTTGCGCTTCTCTTCGCTCGCTATGACCAGCTTACGGTGGGACTTCCACCCACAAGAGTACGCCCATGCTGGGCGCACAACGAAAAACCCCGCCGGAGCGGGGTTTCTAGCTGGTCGGAGTGGAGTGATTCGAACACTCGACCCCCACGTCCCGAACGTGGTGCGCTACCAGACTGCGCTACACTCCGTGACCAGCGGCGCTTCTATAGAACAGCCTATCTGGTTGCACAAGCACCAAATTCCAAAAAGCCGGCGGATTTTTTGACGGGGTTGTGACGGGCTTACGGATGAGCGGCTGCAGCAAAAAGACACACCTGCTGCAAATCGAACTTAAGTCTCAATGGGGCAATTTTCTTTTGCCGGGTTCCGCGCTAAAGGGCAGACGGGACAGGCGAAATCGCTCACGAGGGCGGCTTGCCAGCCAATGCGCTAGAGATCAGGGACGACACGATGAATTTCCGCATGATGACCGCGGCCGGGCTTGCCATTGCGCTTGCCGGATGCACGACCATACCTTCCGCCGGCAACCCGATCGAGGCCCGCTGGGTGGGCAAATCGGCCGGCGTCTTCTTTGCCGCCTACGGGCCGCCGATCAGCGACAGCGAGCAAGGCTCGACCACCATCTATACCTGGCGCGGCGGCTACAAGACCCTGCGCATTCCGGCGAAATATGCCGAAGGGGCCGATGGCAAGCGCGGCAAGCAGATTTCCTCCGCCCGCACCGCCTATCTGCGCTGCCAGGCCGAAATCACCACCAGCTCCGATTACACCATCCGCGACATCCGCACCGTCGCCGACATCCCGGGCGTCAACGGCCCGTCCTATTGCGCAGAGTTTCTGGCGCCCGAACAGAAGTAACGGACGGTTTGTCCGAGACGTGAAGACAGGCGGCCCGGGTGCCGCCTGTTATGCTGCTGACGAAGTCTCGGCGCGGGGGCCGCTGCTTTCTGGTTTGTGCCGGGGGTCGCCCGTCATGCGGCAACCTCTCGGTTCCTCACAACCTCTCGCTACCGGAATAGCCACGGCGGTGCTTGGATACCCCCCTCTGCCCTGCCGGGCATCTCCCCCACAAGGGGGGAGATCGGCAAGAAGCGGTGTCTCGCCCTCAATTTACGATTCTTGTGACGGCCAGTTGTTTGTGGAAGCCATCGCGCCCAGCCGATCTCCCCACCTGTGGGGGAGATGCCCGGCAGGGCAGAGGGGGGTGCCACACGAAACGCCCGAACATACACGCGCTCTCACGCCGCCTCCCCCGCCTGCACCGCACTTTCCGCCAGGGCCGCGGCGACGGACGGTCGCGCCGTCGTTCAAGGATGTGCACCGGGCGCCTGCGGCAGCCGGAGACGCAAGGTTGCGTCATCGGACCGATCAAAAATTGGGCTGGTCCTGGGCTCTTGAACGGTCCGCTGTCACCCACAATATCATTTTGATCAGGATCATTGGTGGCACGAAAGGAGGAAAAAATGCCGCTGAACGATGTCCCATGGGTTCGGCCGGTGAGACTCCGGTTGCAGTGTGGTTTGGAGCGCACCTTCACAAGCGTCTACGACGCCTTGGATTTTCTCGAAAACGAGTGGCCGCTGCGTCATGGCGAACGCCATGATCGGGCGGTGAAGACGTGTCGCGGCGCCCCCAACGGCATCATACCGAGCATGGTCGCGCGGGAGGCTTTTGTCGCAGCCTGCCTCGAAGCCGGCATGCCAACGGTGCTGGCCCCCTGGAAGACCAAGCCCGCCGCGCATCCGCCCAGGCCGGCGCGTCACGTTGGAGACCGATATCAAAGACGCCAGGCGCATTGACGCGAGGAGAGTGCGAGCGAAGCTCAGGATGTCAGCGAACAGTCGGATGAGGCGTTCGAATTCGCGCTCGGTCATGCGGCGCCACGGGCTAAAACGTCAGCCGCAGCTGCGGTTCCGCGGCCGGTGCTCGTCCTTCCAGCGAGGAGAGGGTGACGCCGAGCAGTCGTATGCCCTTTCGCGGCGGAAAGATCGGCGCGAGCAGCAGGTTGACCAGATCCTCGAGGTCCGCGATTGCCGGCAGGGGTGCCAGAATCGTCTTGCTGCGCGTGATCTGGCTGAAGTCGGCATATTTCACCTTGAGCGTCACTGTCTTGGCGGCGATCCCGTTGGCCTCGCAGTAACCCCACACCTTTTCGATCAGCGGCTGGAGCCCTTCGCGAGCAGGCTCAAAGGCGTGGAGGTCCTGTGAGAAGGTATCTTCCGCGCCGACGGATTTGCGCACCCGGTCGGGCTTGACCTGGCGCTCGTCGATGCCGCGGGCGATGCCGTAAAAATAAGGCCCCGACTTGCCGAAATGCTCGACGAGGAAGTCGAGTGTCTTCTCCTTGAGATCGGCGCCTGTGTCGATGCCGAGTTGATGCATCTTCTCAGTGGTCGCCGGTCCGACGCCATGGAATTTCCGGACGGGAAGCTGCTCGACGAAGGCCGGCCCGTTCCTCGGCGTGATGACAGCCTGGCCGTTCGGCTTGTTGAGGTCGCTTGCCATCTTGGCAAGGAACTTGTTGTAGGAAATCCCGGCCGACGCGTTGAGGCCGGTGACTTGCTTGATCTTGGCGCGGATCTCCAGTGCGACCTCGGTGGCGATCGTCATGCCTTTCAGATTGTGCGTCACATCGAGATAGGCCTCGTCGAGCGACAGCGGCTCGATCAGCGGCGTGTATTCGGCAAAGATCTCACGGATCTGCTGCGACACCGCCTTGTAGACGGCAAAGCGCGGCGGCACGAAGATCAGGTCAGGACATTTGCGCTTGGCAGTCACAGACGGCATTGCCGAGTGAACACCGAATTTACGGGCCTCATAGCTCGCCGCCGCCACCACACCCCGGGCGGCCGACCCGCCGACGGCAATCGGTTTGCCGCGCAAGTCCGAATTATCGCGCTGCTCGACCGACGCATAAAAAGCATCCATGTCGACATGGACGATTTTCCGGACGGGGGCTGAGCTTGTCTCGTTCATGGCGGTTTCAGCGATCGCGATGGGATCGGCATCTGAAATTGCGCGCCGAAACAAAAACAGAACATAGCAGCATTGGGACGCAATATCAACGATTCCAATCGGCGGCCGGGACCTGCCGTCGAAACTACCAACCGCCCAAGGCGTTCTCATCCTGTGGAGATCAATATCAGGAGGCAGCCAATGGCGGACGACAGCACGACCACGATCCGAGCCACGTTCGAAACACGCGAAGCCGCCGACCTGGCGGTCGAACATCTGGTTCAGCAGCATGGGATTTCGAGGCCCGACATCTTTATCCAGTCGGCAAGCGACCGGAACAGTGCGGGTTCAGCGCCATCAGGCGGGGATGCCTTTCATGACGATGGCGCCCGTCGCGATGCGCCACTCGAAGGCGAGATCGAGGTCTCGGTGGACATTGCATCCAGACAGGTCGCCGCCGTCCAGCGCAGTCTCCGAGCTGCCGGCGCAGTGCGTGTATCGAGCCGCTGAGCATGGCCGAAATACCACCAGCTCCGAGTACACGATCCGCGACATCCGCACCGTCGCCGACATCCCCGGCGTCGACGCGTCCTATTGCGCAGAGTTTTTGGCGCCCGAACAGAAGTAACGGACGGTTTGTCCGAGATGCGAAGACGGCCGGCCCGGGTGCCGCCTGTTATGCTGCTGACGACGTCTCGGCGCGGGGCCGCTTCTTTCTGGTTTGTGCCGGGGGTCGCCCCTCATCCGGCTGCCGCCACCTTTGCCTGGGCCGAGCCACGTGTCTCGCCCCGTCCTTCGGACCCCCGCTCGCGGGGCGAAGGGACCATGCCGCGACCTCTCGACTCCCTCTTCTCCCCTCGGGGAGAAGAGATTTGCCGCGACCTCTCGGTTCCTCACAACCTCTCGCTGCCGGAACAGCCAGGACGGTGCCTGGATACCCCCCTCTGCCCTGCCGGGCATCTCCCCCACAGGTGGGGAGATTGGCTGGGCTCACGGGCTTCCCCAAACAACTGGTGTCACAACCTGGCGGAACGGTAGACGGGCGGGAAGTTTAAGCCACTTGTGATCTCCCCACCTGTGGGGGAGATGCCCGGCAGGGCAGAGGGGGGTGCCACACGAAACGCCCGAACATACACCCGCTCTCACGCCGCCTCCCCCGCCTGCACGGCACCTTCCGCCAACTTCCGCGCCGCGACGAAATCCACCTTTCCCGAACCCAGCACCGGCACCTTGCCGATATTGACCTCGGCCGGCACCATCATGTCCATGGCGCCCCTGGATTTGGCGAAGGCGAGGAATTCGGCGCGGGTGGCGGTGGGGGCGTCGGTCAGGAGCACCAGGCGTTCGCCCTTCTTGGCGTCGGGCAGCGAGGAGACGACTGAGAGGGCGCCCGGCCAGAGCTCGGCGGCGAGCGTCTCGACGGCGGCGAGCGAGATCATTTCGCCGCCGATCTTGGCGAAGCGTTTGGCGCGGCCGCGGATCTTGACGAAGCCGTCCTCGTCGATGGTGACGATGTCGCCAGTGTCGTGCCAGCCGTCGACGAGCGGCTCGAGCACGCCGGGCTTTTCGGCGCGCAGGTAGCCGGCCATGACATTGGCGCCGCGCACATGCAGCCGGCCGCCCTCATCGATGCCGGGCACCGGTTCGAGCTTCCATTCCATGCCCGGCAGGATTTTGCCGACCGTGCCGGATTTGTTGTACATCGGCGTATTGATGGAAATCACAGGCGCGGTCTCGGTGACGCCGTAGCCTTCGAGGATGCGCAGGCCGAATTTTTCCATATAGGTCTGGCGGGTTGCGGCCTTCACCGGCTCGGCGCCGGAGAAGATGTAGCGGATCGAGCGGAAGTCGTAGGGATGGGCCGTCCGCGAATAGCCGTTGAGGAAGGTGTCAGTGCCGAAGATGATCGTGGCGTTGGAGACATAGATCAGCTCCGGCACGATGCGGTAATGCAGCGGCGACGGATAGAAATAGACCGGCACGCCCGAGATCAGCGGCAGCACGGTGCCGGCCGTCAGCCCGAAGGAATGGAACACGGGTAAGATGTTGAACACCTTGTCGCCGCTGTGGAAATCGATGCGGGCGGCGGCCTGGGCGGCGTTCGAGAGGATGTTGCGGTGGGTGAGCACCACGCCCTTCGGCGTGCCCTCGGAGCCGGAGGTGAAGAGGATGACGGCCGGATCATCCGGCTTACGCTTCACCAGCGGCCGCGCCTTCCTGAGAAACCCGAAAATCTTGTCCTTGAGTGAGATTTCTGCCCTGAGATCATCGAGCCAGACGATCTTCACCTGCTTTTCCATCTCCTCGATCACAGCACCGAGCTTCGCCTGGGTGACGAAGGCGCGTGAGGTCAGCACATGCTTGACTTCGGCGGCCTTGCAGGCGGAGAGGATATTGGCAGCACCCGCGGTGAAGTTCAGCATCGCCGGCACCTTGCCCGCCGTCATCACGCCGAGAAGCGTGGCGGCGGCGCCATTGGCATTCGGCAGCATGACGCCGAGATTGCTTTCCGGAAACAGCGTGCGGAATTTCGCGCCGAGCACGGCAGCGCCTGTGAGCAGCTTGCCATAGGTCAGCCGGCCGGTGACCGGATCTTCGACGGCGAGCTTGCCCATGCCGAATTCATGGCCGGCCCGGATGACGCGATCGAGCACGGTCGACGAGGTATCGGCGGTCTGGAACAACAGGTTCGACATCACCTGATAGAGGGCAGCACCTGCCGCCGTGCGGCGCTTGCGGCCTTTCAGCTCCGGCGGCACTTCGAGCTTCACCGGCTCGAGAATGGTGACCTTGACCTTGGGGAACAGCCGGCGGCGGATCTTGCCGTTATCGAGATAGGAGAGATAGCTCTTCTCCAGCCCGTCGATCTTCACCGGCACGACCATCGAGCCGGTCTTGTCGGCAACCATGGCGGCGCCATCATAGACCTTCATCAGCGTGCCGGTCACCGTCAGCCGGCCCTCGGGGAAGATGCCGATCGGGTTGCCGTCCTGCACCACCTTGATCAGCGAACGCGTCGCCATCGGCTTTGTCGGGTCGAGCGGCAGGAATTTGCACATCTTCAGGAAGGGCCGCACCCACCAGGCCTGGGCGATCTTGTAATCGACGGCAAAGGTGGGCTCTTCCTCGGTGATGGCAAGCGCCAAGGCGCCATCGAGCAGGCTGACATGGTTGAGCGCGATGATCGGCGCGCGGCCGGCCTTCTTGATATTTTCGAGACCCTCGACCTCGAGGCGCATGAAGGCGCGGAACAGGATCGAGATGAAATCGCGGAAGGGATTGGTCGGCAGCGTCTTCAGCATCAGCCAGGCGACGGCGAAATTGATGATGCCGAGGCCGATCAGGATCTGCGGAATGGAAGCGCCGAGCGCCTGGACGGCGGCAACCAGGCCGAGGCCGACGGTGATGAACAGGGCGGAGAGCACATTGGCGGCGCCGATAACGCGGGCGCGGCGGTCCTCATGCGCCCAGGTCTGCAGGGCGGCGAAGGTCGGCACGGCGATGAAGGCGCCCGAGATCGCCATGCCGGCGAGATCGATGGCGACGCGGATGGTATTCTCACCGGCAAAGAAGGTGCCGATCGTCGTTGCATGGCTTGTGGATTGCAGGCCCCAGAGGTTCCAGGCGAGATCGAGGCTGAAGAGGCCGAGCAGCGCCGTGCCCACAGGGGCCGGCAGCAGCACGATGCGGCCGGAGGACATCCAGGCGGCAATGGCCGAGCCGACGGCGACGGCGATGGCAAAGACGGTGAGATAGGCCGGCACGACAAGCTCGGAGCCGCCGAGCAGCTCGGTGACCATGGTCGGCAGGATGGAGAGAACGAAGGCGCCGACCAGCCAGAACCAGCAGTTCATCAGCGCCGAACGCCACAACCGTTTGTCCTCGCGGATTTCCATGACGAGTGTGTAGCTGGAGCGGATGACATTGCGGTCGATCTGAAGATCCGGCGCCTTGGAGCCGGTGGGCGGGATCATCCGGCTGGCCAGCCAGCAGAGCACCGAAAGGCCCATCATCATCGTGCCGAAGATCAGCACATTGTCGCCGCCGGAGAAGGCGAAGGCGGCGATGATCGTGCCGGCGAGGATGGCGATGAAGGTGCCGCCCTCGATCCAGGCATTGGCCTTCGGCAGGTCGCGGCGTTCGAGATGATCGGGCAGGATTCCGTATTTGATCGGCCCGAACAGCGCCGAAACGACGCCGAAGCCGAACAGCGCCGCCATCAGCACGAAGATGGAGGAGAATGCCAGACCGATAACGGCAAGGGCGGCAACCGCGATCTCGCAGCGTTTCAGCAGTTCGGCGATCTTCGCCTTGTCATGCTTGTCGGCGAGTTCGCCGCCGAGCGCCGAGAGCAGCAGGAAGGGCACGATGAGGATGACGCCGGCAAGCGTTACCAAGGCGGCGCCCTCACTCGCCGACATCTTGAAGAGAATGAGGAACACCAGGGTGTTCTTGAGGAAATTGTCGTTGAAGGCCGTCAGGAACTGGGTCCAGAACAGCGGCGCGAATTTCCTGGAGGTCATCAGATTGTGTTGCACGGGCTCGTTCCTCTTTCGGCAGGCAGAGAAGGCCACAGAGTTGTTACGCAAAAGTTGAATGCGGTAACAACTCTGCGCTGTGGTTAACCAAGATCAATCTTCATCGTTACGATTGAACTTGACCAGGAGTTTCTCGGTGCGGGCATCCTCGACCTTGCGGATCAGCTTCTCGGATTCGGCGTTGTCGCGCAGCGTCTTGGTGATGTTCACCGTGGTCTGCACCAGCATCAGAATGCCCATGGCGAGATAGCCTTTGCCCCAGAGATCGAGCGGCATCATGTAGAGGCCGAGCGCCAGCATGAAGGCGGCCGAGCCGAAGGAGATGTAGGAGAAGCTGACCCAGCTGGAAGAATGTTTCTGGAAACTGTCGTTCATTGTCGTAATCCTTGATGTTCGATGGATGAATGGTTGGATGGATGCAATTCAGGCAGCAGGCGTGATGCGGCTCTTCAGCCGCGCCAGCACATCATCGGCGGATGAGCGCAGCGGCGCGCCGAAGCCGGCATTGGCAAGCTTTTCGATGATGCCGGCCGGGCGGATGGCGCCTTCCATGTCCTTCAGGGCGGCCGCCGTCAGCTCGTTCTGGCTCTGGCGCAGGCGAAGGCGCGCCAGGGTCTCCTCGGCATCGTCGAGCGTGGCAAAGCCTGGGCCGGCGACCGCAACATCGAGCTTCTGCGCCTCTTGCGTGGCACGCGCCAGCCGCTCGCCGCGCTGCAGCTCCTGCAGCCGCGCCTCGGAGGCGCGCACGATCCCCTTCAGCTTGTCGATCGCCCCGGTGAACTGCGCCTGCGCCTTTTCCGATGCATCGCGCTCGGCCTCGAGATAGGCGATCGCCTCGGCCGCCTCGCGGGCCAGGCCCTCATTGCCCTTCGCCAATGCGGCGGAGGCGCGGGTCTCGAGATCGGCGATGCGGGCAACGATCGTTGCGTGCTGCCCCTTCTCCTGCTCGTTCTGGGCGATGGCGACCGCCACACTGCGCCGCGCCGACTGGATCGACTGGGCGGCATCGCGGATCTGCTGGGAAAGCAGCGGCACGGCGTGGCAGTCGGCGAAAGCCTGTTCGGCATCATGCGCCCTGCCCCGCAACAAAATGGAAATCAGTTTGAACATTTCCTTCCTCCGGTTTATGAACGTTGTTCACGAGAGGTGTTATGCCAGAATCATGAACGTCGTTCAAGATAAATTTTGAACGACGTTCAAAAAATCGAAGTGGAATGGTGAATGGCCGGTAGGCGAGAAGAAAAACGCGAAGACCTGAAGGCCAGGCTGATCGAGGCGGCGCGCGAGCGCATCGCCAAAGACGGGCTGGCAAATCTCAGAGCCCGCGACATCACCCAGGATGCCGGCTGCGCACTCGGCGGCCTCTACACGGTCTTTTCAGACCTCGCCGAGCTCGTCATCCACGTCAACTCCGCCACGCTGAAGGCGCTGGAGGCGAGGCTCACGCTGCCCGAGACCAAAGACCGGCCGCCGACCGACCGACTGCGCAACCTGGCGCAGGGCTATCTCAGCTTCGCCGTCGAGCACCGGAACCTCTGGAAGGCGCTGTTCGAGCACTTCCCGCCGGAATCGAGCCCGACGCCGCAATGGCATCTTGACGAGCACCTCTTCCTGATGGATGTGATCGCCGAACCGCTGGCCGAACTGCAGCCCGACATGCCCCCCGAAGACCGCGCCATCCGCGCCCGCACCCTGTTCGGCGCGGTCCATGGCGTCGTCAGCATCAGCCTCGAAGGCCGCTTCGTCGGCTTGCCGCTGGAGCGGCTGGCGCGGGAGGTGGATGAGCTGGTGCAGACGATTGCTGCGGGGGCGGAGCGGCGGAGGTGATGGGGGTGATTTCGTTGGTTTAGTGGTGGGACGCCACCCCACCCTCCGTCATCCCAGGCCTTGAGCCTGGGATCCATGCCCGCTGCTGATGATGGATGCGGCGTGGATCCTCGGGTCAAGCCCGAGGATGACGGAGGGTGGAGCCCAGGCAAAGTCACTCCACACTTTTAGTGGACTTGCTTCCGCGCCTCACCTCTTGCCGGTGCGCGCGCCACACACTCCGTCATCCCAGGCCTTGAGCCTGGGATCCATGCCCGCTGCCGATGGATGCCGCATAGATCCTCGGGTCAAGCCCTGGGATGACGGAGTATGAGGAAACCTATGCGCAAGCAGCGCTTCGCGCTTCCGCCGGACTTGCTCTGGCGTCCCGCCTCTTGCCGGTCGCTCCCCTCCACCTCCGTCATCCTCGGGCTTGACCCGAGGATCCACGCACAGCACTCGGCGTGCTGTGTTCTTCGATGGATCCCCCCGCCGTTCCCGGTGCCGACGGCCAGCAAAGTGCTCGCCGCATGGATCCTCGGGTCAAGCCCGAGGATGACGGAATCCGGGGCGAACTTTGCGGAAAACCGCACCCACCCGCGGCTGGAATCGCTCCGGCATCTCGCCTCTTGCCAATCGCGTCTCCCCACCCTCCGTCCTCCTCGGGCTTGACCCGAGGACCCACGCACGCCCAATGAGCCCACTAACTTTTTTACCGAACGGGAAATTTCACACGCTCAACCCGTCCCATATCTCAAAATAATCCCGATCGGTAAATTTCCCTGGACACCGGCTCCACATTCGCTATATTTTCCCGATCGGGAAAAATTCATGGCGAAACACGTACAGAGTCCAGCCGACATCGGCGCCCTGGTTCGAAGCACCCGCAAGGAGCAAAACCTGCGGCAGGACGAGCTTGCCGGCGTTGCCGGCGTCGGGCTTCGTTTTATCGTCGACCTCGAAGCCGGCAAGCCCACAGCGCAGATCGGCAAAGTCCTGCAGGTTCTGCAGACGCTTGGCTGCTCCCTCGACATTCTGGCTCCCGGCGAGCGCAGGCAATGACAGCAAGGCTTCTCAACGTCTGGTGGGACGGCCGCATTGTCGGTCAATTCACGCAGGACAGACACGGCGATATCGGCTTTGCCTATGCGCGAGCCTGGCTTGACGATGACAAAACGCTGCCGCTCTCGGCGTCTCTGCCAAAACGACCGGAGCAATTTACCCGCCGGGAATGCCGACCGTTTTTCGCCGGCCTGCTGCCCGAGGAAAGCCAGCGCCTGGCCGCAGCACGGGCCTTGGGCGTGTCTCCCGCCAATGACTTTGCGCTTCTCGATCACCTGGGCGGCGATGTCGCCGGTGCGCTGCAACTGCTTGCCGAAGGTGAGGCACCGGCGGAGACAGGGTCGATTGCAGATCGCCAGCCCGTGCCCTTGGACGAAGCAGGCATCGTTGCCGTGTTGGAGGCACTGCCCGTGCGGCCTCTCCTGGCTGGTGAGGAGGGCCTCAGACTGTCGCTCGCCGGCGCGCAGTCCAAACTGCCGGTTGTTCTGGTCGATGGCCGGATCGGGCTTCCCCTGCCCGGTCAGGCCACAACCCATATTCTGAAGCCACCGATAGCCCGTTTCAAGGCGACGACCGAGAACGAAGCTTTCGTGATGAGGCTTGCGGCCGCCATCGCGCTCGATGTCGCAGCCGTCGAACCGAGATATGTGCAGGGACGCCCGTTCCTTCTGGTCGAACGATATGACCGCGTGCGCGGCACCGGCGGCCTGGTTCATCGCATCCATCAGGAAGATTTCTGCCAGGCACTCAGCGTACCGCCGGAAACGAAATATGCGAGTGAAGGCGGGCCGACCTTCAAGGATTGCTTCGATCTCATAAGACGGATCTCGGCAAGGCCGGCTGTCGACGTGCTGAAGCTGCTGGACGCGGCCATCTTCAACCTGATCGCCGGAAATGCCGATGCCCACGGCAAGAACTTCTCCATCCTGTACGATAGCCAAGGCCCGCGGCTGGCAAAACTCTATGACCTCCTCTCCACCGTGATCTATCCGGAACTGTCGCCAAAGCTGGCGATGAGAATCGGCAAGCGTGCCACACTGGCCGAAATGGATGCCGAGGGCTGGAAGGTCTTTGCGGGAGAAGCCGGCGTCGGCACTCCGCTGTTGCGCCGCCGCGTGAACGAGCTTTGCGACAAGGTGTTGACATTGACCGGCAAGGTCGCCGATGAGCTGGCAGACGTATCGCCCGATCGAGACCCGATCGACGCGATCGCCGGCGTGATAGCAAACCGGGCCGAGACAGCGAGGTTGACCTCGAGGGATTGAGGGAAACGGGAAACGACGCCCGACGTCGCGCCTCTGGCCGGTCGCCTCTCCCACTCTCCGTCGTCCTCGGGCTTGACCCGAGGACCCATGCCCGTTGCCACCCTGCTCGCATATATTCTAGGACGGATGGTCTGCCCTTTTCATTGCTGACCGCCAACACTGCGCCCGCCGCATGGATCCTCGGCTGAAGGCCGAGGATGACGGAATCCGGGCCGACTTTGCGGAAAACCGCACCCACACGCTGCTGGAATCGCTCCGGCATCTCGCCTCTTGCCAATCGCGTCTCCCCACCCTCCGTCCTCCTCGGGCTTGACCCGAGGACCCATGGCCAAGCACTCTGTGCCCTCCACGCCACCGCGAAAGGACACCCCATGAGCCGCATCTTCATCACCGGTTCCACCGATGGCCTCGGCCTTGCCGCCGCCCGCACCCTGATGAAGGAGGGCCATGAGGTCGTGCTGCATGCCCGCTCCAGGGAGCGCGCCTCCGCTATCTCAGAGATTTCGGCTGCGGCACTTGGGCTTGTCATCGGCGATCTCGCCAGCGCCACGGAAACACGCTCGATTGCCGAGCAGGTCAACGCCATCGGCCGCATGGACGCCGTCATCCACAATGCCGGCATCTACCTCGAGAGGAGCCGCGGCGAAACGCCGGAAGGCCACGCAAAGACGCTGGCGGTGAATGTGCTTGCCCCCTATCTGCTCACCGCATGGATCACCCGCCCCGATCGCCTGGTCTATCTCAGCAGCGGCATGCACCGCAGCGGCAGCAGCGCCCTTGACGATATCGACTGGAAGAAGCGGCCGTGGAACGCAAGCCAGGCCTATTCGGAAAGCAAGCTCTACATCGCCACCCTCGCCGCCGCCGCCGCCCGCCATCGGCCGGATGTTTTCAGCAACGCGGTGGATCCCGGCTGGGTGCCGACAAAGATGGGCGGCGCCGGCGCGCCCGATGACCTGGAGATGGGGCATCTTACGCAGACATGGCTTGCGGCAAGTGATGCCGAGGCTGCGAAGGTCAGCGGTGGGTATTGGTATCATCGGCAGCGGCGGGAGGCGGCGGCTGAGGTTGGCGATCCTGGGTTTCAGGATGCGCTGGTGGAGAGGCTTGCGGAACTCACGGGTGTGCGTCTGTTCGCGGAAGGCGGGTAAGGCGCAAGACCGGCGGGTTATCGGGAGTTGCGGGCGTTCCCGCTAGATGTTTGCCAACAGGCATTATTTAAGCAATCGCGCAACGGGTCGGGCTTGACTTATTGTCGACCTCGGAGCCGGCCTCGCAGGTACTGTCACATTTCGAGTGCGGCGCATTCGACCACTCTGCCACCTCTTCGCGGTCTGGTCGGCGCTTGTTAGGCGCGCGGGGCCATGCGCGAACTGGTCGACGTCGATTAGCAGCATGAAACGACCGCCGTATTAGGCTAAGTCTTTGTTGCCGAGAATGCGAGTTAGCCTGGTCTCCTGAGACTTTGGCAGTCGATTCCCAATGCGTCTCGCAAAGTCTTGATGACCGCTGCGTGATCGTTTTGATTTATCTTATTCACGAACGTTGCGGTCAGTGCATCCGTATAGGCAATTGCTGCGTTGACCACAGTAGCCGCAATCGGATTTCCGAGTGTTCCTGCTTGGGCACTGCTGATTTGCAATTTAGCCGATTCCAGAAATCCCCTGGCGATTATCAAGCGATTTGCACCATGGCGAGCGTCGTAGGGTTTCAAAGGCCGCTTCTGGTCAACGTATTCTCTTCACATCGTTATCGATTCCGGACGAGGTCCAAGCACTACCAGTCCTTCCTTTAGAAACGCTTTCCACAAGGGATCGTCGCTTTGGCGCAATCGTTTCAAGTCAGTGATAGACAGGGTGTTGATCGACGGCGCAAAGGATAACTCTTTTCCTTTGGCTGCCAGAAAATCGATGCTTCCGTTTTGTATCGTTTCGATGTCTGGCGCATCAGCTATGAGCGCCACGTCCAGATCGCTTGAGGCGTCGTCTTCCCCCCTCGCGACGCTGCCAAATACCCATGCCGCCACAACTTTGTCCCCGAAGAGGGCGGCGCATTCTTTCACTGCGGCAAGGATATCGGCAAAGCGCCTTTCCTCCGTCTCGAACAGGGCTTGCACCGGGGTAGAGAATGGCGAGCCTCGATTGAGACTGAAAAGACGGGCATATCCGGTTCCACTTTCGGTAACGATTTGAAAACTTGTGAGGGTTGCTAACGAGGCGAGTATAGGAGGGCGGGAAATTTTGGTTCTGTTGATGAGGTTGCCAACACTCAATTGCCCGCCGTGAAGCGATAATTCCCGCATCACCCGCACATTCGTTTCGTTCCCAAAAATTGTTGAAAGCGGGAAGCGCAGAGCGCTTTCTGGGTTTGGTCGCGCCATAAAGACCTTATCATATAGATATACTTATGATTATATTGATATCTATACACTGATAAAGATATAAATACAATCCTATGGTTATCTATATAATGTTACCATAGGCGACGGCCAGCGCCGCCTCGTAAAGGCGCAAAGATCAGGAATAAAAGCGTGAAAATCGTGGCTGGGGCGCCTGGATTCGAACCAGGGATGACGGTACCAAAAACCGTTGCCTTACCGCTTGGCGACGCCCCACCAGAGCTTGAGCGGAAACCGCCTGCTCAAATCGACGCCTGATTAGCAAAGCTCTTCGCCTGTCACAATGACTAAGTTTAACCCGGCGCAGATTTATATGCGCAGCGGCTGCCGTCGTGCTAGGAATTGGCGACGTCATCGGCCCGAGATCATTCCTTCATGGACAGTCCCGCATTCGACCTCGCTTTCGAGCCGGCCTATGGGCAGGCCGTGCCGGTTGTTGCAGGGGTCGAGCGGGTTACAGTGAACAATCCCGGGCCTTTCACCTTTTTCGGCACCAACAGCTATATCGTCGGCTCCTCCTCGGTCGCGGTCATCGATCCCGGGCCGGAGGACGAGGCGCATTATCAAGCGCTGATGGCAGCCCTTGGCCGCCGTGCGGTGACGCATATCTTCGTCAGCCACACGCATCGCGACCACTCGCCGCTTGCCAGGCGGATGCAGGCGGCAACGGGGGCGGTGACGGTGGGGCAAGGGCCACACCGGCCGGCGCGGCCGCTCAGGGATGGCGAGATCAATCCCTTCTCCGAAAGCTCGGATCTATCCTTCGTGCCCGATATTGCGCTCAGTGATGGCGAGACGATCTCGGGCGATGGCTGGGCGCTGAGCGCGGTGCTGACGCCGGGGCACACGGCCAATCATGCCGCCTTCGCGCTTGCGGACCGCGACATCCTGTTTTCAGGCGATCACGTCATGGCCTGGTCGACCTCGATCGTGGCACCTCCGGATGGTTCGATGGCGGATTACATGGCCTCGCTCGACCAGCTGATCGAGCGCCAGGACGGTCTGCTGCTGCCCGGCCATGGCGGGCCGGTCACGCAGCCCGCAAGTTTCCTGCGGGCGCTGAAGGCGCATCGGCTGAAGCGCGAGCAGGCGGTGCTGGCGCGCATCCAGGCGGGCGATCGTGGCATCGCCGAGATGGTGAAGGCGATCTATCGCGATACCGATCCGAAGCTGCATGGGGCAGCCGCCCATTCCGTTCTCGCCCATATCGAGGATCTGATGGAGCGCGGCGAGATTGCGGCAGACGGGCCGCCAACGCTGGCCGCCCTCTACCGGCCAGCGTCATGAACATGATGGTGGGGACATGAGGATGGGGAGATGATGATGCGGGCTCAAGCCGATTACAGCTATCGTAACGATCCTGATGTGCCTGCCTTTGCCGATGACCGGCCGCTGATCATTTTTGATGGCGAATGCGTGTTCTGCTCCGGCTGGGTGAAATTCGCGCTGAAACATGACAGGCAGCAGCGATACCGCTTTCTGGCGGCGCAGACGCCGCTCGGCCAATCGCTGTACCGGCATTATGGGCTGCATGCGCGCGACTATGAGACCAATATCCTGATCGAAAACGGCCGCGCCTTCTTCAAATCCGACGGCTCGATCCGCATGGTGGCGGGCCTCGGCTTTCCCTATTCGCTGGTGAAGATCTTCCGGCTGCTGCCGCGACGGGCGGCCGATGCGCTCTATGAATTCATCGCCCGCAACCGGCTGAAGATCGCCGGCCGGCAAA
Source organism: Rhizobium leguminosarum (assembly GCF_001652265.1). Lineage (GTDB taxonomy): Bacteria > Pseudomonadota > Alphaproteobacteria > Rhizobiales > Rhizobiaceae > Rhizobium > Rhizobium leguminosarum_D. The sequence goes on from NZ_LWBS01000437.1 coordinate 15,938, forward strand.
GCTGCATGGTGCCGACGCCGCAGCAACGGCGCCGTTTCATCGCATGAGCGAGGACCGGTTTTCGCTGCTCATCATCGGCGGTTACGGCACGTTTGGCGGGCGGCTCGCCCGGCTGCTTGGCGATGAACCGCGGCTCAGGCTGCTGGTTGCGGGGCGCTCGCTTGAAAAGGCTGACGATTTCGTTGCCGATCTCCGGACGCCGAAAGATGGCGCCGAGGGCCTGGGAAGCAACAATCTCGGCGCGATGGTGCAGGCAGTAGCCTTCGATCGCGACGGCGATCTCACCGAACAGCTGACGCGGATGAGGCCCGATCTCGTCGTCGATGCCTCGGGGCCGTTCCAGAGCTTCGGCAAGCATGCCTATAAGGTGGTCGAGGCCTGCATCGATCTGAGCATCGATTATGCCGATATCGCCGACAGCACCGGTTTCGTCGCCGGCATCGGTGGGCTCGATGCCGTGGCCAAGGCCAAGGGCACCTTCGCGCTCTCAGGGCTGAGCAGCCTGCCTGCGCTTTCCTTTGCGGCGCTGGAGGCGATGGCGCCGCATTTTTCCCGGGTCGACACTGTCGCGGCGGGCATTGCCCCGTCGGCGCATGTCAAGATCGGGCTCAATGTCGTGAGGGCGATATCAAGCTATGCCGGTAGACACGTCACGGTGCTGCGCGATGGGCAGCCGGCCCCCGGGCGCGGGCTGATCGATGCGATGCGGGTGACGGTGGCGCCGCCGGGGGTTAAGCCGCTGCGCAGCCGCAATTTCCTGCTGGTGGATGCGCCGGATCTGAAGCTGCTGCCGGCACGCTTTGCCGGTCTCAAATCCAATTTCACCGGGGTCGGCACGGAGCCGCAGCCGCTGCAACGCTTGCTCAGCCTTGCGGCAAGGCTGGTCCACCTCCGGCTGCTGCCATCGCTGCAGCCGTTTGCGCGGCTGCTGCAGCGGGCCAGCCACGCTTTCGCGATCGGCGACCATCGCGGCGGCATGTTCGTTCGCGTCGGCGGCGTCGATCACGCGGGAAAGCGGCTCTCCTGCGGCTGGCATCTGATTGCCGAAGGTGATGACGGGCCGTTCATCCCCGTGATCGGCATGGAGGCGCTGGTGCGCCGGCTGCTGAGCGGCGTGCGGCCGGAGAATGGGGCGCGGCCGGCGGCCGGCGAATTGCAGCTTGCGGATTTCGAAGCGGCCTTCCGGCGGTTTTCGATCACGTCCGGCATCACGATGGAAAACGAGGCGGCGCGCCTGCCGCTCTACCAGAGGATCCTCGGCAGCGCCTGGGAGCGGCTGCCGCCCGCCCTCGCCGCCCTGCATGCCGGCGGCGCCCGCGTCGCCTCCGGCCGGGCGCGGATCGAGCGCGGCGGCGGGCTGCTGGCCAGGATCGTCGCGCGTCTCATCGGCTTTCCCCCGGCGGGTGAGGATGTGCCGGTCACGGTGCGTTTCGTGCCCGATGGCGACAAGGAGATCTGGACGCGGGACTTCGGCGGCACGGTCTTCCGCAGCTGGCAGGTCGAGGCAAAGGGCCGCGACCGGCATCTGCTCGCCGAGGTCTTCGGACCGTTCCGGGTTCTGATGGCGCCGGTGCCGGATGGGGAAAAGCTGCGGCTCGTGGTGCGCGGCTGGCGGTTTTGCGGGCTTCCGCTGCCGATGTTTCTGGCGCCTGGCGGGGATACTTATGAGGAGGAGCGCGATGGGCGGTTCCACTTCCACGTGGAGATCGGCGGGCGGCTGACGGGGTTGGTGGTGCGGTATACGGGATGGTTGGTGGTGGAGGGGTGAGTGTGGTTGCGGTGAAGTCGCCTTGTGGGGGGCACAAAGTGACCCTCCCTCACCTCTGCCGGCGTGCCGTGATACCCCCCTCTGCCCTGCCGGGCATCTCCCCCACAGGTGGGGAGATTGGCTGGGCGCACGGGCTTCCCCAAACAATGAGCGTCCAACACGGCGAAACGGTAGTTGGGCAGAACGTTCAAGCCACTTGTGATCTCCCCACCTGTGGGGGAGATGCCCGGCAGGGCAGAGGGGGGCGGGCTCGGCACGCCTTCCGCCGTTATTCCTTCCTTAGAGCCCTATCACCGATAATTGTTGAAGGCACCTACTTCTCCATCCCTCATTCCTGTGCTCGTCACAGGAATCCAGCCACCGCGCGTCGGCGCGGTGAATGGCTCTTACCAAGGGAGGGTCTTCCGCGCCCAGAGACCTGGGCGCACTGGATTCCTGTGACATCCCTCGGGCAAAGCCCGAGGAAGGGAATGAGGGTGGTTGGGGTAGTGATCTCGCTGAAATTTTCGCTGACGTGCAGTGATAACAGGCCGGGGATGCCGCACCCTATCCCGGCCCTTCGCTTTGGGCTCAGGGCGTTCGCCGCTGCAATCGATTCGCCGGATCGATTGCTGCCGCCTTTGGCGGCACCGCGGCTCACCCACCCGCAATTCCCAACAGCTCAGCATCCAGCGCCTTTAAATAATCGCCGGCGATTTCGGCGCTGAAGCCGAGGTCGTGTTGGCCGTAGCGGGAGGCGACGCGGATGTCGACGAAGGTGGTTTCGGCCTCTTCGCGCAGGCGAATGATGATATCGAAGCGCAGGCCGAGGATCAGCGTGCGGGTGGTGCCCTGCAGCGTCACGCCGTTGGCGCCGCGGATCAGCTTGGCGACATCGTCGTCATAGGGGCGCGGCGTCGGCACGGGAATGATATCGGGCGCATCGGCCACCGCATCGTCGCTTGCCGGCGGCGGCTTGACCGGCTTATCCTCGGGATCGCGGCCGGGCTCGGTGTCGCCACTGCTCCTGGTGATGGTCATGCCGCTCATCTTGGCGACCTTGCGCACCGCTTCGAGCACCCGGTCGAGCGCGCCCTCATAGCGCCGGCCGGTGAGTTCGGGATAGGCGGCGAGCTGCTTTTCACGATCCTCCGGCGTCACATCAACGTTGCGCTTCAGCCAGATCTGGTCGGAGTGAGGCGGCGATAGCCAGTCCGGCACCGAGACCGGATCGGTGGAGACGTCGTAGATATCAGGCAGCGTCAGATACTTCTCGGTGGCATAGGCGCCAAGCCCGAGCGGAAACGCGGCATAGATCAGCGCCGCCAGTGCCGCCAACCCGCCTTCGGCCCCGGTCATCCAGAGGCTGCGCAGCCCGACTGCGGCAAGCATGGCGGAAAGCAGCGCGCCGCCGGCGGCGGCAATCAGCAGCAGCACCAGATAGGGTGTGGCGAGGCCGCCGAAGCGGTGGGCGATCATCACCGCCAGCGCCAGCACCAGGGAAAACGCCCCGAGCAGCCGCGAAAAGCGGGCGGCGTTGGAAACGGGGCGGTCGAAGCGGATTGCCATCAAACTTACCGGTTGCTCGTCAGCGCCCGCGCGTTCGACCACGCAAATCGCCTCAACCCTGTTTAGAGCATGATGCCGAAAAGTGTGAAGCGGTTTTCGGACGACATCATGCTCTATTCTTTGATTTAGATCCGGATTCAGATTTTAGGCCGGCCCAGCCTAAAATCATCCGGATCTGGGGCAAGATTCGGCTAAATTGAAACTATTGTCTGAAGCATTGCGTTGGAATTCACGGCGATGGCCAATGGTGAAACGGCGCCCGCTTCATAAGCCCTTGCTGATATGTCAAAAAAAGGCCATTCTGCCGCGGTTTCATCTCCAGATATAGAGGAGAGACGGGATGATTTCACCCGAGATTGCAGCAAGGCCGCAGGCGTCTGCGCTTGGCGGGATCGACCACCAGTCCGAAACGATGCTGCCGCTGGAGCTGCTCGAGCTCGAACTTTCGCTCGAAAGCTATGCCGGGGGCGATACCGACTTCTGCGCGGCGGTGCGCCAGGCCGCGGCACGCTCCGGTGGCGAATTGCTGTTCGACCTGCCGGCCGGCGGTCTCGTCCAGGATTGCCGGCGCATCGCCGTGCTGCGCATTCCAGGCGATGGCCAGAAGATGCGCGTCGTGCTGGCGCTGCTCGACGGCAACGGCACGGAGATCCGCATGCAGGCGCCCGACGAAGAGACCGCGCCGCTGGTGCGTTTCGCCGATGCCTTCATCGAAGTGCTGGAGCGGATCTGAATTCTAGATCAAGATGTCAGCGACGCTCGGCCGCGGCTTCCGCAACGCTGCGGAAGGGGAACTTGCGCCCGCATTCGCATTTGATGACGAAATTTTCCTGATGATTGGAAGGCCGCTGCACGCCAAAGCCGCGCGGCAGCTGATCGACCTTGAAATCCGGGTGCTTGCGCTTGGGATCATCGACTTCCGAGGCTTCGGCAAAGCCCTCATTGCCGCATTGCGGACAGCTCAGTTTTTTCGAAAATCGATCGCGAAGGGCCATGCTCGTTCCACTGCTTCCGGCCGCTCATGGAGCGGCCATGCTTTTCTCATACATAGAAAGGTGGGCCGGCGAAAGTGGAACCAAGTGCCGAGGCTGCCGTTCCTTTTTCGAAAAGGAGGAACTCATGCCCAACAAAGACCCGATCCCGACGCCGAATGCCGATACGCCGCGCGGTCCGACGCCGACCCCCGGCATCCCCGACCGCATCCAGGAAAAACCGCCGCTGACACCGGCACAGGACCCGGGCGATACGAAGAATCCTCAGGATCCGCCGCTGAATCCGGCGCTGCTGCCGATCGGGGATCCGGCTGGGGCGGCGTGAAGTCAGGTTGGCGCACCCGGTTCGCGCTGACGGCTGCCTCTCGGCCAATCTCCCCCCTTGTGGGCAATCTCCCCCCTTGTGGGGGAGATGTCCGGCAGGACAGAGGGGGGTGCTCCTCGCTGCGACGCCGCCCTAGGAACCGGCGCGAGGCTGTCGTCGTCCAGGTCGGGTCGGGCTCAGAGCGGGTAACAGTTCGGTGCGCTCCGAGGGCTTGGAACCCCCCTCTGCCCTGCCGGGCATCTCCCCCACAAGGAGGGAGATCGGCAGGCGGCCAACGCTTCCCAAACCAAAGGGCGCTTACCCGGCGGCAGCAGGATAAGGGACAGGTGCGCAGCACTGACTTGACGACCCCTACCGAATGGCCTTTCCTCAAGGAAAAGCAGTCCAAGGACCAAACCGATGCGCATCCCCATTCTCATCACCGTCACGGCCACGATCGTCGCCGGGCTTTCCGCCTGCCAGACGATGACGCCGGAGGAGCGGCGGGCGGCGGATGAGCAGCGGTGCTTGAGCTATGGCTTCCGCCGCGGCACGGATGGGTTTGCCACCTGCCTGCAGCGTATCGATCTCGACCGGCGCGCCGAATCGCGGGCGCAGAGTGCGGAGATGATGAACAACATGGCCTGGGAACTGAACGGGCCTTATATCTACCGCGATCGCTGGCGGCATCATCACTAAGTCCCACGGGCGCCCTGCCCCACACTCCAGCGACTATCCTAGATCAGGATGATTTTAGGCCCGATCGGCCTAAAATCATCCTGATCTAAGTCAAACAATTAGAGCATGATGTCGTCCGAAAACCGCGCACACTTTTCGGCATCATGCTCTAGACGATTGCCCGCAGGTCTTTCGGACCGCGCCTGACCTCTTCCAGACTGCCTGCAATCACCGCCTGCGCCGCCGCCAACCTGGCGATCGGCACGCGGAAGGGCGAGCAGGAGACGTAATCGAGGCCGATCGTTTCGCAGAAGCGGATCGAAGCCGGGTCGCCGCCATGTTCGCCGCAGATGCCGAGCTTCATGTCGTTGCGGGTGCGCCTGCCGCGTTCGGCGGCGATGCTGATCAGCTCGCCGACACCATCGAAATCGAGCGAGATGAAGGGGTCGTGCTCGATGATGCCCTTGCGCTGATAGGTGGGGATGAAGGCCGAGGCGTCGTCGCGCGAGATGCCGAAGGTGGTCTGCGTCAGGTCGTTGGTGCCGAAGGAGAAGAATTCGGCGGCTTCGGCAATCACATGGGCGCGAAGGGCCGCACGCGGCAGCTCGATCATCGTGCCGACGAGATAATCGATCTTCATGCCGGCCTCGCTCATCACCTCGCCGGCGACGGCGTCGATGTGCGCCTTAACGTAATCGAGCTCGGTGCGGAGGCCAACGAGCGGCACCATGATCTCCGGTACGACGGCTGCCCCGGTCTCCTTAGCTGCGGCGACCGCCGCCTCGAAGATGGCACGGGCCTGCATCTCGACGATTTCCGGATAGGAGATCGCCAGCCGGCAGCCGCGATGGCCGAGCATCGGGTTGAACTCGTGCAGCGCATCGACGCGCTGGCGAAGCACGGACGCTTCCATGCCCATGGCGAAGGCCACCTCGGCCACCTCGTCATCGGTCTTCGGCAGGAATTCGTGCAACGGCGGGTCGAGCAGGCGGATCGTTACCGGCAGGCCGTGCATGACGGTGAAGAGGCCGGTGAAATCCAGCCGCTGCATCGGCAGCAGCTTGTCGAGCGCCAGCCGCCTGCCCTTCTCATCGACGGCAAGGATCATCTCGCGCATCACATGGATGCGCTCGCCCTCGAAGAACATGTGCTCGGTGCGGCAAAGGCCGATGCCTTCGGCGCCGAACGAGCGGGCAGCCAGCGCATCGGCCGGCGTATCGGCATTGGTGCGCACCGTCATGCGCCGGGCGCGGTCGGCCCAGCCCATGATGCGGCCGAAATCGCCAGACAGCTCCGGCTGGATCATCGGCACCTCGCCCTTCAGCACCTGGCCGGCCGAGCCGTCGATGGTGATGATATCGCCCTTTTTCAGCGTCACGCCGACGCCGAGCAGCCGCTCGTTGCGCACGTCGATGCGCATGGTGCCGGCGCCGACGACGCAGGGGATGCCCATGCCGCGGGCAACGACTGCCGCATGGCTGGTCATGCCGCCGCGGGTGGTCAGGATGCCTTCGGCGGCATGCATGCCGTGAATATCCTCGGGGCTGGTCTCGACCCGAAGCAGAATGACCTTGCGGCCTTCGGCTTCGGCCTCGACCGCCTCTTCGGCGGTGAAGACGATGGCGCCGGTGGCAGCGCCCGGCGAGGCCGGAAGCCCGGAGCCGATCACCTGGCGGGTGACGCGCGGATCGATCGTCGGATGCAACAGCTGGTCGAGGCTGGAGGGCTCGATGCGCAGCACCGCCTCGTCCTCGGTGATCACTCCCTCGTCGACCATATCGACGGCGATCTTCATCGCCGCCCGGGTCGAGCGCTTGCCCGAGCGGGTCTGCAGCATCCACAGCCTGCCGCGCTCGATGGTGAATTCGATATCCTGCATGTCGCGGTAATGGATCTCGAGGTCGGTGCAGATGCGGCAGAGCTCGCGAAACGCCTCCGGCATCAGCTTTTCCATCGAGGGCTTTTCGGAGCCGGAGGAAATCCGCCCCTCCTCGGTGATGCTTTGCGGCGTGCGAATGCCGGCCACGACATCCTCGCCTTGGGCATTGACCAGGAATTCGCCGTAAAGCGCCCTCTCGCCGGTCGAGGGATTGCGGGTGAAGGCAACGCCGGTGGCGGACGAATTGCCGAGATTGCCGAAGACCATCGCCTGGATGTTGATCGCCGTGCCCCATCCTTCCGGAATATTGTGGAGCTGGCGGTAGGTGACGGCGCGCGCGCTCATCCAGCTGGAAAACACGGCGCCGACCGCGCCCCAGAGCTGGACTTCGGGATCCTGCGGGAATTCCTGCTCCAGCTCCTCCTCGATCAGCTTCTTGTAGAGCGAGACGATGTGCTGCCATTCCGAGGCGCTGAGTTCGGTATCAAATTCATGGCCGAGCTTGGCCTTTTCGTCTTCCAGTATCTCCTCGAAGGCGTCGTTGCCGAGACCCATGACGACATCGGCATACATCTGGATGAAACGGCGGTAGCTGTCCCAGGCAAAACGCGCGTCGCCGGCATCGTGGCCGAGCGCCTGCACGGTCTCGTCGTTGAGGCCGAGATTGAGCACCGTGTCCATCATGCCCGGCATCGAGACGCGGGCGCCGGAGCGCACCGAGAGCAGCAGCGGCTGGCTGACGGAGCCGAAGTGACGGCCGGTGACCGACTCGATCGCCGATATGCCGGCGCGCACCTCAGCCTTCACCGCATCCTCGATGTGGCGGCCGTTCTTGTAATAGGTGTTGCAGGCATCGCTGACGATCGTCAGCCCCGGCGGCACCGGCAGTCCCAGGGCGCACATTTCCGCGAGATTGGCGCCCTTGCCGCCCAGAATCTCGTGATCGCGCGCCCGGCCCTCAGCCTGCCCGTCGCCAAACCTATAGACCCACTTGGTCATCTTCCCCCCAACACCAAATCGAGATTAGCTTAATCTGTTGGTGTTGAAATGAAAATCGACAAATGCGGCAGAATGTTGCGCTGCACAATAAATCTTGGCCGCGGCCGGCGTCGAAACGATTGAAAGGTGCCCAAACAGAAAAAAGGCACAAAAAAAGCTTTGCGGGACTGCAACAATGTCCCGCAAAGCCTTGTTTCCGTCCGGCCAGGAAAACCGGACGGGGGGTCCCTCAACCCAGGAACGGTTCAGCTTTTTTGTAATGCAGAACCGCCTGACCTCGTCTTACGCAATTCCTGGGAAAATGGATCGCTACCTTCCCAAGATTTGCTCTCGGTTTCCGGTTCTTGCCCTCGCCCGGAAAACCGCACGCAAATTCGACAATGCACAACCGTTGATCGCCCGTTTTCGAGCAGGGTAATTAGGTTGCGTTGAAACAACTTCTAATGCAAGTCAGCGAAAAGAGCATCACCCAAATGGGGTACAGAGGGCAAGAGAGCCGACCTTTTTTGGTGTTTATTGCTTGTCAGTTGATTTTGCGCAATTTCTGGGCGCAAAACCGCGCCATAGCTTTGCTGAAATTGCGTCTGCACTCGGCGTCGACGTGGATGCTCGGATCAGGCCCACTGCTGTCCGGTTGGCGCTACTGGCTGCCCCTCACCCTAACCCTCTCCCCGTAAAAACGGGGAGAGGGGACGTGCCTTGCGAGAGCGAGGTGGGAACGGAGAGGGCGCGGCATGTCCCTTCGCCCCGCGAGCGGGGAGAAGGTGCCGGCAGGCGGATGAGGGGCTGCTCTCGCCAATACCCTGGCCGGGATGTCGCGTGAAAATCAGCCCTTCCCCGACGCAGAAAACGCGTTCGTCGGAAACCTCAGGCAATCTCGCGCAGGCGCTCGGCCATTTGCAGGTCGACGGAGACGAGCTGGGAGACGCCCTGCTCCGCCATGGTGACGCCGAAGAGGCGGTTCATGCGGGCCATGGTGATCGGATTGTGGGTGATGATGACGAAGCGGGTTTCGGTGGAGGCCGCCATTTCGTCCATCAGATTGCAGTAGCGCTCGACATTGTGGTCGTCGAGCGGCGCGTCCACTTCGTCGAGCACGCAGATCGGCGCCGGATTGGTGAGGAAGACGGCAAAGATCAGCGCCATTGCCGTCAGTGCCTGCTCGCCGCCGGATAGCAGCGTCATGGTCTGCGGCTTCTTGCCGGGCGGACGGGCGAGGATTTCGAGGCCGGCTTCCAGCGGATCGTCGGATTCGATCAGCTGCAGCTCGGCCGTGCCGCCACCGAACAGATGGGTGAACAGCCGCTGGAACTGGGCGTTGACGATGTCGAAGGCGGCAATCAGCCGTTCACGGCCTTCGCGGTTGAGGCTCTGGATGGCGCCGCGCAGCTTGCGGATCGCATCGATGACGTCGTCACGTTCCTTGATCAGCGCTTCGAGCTTTTCGCTCAGCTCCTTCTGCTCCTCGTCGGCGCGCAGGTTGACGGCGCCCAGCCGCTCGCGCTCGATCCTCAGGCGTTCCAACTCGCGTTCGACTTCGCGCGGATCGGGAAGCGCCTGCATAGTCGGGCGCCCGGTCAGCTGCAGCGCCTCGTGCGGGGCAACGTTCAGGACCTCGCGGATGCGGCCCTCGCTTTCCTGCCGCTTCTCGCGGGCGGAGACGAGGCGCTCCTCGGCGCGGCCGCGGCGTTCACGGCATTCGGCAAGTTCCGACAGTGCCGTCGTTGCCTTCTGGTCGGCCTCGCGCTGGATGCGTTCGGCCTCGGCCAGGAGGTCGCTCGCCTGGCGGCGCGCCTCCTCGACCTTCTGCAATTCGCTGAGCAAGGCGCGGCGCTTGTCGTCGAATTCATCCGGCGCCAGTTCGAGCTCGGCGGCCTCGTCGCGCGCCTCTTCCTCGCGCTCGCGCAGTGTCGCAACATGGTCTTCAGCACTTGCCGCCCGCTGGCGCCAGGTCTCGCGTTCCTGGCCGATCGCCATGATGCGGCGCTGGCGGGCCTCGTTTTCCCTCGCCAGGCTTTCATGGCGGGCGCGGCTTTCGGCCAGCGCGCCGCGATCGGTCGCAACTTCCGCCTGCTGGAACCGCAGCCGCTCGTCGATATCAGTCAGATCGGGCGCGTCCTCCAGCTCGATGCGGGCATTCTCTTCCTGGATGGCGATCTCCTCCAGCTGCGACCGCAGCTGGCTTGAAGCCTCGCTGACGACATCGCGGCGGCGGATCAGATCACCGGAGGCACGCTCGGCGGAAACAAGCGCATCACGCGCCTCCGTGAGATGACGCGCCGACAGGCGGCTCATGTCGCGCGCCTCGGCAAGCCGGCGTTCCTCGGCGCGGATCGCTTCGGCAGCGGCTGCCTGCCGTTCTTCGGCTTCGGCAAGCACGTCGCGGGCAAGGGCGGCTTCGCCTTCGAGCTCGGCCAGGCGGTTCTTCTGGGCAAGGCGCAGGGCCGCCGCACTCGGAGCGTCTGCACCGGTGACGTGGCCATCCCAGCGATAGACCGCGCCCTCTTTGGTCACCAGCCGCTGGCCGGGCTTGAGCGCCGCCATCAGCGACTGCGCCTCCGCGTCCGCAACTAGGCCGATCTGGCGCAGGCGGCGGGTGAGTGCTGCCGGCGCACTTATATGGGCCAGCAGCGGCGCAACACCGGATGGAAGGGCGGGATCGCTGGAACCATCGCCATTGTCGGACCAATGGGCCGGCGCCTCGGCATCGAGCGGCGATTCCAGATCGTCGCCGAGGGCGGCACCGAGTGCGGTTTCGAAGCCGCGGTCGACCTTCAGCTCGTCGGCAACCGGCGGAAATTTGCCGGCCGCGGCACCGGCAGCGAGCATGCGGGAAATGGTGCGGGCCTCGGTTTCCAGCGCATTCAGGCTCGAACGGGCGTGCTCGACCGGGGCGCGCGACAGCGCTTCGGTCTGGCGGGCTGCGGCCAGCACCTGTTCGACCACCTGAACAGCGGCTTCCGCGTCGGCGACGGCGATTTCGCCGGCCTCGACGATGGCGCGTTTCTCGTCGGGATCGGGCAGCCCGGCGATCTTCTCGCCGACGGCTGATAGTTCCTGGTTCGCCTCGTCCATCTGCCGTTCGAGGCGCATCCGCCGGTCAGCGAGATCGCGGATGGCGCGTTCCAGCTGGTTGCGGCCGGCAGCAGCCTCGGCGCGCTCGGCCGTCAGCTGGGTGAAGATGCGCTCGCTGTCGGCCAGTTTTGCCGCCGCGCCCTCGAAGGCCTCGCGGGTTTCCTCGGCATAACGGCCGGAATCGGCGAGGATTTCTGAAATCTCCGTCTCTTCGGCATCGAGCCTCGCCAGGATGACGGCATTGTCGGCCACCAGCCGCTGCTCGCGGCTTATATCCTCGGCAAGCTGGGCGAGACGACGGGTCAGCTCGTCACGGCGGCGCAGGATGCGGCCGGCATCTTCTTCCAGCTGGCTTCTGGCGATCTGCAGGCGCTGCAGGGCGGCAGCTGCGCGCGCCTCGCCCTCGCGCAGTTCCGGCAGTTTCAGACTGGCGATAGCCCGGTTCTTCGCCGCCTCCATCTGCATCTGCGCCTTTTCGGCAACGACGGAGGTCGCCTGGTTCAGCGCGCTGTCGGCCTCGGCCTCGGCTTCCTTGGCCTGCACCCAGCGGATATGCAGCAGCATCGCCTCGCGGGCGCGGATATCGGCAGACAGCGTCTTGAAGCGGTTTGCCTGGCGGGCCTGGCGCTTCAGGCTCTCGATCTGACTTTCGAGCTGCGAGGTGACGTCGTCGAGACGCTCGAGATTGCCTTCGGCGGCGCGCAGCCGCAGTTCGGCCTCGTGGCGGCGGGAATGCAGGCCTGAAATGCCGGCCGCCTCTTCGAGCAGCTGGCGGCGGGCCTGCGGCTTTGCCTGGATCAGCTCGCCGATACGCCCCTGGCCGACCATCGAGGGCGACCGCGCTCCTGTCGATGCGTCGGCAAACAGCAGTTGCACGTCCTTGGCGCGGCTTTCCTTGCCGTTGATGCGATAGAGCGAGCCCTGTTCACGCTCGATGCGGCGGGTGACCTGGATCTCGTCGCTGTCGTTGAAGGCGGCAGGCGCGGTGCGTTCGCCATTGTCGAGATAGAGCGCCACTTCGGCGGTGTTGCGCGCCGGGCGGTTTCCCGAGCCCGAAAAGATCACGTCGTCCATGCCGGAGGCGCGCATATTCTTGTAGGAATTTTCGCCCATCACCCAGCGCAGCGCCTCGACGAGGTTCGACTTGCCGCAGCCGTTCGGCCCGACAACGCCGGTCAGTCCCCGCTCGATGATGAATTCCGTCGGCTCGACGAAGGATTTGAAGCCGACCAGGCGCAGCTTGTTGAACTTCATGCAGCCGCTCCGCAGCGCAGTTCAGAACAGGCAGCCGCTCCGGGGCGCTCAGAGGACGTGGTACCCCCCTCTGCCCTGCCGGGCATCTCCCCCACAAGGGGGGAGATCGGCAAGTGGCGAAGGCTTCCCCAAGCAAAGACCCCCTCACTCTGAGCAGTCGTGAAAGGCATCATGAAGGAGGAGACATCGCCCCCAGCTGATCTCCCCCCCTGTGGGGGAGATGTCCGGCAGGACAGAGGGGGGTATTCCCCACGCAGCCACAAAAAAACGGGCGCACGGCTTTCGCCGTCGCCCGTTCTATCGAAACGATCCGGTTCAGAGCAGGCTGTCGATGAGCTTCGACATGGTGTCAACCGGCATGTCTCCAGAGTAGCGCTTGCCATTGATGATGAAAGTCGGTGTGGCGTTGACGCCGAAATCCTTGGAACCTCTTTCCCGCGTGGCGTTCACTTCATCCAGAAGCTTCTGGTTCGTCAAGCATTTCGTGAAGCTATCCTCAGTAAATCCGGCAAGCTTCGACATCTGCAGCAGTGCGGCGCGGCCATCATCGGCGGCGGCCCAGACCTGCTGCTGCTTGAAGAGCATCGAAACCATCGGGAAATACTGTTCCGGCGTGCTCAACTGCTCCGGATTGGAAGAATTGCAGCGGGCGAGCATGAAGGCTGCGGCGGCGCGCGGGTCGAAGGGGAATTCGCGGATGATGAACTGCACCTTGCCGGCGTCGACGTATTTCTGCTTGATCGCGTCGAAGGTGGTGTTGTGGAAATGGGCGCAATGCGGGCAGGTCATCGACATATATTCGACGATCTTGACCGGGGCGTCGGCCTTGCCGAGCGCCATTTCCGGCAGCGCGCCGGGCTTCAGCACTTCGGTCATGTCGACATCGCCGTCGGACTGCGGCATTTCAGTCGCCGCCGTCGCGGCCGTCTGCATGGTGTCGACATTGGTGCCATCAGCCATGGTCTTGCCGGAGGACGAAGCATCGGCAGCGTCCTTGCTGTCGTTGCAGGCGACAAGCGCGACGGCAGCTGCGGCGATGGCGATACCGCTGAGCAGGCGGCGTTTCGTCAGTTGCATTTCGGACATCTGCATGGATTCCCCATAACGAATGAGATTGATGGCATGACTGTGCGATATAACGGCTGGCGGCCACTCACAAGGCACGGTTCGCCAACTTCCTTCAAAGAATTGTGACCGTGATGGGACCGATACCGTTGAAAGACATGCGTTCGCCATTTAATCGATCAAGTTCGCATCTCAACTGACCGCTAGGCCAAGTTGCCAAGGCAATGGAGTGAGGCTCGCCGTTGACGAGCCAGCTTCAAGCATTATCGGTTGTTGGCAGATTCCATGCTTCCAATCTACATCTCTCCACTTCCAACCTGCATAAGCCACGTCCGGAGGTGCATCGCTGCTATCTGGGCAACACCCGCTTCATAAGCTTGGCACAATTCGGTTTCAGTATCCGGTTTAAGGTTGCTTGAAATCGGAAAACCGCTTTTATGAACCGGCGCATGAAAGGAAGACTGCAATGAACGAACCGCTCAAAAATCTACTCGAAGCCGCGAGGAAGGTGCAGCCGTCGCCGCGTGAAATCGAAGTTCAGCGTCGCAGCTTCGCTTATGGGAATACGCATTTCGAAAACGAGATGATCACGCGCGAGATGATTGATCGCGTGGCTGACGAGATGGCAGACAAACAGAAAAATGACTGAAGGCACCCGCCGACACAGCGTCGCTACGGAAGCGTATCTGATCAAGGACGAGAGGGAACGCGCCGAGGCGGAAGCCCGCAACGGCCTTCGCCAGTTTGATGCGGCGCGCGATATGATCATCGACGCCATAGACAAGGGTGCGAAGTGGAAGCTTCGGCCCTCTTTGCTGCTGGCGCTGCATCGCGAAGCTTTGCAGGGAATCAGTGCTTATGCCGGTAACTTCCGGCCGGCGGATGTGGCGATACAGGGAAGCGAACACAAGCCACTCGGTGCGCACCGTGTGCCCGAGTTGATCGAAGAGCTTTGCGACTACGTCAACGACAATTGGGACAAAACTCCCGTACATTTGGCATCATACGTTATGTGGCGGCTGAATTGGATTCATCCCTTCAGCGACGGCAATGGCCGCACCTCCCGGATGGTGTCTTATGTCGTTCTATGCGTGAAACTTCAGTTGCCGCTGCCTGGCATCAGGACGATTCCTGATCAGATCGTCGACAACCGGAAGCCCTATTTCGACGCCCTCGAAGCGGCAGATCGAGCGGCCGAGCATGGCGCCTACGATCTCTCGAAAATGGAAGAGTTGATCGAGGGAATGCTCGCCACGCAGCTCGCCAGCGTCATGGAAACGGCAACAGGAAAGCAATTCCTTTCGCACGAGTGACGTTTTCCGCGTTGCACCAAGGTGCATCTCCCGATTCGGCCAATGCATGTCGTCCGGAAGTGTGCAGCGGTCCCGAGATAACGGCATGCATAAAAACAAACAGCCCTATAGGCGCCACTAGCGTAAGCGGCAAGGAGACCCCATCTGGCGTGGATGATGCTGGGCGGAGTATTCCGGACATACGACTTCTCTGAGTGTGAGGATCTATGTCTAGGCCTGCGGCTAGCCTTGGATTGATGCGGATGATCG
>NZ_LWBS01000438.1 GCF_001652265.1 Rhizobium leguminosarum
CTGCGGAGACCCATTATGCGGCGACCAGGTGTCGACCGCGCAGACAACCCTGCTCCCGGCGCTGGACAGCTTTGAAGACAACATCGCCCAACCCATCGAATACGTCGCGTTACGCGTTCTCCAAAAACAGAGCCAATGCCGAATGACAAAACAAAACAGCCTTGACTAAGGCAATGCGATTAGACAACCGCTGCACACTTTTGCGCGACATGCTCTACGGTTTTGGCGGTATCGAATTCAATCGGCTCACCAGTTCATCCAAAGCGGCATCGACCGTTTTCGAAGCCGTATCGATGACGATTGCATCGTGCCATTCGTCATAAGCTCTTTCGGAAATCTCTTGCCATGTCGGCTTCACCAGACCTTCGACATCGGTGAGGCGCGTTTCGGCACGTTTGCGGTGCTCGGCTTTATCCGAGCAAACGATCTCGACCTCCGCCGCCCTCACCCCAGCCGCTTGCGCGACGGAAAGCCATGCTGACCGGGTTATCCGGAGCGGGTTGACGGAATCGGCGATCACAGTTCTGCCGACGGTCAGATTGTCTCCGGCGATACCGTAAGCCGCGATATAGCCTGCAGGCCCGGCATCATCGGCAATTCCGGAGGCACGGATTGCTTGCTCGATGGTATCGACGCGCACATGGACCGCATTCAACCGCTCGGCCAAAGCGCGGGCAATCGTCGTCTTTCCACTGCCAGGCAGACCGCCAAAGATAATGAGCATCGTGACCTCGGCGTTGGTTGCAGAAGCTCCACGAGAGCGTCAGCGCGGCTCGCGGTCGTGCAATACTTCACCATTAAGGCCTGGATCGCAATTCCTTAGTCAGCACCGGGTTTTCACCACCAGCCAAATGTCTAGAACTCTTCCCAGTTGCCCTCGGTCGAGGCCGGTGCTGCTGAGGTGCCGAAGGCGGCTGCGAGCTTGCCGCCGAGTACACGCGCCGGCGAGGGAGCGGGCCTGGCATGGTCGGTGGCCGAGGCGGGAACCGGTCTGCGGGCCGCAAGCGTCGCCGAGACCGGGCGCGCCAACGGCCTGGCAGTCGTCCGCGCGGCAGGAGCCGCGTTGGCCGCCTGGCCGAGAATGAACTGTGCCAGACGCTCCGAGAGGGCAGACACCTCGGTTACCAGCGTGTGCGAGGCGGCATTCGATTCCTCGACCATTGCGGCATTCTTCTGGGTCGACTGGTCCATCTGGTTGACCGCCGTGTTGATCTCCAGAAGACCCGTCGACTGTTCGCGGGCGGCCTGGACGACCGCCTGGACATTGCTGTTGATCTGCTGGACTTCGGAAACGATCGCCTGCAGCGCCTTGCCGGTCTGGCCGACGAGATCGACGCCACGCTTGACCTGGGCGCCGGACGAGGTGATCAGCGCCTTGATCTCCTTGGCGGCGGTCGCCGAGCGCTGCGCGAGTTCGCGCACTTCCTGTGCGACGACGGCAAAACCCTTGCCGGCCTCGCCTGCACGCGCCGCTTCGACACCTGCATTAAGGGCCAGAAGGTTGGTCTGGAACGCAATATCGTCGATCACGCCGATAATGTTGGAGATCGACTGCGAGGATTGCTCGATGCCGGTCATAGCGTCAACGGCATTGCGCACGACCTCTCCGGACTTTTCCGCACCTTCCTTGGTGCGGCTGACAAGCGCGCCCGCTTCTTCGGCGCGGAGGGTGGAGTCCTTGACAGAGGTGGTGATCTGCTCGAGCGCGGCGGCGGTCTCCTCGACGGAAGCGGCCTGCTGTTCGGTGCGGCGGGCGAGATCGTCGGCGCCCGAGCGGATTTCTTCCGAACCTGCCTGGATGACGGCAGCGTTTTCGGAGAAGGAAATCAGGGCTGCCTGGAGCTTTTCGACAAACGCATTGAAATCGACGCGGATTTCGTCAAGGGAGTCGGCGAATGGCTTTTCCAGCCGGATGGTCATGTCTCCATTGGAAAGGCTGGCCAGTCCATTGCCGAGTTCGCTCACCGCGAACTTGATCGAATCCTCACGGGCGGCATGATGGACGGAACGCTCCTGCCGTTCAACCTCTTCGCGGGACCGGGAGGTTTCTGCATCGGCTTCGAGTTTGATCTTCTGACGATTGCTTTCCAGCAGGATGGCGAGGGAACGCGAGAGATCGCCGATTTCGTCCTTCGCATTCTTGTCGCTCAATTGCACGTCGAGCTGGCCATGGGCGATGCGATCGGTCTCGGCAATCACGCCCTCTATGCGGCGGATGAATTTGCGGGCAATGAGCCAGCCTGCGAGACCGAGCAGGAGGGCAGCGATGGCGGTGATCGCAATGGCGCTCCAGGCCATGTTATTCAGTTGGGCAAAGACGGTGGATTTGGGCACCGAAACGACGGCATACCAGTTCAGGTCAGCCGTGAGCTTTACCGGATAGGCGACCGAGAAATAGGTCTGGCCGTCCGGGCCTGCGATCTCCTGCTCTATTCCAGGCTTGGCGATCAACTGATCCCAGCCGGCTGTGAGATCACCGCCGTCCTTGATATTCTTGCCTGCGAGTTCGGCGGAAGGATGGCTGATGATGCTGCCGGCGCCTGTCACCAGGCTGAGATAGCCGGTCTCCATCGGGTGGACTGCCGAGATCGCCTTGTTGGCGTCGTCGAGCGAAATGTCCATGCCGGCGACGCCGAGCGCCTTGCCATCGACCATGATCGGCTTGGCGACCGAGGTCATCAGCACGTCCTTGCCGTCGACCGCGTAGACATAGGGTTCGATGACGACGGTCTTTTTTCGGGTAAAAGGAAGCTGGTAGTAGTCGCCGGCGCCCGAGACGCCATAATCGACCAGCGGCGTATGCTGGATCTTGTCGCCACTGCGCACCCAATAGGGCACGTAGCGGCCGGTCGTGTCGTGGCCTTCCTTGCCGACGAAATCCTTGTCCTTGCCGTCAAAGGCATTCGGTTCCCAACCGGTCCAAACACCGAGCGCCATCGGATTATCCTGCAGCATGTTCTTGAGCAGGTCGTCGGCAGTCGCACGATTGGCGTTGCCGCCGTCCTTCATCGTCGACAGCGACGTTTCCAACGTATTGACGATGCCGAGTGCCACGCTCATGGATTTCTCGACGTTGAGCGCGTTCGTGGCGGCGATCTGGAGCATCTGATCGAGGCTCGATTTGCGCATATCGTTGTAGGCAATGTAAAAAAGAATGCCCGATGCCGCGATCGTAGCGATGACACCGCAGGCCGCCACGGAAAAAATGTTGCGCCCGGTAGCCGATTTGAACTGCATACGCTTAACCTCCTTAAGCGGGCAGGTCGTCGATCGCGCACCGATCTATTCCGTCCCGGCTTCCCCCAGACCGAGAACTGATTTCAAGACGTGCCTGCACGTCGCGGAAATCGTTCGCAATTTGAAGAAAATAGGGAGCGGCTGTTAATTTACGGTGTATTGCGCCGGCTTTACTTATGACTGGCTGATCGCCGTGCCTCTTTTAAGACGCGCAAACGCCGCGCTGCTGCCGTTGGCGAAACTGTCACATCAAGACGCTATAAGGATTTTCGCCCGGCGCCTCTTGCGTCGGCACTGTTTCACCGTCAAAATTGCGACATGCCTGACAGCGACCCATCCAGTACAAGCTCCGCCCCTTCCAACCGGGATCTTCCGGCCGAGGAAGCAGGCGACCATTGTAGACGGTGCGATGACCTCCGCCTCGCCTCAGGCATATCAAGGCTCCTGCAGAGAGGGCCGTTTCCCAGACCATTTCCGATGACGGGTGGCTTCGGCTCACTTCAGAGGAGCTGTCCGATGGAACCCGAACTGATGTCAATACGATAATGGAAAGACGACAGGCGACGCGTATATGCGTATAAGAGCGTCCCTTCGAATGCCTCGCCGCTTCGCCTGACGAATGCGGCATTACAACCTCAACGAATAGGGTCCCTGTGTTTCTGGAAATTGGAATTGTGGCGTTTCTCACCATCCTGAATGGTGTGCTCGCCATGTCGGAGTTGGCTGTCGTGTCTTCTCGAACGGCCCGCCTAAAGGTTCTCTCCGACAATGGAAGCAAGGGTGCAGCTCAAGCGATCAAACTTGCCGAAAACCCCGGTCGTTTTCTCTCTACGGTGCAGATCGGCATCACGCTGGTCGGTGTTCTATCCGGCGCTTTCTCAGGGGCCACGCTCGGCGGCCGCCTGAGCGGATGGCTGGAGGCCCAGGGGATGTCATCGACGGCGGCTGATGCCATGGGCGTAGGTTCAGTCGTTGTGGCAATCACATACCTTTCGTTGATCGTCGGCGAACTTGTTCCAAAGCAGATCGCATTGCGAGAACCCGAAGCGGTTGCGGCCAAGGTCGCACCCGCTATGGCGGTACTTTCAAAAATCGCTCTGCCACTGGTGTGGCTTCTAAACGCCTCCGGAAATCTTGTGCTTAAGCTCTTGGGCCAAACAGGAAAAGGTGGCGACAATGTCTCGGACGCGGAGATCAAAACTGTTCTGGCCGAGGCGCAGTCGGCTGGAGTGATCGAAAGCGAAGAGTCCGCGATGATATCAGGTGTCATGCGGCTGGCGGACCGCACTGCCCGAGCGCTTATGACGCCCCGACGCGACGTCGAAATTATTGATATTGACGACAGCCTTGATGAAATTCGAACCCAGTTGCATAGGACGAAACGGTCGCGGTTGCCGGTTCGAAAAGGCAGTTCGGACGAGGTGATCGGCATCCTTCCGGTCAAGGATTTTTACGACGCGATGTCCGAACACGGCAGTGCCGACATCAAGGCTCTGACGCAAGACGTCCCGGTGGTTTCAGACCTTTCAACTGCCATCAATGTTATTGAAGCCATCAGGAAATCGCCCGTTCACATGGTACTGGTTTTCGACGAGTACGGCCATTTCGAGGGGGTTGTTTCGTCAGGTGACATTTTGGAAGCAATCATGGGGGCTCTCCAGGAGGGACCGGTCGATGAACAGGCCATCGCTCGTCGAGACGACGGGTCTTATCTCGTGTCGGGCTGGACGCCCATTGACGAGTTCGCTGAATTCTTAAACCTCAGGCTCGATAGCGATTTGGAATATCAGACTGTCGCTGGCCTGGTGTTGGAAGAGTTGAAACATCTGCCGGAATTGGGCGAGAGCTTCACGAGAGATGGATGGCGCTTCGAAGTCGTCGATCTCGACGGGAGGCGCGTGGACAAAATACTTGTATCGGCTGAGTGAAGATCGGCGGGTGCCTTCGTCGCCGGCGACTTCACCGATGAGGTCGTCAATTTCAACGGCCGCAACATCGACAAGATCCGCATCCCCACATGGAAGATGTGGCCTGACAGCAGGAGTGAACGCCATGGCATGGTCCGCCAATCAATATGCGAAATTCGAGGACGAACGAACGCGACCGGCGCGTGACCTGTTGGCACAGGTGCCGCTGCAAAACATTCGTCATGCCATCGATCTCGGCTGCGGACCGGGCAATTCGACCGAGCTGATTATCGAGCGCTATGGGGCGGCCGGCGTCTCCGGCGTCGATAGCGACATGAACATGCTGGAGGCGGCGCGCAAGCGGCTTCCGGGCACTGCCTTCGTCGAGGCGGATCTCTCCCGCTGGCAGCCGGACGAACCCGCCGACCTTTTGTTTGCCAATGCCATCTTCCAATGGCTGCCCGATCATCTCGATATCTTCGACCGGCTGATGGACGGGCTTTCCGAAGGCGGCGTGCTTGCCGTGCAGATGCCCGACAATCTCGGCGAACCCTCGCATCTGGCGATGGAGGAAACGGCGCATGCCGGCCGGTGGAAGACTGCCTTCGAGGCAAAGAGCGTGCGCCGCAAGGCGCTACCGCCGCCGTCCACCTATTACACCAGGCTGATCGCCAAAGCTTCACGCGTCGATATCTGGCACACCGTCTACAATCACCCGATGGCAGATGCTGCGGCGATCGTCGAATGGGTCAAGGGAACCGGGCTGATGCCCTATCTCGTCCATGCCGGCGAAGAGCATCGCGAGGCATTCCTGGCGGATTACCTCACGCGGTTGGAAAAGGCCTATCCCAGGATGTCGGATGGGCGGGTGCTGCTGCGGTTTCCGAGGATCTTCATGGTGGCGGTGAAAAGGTAAAGTCGGCCGCGCCCAACCAAGGTGACGCGAGCGCGGACGCCCGGATGGTGTCAAATGCTTGTTATCCCTCGCCTACATATGTTGCGGCGAGACCGGCACGCAGTATAGTCGGCCGGAAAATCCAAGGAGATGACACATGGACGCTGCCCCTACCCCGCCGGTCACCCTCGTCATCTTCGGCGCCACGGGAGACCTGACGCGCCGCCTGCTGGTGCCGGCGATCATCAATCTGACGCGCAGCCGCCTGGTCGGCGAGGATCTCCACATTCTCGGCATCGGCATCGAGCCGGGTGACGACGAATTCCTGCGCGGGCGGCTCGACCAATTCCTCAACCATCTGAGCGACGAAGCGCCGACAGTGAAGGACGAGGCCTGGGAAAGCCTGCGACGGCGCATTTCCTATACGTCCGGGGATTTCACCAAGGACGATATTTTCGTCGAGATCGGCAAGCGGCTGGGACCGCATGCCAATGCAGCCTTTTATCTCGCCGTCCCGCCATCCTTTTTCGGCACGATCGTCGAGAAGCTTGCCGCCCATGGACTGACCGATGAAAGCAACGGCACCTTCCGCCGCGTCGCCATCGAGAAGCCGTTTGGCACCGATCTCGCCTCGGCGCAGGCGCTTAATGCGCAGATTCTCGCCCAGGTCGAAGAAAGCCAAGTCTACCGGCTCGACCATTTCCTCGGCAAGGAGACGGTGCAGAACCTGATGACGGCGCGCTTTGCCAATATGATGATCGAGTCCTTGTGGAACAGCCGCTACATCGACCATGTGCAGATCACCGCCGCCGAGATCGTCGATGTCGGCAGCCGCGGCAAATTCTACGATGCGACAGGCGCGCTGCGCGACATGGTGCCGAACCATCTCTTCCAGTTACTGGCGATGATCGCCATGGAGCCGCCGAACAGCTTCGATGCCGAAGCAATCCGCAACGAGAAGAGCAAGGTGCTGAAGGCGCTGCGCATCTATACGCCTGAGGAGGCCAAGACGCATGGCGTGCGCGGCGCCTATGGCGCAGGCCCGCTCAATGGCGCCGAGCTTCCGGCCTATCGCGACACCAAGGACGTCTCGCCCGACAGCAGGACCGAGACCTTCGTGGCGCTGAAACTCTATGCCGATACTTGGCGCTGGGCCGGCGTGCCCTTCTATCTCAGGACGGGCAAGGCGCTGACGGCGCGCGACACCGAGATCGTCATCACCTTCCAGCCGGTGCCGTTTGCGCAGTTTCGCGAGACCGAGGTCAATAGTCGCCTGCCGCCGAACCGACTGGTGATCCAGGTGCAGCCGGACGAGGGCATGAGCATGGAAATCTCGATCAAGTCGCCGGGGCTTTCCGTCGATACCGTGCCGGTTTCGCTCGATTTCCGCTATGCCGACAAATTCGATATCGCCAAGACGACCGGCTATGAATCACTGCTCTACGATCTCTTCATCGGCGACCAGACCCTGTTCCAGCGCGCCGACGGCATCGAGGCCGGATGGGCGGCGGTGCAGCCCTTCCTCGACATCTGGGCTAGGGATCAGAGCGTGCCCGACGCTTACGCGCCGGGCAGCATGGGACCGGCCTGCGCCGACGAACTGATCCAGCGCGACAGGCGGCAGTGGCATGAACTCGGCGTTGTGCTGCACAAAAACGACAAATAGCCGGTCCTGCTTTCTGATCTGGGGACTGTCCCGTCAGCGGCAGGCGTCGGTTAGCGTACCATCGCGCTCTGCCGCGCGGTACTGACGCGTTCCGGGCCGCGGGCAGATGGTCCGATCCGACGGAATGACGACGGTGATATCACCGGTTTCGACTGGATCGAGCGGAATCATGAGTCCGCCGCTGGATTCCGCCCCCGGCACCGTGCCGGGCGGCATACCGCCGAAGCGGCCGCTATAGTCCATATCAGCAAGCGCCTGGGAAAAGGCCGGCGCGGCGAAGCCGAGGAGAATGATCGAGACTGCTGCAAGAAACATGCGCATGATGCTATTCCCTATGGTTTCAGCAATGCGACAGAAACAGCAGGACGACCTCGTTGTTCCCCCGGAAGCGAACGCAGCCAATCAAAGTTTGGCGATCGGACTACATGGCGCCCCAGAGCGAGCGATATCCGGCTCAATCGCGCCAGCGCGACAGCACTCTGTCGAGACCTGTCGGATAGAGATCGATGCCGGCGTCCCGCAGCCTGTCACGGCCGAACCAGCGCGCCGTCGCCGCCGTCTCGTCGAGTTCGCAGTAGCGAATTTCGTCGCGTTCGTAGAGCGATGCATCGGCCAGTTCGATGTCGGCGGCGAAGATGAATTCGTGACCGGTCGCGCCATGATGCTCATAAATGTTTTCAAGCAGATGCCAGGGGCCGACGATACGGATATCGGTCTCGAGTTCCTCGCCGAATTCGCGGTGCAGGGCCTCTTCGCGGCTTTCGCCGAATTCGATCGCGCCGCCGAGCGGGCGAACGCCCTTGATGCGGCCGCTGTCATCCTCCACTTCGGCGGCGAGCAACTGGTCTTTCCGCCAGGCGAGGCCGATCACCTTCACCCTGATCTGCTGCGATGGGCGCCAGACGGTCATAAGACTCTCCTTCTTCCAAGGGATAGCCCCTACTTAGCGAGCAGAGGCTGCAAGGCAAGGGCGATCAAAGCAGCGCGGCCGATGATCATGCCAGGTCAATCTTTGACATCTATTGCCATAAAGGGATGGCTGCCTCATATTCCTGACAACGAAAGGAAAACCATGCCCAACGTCGCGCTCGGGAACCACTACGAAGAATTTGTCCGGAAGCAGTTGGAGTCCGGCCGCTATAACAATGCCAGCGAAGTTGTTCGTGCGGGCCTGCGGCTGCTGGAGGATCATGAGGCGGCCCGCGAGCGCTGGCTCAATGAGGAGATCCCGGCGCGCTACGACGACCTGGTGAACAAGCCGGGCCTTGGCATCCCGGCCGAGACAGTACGCGCCCGCTTTGAAACCAAGCGCCGGATTGACGCGGCGAAAGCCAAGTAGGCATGGCCTACCGCATTATCTATCATCCAAAGGCAGAAGCCGAACTCGACAAGCTCTATGCCGATATCGCCGTTGAGGCGGGAACCGGCATAGCCGGCGACTTCGTCCAAGCATTGATCACCTTCATCGAGGCCCTGGACACGTTCCCGGAGCGGGGCAGTGTGCGGAAAAGCCGGATTCCCGGCTTACGGGTTATCGGCTACCGGCGCAGCGTCAGCGTGGCGTTCTCGGTCAGTGGCGATGACGTCAAAATATTGGGCGTGTTTGCGCGTGGACGTAATATTACTGACGAGCTCCTGGAAGAGCGAAAACGGTGAGCCTCTTCCGAACGGCAGGTGCAACTCCCCTCAGATTCAGCTTGCCGCGCCGCCGACTGGCCATTTCTTCAAGTGGGACCAGGACAAGATATGATGAGCCTCGCGGCAACACCGCGAAGGCTCTTTCTCGTTATCGCTCAGACGAACTGGCTGAGGCCCGGGACGGAAGCGACGACCTCGTCGACGATCTCCTCGCCGGCATATTGCTTGGCGATCACGATGGTTTCCTTAGCAAGCGAGGTGATCTCGCCCATGCCGAGGCCTTCGCCCATCAGTTGCTGGCCGAGCCCCATAATGCCGCCGCCGCCGAGCGAACTCATCAGCCCGCCGAGCAGACCGCCGCCGCCGGCACCTGCGCCGTTGAACTGGGCGACGAGATCGGCGCCGCCGGGGATCGTCTCGATCATCTTGGCAACGGGGCCATCGGCGGCCTCGCGCTGCAGGAAGCCGAGCATCATGCCGAGCGCCTTTTCGGCCAAATCAGGCGCAATACCCACGCGATCAGCGATCTGGGTCACAATTTCATTCATCGTCGGCCTCCTGTTTTTTGACGTTAACGTCAACGTTATTCGAGATTTGACCGCAACTCAAGCGGGCCCCTCCCCGGGCGGCACTTTGTCCAGTTTTGCTTTCAATGCAAACAGTTGTCCGCATCCATCTCCCTGCTTATAACAGGGAAACGATGGTTCGATGAAGGCGGCGGAAGCAAGCCTTCTCATAAATGGCGGCAGAGCCCCAAGGGAGCATTCCGAATGATCGAGGAAGGCAAGATTTTCATCGGCGCGAGCCGCAACCCCGATGACAGCATCAACAAGCCGGAATATCTCGACCTGAAGTTCGGCAATCGCCACGGCCTCGTCACCGGCGCTACCGGTACCGGCAAGACGGTGACGCTGCAGGTGCTGGCCGAAGGCTTCTCACGGGCCGGTGTTCCCGTCTTTGCGGCCGACATCAAGGGCGACCTTTCCGGCATCGCCGCCAGGGGCGAGCCCAAGGATTTCCTGACGAAGCGCGCCGAGCAGATCGGCTTCACCGACTACGAATTCGACCAGTTTCCGGTGATCTTCTGGGATCTGTTCGGCGAGAAGGGCCACCGGGTGCGCACCACCATCGCCGAGATGGGACCGCTGCTGCTTGCCCGTCTGATGGATGCCTCCGAACCGCAGGAAGGCGTCATCAACATCGCCTTCAAGATCGCCGACCAGGGCGGGCTACCGCTGCTCGACCTCAAGGATTTCAGCTCGCTGCTCAACTATATGGGCGAGAACGCCAGCCAACTTTCCAACCAGTACGGGCTGATCTCCAAGGCCTCGGTTGGCTCGATCCAGCGGGCCCTGCTCGTTCTCGAACAGCAGGGTGCGGAGCATTTCTTCGGCGAACCGGCGCTGAAGATTTCCGACATCATGCGCACCAGCAACAACGGCTACGGCCAGATCTCAGTGCTGGCCGCCGACAAGCTGATGATGAACCCGCGGCTTTACGCCACCTTCCTGCTCTGGCTGCTCTCCGAACTCTTCGAGGAATTGCCCGAGGTGGGCGATCCCGACAAGCCGAAGCTCGTCTTCTTCTTCGACGAGGCACACCTGCTCTTCAACGATGCGCCGAAGGTGCTGACCGAACGTGTCGAGCAGGTGGTGCGACTGATTCGTTCCAAGGGCGTCGGCGTCTATTTCGTGACACAGAATCCGCTCGACGTACCGGAAACGGTGCTCGCCCAGCTCGGCAACCGGGCGCAGCATGCGCTACGCGCCTATTCGCCACGCGAGCAGAAGGCGGTGAGGACGGCGGCCGATACCTTCCGTGCGAATCCGGCCTTCGATTGCGCCACCGTCATCACTAATCTCGGCACCGGCGAGGCGCTGGTCTCGACGCTGGAGGCCAAGGGCGCGCCTTCGATCGTCGAGCGCACGCTGGTCCGCCCACCCTCCGGCCGCGTCGGCCCGGTGACCGATGACGAGCGCCGGCAGATCATGGACAAGAGCCCGGTTCTCGGCGTCTATGACGAGGATATCGACCGCGAATCCGCCTTCGAACTGCTGGCCGCACGGGCGAAGAAGGCGGCCGATGCCGACGCCGCCAAGCGGGCGCAGGAAGAAGCACCACAGCAACAGGGCAACACGACCTCCGGCTGGAACCTGCCGGGCTTCGGCGGCGGCAATGACGACGACAACCAGGGCCGCGGCCAATCGCGCGGCCGAGCGTCCGGCTATCAGCGCGAAACGGTGGTGGAAGCGGCAATGAAGAGCGTGGCGCGCACGGTGGCAACACAAGTCGGCCGGGCGCTGGTGCGTGGGATCTTGGGGAGCTTGAAGCGCTAGGATTGCGGCGAGCTGTAGGCCCCTCATCCGCCTGCCGGCACCGACCGGGGTCGAGCCACAGGTCCCGACCCGTCCGTCGGACCCCTCGCCCCGCTTTCATGGGGAGGGGGTTAAGGTGAGGGGCAACTTCCCACGCCTTCTCTAATCGTTCACCTTCTTGAACCTTCAGTCGCTATTCCCTAAATTACCTGCCATCGACCATTTCAACAGGATGTGTGCCGCAATGGATTTCAACCCGATCGCAACGCCAGTTCGCCTTGCCAACGGGGAAATCCATATCCATGCCTGCATCCATCACTCTTTCCCAAATTTCATGGTCCGCGCCTGACGGGCTGCCGCTTTTTTCCAATCTCGACCTGCATTTCGGGGCCGAGCGTACCGGTCTCGTCGGACGCAACGGCGTCGGCAAGACGACGCTGCTCAAGCTCGTCTCCGGTGAGATCCAGCCGCATTCGGGGACGGTATCCGTCGGCGGCAGCCTCGGCGTGCTACGGCAGAGCGTTCAGGTGGCGCCCGAGGAAACGATCGCCGATCTCTTCGGCGTGACCGATGCGCTCGCTATTCTTCGCCGTGCGGAAGCTGGCGAAGCAACGGCCGACGAGCTGGCATCCGCGGACTGGGTGCTGGAGGCGCGCATCGCCGCAGCACTTCATCGGACAGGGCTCGACGCGCCGCCGGAGACGCCGCTTGCCGCACTCTCCGGCGGGCAGCGTACCCGTGCCGGGCTTGCGGCGATTGTTTTCGCCGAGCCGGACTTTCTGCTGCTCGACGAACCCACAAACAATCTCGACCGCGAAGGCCGCGAGGCGGTGATCGCGCTGGTGTCAGGTTGGCGGGCCGGCGCCATCATCGTCAGCCATGATCGGGAACTGCTCGAAAGTGTCGATGCGATCGTCGAACTGACGTCGCTCGGCGCCACGCGCTACGGCGGCAACTGGAGCCATTATCGCGAGCGTAAGGCCCTCGAGCTCGCGGCGGCACAGCATGATCTCACTGAAGCCGAAAAACGCATGGCCGAGGTTGCAAGGACGGCGCAGGCGACGGTGGAGCGTCAGGCGCAACGGGACAGCACTGGACGGAAGATGGCCGCCAGAGGCGGCATACCGCGCATCATGCTCGGCGGCATGAAGGAGCGGAGCGAAACGACCGGCGGCGACAATGCCCGCCTCGCCGAACGCCGGCGCGCCCAGGCACTGGAAGAGGCAAGGGCGGCGCGGGAGAAGATCGAGATCCTCCAGCCCTTGTCGGTCACCCTGCCGCCGACCGGGCTGCCCGCCAGCAAGATCGTGCTGAAGATGGATGGCGTGACATCGGGCTATCAGCCTGATGATCCCGTCATCCGCGATCTGTCCTTCGATGTGACGGGACCGGAACGTATCGCCGTCACCGGCCGCAACGGCTCGGGCAAGACGACCTTGCTGGCGCTCGTCACCGGCGCGCTGAAGCCCTGGGCCGGCACGGTCAGCGTCATGACCGACCTCTCGATGCTTGATCAGAAGGTCAGCCTTCTCGATCCGTCGGCCTCGATCCGCGACAATTTTCGCCGGATCAATCCGCTAGCCAATGAAAATACCTGCCGGGCGGCTCTTGCCCGCTTCATGTTCAGGGCAGACGCGGCGCTGCAGGCCGTATCGACGCTGAGCGGCGGGCAATTGCTGCGGGCGGGCCTTGCCTGCGTATTGGGTTCGGCACCGCCGCCGCTGTTGATCCTCGACGAGCCGACCAACCATCTCGACATCGACTCGATCGCCTCGGTCGAGGCAGGACTGCGCGCCTATGACGGCGCGCTGCTGGTGGTCAGCCACGACGACACGTTTCTCAGGAGTATCGGGATAACGCGGCGGCTGGATCTGCTTGGCGACCCGGCCGGGTGATTTTGGGATTGGGTAGCGTGCCCATCCGTCTGCCGCCACCTCTCCGTCCCCCACCCGACTCCCGCATGACAAGTCCCCTCGCCCCGTTGTTTGCGAGGGGAGCGCGGCATCCTCCAACGTCCCTCATCCTGAGGCGCGCAGGCCGAAGGCCGAAGCCTCGAAGGACACGCTCGTCGCTGCTCCTTGAATCCATTAACCGCCAGCGCACCCGCCCCGCCCTTCGAGGCCCTTACAGGGCACCTCAGGGTGAGGCTCTCGTGAGCGCAGAGCACCAGCACCATCCTCACTCAGCCACCAACAGCGGCACATAGGCGATAGCGGAGTTTGGAGGACGCCTTCCGGCCAAGCTCGCTGCCGGCGCGGTGACCGGAAATCGGCGTGCCTGCAGTTCTCTTGCCTCTTTTTGCGGGCAATGTTATTTGGATCGCGCAACCTTTCGAGAAAGGAGGATCACGCAATGCAATATTATTTTCGGTTTAATCGCCAGCGTGGTCCCGTCAACGCCCTGCAAATGCGTTTGCAGGGCTGACCAGAGACCGTTTCTCGACATCTCTTCCTGGTCTGCCCTTCGTGGCCAATGCGGCGCCGTAGATGACAGCGCGCATTCCTCCCATTTCCCGGGCTCGAACCGCGCAATCCCGTGATGGCAGAATGCCCCGGATCGTGCGACCACCCGGTCAAGACCAGAGAACGATCATGACACTCATCAATATCCGCAATCTCGGCGTGACGCTGGGCAATCCCTTGTTTTCCAAGCTCAATCTCGTCGTCAATGCCGGTGACCGCATCGGCCTCGTCGCCGCCAACGGGCGGGGGAAATCGACGCTGCTTGCCTGTATCACCGGCGCGCTGGGGCCGAGCGAAGGCGAGATCACCAAGGCGCGCGGGCTGACCATCGGCCATGTCGCGCAGAATGTGCCGCCTACCTTTTTCGACACGCCGTTCTACGATGCGGTGCTGCAGGCGCTGCCGACCGATCAAGCCGAAAGCGAGAGCTGGCGGGTCGACGTGGTGCTGGAATCGCTCGAGGTGCCGGAGGTCATGCGCGGCCGGCCGCTGAAACAGTTGAGCGGTGGATGGCAGCGGCTTGCCATGCTTGCCCGCACCTGGGTCAGCGAACCCGACGTGCTTCTGCTCGACGAGCCGACCAACCATCTCGACCTCGAAAAGATCGCGCTGCTGGAGACCTGGCTGAATGCGCTGCCGCGCGACGTGCCGGTCATCCTGTCCAGCCACGACCGCGCCTTCCTCGACGCGACGATCAACCGGACGCTGTTCCTGCGGCCCGAGCAATCGCCGATCTTCGCCCTGCCCTACACACGAGCGCGGGCCGCCCTCGACGAGGCCGACGCTTCCGAAGCCAGGCGCTACGAGCGCGACATGAAGGTGGCGGAGCAGTTGCGCAAGCAGGCGGCCAAGCTCAATAATATCGGCATCAATTCCGGTAGCGATCTGCTCGTCGTCAAGACGAAGCAGCTCAAGCAGCGGGCAGAGAAGCTGGAGGACGCGGCAAAACCGGCACATCTGGAGCGCTCGGCCGGCGCCATCCGGCTCGCCAATCGCGGAACCCATGCCAAGGTACTGGTGACGCTGGAGGATGCGGCGGTGACGACGCCGGATGGAACGCTGCTGTTCAAGACCGGCCGGCAGTTCATCTGCCTGGGCGACCGCATCGTGCTGCTCGGCCTCAACGGCGCCGGCAAGTCACGGCTGGTGTCGATGCTGAAACAGGCGATTGAAAGACCGGAGACGGAGCAGGGCGCCATCAAGGCGACGCCTTCGCTGGTGCTCGGTTATGGCGACCAGGCGCTTGCCGATCTTACCGACACCGACACGCCGATCGGCACGATCATCCGCCGCTTCGATGTCGGCGACCAGCGGGCCCGCGCCTTGCTGGCCGGCGCCGGCATGACCTTCGACATGCAGGCGAAACCGATTGGCCAGCTCTCCGGCGGCCAGAAGGCGCGGCTCGGCATGCTGGTGCTGCGGCTGACGGAACCGAACTTCTATCTGCTCGACGAACCGACCAACCACCTCGACATCGAGGGACAGGAGGCGCTGGAGAGTGAGTTGATGGCGCATGAAGCGAGTTGCCTGCTGGTATCGCATGACCGCAGTTTCGTGCGGGCGGTGGGAAACCGATTCTGGCTGATCGAGAGGAAGCGGTTGGTGGAGGTAGAGAGCCCGGAAGGGTTTTTTGCTTCTGTTGGAGGGTGATGAATGGTGGATGACGGAGATGTGCCGGGCACCCGCTTTTCCTTAGCCGCCTCCCTCCACAGAACGAGCAAGGGGCCGCCCCTCACCCTAACCCTCTCCCCGTAAACGGGGCGAGGGGACGTGCCAAACGCAATGTCGAGATTGAGGAAGGCGGCGCGGCATGTGACTTCTCCCCGCAAGCGGGGAGAAGGTGCCGGCAGGCGGATGAGGGGCCAACCACACACCGCCAACAATGCGCTAAACCCCTACCGCTTCGGGGCCACCAGGCAGAAGAAGGCGCCTTGTGGGTCGGTGGCCTGGATGATCCAGCTGCCGCCGGGGACTTCCATCGGGCCGTGGACGACCTTGCCGCCGCCTGATGTGAGGCGTTCGGTTGCGGCGTCGAGGGTCGGCACGATGAAATAATAACACCAGAACGGCATCTGGATGTTTTCCGGCTTGGTCATCATGCCGCCGATCTGCTTGCCGTTATGGGCGAAGAGATAATAGACGCCCATCGGTCCCATATCCATCTCGCTGTCCTTCGTCCAGCCGAACAGCTTGGAATAGAAAGCCAGCGCCTCTTTGCCATTGCCGGCATAGAGTTCGCGCCAGCCGATATTGCCGGGCGCATCGACGGCCAGTTCCGGCATGGGCTTGTCCATCGGCGCCGGCGTCATGATGCAGAGCACCGCACCATGCGGATCGGCGACGACGGCGAAGCGGCCGATGGTCGGGATGTCTTCCGGCGGACGGCGGACCGAACCGCCATTGGCGGCGAAATCCTTGGCTGACTGGTCGACGTCATCGACATCGACATAACCCGTCCAGTTCGGCGGAATGCCCTTGCCTTCGAGTTCAGCCGGAAATTCCATCAGGCCGGCGACGCCGATGCCGTTCGCCTCGAAGATCGTATAGGTGGGCATGCCCTCCATTTTCATTTCGGAGGTCGTCCAGCCGACGACCGAGCTATAGAATTTCGCGGCAGCTGATGTGTCGGGGGTCATCAACTCGCACCAGATGAACTTTCCATGCGTCTCAGACATCATACTCTCCCTATTTCGACGCCCCTCTTCCGAGGCCTCATACGAGGCCCCTTTTCGAGGTTGAGCGCCGTGATTGTCAGAACCTGCGGGCGTAATGCGCTTCCATGAACTGCTTCCAGGAGCCATCCGGCTGCCTGGTGCTGGAGATAAAGGTGCGGTGATCGGCATCGACGAAGATGATCTGCTCGCGGTAATCGGCAAGGCCCTCGCCAGTGAAGTCGGGACCTCTCGTATAGAGGTCCAGCACATTGCCCGACGCGTCGACCTCGCCCTCATAGATCCACATATAATCCATCATGCTGCCGATCCAGCTGCCGATGTACTTGCCTTTTGCGGCGTTGTAGCCGAGCGTCAGGATGCTGGTGGCCTCCTTGCCGTCCGGCATGCGGCCGGTTCCTTCGGCGGCGAACCAGATGCCGTGCAGCGAGCGGACGGTCTCGGTCCAGGGTTCGCTGCCCGTCATGTCGGGTGCGGTGACGGTCCAGTCGCCGACCAGTCTTTCCAGGAAGGAATGTTCCTTCAGCACTTCAGCGGTCTTCATCATCTCTTCTCCCTTGAGTGATGGTGCCCTATGTCAGTGACAGCAGGATGGCGCCTTCGGGGCCTCCTGGTATTCGTCGTGGCGGCGCACGAAATCCATCGTGCTGTCCTCGTTGCGGCCCTTCGGCGCGCGGTCGAGGATCATCAGGGTGCCGATCAGTTCTTCCGGGCCGCGGGCATAACTCGAATAGGTGTGGAAGACCTCGCCCTTGTCGTTGCGGTAGAAAGCGCTGAGGCCCGGCAGTTCGTCATTGGCATCAGCCGGCTGCATAGGCGTGAAATTGTAGAAGACCTTGTCTTTGGCAAGATCCTCCGGGCTGAAAGAAACGTGATAATCGAAATTAAAATCGCTGCCGAAGGAGGAGACCCACGGAAATTTCCAGCCCATGCGCTGTTTATAGGCGGCGATCTTGTCGAGCGGCGCGCGCGAAACGGCGACCCAAGTGACGTCGTGATGGTTCAGATGCGGCAGGGCGCCATCGACATGATCCGACAGGAAGGAGCAGCCGGTGCAGCCGGCATCCCAATCCGGGCCGAGCATGAAATGGTAGATCAGCAGCTGGCTGCGACCGTCGAAGAGATCGGCGAGAGACTTCCTGCCCTCCGGCGTTTCGAAGACATAATCCTTGTCGACCTTCACCCAGGGCAGCGCCAGACGGGCAGCGTTGACGCTGTCGCGCAGCCGCGTCGCCTCCTTCTCCCTTGCCAGCAGGGCGCGCCGGGCTTCGAGCCATTCTTCGCGGGAAACAACCTCATTCTGCATGAAATGCGCCCTCCTCCGGCGCTTGCCGGCGAAGCCGGCTCATCTCCTTCTCCTTGACTAAATACATTGATATCAATAGAAATGAAGCATGTCAAATTCGATCGAGATTCCCTTTTCCACGACGCTGATGGTGCGCGACACCTGCCTCTGCCTGCATGTGCAGCGGGCGGCGCGCGCGCTTGCTCGGCTGTTCGACGACGCGCTGAGGCCGGCCGGCCTGACCAACGGCCAGTTTTCGCTGATGATGTCGCTGAACCGGCCGGAGCCGCCGCCGATGGGACCGGTCGCCGCCCTGCTCGCCATGGACCAGACGACGCTGACGGCGGCGCTGAAGCCGTTGCAGCGCAAGGGTTGGGTGAAGGTGATGGAGAACCCGAGGGACAGGCGCGGCCGGCTGCTGAGCCTCACCACTGAGGGCAAGGCGGTGCTGGCAAAAGCACTGCCGATCTGGCAAAGCACGCATGCGATGATCGACGGAAAGCTGCCGGAAGGCGGCGCCGCCCGACTGCGGCAGGATCTGCAGGCGCTGTCATGATGGCGGCCGAAACGCCGAAGCCAGCCGGCTGAACGCCGACCTCGCCACAGCGGACGGGTAACGGCCGAATAGAGCAAGCCGATGGCAGCCCCTCACCCTAGCCCTCTCCCCCGTAAAAACGGGGAGAGGGGACGTGCCCCGCGAGAGGTTGGCGAGGAACGGAGAGGTCGCGGCATATCCCCTTCGCCCCGTTTACGGGGAGAAGGTGGCGGCAGCCGGATGAGGGGCTGGCCTCACCGATTTCCTGGGCCGGGCTGTACTACGTTCGTCTCAAGAGCAGAGGGCGACGGCGTCCGGCCAAAGACGGAAGCTGCTCCCACACTTTTGCTGGGAATTGCTCTGATCAGGCGACGGTGACGGGAACCTCGGTCGAGGTGCGCATGGCGTGGCTATAAGGGCAGACGATGTGGGCTGCGGCTGCGAGCTTTTCTGCGGTTTCGCGGTCGAGACCCGGGATGCTGACTATCAGCGCCACTTCGATGCCGAAGCCACCGCCATCTTCACGCGGGCCGATACCGACCTTGGCGGAGACCGTCGTATCTTCCGGAATCTTGACCTTCTGCTGACCCGCGACAAATTTCAATGCACCGAGGAAGCAGGCAGAATATCCGGCAGCGAAGAGCTGTTCGGGATTGGTGCCGGTCGCACCGTCGCCGCCGAGCTCCTTGGGAACGGTCAGGGTCACGTCCAGAACGCCGTTTTCGGAAACAGCGCGGCCTGCGCGGCCGCCGGTGGCTGAGGCTTTGGTCGTATAGAGAATAGGCATGACGATCTCCTTTGGTTGGCCCTTCGATCGGGTTGGATTTTTAATATCGCGCAATTAAATTGTACGCAAGTCAATTTTGCAAATTGCATTTCGAATTCGAAAGGAGGACAATCCGGCCTTAGAACAGGATGATTTTAAGCTGCATCGGCCTAAAATCTGAATCCTGTTCTAAATTAAAGAGTTAGAGCATGATGCCGCCCGAAAACCGCGCACACTTTTCGGCATCATGCTCTAGAGCAATTCCAGCAAAACTGCGCAGCGGTTTGCGCCCGGAATTGCGTGAAAACAAAGGGATAGCATTTCCGTGGTTCGAAGAAAAACGGAAATGATCTAGGGATGATGGATATGAGAGCGCAAACGACGAAGACGATGGAGATACCGGAAGAGGAGAAGCGGCTGGAAAAGCAGTTGTGCTTCGCGGTCTACGCGACGGCGCATGCCTTCACCCGCGCCTACAAGCCGATCCTCGACAGGGTCGGCCTGACCTATCCTCAATATCTGGTGATGCTGGTGCTGTGGGAACGCGGCGAGCTGCCGGTGAAGATGATCGGCGAGCAGCTCGACCTCGATTCCGGCACGTTGTCACCGCTGCTGAAACGGCTGGAACAGGGCGGGCTGATCAAGCGCATCCGCGACCTGCGCGACGAACGGCAGGTGATCGTGTCGCTGACCCCAAAAGGCCAGGCGATGAAGGGGGAGATCGATACGATCATGACGGCGATCGGGCAAGCCGCAGGCTGCACGCTTAAGGAAATGGCCGAGATGCGCGACATGCTGCATCGGCTGCGGGGCAATCTCGGGCGGACCGGCACGGGCGACGGCTGAACGCATCACCCGTCAGAGCCGGCACCGGTAAAGCCGGCGTGCGCGCCGAGAGATCAGGGCTGCGGCTTAGCCGGCGACCGGCGCTTCTTTGCAGGCGCCACCTTAGGTTCGGCCTCGGCCTCCTGCTGCAAACGCAGCGCCTTCAGCTTCTCCGTCTTCTTGTCACGGGCCGATGCCTCGGCGGCGATGATGGCGCGCGCCGTGTGATCGGTCGCTTCCGCCTTGTCGCGAGACGAGAGCTTGGCAGGATTGAAGAATTCTCCCTTGGTGGCGGTCATGTGCCCCTTTCCCAGGTGATGGCGGCGCTGTCGCATAATTCCTTAAATCGGAATCGGTTCAAGGAATTATGCAAAAATTCAAAGTGTTACAGCGCCCTTTGCGCGCCTGAAAAGACGCGCGGCGCTGTAAGCCATGGCTCGACGGCAGAAACCATGATTCACGGCTGAACCGTGATTGCACGGTGGGGCCGTGATGCCACGGCCGGGATTAGCGGGTCGGGCGGAGAACCTTCTTCGGTGCCGGCAGCAGACCTTCGCGCTGCAGCTTCTTGCGGGCGAGCTTGCGCTGGCGGCGAATGGCCTCGGCCTTTTCACGGGCGCGCTTCTCGGACGGCTTCTCAAAGGCGCTGCGCGCCTTCATTTCCCGGAACAGGCCTTCCCGCTGCATCTTTTTCTTGAGCACGCGGAGCGCCTGATCGACATTGTTATCTCTGACAAGTACCTGCAAAACGATATCCTTCCTGTCGCGGCGGCCGCCGCACTGTCCAAAATAAAAACGCGGGACTACTTCCCGATTTTGATGCTCGAAAACTTCAGCCAGGGCTCGGCGCCGTCGGACTTGGCCGCCGCCTCGGGGGAAGCCCTCGACGGAGTTTCACCGGTATCGATGTCGGCCTCAGTGATGCGGCGCTCGAAATTCTCTGCGTCGAACTGGACGCGATATTGCACATGCCCATGGTCGTTGGGCAGGATGCTGGAGATCCGGCACCGCTTATCGGCTTTCGCCGTGCGGGTGAGGCCGGATTTCAGCACGATCATGTCGCCGACTTTATAGTTTTGTCTGCCCATTTCAGCGTTCCTTCGACTCTTCGGCTGCTCAATCTGTCGCTCACAAGGCCTGCGCAAAGCAAAAAGGCCGGGCTCGAACCCGACCTCTTCCAGTCACTCAGCCCGCTGCCAGTTTGGTCAGCCCGCTGCCAGTACATCCGTGGTCAGCGTAGGCGAATGACAAATTATGCGGCCTGAAGATTGTCAGCCGAATTCTTGCCGGACTTCTTGTCGCGGACGAGATCGTAGCGGATCTTCTGACCTTCAACGAGTTCGCGCATTCCGGCGCGTTCAACCGCTGAGATATGGACAAAAACGTCCGTAGAACCATCATCGGGCTGAATGAAGCCAAAACCCTTGGTGCCATTGAACCACTTGACGACGCCTGAATTCATAACGATCTCCTTTTCAACCGTTTGTGTTCGCCTGCGGAATAATCCCCGACAAGCCGTATCGATGTTGAGAGGATATCTGACGGAGCGCTCAAGCGCGTGGACAAAGGTCGCAAGCAATTCGATACGCACCATGTAGGATATTTACCGAATTAAGCAATGGTATTTCGGAAAATAATTCTCTTGCAGGCGCAAAATGAAGCTCTTGCCCGGGGGCAAAGCACCTGCTTGCCCGGGAAAAGGGATTGGTCCGAGGCGGCCGGATTGCGACCGCCTCGGTGAAAACTACTGCCAGACGACGATCGGCGCCTTTGTCGGAACGCGGTCGTAGAGATCGATGATATCCTGGTTGAGCAGCCGCACGCAGCCCGAAGAGACGGCCTTGCCGATCGAGCGCCAGTCCGGATTGCCGTGCAGGCGGTAGAGCGTGTCCTCTCCATTCGAGAAGATATAGAGCGCGCGGGCGCCGAGCGGGTTCTTCAGACCCGGCTCCATGCCGCCGTTGTCGATCGAATATTTGACGAGTTCCGGCTGGCGAGCGACCATCTCGTTCGGCGGCTTCCAGCGCGGCCATCTCTGACGCCACTGGATGACGCCCGACCCCTGCCAGGCGAAACCCTCGCGGCCGATGCCGACGCCGTAACGCATTGCCATGCCGTCGCCCTGGACGAGATAGAGGAAGCGTGACGGCGTATCGACGACGATGGTGCCGGGGGCCTGGCCGGTAGGATCGACGACGCGCTGGCGATAATAGCGTGGATCGATCTGTTCGTAGGGAACAGCGGGAATGAGAAACCCGCCGTCCTCGACGGGGCCATACATGACGGCAAGCTCGGCCCCGCTCGGTACGCTCGACGTTTCCGGCGACTGGAACAGGCGCAAGGGCGAACGGTAAATGATCGTTTGATCGCCTGATGTCACGGTGTTGGCCGAGGAGGCGCAGCCGGTAAGCGCGGAGGCTGCGGTCAACGCCGAAAAGGAAAGAAAGCTACGGCGGGAAAGATGTCTATCGAAGCTCATGACGCGGGACTGATTTCCTTTGATGCGGGAAGCGGAACAAACCGATGATTCGTCCAATGCCGGTAACGACAATAGGAAATCTATCGGCTTGCGCTAAATAAACCATAGCTTCACGCAGACGTGTCCGACCCGGAGCGGACGATATGGGCTGCGCTGTTGCAGCGCTACATCACAACGATCTCGGCCCTGGCAGGAATGCGGTTATAAAGATCGATGACATCCTGGTTCAGCATGCGTACGCACCCCGACGAGGTGGCCTTGCCGATCGACTGCCAGTCGGGGGTGCCGTGGACGCGGTAGAGCGTATCCTGCCCGTCCTTGAAGATATACATGGCGCGCGCGCCGAGCGGGTTCATCAGCCCCGGATTCATGCCGCCATTCTCCGCCCCGAAGGGACGAACCTCAGGCTGGCGCGAAACCATTTCGACCGACGGTGTCCAGCGCGGCCATTTCTGTTTCCACTGGATGACGCCGCGGCCCGACCAGGCGTAACCGTCGCGGCCGAGGCCGACGCCGTAGCGCATCGCCTTGCCGTTGCCCTCGACGAAATAGAGGAAATGCGCCTTGGTATCGACGACCACAGTGCCGGGACGCTCGGCCGTCTGATAATCGACCTCCTGGCGCAGGAACTGCGGCTGCACGCGACTGACCGGGATTGCCGGCAGGGTGAAATCGTCGTCACGAAGCTCACCATACATCGCCATATGCACGGGATTGGTAACCGGCAGGCCATAGGTCTGGTTGAACTGGGTCTGATAGAGTTCGCGCGTCTGCGGCACCGGCTGATCGGGGATCGGCCGCACCCGGCGCGGATCGACGCCGGGCGGCTGATAGAAGACCGGCGATGTTTCCTGGACGAAGCGGGCGGGCGAATCGGCGGCGACATCGGGAATGAGGATGTTGCAGCCGCTCAGCGACGCAACTGCAATCACGAGCCCGGCAAGCGGGAAGACCCGGCGCAGTAAATTCATGGAACCACCCTTATCAACGATCGGCGAGACAGCGATATCTGCCGGAATGATGGCATCCGCGGCTGGCGCGAGGCTGGAGTTGAGGTGGGAAAGCCGGGGCTAAGACGACCAGAGCCGTCGGGCTTCGCCGCGAAGCGCAGCGATCGCCCGCACGGCAAGGTCGCCGTCCATCTGCAGAACGCTTGCGGCATGTCTCAATTCAGTCTCGTCCTCAAGTCTGGCGAGGACCCAACCGATCTTGCGCGCCTCGCGCACGATTTCGAAGCGAATCGGCTGCCCGTCGAGGGTAAGGACCGTGCGGATGCCGTATCGGTCTGTCCTGAAGTCGCAAGGCGCGATATCGCTCGCCATCCGCACAGAGAAAATCGACAGCGAGCGACAGTCGGTATTCGTCGAGATGCATGACAATGGCGATTCCGCCGGCAAACCAACACTTGTTGGCCAGAAGAAAATCAGTCTCCATCAGCCGAAGGGCCGCGGCGATGGTGCGATGTTCCAGACGTCTGAATTCCATGGTGGCCACCCGATTTCCGCCCAAGCCTAAACGCGAAGGATAAAGAAACGGAAAATCAGGAAACGAGCAGGACGCCGTTACCATAGGTGGCGGCCAGATCGCGGATCTGTTGCATCTCCCGCTCGGTCAGCCTGCCGGTATCGACGAAACGCCAGTTGCGTTCATAAAGCGCGAAGGCCTCGCAGGCAGGCATGGCGCGCGCAGGATAACGATTTCATGAGAGCGATTTCAGCTCGGGGAAGTCGTTCGGCACAATCATGCTCGCTGGCATGCTCTTAGCGTTCGTCGTCATTCCAGCAATATAGGGCCAATGGTCCTCTATTTGAAGCGGCTGGAAATTCAGGCCGCCACCCCATGGAAAAAGCGGATGCTCTGTTCGATCTCGGTCGGCAGCGCCGATGTGTGGTTGCCGGCGACGGTTTCAGTCTCGATCTGAACGCCGGCGCCGCGGGCGCGGCGGGCAAGCAGATCGGCGCGATCGTTGAAATGCGGCTCCTCCGTACCGTGGACGACGCGGACCGGACATTTGAAGCTGTGGGCGTAGCACAGCGCCGAACGCACCTCGAATTCATGCGTATTGCTGTCGTCGAAGCGGATATCCTGCGGATAGCGGTTGAAGAAGCGGAAGGCGTCGGGGTTGCCCGAAATCGGCGCGGCGGCGCGGAATTTGTGGGTGGTCATCGCCGTCAGCATGGTCAGCGTGCCGCCGATGCTATGGCCGGCGATGAAGAGGCGTTCGGGATCGACACCCGGCAGATGCGCCAGGCGCTCGGTGGCAGCGAGCACGTCGTCGACCTCGTCGTAAAAGCCGGAGAAATTGCCCATCTGGCCGTTTTCGCCGCGCAGCGACGGCATCATCACGACATAACCGGCATCCATATAGGGTTTCATCAGCTGCCAGTGGCCAATGCCCATGGCATTGCCGCCATGCAGGAAGAGCACGGCAGGCTTGGCGGCGCGCTCGCGCTTGTATTTCGAGACCCAGGCCGCCAGTTCCAGCTCGCCGTAACCGGAACGGTAGAAGATCTTGTCGGCATCGGCAGGCGCATTCAGCGATTCGTATTTGTCGGGCGCCGGGCCC
Source organism: Rhizobium leguminosarum (assembly GCF_001652265.1). GTDB lineage: Bacteria > Pseudomonadota > Alphaproteobacteria > Rhizobiales > Rhizobiaceae > Rhizobium > Rhizobium leguminosarum_D. Next base: position 25,249 of record NZ_LWBS01000438.1, read on the forward strand.
TTCTGCAACAGCTTGGTGCGGAAATGGTGGCGGACCATGGCGTAGTCGTGCTTGGCAAGGCGCGGCTCATCCGGGACATCGAAAGCTGCCGCCATGCGCGGCAGGACAAGTGCACCGGCAAGACCCGCCAGAACGGCACGGCGTTGATGGAAAAAGGAATTTTGTTCACGCGAGCTCATAACGCAGCATCCATCATTTCCCCGGCCATTCTAAATGAGCATGATGTCGTCCGAAAACCGCTTACGCTTTTCGGCATCATGCTCTGGAAAATCTGCACCGGAAGATCGCTGCCGCCAATACACATCGTGTTGAAAATATTGCCCTGCGTCATTTTGCGCAGCATCACGCCGGCTTGGCCTCGATCATGGCGATCAGCGTGCGCAGCCGGTCTGCCTCGTAGGAGGGTTTGTCGGGGCGAAGGCGGGCGATGCGGGGGAAGCGCATGGCGACCCCCGACTTGTGCCGGGTCGAGCGGTTGATGCCCTCGAAGGCCACTTCGACGACGAAGCCGAAATCCTTGTCGGCGCGCACGGCCCGCACCGGGCCGAAGCGCTCGGTGGTATTGTCACGCACGAACTTGTCGAGCACCTCGAGTTCGGCATCGGTGAAGCCGAAATAGGCCTTTCCCACAGGCACCAGCTGTTCGCCGTCCTCGTCATCGGCCCAGACGCCGAAGGTGAAATCGGAATAGTAACTGGAGCGCTTGCCGTGGCCGCGCTGGGCATACATCAGCACCGCATCGACATTATAGGGGTTGCGCTTCCACTTGAACCAGGGGCCCTTCATGCGCCCGGCCTGATAGACGCTGTCGCGGCGCTTGATCATCACGCCTTCGATGACGGGATCGGGCGGGGCGGCGCGCAGAACGTCGAGCTCTTCCCACGACGAGAACGGCACGAGCGGCGAGAGATCGAAACGGTCATGGGGGGCGCGGTCGATGATCCCGGTCAGCCGGTCGCGGCGATCGAGATAGGTACGGCCGCGAACATCCTCCTCATCGTCGAAGAGCAAGTCATAGGCGCGGATGAAGGCGGGATAATCGCCAAGCATCCTTGTTGTCACCGTCTTGCGGTTCAGGCGCTGCTGCAGGTCGGAGAAGGTGCGGGTCGGGCTGTTGGAGCGGGCAGTGCCGCCGACCAGCAGTTCGCCGTCCACGACACCGGAAAAATTGATCGCGTCGAGAACATCGGGAAAGGCGCCTGAAATGTCGTCGCCGGAGCGGGAATAGATCTTGCGCCTGTCGCCGGAGCGGGAGAGCTGGACGCGGATACCGTCCCATTTCCATTCGGCGGCGTAGTGGGCCGGATCAAGGCCGGTAAGGTCGCCCTCCTCCACCGCATTGGCGAGCATGACGGAGTGGAAGATCGCCGGTGTCGCCAGCACCGGTTTTTCGCCGCCACCTGCCAGCCATTCGAACAATGTCTGATAAGGCGGCTGCAGGCCATGCCAGAGGGTTTCGATCTCGGTGACGTCCTTATCGCCGAGATCGGCCAGCGCCTGCTTGGCAAGGCGGGCGGAAACGCCGATGCGCATGGCGCCGGTCGCCAGCTTGATGAAGGCGAAACGGCCGGAGGAATCCAGCCGGTCGAGCAGGTCGCGGACGAAGCTGCGCACTTCGGTACGGCCGAGCGCATTCATGCCGGTAACGACCTCGCCGAGACGCGGCTGGGCGAGTGCTGCGCGGTCTATATCCCTCTCATTGTCCCATACGAGCGAAATGGTTTCGGCGAGATCACCGACATAGTCATAGGAATAGCGGAACAGCACCTCGTCTATGCGCTCCAGCACCAACTCGCGCAGCATGGCAGGCTTGACGTTGCGCACCTCCAGCGTGCCGGCGATGGCGGCAAGGCCATAGCCGCGGTCCGGATCGGGCGTGTCGCGGAAATAGTCGGTCAGCAGCTTCAGCTTGCCGTTGCGGCTGGGGGTGAGCACCAGGCGGTCGAGGAGATCGGCGAAGGCTTTCATGGGCGCCTCCCGACTCTTGAGGAAGACCCCTCCCCAACCCCTCCCCACAAGGGGGAGGGACTTAACGCGCAGCCCTCCCCGCATTCATCGTCCAACGCAGAGCATGTGGCCGGCTTGTTGGTTTGCGAGGCGGTGCAACGGCTTAGCCCCTCCCCCTTGTGGGGAGGGGTTGGGGAGGGGTTTTCAGCAAGAAACTCCATCCTCAATCGCCCTCGTCCTCGTAACCCACCAGATGCAGCGGTTTCGCCTTGATTCCCTGCAATTGGCACCAGCGCACCAGGGCCTCCTCGCGGCCATGCGTCACCCAGACCTCGGCCGGGTGCAATTCCCGGATGGTTTCCGTCAGTTCCGGCCAGTCGCAATGATCGGAGATGACGAGCGGCAGTTCGACGCCGAGCTGCTTGGCGCGCTGGCGCACCATCATCCAGCCGGAGGCGAAGGCCGGCAGCGGCTCGTTGAAGCGCCGGGCCCAGCGATCGGCAAAGGCCGATGACGGGCCGACGACGACCGCCCCCTTGAAGGCGGACTTGTCACGGCTTTCGATCGTCGCCGGCAGCAGCTCGCCGAGATCGATGCCCTGCTCGATATAATAGTCGCAGAGTTTTTCCATGGCGCCGTGGATATAGATCGGTTCGGCATAACCGGCATCACGCAGCAGCCGGATGACGCGCTGGGCCTTGCCGAGCGCATAGGCGCCGACGAGATGGGTGCGCTCGGGAAATTGCCTGAGCGATGCCAGCAGCTTGGCCGTCTCCTCCATCGGATCGGGATGATGGAAGACCGGCAGGCCGAAGGTCGCCTCGGTGATGAAGACATCGCAGGCAACCGGCACATAGGCGGCGCAGGTCGGGTCCGGGCGGCGTTTGTAGTCGCCGGAGACGACGATCCGGGTGCCGTTCTTCTCGATGGCGATCTGGGCGGAGCCGAGCACATGGCCGGCCGGATGAAAGGTCACCTTGACGCCGTTGACCAGCAGTTCCTCGCCGAAGACGGCGGCCTGCTCGCTGGCGCAGAAACCGTCGCCGTAACGCAGGCGCATGATGTCGAGCGTCTGGCGGGTGGCAAGCACATTCACATGGCCCGGGCGGGCGTGATCCGAATGGCCATGAGTGACGAGCGCCTGCTCGACCGGCCGCACCGGATCGACATAAAAGCCGCCTTCCGGGCAATAGAGCCCCTCCGGGGCGGGATAAAGCAGCGCATCAGGTCTCATAAAACTAGAGATAGCGGGAAATGGACGCGAGGCCAGAGGGCGGGAGGAAGGGACCGTGGAATGGACGGCGGCTCAAGGTCCGCGATCGTCATGAAATGTCCTTTTGTTTTTGCGCAATTCCGGACGCAAAACCGCCGCGCACTTTTGCTGGAATTGCTACCCCGTCGAGAAAGCTGACCACCGCCGCGTTGAACTCAGCCGGCCGCTGCAGGGGCGCGAAATGGCTGACGCCTTTGAGATAGATCATCTCGGCGTTCGGAATGCTGCGGGCAAGATATTCGGCATGGTCGGGCTTGATGAATTCGTCGTGCTCGCCGAGGACGATCGCCACCGGCACGCGGATCAGGCCCAAGTCGGCGGCCTGATAGTTCGGCTCCGTCCGCATCATCAGGCTGACCGCCTCAACGAAGGGATTGAAATCGTCCGGAGTGGCGGACAATGTTGCATAATCCCTGGCATGGCGGCTGAAGCAACGGTCGATGACCGGGGTCGGGACGAATTCCCGCGTGCCGCTCGGATCCATGTTGCAGGCGAAGAAGAAGACGCCCTCGACACGGGACGGCGCCGTCATGGCGAGGATCAGAGCGATGCAGGCGCCGTCGCTCCAGCCGACGATCACCGCCTTGTCGAGATGCAGCTCATCCATGACGGCGAGCACATCTGAAGCCATCAGCTCATAAGTATAGGGACGGTCATCGCGGCTGCTTCTTCCATGGCCGCGGCTGTCGATCAGCACGACACGGCGGCCGCTGCGCAAGAGAGCCGGGACCTGATAGCCCCAGTTGCCGCTGTTGCCGAGGCCACCATGCAGCAGGATGACAGGAGGGCCAGCGCCGTAACTCGCATACCAGATGCGGGCGCCGTCATGCGCGACATGACCGTCGACCGCTGCCGGCGGCAACGGGGCGGCGCCGTGCGCTTCGAAATGGATGAGGTCGTCGTCGTCAAATTCCATAGCGATCAGACTCATTGTTGCCAAAGCATAGAAAAGCCGGAAAACAGCCGAAGAACAACCAGACTCGCATTCTAGCCCTTGCGATGCAACCAGGAGGATCGGCGTTGGGCAGGAAGTTTTTCTATAGTGCGGCGGCAATCGCCGTCGCCGCGGCGGGCATTTACCTCAACAATACCAGCCTGCTGGCGCAACATCGGCCGGGAAAACCGGTGCTGCTTGCGCATCGCGGCATTGCCCAGCGGTTCGACGAAACGGATCTCAAGAACGACACCTGCACGGCGAGCCGCATGCTGACGCCAAAACACGACTATCTCGAAAACACACTTCCGTCGATGCAGGCAGGCTTTGCGGCCGGCGCCGATATCATCGAGATCGACGTGCATCCGACGACGGACGGGCAGTTCGCAGTTTTTCACGACTGGACGCTCGATTGCCGCACCGACGGGCATGGCGTCACCCGCGAGCATTCGATGGCTGATATGAAGAGGCTCGACATCGGCTATGTCTATACCGCCGATGGCGGCAAGACTTTTCCCTTTCGCGGCCGGGGCGTCGGCATGATGCCAACCCTTGCCGAGGTATTCTCGACCTTTCCGGATCGGCGCTTCCTGATCAACGTCAAGAGCCGCGAACCCTCCGAGGGCGAAAAGCTCGCCGCCGTGCTCAATGGACTTTCCCGAGAAAGACGAGCCGAAATCATCGTCTATGGCGGTGACGAGCCGATCGACGTGCTCAGCCAGCTGGCACCCGATATCAGGACCGCCTCGCGCAAGAGCCTGAAGGGCTGCCTGTTCGGCTATATCAGCTATGGTTGGACCGGCCTGCTGCCGGCCGAATGCAAACATGCGATGATGCTGGTGCCGATCAATATCGCGCCGTGGCTCTGGGGCTGGCCGGACCGTTTTCTCAACCGGATGCAGGATGCCGGGACCGAGGTCTTCGTGCTCGGTCCCTATCGAGGTAGCGATTTCTCCACCGGCATCTACGACCCCTCGCAACTCGCGCGGCTGCCGCCGAACTATGCGGCGGGCATATGGACGAACGAGATCGAGGCGATCGGCAAGCTTGCGAAATAGAAAGACGTCGCATCGACCTGATCGATGCGGCGTCTTTCAATGTTTCCTTTTGTGCATGTCGTTCTCCCAAAACCGCTGCACACTTTCGGGCGACATGTACTAGTACCACGCCACAGAGATTATGACGGTTTGTCTTATCGTAGAATTGGTAGGGCTTCTGGTGGGATGAGAAGTTGGATGCTGCGTGCGGCGCCTGGCACGCGAGATATAAAACCCGCCTTCTCG
>NZ_LWBS01000439.1 GCF_001652265.1 Rhizobium leguminosarum
TCCACCGCTTCGGCGAAATCCCCATAGTGCCAAACAACCCGCGCCTTCGCTCAATCCGGCTTCAATGAGGTCCGATCAGTGAATGCCGCATGCCCAGCGCCCGGACCTCACAGAACCCTCCAGATTCACTTCCTTTATGACGAAGCGCCGCCTCCCCATGGCCGAGCATGCCGATACGCTGTCGCTGAAGGCGCTGCGGGAATTGGTAACGGGACTTGTGGCGCGGGCCGATCGGGCAGAGATCCGGATTGAGGCGCTCGAGGCTGACAACCGAAAGCTTCGTCAAGAAAACGATCGGCTGAGGATCGAGAACACCCGGCTGAAGGTCGATAACCAGCTTCTGCGCGACGAGATTGCGCGACTTAAAAACCTGCCGCCACGCCCACCGTTCACACCCTCGGGTATGGACCAGGCAACGAGCGCCAAGGCGGTTGCCGGCAGCCGAAAGCCTGCCCGGCGTCGCGGGCCGAAGGGCGATACGGGGAGCGCCACGCGCGAAGAGGTGCTGCCTGCCAGAGCCCCACCTGGATCGCGGTTTAAAGGCTACAAGGAATGCATGGTCCGTGATCTGGTCGTGCGGGCTGAAGTGGTGCGCTATCGCCGCGAATGCTGGGTGACACCGGAAGGACGCACGATCATTGCGCCGCTGCCAGCAGGGATAAAGGGCGGCTACCCGCCAGTCTGCGTCGCTTCTGCCTGATGCTTCATAGCCATGGGCAAGTCACAACGCAGCGACTGACGACCTTGCTGAACGATGTCGGTGTCGAAATTACAGCGTCATCGCTAGCGATGATCGCGACCAAACGCCAGGTCATCCGGTTTTGACAGAGCGGCTGGACGGCTTTCATGCCGAGGATGCCGCCGTGCTGCATGCTGGCCTGGTCTCGGCTCCCTTTGTCACCGTCGACGACACAGGTGCCCGTCATGCCAACCGCAATTTCCATACGACACAGATCGGCGGCGAACATTTCACCGCCTTCCGCACGACGCTGTCGAAGTCGCGGCTGAACTTTCTGGCCCTGCTGCGCGGCAACTATCAGGACTATGTTCTCAATGATGCCGCCTTCACCTTTCTGGAAACCCGTCAGGTGGACCCCGCCCTTCTGGCGCATTTGAAGACATGTGAGCCGCGGCGGTTTGCCAATCAGGTTCCGTTTCTCGAGTATCTGGCCGCCAATGGTATCGACATCTTCGACAAGGACATAGTCCGCCCGTTTGCCGAGGCCGGCATCTGGGGCGCCATCCGCCATCACGGTCTGGTCGGCAATGCGGTGATCGTGTCCGACGATGCCGGACAATTCCGCGTCGGCACTCATGCGCTGTGCTGGATCCACGCCGAGCGTTTGCTGCACAAAGCTGATGCCGGCGACGCCCGGCCAAGTGAAACACGTCGACACCCTGCGCGAGCTTGTCTGGCACTTTTACAAGGCCCTGAAAGCCTATCAGCGAAGACCTGATCCCCGTGCAGCCCGGAGCCTTCAGGCCGCAAGGCCGAACTGCTGCGGGTTCTGGAGCGGCCTGAAACCCCGCTCCATACCAATGCCTCGGAAAGAGATCTGCGCGGACTTGTCATCAAGCGAAAGATTTCCGGCGGCACGGTCAGTCGCAACGGTCAGCAGGCGCGTGACAGCATGCTCGGCCTGATGAAGACCTGCCAAAAGCTCGGCCTGTCGTTCTGGCACTATCTCGGCGATCGGCTGGGGATCGGTGACGAAGATCATCTTGTGGCACCCCTCGCCTCGATGGTTGCAGCACGCGCCTGAACGCTCTCGATCCTTTGCGCAACTAGCACCCTGCTCTGGGTCAGACATGCTGACTGTGTCGGCATGGCCACCAAATCAGCCCCGCTTACCCCGGATCTGCGGCTCATTTCCAGCCGGTTGTGCGGCTTATCTCATTGATATAACTACCATTGTACTGCTTTGTGGAATTGAAACTGGCCATAACTTCCTTCACTCTTCGTTAACCATAACACAGTTTCTAACCATCGATAAGTACTGGTTATCGATGGCTAGACATTCAGCGTCTGATCAGCTCTTATTGAGAGGCGCAACGACATTTTTGGCACCGATGCATCGAGTGACGAGGTTTCCATTCCTACGCGTGCGAGGATTGTCTGGAACCCAGTATTCGCGGGCTTCGATTGATCTTGGAGGCAATTTGTACCGCCAGATTCCCTCTCAAAACTGCGAGTAGACGGGTTAGGATCTTTCGCCTATCGATTGCTTATGAAATCGTCGCTCGAACATATGCCGCTTCGCAAGCAGCGAGAACTCGGCCGTGTTCTCGAGATCCTCCATGAGGAATTCGAGGATGCGCTTAAGGAAGGCACGGCTGATTTCAAAAAGCGCGGCAGGATCCTGAAGATCATCCTGTTCGGCTCCTACGCCAAGGGTGGATGGGTCGATGAACCATTCACGATGAAAGGGTATCGCTCCGACTTCGATCTCTTGATCATCGTCAACAACCGCAAGCTCTGCGAGTTCGCTGAATATTGGCACAAGGCAGCCGATCGGCTGATCCACGATAAGTCAATCGAGACGCCGGTGAGTTTCATCGTCCACTCCCGTCGCGAGGTGAACACCTACCTAAAGGAAGGGCAATACTTCTTCTCGGATATCCGCAAGGAAGGCATCGTACTCTACGAACTTGACGATGAGCCCCTGCCGGAGCCCGAGCCACTCTCGACTGTGGATCGGCTGCGACTTGCAAAGGAACACTATGAGGACCGGTTCGTAGCAGCTGAGGAGTTCGCCGATTGGGCAGAATACGCCCGCACCAAGCAACAGCGAAAGAGAGCTGCTTTCGCATTACATCAATCGCTTGAACAGGCCTACTCTTGCGTTCTGCTCACTCTGACCAATTACGGCCAACCATCGCATAACATCAAATTCCTGCGCTCGCTCGCCGAGGAGCAGGACCGTCGGCTGGCCGAAGCCTTCCCGCGTGATGAGCACCGGGAACGTGCTTGGTTCAACACATTGAACGAAGCATATGTGAAAGCGCGCTATTCGAAACATTACGAGATCAGCGAGGAGGCGTTAGGCTGGCTTCACGAGCGAACAACCATGTTGCTGGAATTGGTCCGGACAGTTTGCTGCGAGCATCTCGAAAAGCTCAAACACACCAGCCAATAGCCGATGATGCCGATCGAGTCCAACGCCACGATCGAGAAGTGGAACCGGCGCGCAGCCTGGAACGTTTAGAGAACGAATTCAGGAGGCCATCATGAACGACAATCCGAAAACCGCTACATCGTCAAACACACAGAAGGACCCCGACGATTGGGTCAGCGGCGATGAGCCGATGACCGGTGCGCAGCGGTCCTATCTAAAGACCTTATCCGAACAGGCGCACCAGCCAGACGCCTATGCCGACGATCTGACCAAGGCGGAAGCGTCCAAGAGAATCGACGAGCTGAAACAGTCGCTCGGCTTGGAGTGAGCGACCGCCCGGCGACAAGCGGCTGTTTGAAGCCGAGCGCCGAAGAAGAAACTTCTGCGCGCCGCAATATTCTGATCGCCCAACGGCGAAAGAACGAGACCATTAGACCTGCAGCTCGGCGGACCAGCTCCACGTGATTGTTGGCGCAAGGACTTTCCCCGTTAGCCAGCGTGCCGATCGCCACGAGCAACATCGACGGTCTTGGTTCCCTCAGCGCCCCGATAGTAGATTTCAGTCACCCGAAACCGACCATCGATGCGTTTGCACTGGACGATGACGTCGATCGCGATCTTCAGAATCTCGCGTATGTCGTTTCGCTCCAGATCTCGCCCGCCGTCGGATTCCTTCACCAGCAGTGCCAGCTGTTCGAATGCCAGCCTGGCCGAGTCGGCGTGGACGGTGGTGATCGACCCCGGATGGCCTGAATTCACGTTGCGAATGTAGTAGAACGCGGTTCCGTCGCGCAGTTCCTGCAGAAGAATTCGATCCGGACGCATGCGCAGGCAGGATTCAAGGAGATCTTTCGCCCCGACCTTTGCCAGGCCCTGGCCGCCCTTCGAATAGAAGAGGCGGACATGGTTGGGTTGCGGGATGACGAGCTCCGGCGTGTCCTCGATGGAGATGATCCGCTCGCTCGAAGGGATATGGCGGATCAACGCCTTTGAAAGGGTCGTTTTGCCCGAGCCCGTCGCCCCGGAGATGATGATATTCTTGCGCGCATGGACCGCCTCTCGAAGAAATGCGGGGTATGACCCTCTTCGATAGAGTTCAAGGAGCCTACGGTCCACTGGTGGGATGCCCGCCTCCTCCCTTGCCACATCGGCGAACAAGCCGCCTTGATCGAGGTCGTTCAGGCTCAGCGACACCGACGAGGGCTTTCTGATCGTGATGCTGACCGTTCCCCTCGTCGTGGCGGGTGGGATGACGATCTGGATGCGCTCGTCGCCCGGCAGCGTTGCCGAAAGAATGGGCCCGGTTTCGTCGATCGACTGGTTGGAATAGCTGGCAACAGCCCGCGCCAGGCGCATCAGCTTGTCAAACGATAGCTCCGGCAGATCGTGGGTTTGCCAGCCGGTCGTGCCCTCCGTGACCACCTGGGTTGGCCAGTTGACGATGATCTCGTAGAGGGACTTGTCGCGCAGGAAGGGCGACAGTGGTACCAGCAGTTCGCGCACGACGCCGGAGTCGGCTCCCTCACTCATTGCCGGGCTATTTCGTGACAAGGGTCGAGGCTGGACTGAAATCGCCAAGTACCGCCCGATCGTAGATGCGATTGCGCGGTTCGCTCACGCGAAGCCGATAGACGCCCGAGAAATCGAGATCACGCGCCACGAAGATCGAGACCAGCTCTCCTTGATGTTTCAACAGCGTCGGCGGTATGTTGATCGACTGCTCGACGGCGATGGTCGCGGCCTGCTTGCCGGCGCTGGTCGTGTTGTCTGCCTCGACATCGCTATCCTGCAGCTGGCTGTTGGCATAGGAGGTCACATCGCCGACGATCGATAACAGGATTGCGCTTCCAAAACGCTCCCACCAATGGGTATCGACATAGCCGTCGACACCGGCGCGCCCAAGGGCGTCGGTCGCCGGCGATGCCAGGGTGATGATCACTCCCGTCGGTGTCTTTGCCCGGCTCCAGAGAACAAACAGCCGTTTCTGACCGCGGCGGAGGCCGCCACGATATTCGCCGACGACCTGCGTGCCCTTCTCCATCAGCACGACGCGGCCGTTGTCCGACAGGATGTCGCGGTTGATGACACAGCTGGTGAACCCGGGCTGGTCGGAGGACAGCGCCGTCTCCAGGACGCAAGGAATGGAGGTCCCCATGGCGACGATGAAGTCGCGATTGCCAAGGGTTCCTGCACGCGAGCCCTGCAGCTGTGTCGGCGCCAGCATGCGATTGAAGCGCTGGTCCTCGTTTTCCGCCTGCGCGCCGAGACCGCTCGGGCTGTTTCCGAATGGAACGTAGTTCGACGCGGTATCGGCACCGGGATCCTGGTCTCGAGCATGGGGCTGGGGGGATTTTTCACCACTGTAGGCGATGACCGGCGCTCGGCGGGCAGCATCGAGAAGCTTCTCATCCTCGCCGTCCTGCTCGGGCATTCCGGGCGTCGGCAGGATTGATTCCGGCGGCGTCGTGACGGGTTGGACCGGCTCCTTCGCCGGCTCGAAATCGGATGTCTGGCGAATGACGACGCGTTCGGGCTGGACGGCGTCGGTGGGCTTATCCTGCCCGCGCATCGACCAGAGCGCAAAGCCGACGAAGGCGATGATTGCCAGCGCCACCACGCCACGTCTCACCGTCGGATTGGTGTCGAGGCTCCGGCCGGTCGACGTTTGCGCGCGCTCACCAGGAATTTGGGTGCTCTCTTCCTCGGCCATGACGTCCTCCTATTGTCCTGTCGCAGCCTGGGTCTTCACAACACGCTCGACCGAAGGTGAGGTCGTATTGGTGTCTGGATTGATGCCGATCCGATCAAAGGCCTCGTTGAAGACGCACAGCACGTCGCCTCCCCTGCGCAGGATGAACTTGCGGCTGATCGCGTGCACCAGCACCAGGTTGTTATCGACCGACTTCGGCACCAGGCTCTCGCTGCCGTCGGAATTTTCCATGTAGATTGCCGGCATTTCCTGGTTGCCGGCAAAGGCGAAGGTGGTGACCTTGCCGTTGTCGTAGACTGCCTGCGGTTCAAGTGCCGCGGACCCTTGCGCCGAATAGCGCCAGTTGCGTGGCCCATAGGCTTCGTGAAGAGCAAGAACCTTGTCCGCTTCGCCGGCCTGAGCCGCTTGCGCACGAGCAGCGGCATCGAGCCTGCGGCGTTCGGCCTCGTCGACGGGATAGCGATACTTCACATAGAAGTAGGTGTTCTGCCCGGCCTCGACGGTGCCATCGCGAACCGTCAGCTCCATCTGGTAGCTGCGGGTAGATCCGTCTCGACGGGTCGTGACGACCGAGATGTTGGTCACGGGCTGGTTTTCGCGGGGCTTCAGGAACAGGATATTGCCGGCAGGCGCCACTTCCCATGCGACGCTGTTGCCGAGCGCGACGTGGGCGATCTCCTCGTCGGCGGCGAACTCGATCTGCACCGAAGACCGCAAGGTGCCGACGATCTTCGTGATGTTATAGGGCTGGTAGTCGACGAAACGGATGCGGCTATCCTGCGATGCGCCGCGCGGAATATCGAGTGCGTACGCCGTCGTGGAGAGGCCGGCAACAAGAAGGGCGACCAGGAAACTCTGCTTCAATTGATGGCCTCCGGATCGGCGCGATATTCACTGACGGCGAAACCAAGCGGATTGGTCAGCCGGTCGGTTGAGGACATCGGCGCGTTGACATAAGAGAAAGTGAGCGTCGCCACCCAATGGGTGGTCCTGACGTCGTCACCGCGGGTGACAGTCCTGGTATAGCGAACCGAAGCCACATTCGCGTTGATCAGCGAGATCGAGACGACGTTGATGCGTGACGTCGTGCCGCGGCCATAGATATTTTGCGGCGAGTCCGGGTTGCTGCCCCGATAGACCGTTGCAAAACGCGCCTGCTCCGGCTGGGTCGAGAGCAGGGCGACCGTTCGAAAATTCTCCTCGGCCTCGCTCCAGACATAGGCTTCCCGCGCACGCACATACTTGGCGGCAAAATACTTGGTCACCGCCTCGTCATAGCTGCCGGCAGTCGAAGTCAGTGCCGAGACGACGTCGACGATGCCGGTCGAATTATCGACCCGAACCACGAACGGCTCGACCGTCTTCAAGGGCGTGAGGCCGGCAACCGCGACGATCGAAGTGGCGGCAAGCACGCTTGCGGCGATCGCGATGGACCATGCGATGCGCGCCGACCGCTCCACCTGGATAAGCCGATCCTGATCGAAGCGGCGCGCCTTGTCGAAATAGCTCTTCAGACTGTCCTCATTCACCATCTCACCCCTCCCGGCATGACCGATAGGAACCGACGACGTCGAAATGCGCGAAGGCGGCAGGTTCCTCCGTCAGCGGCTCTTCACCATAGGAAGACACCTGTCCGGTCGCCGTCGCCGGCACTGCGTCATTGCCGCTCTTGGCGGGCTTGTTGTCCTCCCACTGCCACATGGCGCGGTTGAGCGGCCGGCGCGAATAGCCATCGCATCTGGGCAAAGGGTGGGACCTCGATGCGCAGCCAGTGAGCTCCATCCCAAGGAGGAGCGAGATGATAATGCGGATCATTGAAATGCAAACCTCTGAAACGTTTGTCGTGGAGAATGCAGCGTCCGGTCCCTCAAGATCTGAGGCGGCGGCTGACGAAACGGGCACCCCGCCCAACCGCTCTGGTGCCATGCGAGGCGGCCCAGGCAAGGGTGCTTTCATGGGCGTCTCGGCTGGCACCATAGCCGTAGGTCAAAGACGCCCCGCCCGCCGCGAGCGCCGAGGCAATGCCGGGCAGCTGGTAGAAAACGTAGAGAGCGGCCAGGCAGATGGCGCAAAGGGCGACCGGACGCATCATGACATCCGTGTAGCTTTCGATTGCCGTGAAGGTCGTGTCGATACAGCTGATCAGCAGTGAACCGATGGCGACGACCAGGACCTGGAGAATGACGAAATTGGCGAGCTGACCAATCCAGGATTCGGTGAAACGACGGGTGGACTGGAACATTGCAAGCGCGACGAAGATTGGGCCGATCGCCAGCACGATAGCAAGCGCCAGCCTGGCATAGAGCGAGACGATATAGCCGATCGCCGCCACGGTGAAGCTCGCGCCGATGGCCATCATTCCGCCGATGCCGTTGACGATGTCGGCGGGCCAAGTGGCGCGCGCCCAGATGTCCTGAGCACATTTCTGGCCCTTGTCGAGCAGGCTGTCGAATGTGGAAGCACTCGGCGCCGTCCCCGAGTTCAGCGCCTGCGAAATCTCGCGCGGCAGCGTGTCGAAGAAGATGTTGGTGACGTAGGTCTGATACTCGCTGGCGTTGCGCACCAGCATGACGATGATGGCAAGTTTCATCGCCCGAAAAGCGAATTCGAGAATGGGCTCCTGGACCGAGCCCCGCAGGACAAGGTAACCATAGAGCACGACGTAGAGCGTCAGCGCCGCGGTAACCGGGCCGCCGATCCAGCTGGCGATGTTCGATGTGCCCGACGAGATGAAATTTTCCAGCGGCGCCTCGAACTGGCCGTCGACGAAGCTGAAGACCTGGTACATAGCTCAGCCTCCAAGTGCCCTGTTCATGCGTTCAAGCCGCAGCTTCCAGTCCGCCGCCGCGGCGTTTTGACAATTGGGCGTCTGACGCAAAGCGCCAGGGTTGTTGCGGCATTCACTTGTGATCTTCGCCAGCAGGACCTCATCAGCCATCAGCTCGTCGACGGTGTAGATCCTGTCTTCGTCGCCGAAGCAGCCGGAAAGGGTGAGCACGAGGATGCCAAGCAGGAGATGTTTCATTTGAGCGCCTCTCCCATGGCATCGAGGCGCTTGCGCCAATCCTCGGCCTTGCGCTGGTCGTCGACCTGAACCTCAGCCTGCTGGACCATCTGCAGGGCCTGCATACGCAGCACGTCGGTCTGCAGGAATGCGGTTTCGGCCTGCAGCCGTGCCTGAAGATCGGCGATATCCTTGGCATCGGCGGCACTGGAGATCTGCTGGCGCAGCTGATCGATGCCGTCGATGCGCTTGGTGGCGGCATCGTAGATCTGCTGACCGAGGCTCATCTGGCCGGCATTGCGGTTCTGGGCGCGCGCCAGTTCTTGCGCATAGAAGTCATTGGCATCGGTGCGATAGGTGGAATTATTCTCAAGGAATTTCGAAGCGGAGGTGCCGAAGACCCCGTTGCCCGAGCCTTTCAGCAGCCCTTCGATGGCATCAAAATTCTGCGGCAACGCCTTCCGGATCGAAGGGTCGTTCAGCAGGCCGGCGACATCGGCCATGTTGGTGACCTTGTTCAGCGATGCGTAAAGCTGCTGGGCCTGCTGAAGCTGTTGATTGAGTGCATCGAGCTGTGATTTCAGCTGGGTGATGCTTTCGATCTGCTTGGCGATCGCCGTCTCATCGATGACCGGAATGCCCTGTGCGAATGCCGTTCCGACCGGCAACAGTCCAGCCATCATCGCCAGATAAAATCTTATTCTGACCCTTTGCATCAATCCGTTCTCCTTCTTTGCTGAAACACCGGTAGCCAGTCTTCGAGCTGGTCGCCGACCTCCTTCCGGATCGCCTCGGCGAGTTCGACGCTGGCGGTGCGGCCGGAGAGAATGTCGAGCTCGTCGTCGAAACCCCTGAGGTTCAGTTCGGCAACGACGCTGTTGTGCCCCTGCTTGACGATGAAGCGGCGGCTTTCGACCGGAAGCTCGCGGGAGAGAAGCTCGAACTCGCGCTCCGTCAGTTTGAACCCGTCGACGTAATCGGCATGATCGCCGCGCGGATTGGGTAGGAAGATCTGCGTCGGGCACTGCTCGATGATCGTATGGGCGATCGGCGAGACGATCGCATCGCGCGGGCTTTGGGTCGCAAACAACATCAGCCCGTTCTGTTTGCGGATCGTCTTCAGCTTGTTCTGGGCGAGATCGCGAAAGCCTTCGTCCTGCAGGGCCTTCCAGAACTCGTCGATGACGATGATGATGCGCCGCCCGTCGATCAGCTGCTCGATGCGGAAGAACAGGTAGGCCATCAGCGGAGCGCGAATTTCCTCGTTATCGAGGAAATCGCTCATGTCGTAGCCGATGAACTTTGCACCGATCCCGATATCGTCGGTCTCGTTGTCGAACACCCAGCCGAGCGGCCCTCCCCTTTCCCACCGCCTCAGCCGCGCGGCGATGCCTTCAGGATCGGTGTTGTTGAGGAAGGTGCGCAAGGCGCCGATGGAGCGGCGCTCGACAGGAAGGTCCGCCAGGCCGTCAATGGCCGATGCGATGTCGCGCAGCTCCGGGACTGTCTGTTCGCGCTTCGCCGATCCGACCAGCTGGCCGATCCAGCGGGCGAGGAACACCTTGTTCTCCGGGGTGAGTGCCAGCGCCCGCAATGGGGCGCAACCAGTGGCAACACCGTTTCGAAGCGGCAGATAAGTGCCGCCCGCGGCCCGGACGAACAGGTCGGCGCCGCGATCCTTGTCGAAGAAGACCATGTGGGGATCATGTTTTTCGAGCTGGGAGAGCATGAAGTTCAAGAGCACCGTCTTGCCGGTGCCGGATGGTCCGCAGACGAAGGTGTTGCCAAGGTCGCTATGATGGAAGTTGAAATAGAAGGGTGAACCGGAGGCGGTCTTCAGCATGGCGACGGCCGGTCCCCATTCGTTGTCGTCCTTCCTGCCTGTCGGATAGGAATGATAGGGAGAGAGTGCTGCGAAATTCCGCGAGGTGATGGCGCCCGACCGTGCCCGATAGCGGAAGTTGCCCGGCAACTGCCCCCACCAGGCCGCCTCGAGCCCGAGATCCTCGCGGGCGACCACCGCACCGCCGTTGGTGAGGTATGCCCGTGCTTTGGCCATGTGATCGCTAAGCTCCTTCACCGAAGGCGCGAAGACCGACAGCGCCAGATGGTGCTCGCCAAGCACGAAGCGGTTCGACTCCAGATCGTCCATGGCATTGCCGAGCTCTTCGATCTGCGAGGCCGCCTTGTCGCCGGCGCTCACCATCTGGTTCTGTTTGCGCCCCATAATCGTGCGCGCATCGGCTTTCGAGACGAAGGCGAAAGACTGCGCCAGGATGAGCTCGAAGGGCGCTGTCAGGATGCCGTCGAGCATGCCACCGCGGGTCGTCGCCGGATATTCCTTGAACCCGAAGATGCCGGCATAGCGGCTATCGGCCTCATGACGGATCTCGATGGTTTCGCGCCCGAAGATTACCCGATCCGAATAGATCGCCGAAGATATCCTGCCCTCCGTCAACGGGACGCGCTCCCGCCGGCCGCCAACGATCTGATGCAGCACCTCGCTCTGTTCGGAAAAGAGGATGCCGTCCTGCTCGTAAAGGCAGAGCACTCGAGGCTCGAAGCGCTTCAGGCCCGCGGTGACGTCGGCTACCTTGTCCTTAAGGTGCTTCAAGCCATCCTCGTCGACTTCGACGCCGGCGCGGCGCGCTTCGCGCAGGCGTGAGAGAAGGTTGGCGACTTTTTCGGCGGGATCGCGGCCCGGATGCCAGACGAGCGAGAGGTAAAGATCGTTTCGAAACAGATCCTCATCGATCATGCGTGCGCGGTATTTTGCGTTCAGCCCCTGCGAGAAAGGATTGGCGAACTCTCCATCGGGATAGGCGTTGTCGCGACGGCGAATGACATGTGTCCACAGCGCCAGGCGCTCATCGGCGATGTTGCGGTAGAGCGTATTGAGGTCGCGGTGCAGGCTGTTGAGGTCCAGGACATCATCGGTTTCGAAGGATACGCCATTGAGCGCGAGCATCACCATCAGCGCCCTGGATGTAAGCGCGATCGTTGTCTCGTCGACATGGCGGACGTGTGGAATGAAGGTTTCGGGGCCGAGTTCGCGTGTGCGAAGCGTTGCGATGCTAGGCAAGGCTCAGATCCCTTTCGTCATAGTGCCGGATGAGCGTCAGCGGCGAGAGCGTGGCGCCGCCCCAATAGGCGGTGTTGCGCGACCGGCCGCGGGTGTCGATCCACGCAATCAGGATCCCGAACATGTTGTGGTCGTGCTTGACGAGCGTCCGGAATATGAAATGGAAGACGACGCCGACCAGTGCGTAGGCGATCGATCCCGCGATGATGTAAAGGATCGTCGTCAGCATGACGTTCACGCCCATTGCCTCCATCGTCACGCCGGCGATCATTGCCGGGCGGGTGCAGGCCAGGAACAGGGTGTCTTCCTCGATGGCGGCAGTGGTCACCATGTCATCAGCTTCCGACGATCGTATTGACGAGTTCCGTCGCCCCGAAAATCCCGCCGATACCGATGATCCAGAAGCCGGCACGGCGCAGATCCATGTAGCCGAACATCCAGGCGATGCAGATGATGATGACGGCGATGACAGCAAGCAGCCGGGCGATGTTGCCGGTCAGCATGTCGACGATGTTCTGCAAGACGGTTTCGACGCCGGCTGCCTGGGCAAAAGCCGGTTCTGCTAGACAGGCGACCATGGCGACTGCCATCAACGCGGAAGCCGCGATAGGGCGAAGGGTTGCTGTTGAGATCATTGGCTTTGCTCCGATCGTTCATTCTGAAATACGAGAACCTGGGTCTGCCGCCGGGCATTGAAGACGTCCCACGATGCGGCTTCATCGGGCTGCGGAATGGATTTCGTGATTGCTGACGCCTCCCGGCTGTCTGCCGGTTCATCAAGGGGGATGTCTTCGCGCGGTTCGCCGATAGCGACAGAGGCCAGGTTGGAAGGCAAGCGGACCATTTCACGGCGGACCTGCTCGTCATATTTGACCATCTTGCCAACCGACGGATCGTTCCGCCCATAATAGGATTGAAGCATGACCTTCTCGGCCTGCGTCGCATCGGCGCCGGCATGCAATGCGAGGCGATAATAGCTGTTGAGCAGAGTGGCCGTGGCCTTGAGGTTCAAGCAGGGATCGAACGCATCCGAAATCGAAAGGTTCAGCTTGCGCAACTCTTCCATGCCGATACCACCAAGACCGATCTGGATGTCCTGATGATCAGCGGCAAGCGAGGTCGCGAGCTCAATGGCTTCCGCTTTCGACGCGGGTTGACGCTCAAGCGGCGGGCCACTGTTGATACGAATGGCGAAGGGCTTGAAACGGCTCTCGAGACTGATGACGGCGGCAAGCGTTCTGACCTCCACCATAGGTGCGCAGTTCTGCACGAGATCCACGAAAGTGACGGCCATCAGTACCAGACCCGTTGCGTTGCCGCGCCGTCGATGGTGACATCGACATAGTGGGGCTGCGGGCGCACGTTCGGGCGAGCCGTCGAATAGCCCATGCACCGGCGGCGCCCATCCTCCCGCTGCCAGCGTGGTGACCGCACCGAATCCTTTTTGAAATTGTAGTCTTCTCCAACATTGGGGCAGTATGCGTCGCTCACCGGCTGGAGGGACGTCGACACGCAGGTCGTTTCCTGCCCACGCGGACCATAATCGCTTTCCAGCCGGTAACCCGTTTCGCAGTAATAGGGCTCATAGCCCGGGCGCGAACTGGTAAAGCCGACGCCGCTGCATGTCGGGAACGAATGTCCCTTGGCAAGCTCTCGCCACAGCTTCTGGATCGGCGGGCGGCATGCCGCAAACTGCGTCGCACCTCCAGGGTTGGAAAGGCACAGGATAACCTCGCAGCCCCATTCATTTGCTTGCGCCTGGCCAGGTGAAGTAAGGTAGGGTGGCAATATGCAGCAGGCGGCAACGACCGCGTTGAGCAGAAGGTTTTTCATGAGTACGACCCTCCAGAGGACATCCCATTGCGGAAGAGGTGGCTTGCCCGTAACGACGTTTATACTGATTTATATAACACAGTAAAAGAGCATGACAAGAGCACTCACAACCCAATGGCGTAACCTGGCTTTCTCAGGTCTCATCCTGCACGAAATCCTCGATCATCCGCTCGAAGACGAGACGCCTCAGGCAAGGCTGAAGCAGGTCGGCATGATGACGGTCCTCTACAGCATGAACCAGGCACATCAGAAGTTAACCCTTTCCAACATCATGGAAATCACCGCACTGACACGCAGCGGCGTTAAAGAGACGGTCGATCTCCTGGTCAAACGGGGGATGCTGGACGAGACGATCGTCAAGAATTCGATGGGACGTGGAACGGCCCGTCAGTTTGAGATTTCAGAAACGCTTCTGGAGAAACTGAGTTCTTTTGCAGCCGGATGACAGCGGTTTTAAGTGATGATTTGGTTGATTGTCAGTTGCTAAGAAATCACCGTAACGCCTGCAGCCGCGAGAATTGGTTGACATCGCAACGCCATGGTCATGACATGCAGGGTGAAGGTGAGCGTGCGGGCACAATCGGCGCTCGATTGTCATTCGCCGGCGACAACAAGAAACCACAAAATCGCTGTGTTCACCATCCCCGTCTCGTCCGCCTGGCGAGGAGGAAACTCGCCAAAGAAGCATTCCCATGACGCGCTTGGCTTCCAAGACAATGTGTATGCGGGCCTTCCAACCCGCTGGACACGACGGCCGTAACCGCAGCGACAGGAGAGCATTTGCTCTCGGCAGGAAAAGCCGCAACCATCGCCCCACAACAATGAGATGCGTAGACCGCTCTGCCTCGAGCGCGGTGCGAAGCAGTGCGACAAGGTGGGAACATTACGTGCGATCGCATGGTTCGGGCTGCAGACATCATGCCGCGGGACCTTCATGCCATTATTGCCAGCAGCGCCGAGAACGCTACGACGAATAGTCATCATCAGCGACTTCCAGGACGGCGATGGCGAAAACTCAGAGCCTCGGACCCCGGCGTCGTTTCGCGCACAGTGGCTCGCAGGCAACCGGGGACCTCCTCCTCAACCCGCGGAGCGGGGCCAAAACCTTCAGGTGATCGGCGGCTATATCGAACGGTTGCCGCTTGCCGTTCTCAAAGCCGGCCTTGTGGACTGCGCCGAGGTCTGGACACATTGGCGCGGCGCGACACCGCCGATTGAACAGCCTAGCGCCAGCCCATTCCTGATGCGCCGGGCATTTCAGGCAAACGGGTCGGACCCGCCGTTTTCTTCCAACGACATGCTGGGGCACATTGCGGCCTTCGGGCCGCCGTCGATCCTTTGTGTCTGGGGCCTCGGTGTGAGTGAAGACGTGTTGCTGGCTTGCCGCGGTAGTTTCAAGATCTATAACTCGATCGACGCACCCGCCTTGCGCGTCCCCTTTGACGTCGGCCGGCATTTCGACCTCATTCTCACCGGCTCCGAATGGCAGTCGGAGGCGGTGCGCTCGCGCCATCCGGCGATACCGACGATCATCATGCCGATTGGACCCGAGTTTGCCTCCGAACTCACCTTCAGGCCGATCGCCGTGCCGAAGACCTACGACGTGATCTACGTTGCTGCCGCGCAAGCCTATAAGCGGCACGACATCCTGTTTCACGCGCTTGCCAAGCTTCCGCGTACGATGCGCGCCCTTTGCGTCTGCGGCTACGGCGAGATGATGGACACATTGCGAAGCGAGGTCGGCGAACTCGGCATTAATGTCGACTTCATCGACCCACCCGGCGTGCCGTTTGCGGAGGTGAACAGGCTGATGAACCAAGCGCGTATCGGCGTGGTCTGCGGCATCGATGACGGGGCACCGGCGATCCTGACCGAATACATGTTGGCAGGAATACCGGTCCTGGCAAACAGCCAGCTGCGCTGCGGGTTGCAATTTATCACCCCAGAGACGGGTCGAGCGGCCTCGCCCGAGACGTTTCACGACGGCATTCGCGACATGCTGGTCCGGCTCGGAACCTTCAAGCCGCGCGAGGTCGTGCTGGCCAACTGGACGTGGCCGCACAGTCTGCGAAAGCTGAGGCCCTTCATTGGCGGGTCAGCCGAATAACGCTCTCCGGGAACATTCGTAGCCATTCTTGGTTCGGGATCACTGTGATTGCGAGGTCCTCGATGAATCTGCTGAATTCCGTCCCGCAATTGTCCGACAATAGCTTGTTGGATCACGCGCCGCTTATTTGTTTTTCGCATTTAAGATGGGACTTTGTGCTCCAGAGGCCGCAACATCTGATGGAACGGTTTTCGCGTGAGCGGCCGGTCTTCTATTTCGAGGAGTTTATTCCCACCGACCATCATCTCGCCTATCTGGAGATCCATCCCTTCGAAGGAACAAGCGTCAAGGCGGTCCGCCCACGGATTCCACATTGGTGGAACGAGGCCGAACGAGAGACCGCTCTTGGCAGACTGCTGGACGAGCTGATTTTGCTCCATGGCGGCAAACGTCCAATCCTTTGGTTCTATACGCCGCTGATGTTTGACTTTGCCCGGCACGTCGACGCAGTGGCGGTTGTCTATGATTGCATGGATGAACTCGCGAACTTCAAATTCGCCGCGGCCAATCTTAAGGCCCGCGAGCAGGCCCTGATGGCCTGCGCCGATGTCGTTTTTACCGGCGGTCTCAGCCTCTATGAGGCAAGACGGGGCCAACACGACAACATCCATCCGTTCCCCTCGGGCGTCGATACGCATCACTTCCGCGCCGCTCGATCCTCTTTGCCCGTTCCAGCCGACCAGGCCGATATTCCTCAGCCTCGTCTCGGATACTATGGGGTGATCGACGAAAGGCTCGACCTCGACCTGATCGGAAGCGTTGCGGCGGCCCGGCCGGAGCTTTCCTTCGTATTCCTGGGGCCGATTGTAAAGATTTCGCCGGACGATCTACCCCGAGGCGTGAACATCCATTATCTCGGGCAAAAGGCCTATGCCGATCTTCCGGCCTATCTTTCGAGCTGGCAGGCCGCGCTGATGCCGTTCGCACTAAACGAGGCCACGCGCTTCATCAGCCCCACCAAGACCCCCGAATATCTCGCCGCCGGCCGGCCGGTGGTTGGAACCCAAATCGTCGATGTCGTGCGCGGTTACGGCGACGTGCCGGGGGTGTTCTTGGCAAACGGCACCGAGGCCTTTGCCGAGGCCTGCGACGCGGCACTCTTGTTATCCCGCTCCGACACGGCGTGGTTGGACGTGGTGGACGGGGTTCTGGCGCAATCGTCATGGGACAGTACCTTTCGCAGAATGTCCGCGCTTGTCGAACAGGCGGCAGCGCAAAAAATCGTTTCGGCCACCCTTCCTGAAAGATTTCGCGCCGGCACCACCCGCCGGCCACCTTCGGATACCTACGACTATCTGATCGTCGGCGCCGGATTCGCCGGATCGGTTCTTGCCGAGCGGCTCGCGGCCGACGGTGGCAAAAAGGTCCTTGTCTGCGACAGGCGCCCCCATATCGGCGGCAACACCTACGATCACTATGATGAGGTGGCGATCCTGGTTCACAAATATGGCCCGCACATCTTCCATACCAACAGCGAGGATGTCGTTGCCTACCTTTCCCGCTTTACGGCATGGCGGCCCTACGAACATCGGGTGCTTGCCCAGGTCGGCGATCTGCGCCTTCCGATCCCCATCAATCGCACGACACTGAATGCGCTCTACCAGATCGATCTGACCAGCGACGCCGAGGCGGCGAGTTTTTTGGCGGACCGTGCGGAGCCTTGCCATCCGGTGAAGACATCGCGGGACGTCGTGATATCGCAGGTTGGCGCGGAGCTCTATCGGACCTTCTTCGAGGGCTACACTCGCAAACAGTGGGGGCTCGATCCCTCCGAACTTGACCGATCAGTCACGGCGCGTATCCCGACCCGGACCAATACCGATGATCGTTACTTCCTGGATCGCTTTCAAGCCATGCCGCTTGACGGCTACACCCGCTTGTTCGAACGGATGCTGAACCACGACAATATCACGGTGATGGTCGGCACGGATTTCGCCGATCTCAGGCGTGAGGGCCTGGCTGACCATACGATCTTCACGGGTCCTATCGACGAATACTTCGGCCATTGCTTCGGGCGCCTGCCCTATCGCAGTCTGAAGTTCATCCACGAAACACTTGATGTGCGGCGTCTGTTGCCGGTCGCCGTCATAAACTTCCCGTCGGAGGATGTGCCCCATACGCGCGTCACGGAATACAAGCACCTGACGGGTCAGGTCCATCCAAGGACTAGTATCAGCTATGAATATGCGACCGCCGAGGGAGAGCCCTACTATCCGATCCCACGCCCGGAAAACCAGGCGCTTTACAAACAATACGAGACCCTGGCGCGTACGCGCGACGACGTCACCTTTGTCGGGCGGCTTGGTACGTACAGATATTACAACATGGACCAGGTCGTCGCCCAGGCGCTAGCGACATACCGGCGCCTGCGGGATCGGCAAGTGACCAGCAGAACCCTCGCCGGCGCCCAGCATGACTAAAAAGCCCCACGTCACTCTGGCAACCGATAGCTTCGATCCTTCCGGGATGGGCGAACACATGCTTGCTCTCGGCCGCGGTTTGAGCGAACGCTGGAATGTCACCATCGCGGTCATGTCCGGGGATCCAACGGGCTTGTTGGTGCGCGCGGCGCGCGGCGGACTTGCAATCAAGCTGATCCGGGATACAGACGAGTTTCACGAGTGGTTGTCGAGATCCAGCGTCGATATCCTGCACGTCCACGCAGGGATCGGATGGGAAGGGCACGATCTGGCAGCGGCGGCCGATGCCCGCGCCATTTCGATCATACGCACCGAGCATCTCCCATATCTTCTCAATGACCCGGAACAAATCGAGTGTTATCGACGCGAAACCGAGAGATTGGCGCATATCATCGTCGTTTCCGAAGCCTCACGTCAAAGCTTCCGTGAGGCACGGGTCGCGCCTTCGCGTTTGACGGTCGTTCGAAACGGCATCTTTCCGCTTTTGCCCGTGCGATCCGCCACCGATTTTTCGCAGGAACTCGGCCTTGTCGGAAAGACCGTCCTTTTGACGGTCGCGCGTTTCACCGAGCAGAAAGACCAGGCGTCGCTGGTGCGCGCCTTGCCGGCCGTCTTGGAGGACAATCCTTCGGTTGTCTTGCTTCTTGTTGGGACAGGCCCCGAAGAAGAGCGCGTGCGTGCCCTGGTGACGGATTTGGACCTAGCCGACCACGTCCAGTTTCTAGGTCACAGGACCGATGTCGCCGAGGTCATGGCAATTGCCGATCTCTTCATTCTTCCATCGCACTTCGAGGGACTTCCGCTGGCGGTACTCGAGGCCATGTCGCTTGCCGTGCCCGTGATCGCAACCCGCATTGGCGGGACGGTGGAGGCGCTCGGCGATGATCATCCTTATTTCACCCAGCCGGGCAATCCAGCGGCGATTGCCGCAGTCATCAATCACGCGCTTGCCGATCCCGATCGTCTGGCGGCAAGCGGCCGGGCCGGCCTTGAACGTTTCAAACGGGACTTTTCCGTCTTTCGAATGGCTGCCGAGACTGGGGCCGTCTACGAGCGATTCCTGACCCAGCCAGGAAACCAAACACAAAAGGACACTTCCATGGAAAAAACACGGCTGGGCTTCATCGGCGTCGGCGGTATCGCGCGCCGGCACCTGGACATTCTGGCGAGCTTCGAGGATGTCGAACTCGTGGCATTTGCCGATCCCGATCTTGGCCGGGCCGACGAGGCGGCGATGCGCTTCGGTGCGAGATCGTTCGCGCATCATCGCGAAATGCTCGATACGCAACAGCTTGATGCGGTCTATATCTGCATTCCGCCTTTTGCCCATGGCGAGCCCGAGCGCGATCTCATCCAGCGCAACATGCCGTTTTTTGTCGAAAAGCCGGTGTCGCTGGGCCTGGCGCAGGCCGAAGATATTGCTGCGGGCGTGGCCAGTGCTAATCTCGTAACGGCTGTCGGCTATCATTGGCGTTATCTTGATATCGTTGATGAGGCCAAAAGCCTGTTGGCAGACAATCCCGCGCAGCTTCTGTCAGGCTACTGGCTCGACTCGACACCCCCGCCGGAATGGTGGTGGAAAGAGGGCAAATCGGGCGGTCAGATGGTTGAACAGGCAACCCATCTCCTCGATCTCGCCAAGTGGCTCATCGGAGACGTCACCGAAGTCTACGGGCGCGCCGGCTATAAGGACAGACCGGAATTTCCAGGCCTGGACGTACCGACGGTGACGACGGCGAGCCTCACCTTTGAAACGGGCGTGGTCGCCAATATAGCTTCCACCTGCCTTCTCGGCTGGAGCCATCGGGTCGGCCTGCACATTTTTGCCGATAGGCTGGCAATCGAGCTGACCGACCGCGAGATCATGGTCGATGTCGGACGTGGACGCCCCGTGCGCACCGCCGACGGTGATCCGGTCTGGCGCGAGGACCGTGATTTTATCGATGCCGTGCGCGGTGGTGAAAATCGCATCCGGTGCCCCTACGGCGACGCTATAGCAACCCACCAGCTTGCCCTGGCCGTGATGTCCTCGGCCCGCAGTGGGTCGGTCGTGCACCTCGACCCCTCCGGGATTAGACGGACCCAACCAGCGCCCCTGCAGCGGCAGCCGCGGCCGCCGGCGCCGGCGCCGCAGGGGCTTCCACCAGGCCATCGCAAGATACGCTCACTTGGCGTCGAGGCACCGGGCCGGGCCTATTTCTTCGACTATGAGGAAGGCCCGCCGGCCGATGGCCACTTGCGGCTTGACACGCTATTCACTGGTCTGTCCGCGGGCACCGAACTGACCTTCCTGAAGCATACCAATCCTTATTTCCGTTCCCGCTTCGATGGCGGGCGCGGCGTCTTTATCGAAGACGAGCCCGATCTGCATTATCCCGTTCCATTCCTCGGCTACATGGAGGTCGCGCGTGTTTCGCAGTCGCGTGCACACGGTTTCTCCGAGGGCGCGGTGCTCGCGGCGAGTTATGGTCATAAGACCGGCCATACGGCAGACCCGTTTCGCGATCTCTTGGTGCAGATGCCCCCGGAGCTCGATCCCCTGCTCGGCATCTTCGTCGCCCAGATGGGGCCGATCGCCGCCAACGGGATCCTCCATGCCGACGCGGAAACGTTCGGGGCGAATGTCCCCGCACTCGGCGCGGGTGTCGCCGGTCGTCCGGTGATCGTTCTCGGGGCCGGCACCGTCG
The DNA here is from genome assembly GCF_001652265.1 of Rhizobium leguminosarum. GTDB lineage: Bacteria > Pseudomonadota > Alphaproteobacteria > Rhizobiales > Rhizobiaceae > Rhizobium > Rhizobium leguminosarum_D. The sequence continues at coordinate 20,960 of NZ_LWBS01000439.1, forward strand.
GTCTGATGACGGCGCTCTTTGCCCGCATGCTTGGCGCCTCCGACGTGGTGATCACCGACACCTCCGACTTTCGCCGGAAAAAGGCGGAGGCGATGGGGCTGACCGCGATGACGGAAGATCGGGCTTGGCAGCATGCCAAGGCACGCTGGCACGACGGGACGATGGGACGCGGTGCCGATCTCGCGTTTCAGACACGAGCTCATGCCGGCAGCCTGCATACGGCGCTCAAGGCTTTGCGGCCGCAGGGTACTGTGATCGACCTTGCCTTCTACCAGCATGGAGCGGATGCCTTGCGACTTGGCGAAGAATTCCACCACAATGGCCTGAACATACGGTGCGCTCAAATCAACCGCGTTCCCCGCGGGCTCGCTCCACTCTGGGATCGGCACCGGCTTGCGCGTGCGACGGTAGACCTCCTCACCTCAGACGGAACGACGATCCGTGAGCACATGGTTACCCACGTCGTTCCAATCGACGAGGCACCTTCCTTCCTCGCCGATCTGGTCGAGAACCGACCGGAGTTTCTGCAGGTCGTCTTCAAGGTTGGCGAATGACCATCGAACCGACGCCCATCCGGATCCTCTTCGTCTTCGCTTGGCTGGTCGTCGGCGGGGAGGAGACCGAAGTGCGACTGCTGGCCAAACACCTCAATCGCCGCCGGTACCGCGTCGACGTCGTGGCCTGCTTCAAAAAGCCCGGTATGCCCGAGCAGACCCATGTCCAGCTTCGCTCGCTCGGGATCGACGTCGACACCGCGCCCTACGACTTGTCGTTTAACGACACCGTCAGTTACCTTGCCGGAAAAATCGCGAGCTACGACGTCGTCATCTCCTGTCAGAACGTCGCGGATATCTATCCCGCGTTGGAGCGCCTGCATCTTCGCCCGCCTCTGATCGAACATGGCGGGCTCGTTTCTGAAGCACTGGCCGGCCCCAAACATTTGACGACCCGCTACGTCGGCGTATGCCGTTCCATCCGCGACGCAGCCGCATCGCGGATGCCGGGACGCGAGCATGATGCGCTTGAGATTCCTTCGATGATCGACCTCTCGGCGTTCGATCCGAGATTGCGGGGACCGACCCGTAGGGCCCTGGGGATTGCCGAGGACGAGGTCCTGATTGGCTGGGTCGGCCGGCTCGACCCCAAGAAGAACGTCGAGGACTTTATCGAAGCCGCTGCTCTGGTGGGTGTCGCAGCCAAGCATGCCAGGTTCGTGATTGTTGGCGGGCCTGACGCCTTCGTGCCGGACTATGCGATCCAACTCGAGGCCTTGGCGGCCCAACGCGGGCTCGTCGGTGTGCTTCAGTTTCTAGGCGACCGGAAGGATATCCCTGCCCTCATGGCGTCATTCGATATCTTTGCGTGGCTTTCAAGCGGCGAAGGCATGCCGCATGTCATTGCAGAAGCCGGTGCAGCAGCCCTCCCGGTGATCGCAACGCCCGACAACGGCGCGAAGCAGCAGATTGAGGACCACGTATCTGGTCTGTTTGTCCCCTATCGGGATGCCGCCGCCGTGGCCGCACGGATGATGGCTCTGTTGCGTGACACGCGACGTCGACATGCAATTGGGACCGCACTACGGCGGAAGGTGGAGACCACCTATTCAATCGAAGCCGTTTTGCCGCAGTGGGAGCAGCTGCTGGCGGATGTCTGCGGCAAGGGCAAAGCGGCTGGTCCGACCGGTCTGTTCCGGTCTTTTCTGCAGGGCGGTTTCGAATGCTCGACCCATCGGCTTCGGCCGCGGGAAGGTGAGACCAAGGGCCGCCGTCTCGACATGATTGCCGCCGTCGGCCACGATCGCTACGCCGAAAAGGACTACTGGCAACTTCTAGGCATGGGGATCCGCACAGCGCGCGACGGCTTTAGATGGCACCTTATCGAGAAACCGGGAGGCTATGACTGGTCGAGCGTGCGACCGATGATACGGGCGGCCGCGGTGAGCGGCATGCAGGTCATCTGGGATCTGTTGCATTATGGCTGGCCGGACGATCTCGACATCTGGTCGCCGCGTTTTGTCGATCGCTTCGCCGCCTTCGCCGGCGCTTGCGCAAAGCTGGTGCGCGAGGAGTGCGACAGTGTTCCCTTTTATTGCCCAGTCAATGAGATCTCGTTTTTCTCCTGGGCCGGCGGCGATGCCGGCTATCTGAATCCGTTTGCCAATGGCCGGGGCTTCGAACTGAAAGTGCAGCTGGCGCGCGCCGCGATCGCTGCGATGGACGAAATCAGTGCAGTGGACCAGCGGGCGCGCTTCGTTCATTGCGAGCCGGCGATCAATGTCACCGCGCATCCCTCACGGCCCGAAGACAGAGGTATTGCCGAAGGTCACCGCCAATCTCAATACCAGGCGTGGGACCTGATCAGCGGTCGGTTGTGGCCACAGATCGGGGGAAGCGAGCGCTATCTCGACGTCATCGGCGTGAATTATTACTTCAACAACCAGTGGATTCATGGGGGCACGCCGATCGACATCGGGCACGAGCTATACAAGCCCCTCAATCAGATTTTGCGCGAGACTTTCGCGCGATACGGCAGGCCGATCCTCATCGCCGAGACCGGTATCGAGAACGAGCGACGCGCGACTTGGTTCGAATATGTTGTTGGCCAAGCTTCCCTTGCAATGCAGTCTGGCGTTCCGCTGGAGGGGTTATGCCTCTATCCGATCGTAGATCATCCAGGTTGGGACGATGGCCGCCAGTGCGCAAATGGCCTTCTTTCGACCGAGGTCACGGCTTCCGGTCGAACTGCCTACGCACCGCTTGCCACCGCTATTCAATTGGCGCGGGCTGGGATGCCTTTCGCAACCCATCGAGTCAGCCCCAAGTAACATCCCGTCGCGAGCCGCCCGATGAGAACGGGACGGGAGATTGGACTTTTGCGCGAAGGGACCAGCGTCTCGTCATGCGCCGACCGCAGCGTACAGCGGTCCCGATCAAGCGGCGGCGTATCACAAGATAAATTGGCTCTGCGGGAACAATTCCTCGACCCGTGAGTACGGCGTCACCACGCACTCGGGAACTCAAAGGAGTTCAATCCATGGCAAAACTTGTCACCAATCAAATACCCGGCGATGTCGCACATACTGACGATCCTTTGTTAATGACATCATTCAACCAGATTGCATGGGGAGCCGTGTTTGCCGGTGTCGTTCTCGCTCTTGCCACACAGCTCCTTCTAAATCTGCTCGGCGTTGGCATTGGCGCGGCTGTCCTCGATCCGGCGACCTCGGACAATCCGGCGGCCAGCACGTTCTCGATTGTCGGCGGCCTCTGGTTTGTCGTCGCCGGCATCATCGCATCCTTCATCGGGGCCTATGTTGCCGCGCGGCTTTCCGGCAGACCAAGCAAATCCACGGGCGGCTATCACGGGGTCACGTCCTGGGCCGTGACCACGCTTGTCATTCTCTTTCTTCTGACAACGTCGGTGGGATCGCTTGTCGGCGGTGCGTTCAGCGGCCTGTCGAGTATCGTCGGCGGAGTGGGCCAGACGGTCGCTACGGCTGCGACCGCCGCCGCTCCGGCGTTGGCCACAGCAACCGACCCGATGGGAACCATCGAACAGCAGATCAGAAATGCCAGCGGAGGCAACGATCCTGCAGCTCTGCAGACTGCAGCGGTCTCGGCCATGACGGCGGTTGCCACCGGAGATCAGTCGAAGATAGACGAGGCCAAAACACGTGCAGCCGACGCCCTGGCCAAGGCCCAGAACATCCCAGTCGATCAGGCACGGGCGAAGGTGGATGAATACGAGGCCAGCTACAGAGCTTCGGTCGAACAGACGAAGCAGCAGGCGTTGGCCGCCGCCCAGACGGCGACGAAAGTCGTGTCACGGGGTGCGCTTCTGGGTTTCCTCGCGCTCATGCTCGGCGCAATCGCAGCATGGTTCGGCGGCACGGCCGGCACCAAGCCCGCTTTGTTTGTCGAAGAACACACTTCCACCCAACGGCTTTAATCACCACCGGAAAGGAAACATCATGTCTATCGAACCGAAAAATCTCAGCGATCTTCTCTACGAAACCCTCAAGGACATCTACTTTGCGGAAAACCAGATCCTAACCGCCTTGCCGAAAATGGCAGACGCGGCCCGGTCTCCTGACCTCAAGCAGGCTTTCCAGACCCATTGGGAGCAAACCGAGGGCCAGGTCAAACGTTTGGAACAGATCTTTGAACTGATTGGCCAGCCAGCGAAGCAGAAAACCTGTAGCGCCATCCTCGGAATGATCGAGGAAGGGAAGGAGATGATGGAAGAGTTTAAGGGAACCGCCGCTCTTGACCCCGGCCTTCTAGCCGGCGCCCAAGCGATTGAGCATTACGAAATCAGCCGCTATGGCACCATGCTTTCTTGGGCAAGGACGCTCGGCCAGCACGAGGTTGCCGAGCTTCTCGGCCAGACACTCGACGAAGAAGAGTCGACCGACGAGCTACTATCGGAGATCGCCGAAACCGCGGTCAATGCAGCTGCCGCATGAAAGCTCTCGCGCGCGCCGCATAGGCGCGCGCCTTGGCAGACTACACTCAAAAACCGTCTGTCGGGTTAAACAATCGCCGATAATATCAGCAGGGAAAATATCGGATCTGCTTCAAAACCGGCGCCAGATGTGGCCACGCTCAGCGGCGGCGCGGCGACCGTCAGTCCCTGCCAAGCACAACCGCGATGAGGGGAGCCCTCTCTTCTTTGCCGTAGGTTCATGCGTAGAAGGCATCAGGGGACGACGTGATCCTGCCGGAGATTGGGGCCATCCAGCCCTTAGTGTCAGTCGCTGAAGCTGCCACGTATGTGCGGTGATGGGCCGTATGGTGGCAGGTCGGTTACTCTAGGGCTGCGCGTAGCGCGCTTGCAGCAACACCCGGTACTCGTGTTCAGGCTGCCCATAGGACCCCGCGGAATATTCCTCCAGTCCCGGTCGGTCTCTGAGAACAACGCGTCCACGGTCCGACCGAATTAGCCCCTCTCCCTCCAACATATGCAAGGCGGTGGTCACGCTTGGCCGTCGGACTGCCAGCATAAAGGAGATAAACTGATGGGTAATCGGCATATCGTCCGCCACAAGACGATCGTGGCACATCAAGAGCCATCTCGCCAAACGTTGATCGATTTTGAACGCTGCATTTGCAAGGGCGGTATAGGCCACCTGCGCTGCAAAGACATAGAGGTAGCGGGACAACAGGTCTGCAAAAACCCTATTGTCGGCAACGATTTCCTGAAACAGCCCGACCGGAAGTCGATGTGCAAATCCTTCAACCTGGATCACGATATCGTACGGGTTGGTATTTGCCCCCACCGATGACGCAGTGGGCGCAAATCCTTCTCGCCCAAACATGCCGGCCTCCGCTTTCAGGCCGCTATCCGAGACAGCCAAAACGGAACCGATGCCCGATGACAGAAAATAGACTGACTCCAGAGGCTCTCCCGCCTGCGCGATCTGATGACCCCGAGGTAGGAACACCCTTTCCAGGCGCTCGGCGAAAGATCGGCGGTCTTCTTCTGGAAGCAATTTGATCAATCCGTTGTCGCTTCCCGGCTGGCCTTCCATCTTGCGACCCCTGTTATGACGCACGGCTCGCTAGCCGTTTTGAATTTCGGCATGTCCCATAGCCCCATCGGCTATAGCCTATCCTGACGCAATTCCCAGCGTAAGGGAATGATCGAAGTCATTCATCCGAAAGGATGACACGTCAGTGAACCGTCAAATTCACCATGGCGTAGCGGCCAATTTGTGGCCGAAGCTCGAAAGTCCGTCGGAGAAGCCGGGCAGCCTCGTCCATCACAAGGACGACGTCCGTCAACTTTTCGATTTCAACGTGAAGACTGTAGGCCTCGAACTCGTCGAGTCCTGCTGCCAGCAGTCTCCTCGCCGCGTCGATCAGGCGTTCGGTGCGATCGACGACGTCGAGACTATTCTTGATGATGATTTCGAGCATGCGTTTTCCCCTCGCTTGCAAGTCAAGCGTGGCGGAGAATCGCCTTGTGCGCAATCCCGAAAGGACCTAGATCCGGTCTCGTACCCTATCATAAAGATCGCGCATCTCGTCGAGCGCGCGGTCGTAGCGCGAGCGTGGCGGCGGCGAGCGGGAGCCTCCTATAGCAAAGGCGATCGCCCCGACGGCGGCTGCGACCGCGATCATCGTCGAAACAGGATACAACTTGACCGTCGCTTGCGTCTGCCTCGCAGTCTCACGCGCGCCACCCTTGATGGTCTGGGCGGCATCCGACACCTGCTTCTGCAACGTTTCAAGCTGCCTGCGGAGGGCGCCGAGTTCTTCGCGAGGATCATAATCGGGCTGAGCAGGGATGCCGACCTCTCCCGTCGCAGTATCCACGATGCCCTTCGGTACTGGACTGGCGATCTTCGCAGCGGTGGCTTCGAGCGGAGCAGATTTACCGGGCTTACGAGGTGGCATGTGTTTCCTCCAGACATTGGTTCACGGTTAAAGATGGGGTTGTGCCGTCGGAGGGCAAGTCTCTGGCAAAGGCGTCCGGCCAAGCAAGCATTACGTCAACTTCCCGACCAGTTCTGCGTAGTCTGAGAAAGTGAACGTCTTGCCGCGCTGGGCGGCTTCATTGGCCAGGAGGAGTACTCGGATCGGGAAGAGCGTGGCGGCGCGGTTCGAACAGGAAAGCTCGTGGTCGTCGTCCCGATCGACTGCGCGCTCTGCCTGGCCGAGCGCTGCGGCTATTTCCTGATGGGTCACGACACCTTTGACGACAAGAGTGTCCGAGATCGCCGCTACGGCCATGATAAGGGCTTCGAGCTGGAGGTTCGCCGTATTCAATCTGATCTCCTTCGTGTGTCGCGGTGGCTCCCAATAACAGGCAATGGCGCCTCGAAGTTCCGATGGCGCAGGAACAGGTTTGCTTCAAAGATGTTGAAGGCATACGTCCACTGCTGGAGCGTCCCATGCCTTACCTTGTCGAAATTCTTCTCCCGATCATCCGAGGAAGACGGAACCGAACGAATCTCGACAGCGTGCGCAAAGTACTCACCGAGCGCTTCGGCGGCATTACCCTCCATGTCAACGCGCCTGCGGAAGGTCTGTGGGAGGACGGCGGCGACATCGAGGAGGACCGCATCATTGTCGTCGAGGTTATGGTGGACGATCTCGACCGTCCATGGTGGTCGTCTTACCGTGCCGACCTTGAGGTTCGCTTCCGTCAAGAGGAGATCGTCCTTCGGGCGGTGGTTATGGAGCGCCTCTAGGAGCCCCACACTAAGACACGGCCTTCGGGAAGAGCACGACCCGGTCGCGGGCGACGTCTCTTCGGCTTCGTCGTCAGTTTCGACCACGCCCTCATCGGTGAGGCGTGTGGCTATCGAAACCTTGCACGCCGGATCAGTTTGAAGATGCCGTTAGGCAGGCACTGAAAGTGGACCGCATTGCTTAGTCTAATGGACAGCCTCCGACGTAGGGGCGTTGATCCGCGTAGCCCAGAGACCGACATATGTCCCAATTAACATGGTAGCGATATCATCGACTGTCTGGTAACCGTCACCATAGAGACTGATCGCCGCGCTGGAGAGCGTGTCGGACGCTCTTTCGTCGAGCGGGACCTCGTAGAACTCGAACCATCGCCGGACAGCCTCGGAAACCACCGCGACCACCGGCTCGACCTGCCGTCCATCCATGTCGAACTCCTCTCAACAATGAGATCTAGGAGCGTGCTGAAATCCTTCAACGGGCAACGTCGGCTGCACGTCGCCCGCTTAGTGGAAAGTCAGACATGCCGGCAACGTGACGTACAGAGAACTTGACCGCGAAGGGACGACTTCGGCGAGCCCAACCTCGTTCTCGGCAAGGGCGGCAGCAGACTGGATGCCGGATGTTCGGAATAGGCCGACTGCTTGAACGCGTTCCGCCGTGACTGAGCCTTCACCCGGGCCAGCAAGGACATCGATACTATTTCGTTAGAAAATTGACGATTGCTTTTGCCAGAGCCACCGGGTTTTCCTCCGCAACGTGGTGCCCGCTATCGATGCCAAATCCGCTTACGTCGATCGCCCAGTCCTTCAAGATCGCTACCGGATCGCCGTAGATCTGTTCGAGATCATCCCGGAGCGACCAGAGGCAGAGCATTGGACAGCCGATCTTCCTACCCGCGTCGCGATCAGCCTTGTCATGAATATGGTCGATGCGAATGCCGGCGCGGTAGTCCTCGATCATCCCATGGACGGTTTGGGGTCGGTGGATGGCCTCGTAAATATCAGCGTATGCCTCTTGGCCCATGAGATCTGGCGAAAGCTTATCGTACCATGCGCTGGGATCGGCTGAGATTACGCGCTCGGGCTTATCCGGCTGTGCGAAGAAGAACCAATGGTACCAGTCTCGAGCGAATTTCCAGTCGGCTCGCTCGAGATGTTCGAGGACCGGTAGGCCGTCTATGACGATAAGTTTCCGCACCGCCTCCCAATGGTTCATCGCAATCCGGAAGGCCGTCAAGCTGCCACGGTCATGTCCAACCAGAAAGAAATCGTCATGCCCCATCCGTCGCATTAGTTCCACCAGAGCCGCTGCCTTCGCCTGTTTGGACGAGTGGCGGCTGTCAGGTGCGTCTGGCGGTATGTAGGACTGGCCGAAGCCAGGGACGTCCGGGCAGGCAACGGTAAACGATGACGCGAGAAGATCGGCTACTTTCCCCCAGGTCATGTGGGTTCGCGGGTGCCCGTGCAAGAGAAGAAGTGCGGGACCGCTTCCCCCCACGCGAAGCCGAATGTCACCCGCGTCGATGTGAACCGTTTGCAGTTCGAAGCCATCGAAGGCCATTGCTATCACCTTAGATTTGAGTGCGCGACGTCATATACGCCGCAGCGGTTTTGTCGAATGACGGGGCAAGCCTGCATTGCTTCCGAAGACTCGGCTTTTCCTTCTTGTCGGCCTTCGCGACCTTTGTGAGTCTCGCGTTGTTTCGATGCAGTGCCTTCGACGACATTCTGCGTCTCCCTTCGATCGTCGAGAACAACGTCGGACGGCAGAAAAAGTTTGGCGGGAGCGAAAAGCCCTTAGGTCGTGCACCCCGAGAACATGGAACTTCGAAATGTCGACCCGCTCGCGCGAGAAGGCAACGCTTGAAATCCTGGACGGCCTTTCTCGAAACGCCGGACGGAGGCTACATCGTTGTCCGAGGACGTCTCTGGAGAAAAACGAACCCGTATCGGTTCTTGCCGGCCTTGAATCTGTGCATAGAAAGGAAAAGGCGTGACGAGACCGATATCGGGAACATTCTACGGGTCCGATGGTTCGGGGACTAGGGAGAGGCAGATGAACCTTGAATCGGACCGCCGAGCTTTAGTGATCTACGTCGGAGCCATTATATTGGTCGGGCTTTTGATCGTGCTTGGCGCAACTCTCTCATGGAACGCAGGCGGCACAAGTGATGCGCCTTCACATATTTCCACGGAAACGAACCCATGACGGAAAAACCCGAACCCGATCCCATTCAGGCAAGAAGAACGGCCTGAGAGGGGGAGATGGTCGTTGCCTTGATCGTGGCAGTGGCGGCCATCGCATTCCTGCTTTACGTCACCATCCTTGTCCACAGTCTTATGCACAGGATCTGAGAACATGGAGCCATTGACGGCCGTAGAGCTAGGCGCCGCGATAGAATGCGAGGCTAGCTGTGCGGTGGCGAGAGCGTCGACGGTGACTGAGCCGAGGTCGCGCATCTGGAGAAGTTAGCGGGTTCGTCCCAACTTACGAAGACCAAAGATCCGCCACCCGCCGGGTGTCACCTCATAAGGGCGATATCGTCTAGACCCGAGCGGCGGTCTACGTTCCTAATAACGATGACGCTGTCACGTCGCCAGACGGATCAGGGTGTCCAGAACGCTCTGGATGTCGTAAGGTTTCGGGTAGAATACGCCTCTTTCTGGGAGCTGGTTGTCCTCTGGCCTCTTCATTCCCGAGACCACTAGGATCTCAATCGACGCCCACCGGTCTCGAACCACTGCTGCAAGCCGCAGTCCGTCCGTGGAGCCGGGCATCTCGATGTCGGTCCAGAGGACCTTGATGTCCGGCACGCTTTCGAGCAATCGCAAGGCTTCGTCCGCATCGCGGGCCTCCAGCGCCTCGAAGCCGGCGTCCTCCACGACGTGCACCGCGGTTATCAACTGCAAAGGCTCATCCTCTACAACGAGAATTTTCGATGTCATTCGGCTCGTCACCCAATGGTCCATTTGAAGGTTGCTAACTTTCAGAAGTGACTCAAGTTCCGGTCCAAGCGGAGATTTTGGAGGTCGCCGGCTGGAATCTGTCGTGCCTTTTTTTTGAAGACGCGCGCCCTCGATCATCCGCAGGACTGATAGCGACCAAACGCCCTGGTCGAACCAGCGCGCCGCAGGGAGCCGACCCAGCTTTTTAGAGCTGATGAGTTCAGAAACCGACCTCCTCTGCCCCGAAATCGGAAAGTCATCTCACAAACAAGCAGGCTGAGTCGTCGACTTGCCGTTTTCATCCCATCTGACGGGCGCACTAGACGCACCAAAGGCCGGGTCCGATCGAACGGCCGTCTCAAGGAGATGTCGTTCGGTACGACCTCAATATCGCACGCCGTCCCCACACCATCGTTCCGAGGACGAGATCGTACCACTGGCGCGCCGACGATGTCTCCCCAAGGCGAAGCGGGATGCAAAGCGCCCTGTCACCCGGGTGATGTCTTCGGCGCGAGAAGAGCAAAACCTGCCGCCAAAGCGCTGATCTCCGTGCTTGGATAGCTCATGCTGTTGAACGAAACCGCTGGAGAGGTAGCGGGTGGGCGCCGGTGGTCGCCCGCTTCCGACTTCACTCACGCACGCGGATCCCCGCAGCATGAATGAGATGATATGTCATTCCACGGTTATCCATAATTCGCAGACATATACACTTTGCGCACAAAAAGTGCGTCGGCGGTCCCCATGCTATCGGAAAACGCAGGAATTAACAAGTACTTAAGCAATTTTGATACTCCTTGCACATAAGTATGACTTTTTGTGGCGGTGGTCTTTTTGCGCTGGGGTCTTTCGCATTCACTTACTCGGGTCTTCAACGCCCTTCGCGGTCTCGAAAGGGACAGGGGCGGCAATGTCGCCATCGTCGTTGCCCTCACCCTGGTGCCGATGATCGTCGCAGTCGGCGCGAGCTTTGACTACATCAGGACCTACAATGTCCGCCAGAGGATGCAGAGCGACCTCGACACGGCTCTGATTGCGGCGGTCAAAGAGATCGATACCGACGACGCCGTCGCACTCAAGCAAAAGGTCTCCGACTGGTTCCACGCGCAGGTGGAAAACAGCTATACGCTTGGCGACATCGCCATCGATACATCAAACCATAAGATCACGGCGACGGCGAGCGGCACCGTTCCGACAACGCTGATGAAGATCGCCAACATCGACACCGTCGACGTCAGCGTGGCAAGCGCCGTCAAGGGGCCGGCCACCTCCTATCTCAACGTCTATATCGTCATCGACACATCGCCGTCGATGCTTCTGGCGGCAACAACCGCCGGCCAGTCGACCATGTATTCCGGCATCGGATGCCAGTTCGCCTGCCATACGGGCGATGCGCACACCGTCGGCAAGACGAAATACGCCAACAATTACCAATACAGCACGGCCAAGAACATAAAGCTGCGCGCCGATGTTGCCGGTGACGCCGTCAGAGACGTGCTTGCCTTGGTCGACACGTCCGACACCAGTCATCAACGCATCAAGGTCGGATTATATAGCCTTGGCGATACCCTCACGGAAGTGCTGACCCCGACGCTCAGCACGGACACGGCGCGCAATCGCCTCGCGGACGCAAGCTACGGCCTCACCAGCGCGACCTCGAAGGCAGCCACCTATTTTGACGTCTCCCTGGCGACGCTCAAGCAGAAAGTCGGCACCGGCGGCGACGGAACCTCCTCGAACTCGCCGCTCAAGCTGGTTCTCCTGCTGACGGATGGCGTCCAGTCGCAGCGCGAATGGGTGACCGACAAGGTGACCTGGAAAAACGGGCAGGCGACGTCCGGAGCATACTGGAACAAAGTGGCGCCGCTCAATCCGGCTTGGTGCGACTACCTGAAAAATCAATCCGACACGATGGCCGTGCTTTACACGGAATACCTGCCGCTCACCTCGGATTGGGGCTACAACGCTACCGTCGGCTCGACCATGGCAAGCGCCAACTGGAAGGGCACCTATGGTGGCACCATGCAAAGTGGCGTGTCGACCAGCATCACGAGACGGGATTATATCCCCTATGCGCTTTCCGATTGCGCATCGTCCAAGAGCCTGTTCCTATCAGCATCGTCGTCAACCGAGATCACCGCAGGCCTGTCGGCGCTTTTCACCCAATATCTCGCATCCGTCAGGCTGACCCAATGAGGCGAGGGAAACGCTTCGCATCGTTGCACCGCCTGCTTGGCGATCGCAAAGGGGTCGCTGCGATCGAATTTGCGATCCTGGCTCTGCCGCTCTTCATCATGATCTTCGGCATTATCGAAGTGTCGCTGATGTTCTTCGTCAACTCGGCGCTGGACGCTTCGGTTCACAAGATCTCCCGGATGATCCGCACTGGCGAGGTTGCATCCTCCAAGATCACGCTGGCCGATTTCAAGGCCAGAATCTGCAACGACATGCTTCTGTCGTTCAGCTGCTCCAGCGGTCTGCTGGTCAAGGTGATCGTGCTTTCCGATCTCTCGTCGGCCGCCAGCACCGACCCCATCGACGACAGCGGCAATCTCACCGTTACTGAAACCTATGACATCGGCAAAGGCAGCGATTACATCCTGGTTCAGACGTTCCTGCCATGGACAGCCGTCGTCAATTTCTTCAGCCTGTCGAGCGCCAAGCTTTCCGACGGCCGCTACCTGCTCGGATCTTCCGTTCTGTTCCGCAACGAGCCTTTCTGACATGATGACACGGAGCCAGTCCTTTTTCCGCTTCGCCCGATCCCGCGCCCGTCATCTCATGCGCGACCGGTCGGCGGCTTCGGGCGTGGAATTCGCGCTCGTGTTACCGATCCTGGTGATGCTCCTGTTCGGCACAGTCGATCTCGGCCATGCGCTGACAGTCAGCCGGAAGATAGACGAGATCGCCTCTTCCACAGGCGACATGATTTCACAGCAGGGCTCCTGGACGAAGTCCGATGTCGCCAAGCTCCTCTCCGGCGCCAGCTTCATCTTGCAGCCCTATGACACGACAGGGCTGACGATCACCGTCGCGGTGGACGATATCGCCATGAGCGGCAGTGCGACGGTCAACTGGTCTGCAGCACTCAACACCTCCGCACTGAACTCCGGCTCGGCGAGCACAATCGAGGTCCCTTCGGAGATCCAGGATGACGGCGTGCAGGTCGTGCTGACCCGGGTGCAGTACACATTGACGACGCCGGTCTCGGCGTTCTTTTCAAACTTCACCGGGCAGAATGGCTACAGCTTCGATCGCCATTACTTCAATCGCCCGAGGGTCGGCGACACGATCACTTACAAATAAGCCGGAGATCGTTCACAGCCTTCTCGCCTTGTAACGCATAAAGTCCGAAACGAAAGCAGGATTGAGCGTCCGGCATGCCGTCAACGAGCTCGACCGGCGCTTTCAAGCCACGGCTTGCGCGCCGGTGATTTCCACGAGCGAGCCGCACATGAAGGCCGCTTCATCCGATGCGAGGAACGCAACGAGCGCTGCCACCTCCGCCGGCTTGCCGATGCGGCCGTAGGGGACAAGTTTGTCGAGATCGGCGATCGTCCCGCCTGCGCGCTTAACACCTGCTTCGAGCATCGGCGTATGGATCTCGCCGGGGCAGACGGCATTGACCCGGACCTTGTCGGGCGCATAGTCGCGGGCAAGGTTCTGGGTGAAAGCGGCGACCGCCGCCTTCGTCGTATTGTAGGCGATGTGGTTCGGCGCGGGGTAAAGTCCCCATTGCGAGGCGGTGTTGACGATCGCGCCGCCACCGGCAGCGATCATATGAGGGAGGGCCGTACGGCAGAGATGGAACATCGAATCCAGATTGACCGCAAAGCTCGTCTGCCAGTCTTCATCCGAGAGCGACAGCAGGTTTCCGCGCCGGTTGATACCGGCATTGTTGACCAGCACGTCCAAGCGTCCCTTGATCGCAAAAGCTTTCTCGATGAGGTCGACGCATTCCGGCTTCCGGGCGATATCGGCTCCGATGGCGGTTGCCGATCCGCCGACTGCCTCTATGCCGGAGGCGACCTTGCTCGCCGCCTGCGCGTTCGCATCCGTCACCACGACGAAAGCGCCCTCATCGGCCAGTCGCTTGCAGATCGCCGACCCTATGCCGCCTCCGCCGCCCGTCACGACCGCGACTTTGTTGACGAATCTTTTCAAATCGAACCTCCTGGAGCTCTTTGCTTCACGCAATTCCGCACGCAAGACCGCTGCGCACCCTTGCTGGAATTACTCTACCTGATGTAACTGCCGCCGTTCACGTCGAACGTCGCCCCGTTAACCGAGGCCTGCGAAGGGCGAAGCAGGAACGCCACCAGCTCGGCGATCTCCGCCGTCTCGGCCATTTCGCCGATCGGGATATCGCCGACCGCCGCATCCTTTCCGTGTCTCGCCACGAAGTCCTCGGCCATATCGGTCCGCACCCAGCCCGGCGCAATGGAGACGACGACGACGCCGTCGCGTCCGAAGCTGCGCGCAATCGACTTTGTGAGATTGATCAGTGCCGCCTTCGTCGCGCCGTATGGCATGGCGTCGGCCGCATAGCCGCGCTGGCCGGCGCGGCTTGCCATGTTGACGATCCGTCCTCCGCCATTCTGCCGGAAATGCACGAGCGCCTCCTTGCAGAGGTCCGCTGCCGCGAAGAAGTTCACCTGAAACTCCTTCTGCCAGGCCGCCCGCCATTCGGACGGATCGGCGTCGATCGAAATCTCGTTGCGGATGCCGGCATTGTTGATGACGGCATGGATCCGCCCCGCCGCCGCAAGCGCTTCGCGCCATAGCTCGAAGGCGCCGTCCGGACGGAAGAGATCGGCCTGGACGATCAGGCCGTTTCCGCCGAGCTTGCGAAGCAAGGCTTCTGCGCGCTGCCTGTCGCGCCCGTAATGGATGATGGGCCGGGCGCCTTCGGCAGACAGGCGCTCGACGATGGCTGCGCCGATGCCGCCCGATGCTCCGGTGACGAGGACGGTCTGACCGGTAAGTGGTTGAACGAGAGACATGTTGAGTTCCTAACCGAGCAAGCCGACCTGGGGACCCCAGGTGTCGGACAGGGCGAATCCCGCGACGAAGGGATCGTCGTCGGACATGCGGAGCTGCTCCCAGCCATAGACGAAGGCACGGCCGGTTATTCTCGGCAGCACGGCGCGGCGGCCGCCCACCTCGGTCTCGCCGATCGCCTCTGCGAGAAACTCACCGCCGATGATCGACCGCGACGTCCTGCGGTCTCCGACGGAGACTTCTTCGCGGGCGTAGAGCGCGGCAAGGTTCGCCGAGCTGCCGGTCCCGCACGGCGAGCGGTCGACACGGCCGGGCTGCAGGGTCGTGCAGGTTCTCACCGCGCCATCGGCTTCATATCCGCGAAACATCACGTAAGCGATCTCGTCGATACCGCTGAGGACAGGATGGGCGACCGAGACCTGCCCGGCGAGGAGCGACTTGAGCTCGATACCGGCTTCCGCCAGCAGCCGGGCATTGGCAGGCGCAATATCGAGGCCGATCTGCTCGACGTCCACAAGCGCATAATAGACGCCGCCGAAGGCGACGTCGATTTTGATGCGGCCCCATCTCGGCGTTTCCACCTCCTTGTCCAGCACTTCGGCAAAGCTCGGCACGTTGTCGAGGCTGACGGAGAGGCACTGGCCGTCGCGGCAGGCGGCACGCGCGATGATGAGGCCCGCGGGCGTGTCCATGCGGACGACCGTCTCCGGCTCCGACATCGGCACTCGCCCGCTTTCGAGAAGTGCTGTGACCACGCAGATGCAGTTGCTTCCGGACATCGGGTGGGCACGGTCGGCCTGGAGGACGATGAAGCCGGCATCCGCATCGCTGCGGGTCGGCGCGACCAGCAGGTTCACGGACATGGCAACGTTGGCGCGTGGCTCGAAGGTGACGAAGCGGCGCAGACTGTCGTCGACCGTGTTGATGTGGTTCATTTTGTCGAGCATCGTCGCGCCCGGTATCTCAGGCGCTCCCGACACGATGACCTTGCCGACCTCGCCCTGGCAGTGGACCTGCAGCAGATCGAGGGTCCGGCTCCAGTTCATTCGGCCGCCTCCGGCTTGATGTACCAGCCCCAGGGATCCTCGCCGGTGAAGCGGGTGATCTGCTTGGTCTCGAGATAATTGTCGAGGCCCCAGCGTCCGAGTTCGCGGCCGATGCCGGATTCCTTGTAGCCGCCCCAGGGCGCTTCGGTGAATGTCGGCTGCGAGCAGTTGATCCAGACGATGCCGGCGCGGAAGGCCGCTGCCACCCTTTCGGCGCGGGCGTCGTCCTTCGACATTACGGCCGCGGCCAGGCCGAAGCGAGAATCATTGGCGAGCCCGACCGCTTCCTCTTCGGTCTTGAAAGGCCGGATGCAGACGACAGGCCCGAAGATCTCCTCCACCCAGGCGGCGCTGTCGAGCGGAACGTTGGTCAGAACGGTCGGTTGGAGGTAGTAGCCCTTGTCGAATCCTTCAGGGCGCACTCCGCCGCAGGCGACCGTAGCGCCGGCTTGCTGGGCCTTTTCGATCGCCGCAACGACCTGCTGGTGCTGGCGTTTGGAAACCAACGGCCCGAGCAGCACGCCCTCGTCCAGGCCGTTGCCGATTGTGATCTTGTTCGTTGCCTCGATCAGACGCGCGAGCAACCGTTCGTAGAGGGTGTCCTGCACGAGGACTCTTGAAGTCGCGGAGCAGACCTGTCCCTGGTTCCAGAAGATGCCGAACATGATCCACTCGACGGCCTTGTCGATATCGGCATCCTCGAAGACGACGAAGGGCGACTTGCCGCCAAGCTCCAGGCTGACGCGCTTGATGTCGCGGGCAGCCGCGGCCATGATCTTCGAGCCGACCGGTCCGGAGCCGGTAAAGGCGAGCTTGTCGACCTGCCTGTGATCGATGATTGACTGCCCGGCGATCGAGCCAGCGCCGGTTACGATATTGAGGACGCCTGGAGGCAGCCCGGCTTCGTCGGCGACTGCCGCGAGCTCGAGCGCCGTCAGCGATGTCAATTCGGCGGGCTTGAGCACCACGGTGCAGCCGGCGGCAAGCGCCGGGGCGACCTTCCATGCCGCCATCAGCAGCGGATAGTTCCAGGGAATGATCGCGCCGGCCACGCCGATCGGCTCGCGAACCACCTTGGAGGTGAACCGCGCGTCGGGAAGCGCGATCGCCTCCTCGGGATTGTTGTCGAGCTGTTCGGCCAGACCCGCATAGAAATCGAAGCAGCCCGCCGCATCGGCGACGTCCCAGTCGGCCTCCGGAAACGGCTTGCCGTTGTCGAGGACTTCGAGGCGGGCGATCTCGGCCTGACGGGCGCGGATGCCGGCCGCGATAGCGCGGAGATATCCGGCGCGTTGGGCTCCCGTCAGCTTCGGCCAGCCATCCCTGTCGAAGGCGCGGCGTGCGGCCTTCACCGCAAGATCGACGTCGTCGGCCGTTGCGGCGGCGATCCTGTGGATCACCTCGTCGGTCGCCGGATTGATCACCTCGCAGGTTCCGCCCTTGACCGGTTTCACCCATTGCCCATCGATGTAGAGTTCGCTTCGCATAGTCACTCCCTTCGCCTTGCGCCGACGCCGCTCTCAGAAGCGGTCGACGCGATAGGGTTTCATGTCCACGGGCGGTTCGACGCCCGTGATGAGATCGGCCATCAGGCGGCCGGTCGTCGCCGCATAGGTGAGGCCGAGATGTCCGTGGCCGGTCGCGTACCAGACGTTGCGGCGCTTGGCGGATTGGCCCATGACCGGGACGGTGTCGGGCAGCGCTGGGCGATGCCCCATCCACTCCGTCGCCTGCCGGACCTTCAGATCCGGCAATGCCTCCTGAGCCCGCTTCACCAGGATCTTCGCGCGCCGATAATCGGGTGGCGCGTCGAGACCGGCCATCTCGACCGTGCCGCCGACGCGGATGCCGCCTGCCGTCGGCGTGACCATGAAGGCGCGCGCCGGCCAGATGATTGAATGGTGCATTGAGATGCCAGGATCCATGATCTGCGTGTGGTAGCCGCGTTCGGTTTCGAGCGGGATATGCTCCCGCAACAGGGCGGAAAGCCGGGCGGTGAAAGCGCCGGCCGCGAGCACCACCTTGTCGGCCGCAATGGTGCGCCCATCCGCCAACCGAAGAGCGGAGACGCCCGCGTCGCCCTGCTCGAAATCGACGACGTCACCCTGAATGATCCTGCCGCCGAGCCGCCCGAACCTTTCTGACAGCCCGAAGACAAGCCTGTACGGGTCGGTAATCGACCGGTTGTCAGGAAAGTGGACCGCCTTGCCGATCTCCGTCGTCAAAACAGGCTCGAGATCTCGGATGGCGTTGCCGTCAAGGATTTCGTGCCTGAAGCCGAAGCGCTGCAGGATTTCCATATGCTCCCGATCGGCTTTGAACTCGGCGTCATCAGTATAGAGGCTAAGACATCCCTCGGCGGTCAGCATGTGTCCGAGGCCGGTTTCCTTCAGGAACGCGTCCAGGTCTTCGTAGACGCGTCGGCACAAAACGGCGCCGGCTGCCTCCAGTTCCCGCAGCTTCGAGGGACGGCTTGCAGCCAGGAACCGCAGGAACCAGGGCACCAGTTTCGGCAGATAGCCGGGCCGGATGCGGACCGGACCCTCCGGATCGAGCAGCCATTTCGGCATCTGCGCCCAGATGCCCGGACGCGATGCCGGCATGAATTCGGTGACGGCGATGCTTGCCATGTTGCCATAGGAAGCGCCGCGGCCGGGTGCCGCCTTGTCGAGCAAGGTGACGGTCTTTCCCCGGCGCTGCAGTTCATAGGCGATTGTGGTGCCGATAATGCCGGCGCCGACGACCACGATGGATGACACGGCGAACCTCGCAATTTCAGTGGTTTCGGGGCAACTTGGCCGCGCCGTAACTGTTACCAGTCGAGGCCTTTTACCAATTGAGGATCGGCTGCATCGCCGCCTTGAATTCGGCCTTCTCCTGCTCGGTCAGTTCGCCAAGCGGCGCGCGGCAGGTGCCGACCGGCGTGCCCTGGAGCTCGCAGCCATATTTGATCTTCTGGACAAACTTGCCGCTCTCGAGGATGTTCAGCGCTCTGTAGAGAACCGTCATCATCTCGCGAGCCTTTTCGAGGTCGCCGGACCGGAACGTCCGGTCGAGGTCGCAGCACGCTTTCGCCATGCAGTTGGCCGGACCGCAGATCCAGGAATCCGCGCCCCAGAACATGAAGTCGAGGGCAATGTCGTCGGAACCCGAGACGAGGTCGATACGGCCCTTGTAGCGTGAGTGGATGTCGACTGCGCGCTGCAGCACACCCGAGCTCTCCTTGATGCCGATCACCCGGCGATCGTCGGCGAGCGCATCCATCAGGTCGAAGGAGATCTCGATGCCGTCCTTCGGGGGATAGTTGTAGAGGATGAGATTGACATCAGTGGCGTCAAGCACGGCGCGGTAGTGTGCGAGCAGTTCGTCCTGCGTCGGACGTGTGTAGAAGGGGGTGGCGAGCAGAACCGTGTCATAGCCGATTTCCCTGGCGCGCGCCGTGTTCTCGATCACCTCGCGGGTGGCCGGGGCGTTGGTGCCGGCGATCAATATCTCGTCGTCATTGGCGAAGTCCTTGACGAACTTGAGCACCTCGTCGCGCTCCTCGTTCGAGAGGGAGAAGTATTCGCCGGTCGAACCCATCGGAACCCAGCCCGTGACGCCTGCCGCACGCAGCGCCGTCAGGTGCTTTTCGAACGCCTTGAAGTCGATCTTGTTGTTCGCGCCGAAGGGAGTGATCAGCGCGGGCATGACGCCGGAAAGTTTCATGGGGAATTCTCCTGTCTGGGAACGACTATCTTCAGATTGCGAGTTTCTTCAGGATCCGGCCTTCCACGAGCGAGACGGCCCGCGTCAGAGGAAAGGCGATCACGAAGTAAATGAGAGCGACGACCGTCAGTACTTCGACGGGACGGGCCGTGTTGTTGGAGATGTTCTGGCCGACGAACATCAGATCTGCCATGCCGACGGCGGAGACCAGGGCGCTCTCCTTGAAGAGGCTGACGCAGTTCGACAGCAGCGTCGGGATTGCGCGCAGCACGGCCTGCGGCAACACGACGTTCATCACCTGGCTCCTGCGCGGCAGGCCGAGGGCGACGCAGGCGTCCAACTGCTCCTGGCCGATGGATTTGAGGCTCGCCCGGAAGGTCTCGCTGGTGATCGCGCCCATATAGAGCGTCAGTGCGATGACCCCCGACGCCAGGTTCGAGAGTTCGACACCAAGGATGAGCGGCAGGCAGAAGAATATCCAGAAGAGCTGGATTAGCACCGGCGTGCCGCGGAAGAATTCGACGTAGATGCTGGAGATCGCGCGAAGTGCGAGGTTGCGCGACGTCCTCAGGAGACCGACGAGAAAGCCGAGAGTGCATCCGAGCACGATGCAGATGACCGTCAGTTTGATCGTCATCCACAGGCCGAGCAGGAGTGCGTGCTCGAAGCGCAGCAGGATCGAGAAGTCGAGTGTCATTCTGGCCCCCTAGCTGACAAGGATTTGACGGCGGCGCTCGAGCAGGCCGACGATCTGGGTTATCGGGAAGGACACGGCAAAATAGATGAGAGCGACGACGGTAAAGGTTTCGATCGGGCGGTAGGTCTCGGTGGCCAGCGTCTTGCCTTGATACATCAGGTCCTGGATCGCCACGATCGCAACCAACGCGCTCTGCTGGAAGATGACGATACCGTTGGTCAGAAGCACCGGGATCGATGCACGGAATGCCGTCGGGAACACGATGTAGAGCACCCGCTGCAGCGGATTGAGGCCGAGCGCTATGCCGGCGTCAAGCTGTTCGCGCGGAACCGTCTGAATGGACGCCCGATAGGCCTCGGCGTTAAACGCCATCAGATTGAGCCCAAGCGCCAGGATGCCCATCGTCACCGGGTCGAGGAAGACGTCGAACAGCATCGGCACGCAGTAGAATATCCAGACGATCTGGACGATGGCCGGCGTGCAGCGAAAGAATTCGACGAACAGCATGAACGGCAGCCGCACCACCCGGTAGGGGCTCATGATCAGAAGGGCGAGCGCGAAGCCGAGCACGATGCCGATGACGTTCGCCGCAGCCGTCAGCTCCAGCGAAACCCACAGCCCCTGCAGAAGCGGAACGATGGATACTGCATTGAAGTCGAACGTGTAGTTCACGATGCCCTCCTTGCTGCTTGATATGGCCTACTGCTTGATGTGGAAGACGCGGTCGATGAATTCCTTGGTGCGCTCCTCGCGCGGCGCGCCGAGCACCTGCTCGGGAGGGCCGTCCTCGACGACCACGCCACCGGCGCAGAAGATGACGCGCGAGGCGATATTCTTGGCGAACCACATGTCATGCGTCACGATCATCATCGGCATGTCCTGGGCGGCGAGTTGCAGGATGACCTGCTCCACCTCGCTGACGAGTTCCGGGTCCAGAGCCGAAGTGACCTCGTCGAATAGCATCAGCTTCGGGTCGAGCATCAGCGCGCGGGCGATCGCGACGCGCTGCTTCTGTCCGCCGGAAAGCTGGGCCGGATAGGCATTGGACTTGGCGCCAAGCCCGAACCGCTCAAGCAGCGCCTGGGCTCGGGCCACAGCCTTCGCCTTGGCTTCTCCACGCACCTTGCAGGGAGCGAGAACCAGGTTCTGAATGACGTTGAGATGCGGAAACAGCGTGTAGTGCTGGAAGACCATGCCGATCGAACGGCGAAGATTGGTGTCGATCTGGGTCTTCCTGGCCGCACCGTCGGAAGAAATATAAGGCTTTCCGTCGAAATTGACCGACCCGCTGTCGATCTGCTCCAGCCCCATCATCACTCTCAGCAGCGTGCTCTTGCCGCCACCACTGGGACCGATGACGACGACGCGTTCGCCGGGCTTCATTTCGATGTCGATGCCTTTCAGCACCTGAATGGCTCCGTTGCCGTAGCTTTTGTGGAGCGCGTGCATTTTCACGAGGGGAAGGCTGAAGGACATGGTCATGGCCACTCTCGGATATCGAAGCTGGAGAGGGCCGGCGCGATTCTCGCACCGGCCCGACGAGGTTACTTTGCGCCCTTGAGGACTTCGTCGACCGCCTTCTTGATCAGCTCATCGACGTGACCGGTCGCGACCTTTTCTTCCAGGAAGATATCGACCACTTCGACGTCAGCGGCCGAAAGATTGTGCGGCAGGCCGAAGGCGACGCCCTGCTTGGCGAGCGCCGGCGTCGGGTTGAGCGCCACCGCCCAGTCCGGATTCGACTGAGTGAAAAGCTGGTTGGTGTCGGAGGCATCAACCAGAATGTCGGCGCGCTTCGAGGTTACCGCCAGGCGGGTCTCGTCGTTGCCGGGAAGACGCATGATCGTGGCGTTCTTCACCGATGCGGAAATCGCCTTGTCCTGCGCTGTGCCGGACATGACGGCAAGCGTCACGCCTGCTTTGTCGATATCCGCCACCGAGGCGGCACCGGCCGCAATTTTCGGATTGTCTTTGTTATAGGCAAGCGAGATCTGGTACTCCATCGCCGGGATCGAGAACTGCACGGCCATGGCGCGCGTCGGCGTCCGGTTCAGCGCCAGCGAAAGGTCCCATTTACCGGCCTGCAGGCCGGCGACGATATTGTCCCACGTCGTATCGACGAATTCGGGTTTCACCTTCAGGACCTCGGCAAATTCCTTGCAGAGATCAGCGAAGAAGCCGGAATATTCGCCGGTCGCCGGATCGCGCATGACATAGGGCGGGGCAACGGCTGCGCCGCAGCGTAACACGCCCGCCTTCTGCACACCCTGCCAATATCCCTCAGCGGTCTCAGCCTGTGCCGCGGTGGCGGAAAGACCTCCCATGAGAGCGAGCGTAGGCAGCGCCCGCAAGGCGGACGTTATCAACTTCGAAAGCATCGGCATTCCTCTTTGCTGTGCGCGAAGCGCGCGGTTCCACTCGTCGGCTGTAGCCGTTTCTGTTATTTTTCTTGTCGGCTTCGTGTCGACTGAGAATGATATGTCAACAGCATGTCGACAAAGTCAAGCGGAAAAATTACATTGCCGACACGCTGCTTTTCTGGCCCAATGTGATCCGCGTCGAGAGAAAGGGACCTAAGTGTCTGATGAATCGGAAGTGAAACGAATCCGCGGGACTGGCTGGAAGAACGTCTACGAAACGCTTCGCAACGAGATCCTGGCGCTCACTCTGCCGCCCGGTCAGCTTCTCGATGAAATGACGCTTGCCGAACGCTTCGACATGTCGCGCTCGCCGGTGCGCGAAGCGTTGATCCGGCTCGGCGCCGACGAGCTGGTCGTCACGCTTTCGAACCGGAGCACGATCGTAGCGCCCATAGAAGTGGCGACGTTTCCCAAATATGTGGAGGCGCTCGACATCGCGCAGCGCATGAATACGCGGCTTGCCGCCGCGCTCAGGACCGAAGCTGACCTGAAGATAATCGCCAAGCGACTGAAGTCGTTCGAAGCGGCTGTTAAAACCGGCAATCACCTCGCCATGTCGGAAGCCAACAAGGAATTCCACATGGCAATCGCCCATGCTGGAAAAAACCAGTACTTGGCCTCATTCTACGAGAAACTGCTGTCGCAGGGGCAGCGCATGCTCCACCTGCATTTCGAATATCTGGAGCGAACCCACGAGGGCTATCTCCTGACCGACGAGCACACGCTCATGCTCAATGCCGTCAGGGACAAGAACGTGGATCTCGCCGACGAACTCGCCCACGCCCATACGCGCCAGTTCCAAGACAATTTCATCAATTTCATGCGCGAGAACTACACGACGGATGTCGCGTTGGGGCCGTTGCGGGCTGCGGAGTAATCAAATGAAAATCGACAGTATCGGATTCGTTGGAACCGGCGCGATCACCGAAGCTATGGTTCGCGGACTTCTCATTGACCCGGCCTATGCCTCCGAGATTCACGTATCTCCACGAAGCGCTCACATCGCCGCGACGCTGGCCGGCGAATTCGCCGCCGTCAGAATTGCCAAGGACAATCAGGACGTCGTCGAGCGCAGCGACATGGTGTTCCTGGCCATACGGCCGCAGGTCGCCGAGGAGGTCGTGCGCGCGCTATCGTTCAGGGATGGCCAAATGGTCGTGAGCCTCGTGGCGGCGACGGAGCGCCAGGCCCTCTCCGAATGGATCGGCGCCGGCGTGCATCTCGTGCAGGCGATTCCCCTGCCCTTCGTCGCAGGCCGGCAAGGCGTCACCGCCGTCTATCCGCCTGATACCACTGTCGCAGCGCTTTTCGATACGCTCGGAACGGCTGTCCAATGCCAGTCGAGGAAGGAATATGATCTTCTCGCCGCTGCAAGCGCAATGATGTCGACCTATTTCGGCATCATGGAGCAGGTTGCCGTCTGGCTGGAAGGAAGCGGCCTCGAAAAGGCGAAGGCACAGGCCTACATTGCCCCGCTCTTTGCAAGCCTCGCGCAGAAAGCAAACAGCCCCGGCAACGAACCGTTCAGCGCGCTGAGCCGGGAATTCGCGACCAAGGGCGGACTGAACGAGCAGGTTTTCTCAGACTTCGAAAAGAAGGGTGGCCTTGCCGCGCTGACCGCTGCACTCGACGGCGTGCTTGCTCGGATTGAGGGCAGGAACTAAAAAGTCGGCGGCGTGCAGGCGCTGATGACCTCGCAGGGCACCGGTCCGACGCAGCGGAAGCGGTGCGGGCGCCGGCTTTCGAAATAGTAGGCGTCACCCGCTCCAAGGATCCGCCGCTCATCATCGACCGTCACCTCGAGCCTTCCCGAGATCACGATCCCGCCCTCCTCTCCCTCGTGAACAAGCGGAACCTTTCCGGTGTCGGCACCCGGCTGGTAGCATTCCTTGAGGATCTGCAGGCTGCGACCGAAGAGGTGTTCTCCAACCTGCCTGTAGGAAATGGCGCCCTTGCCGATCTCCACCAGCTCCTCGGCCGCATAGAAAGCCTTCCTTGGACGCTCGGGCTCGTAGGCGAAGAACTCCGCCAGACCGATGGGGATGCCGTCCAGGATTCGCTTCAAGGCTCCGACCGACGGGTTGGAGGCGTTCGATTCAATCAGCGAGATCGTCGAGTTGGGCACGCCGGTGCGCTTGGCGAGCTCACGCTGGGAAAGCTTATGGGCGATGCGGAGATGGCGAAGACGGTTGCCGATATCGACTGACATGATATGGTTCGTTTATGTTGTCCAGAATATCCAAAACGATACCTTTCCATTTGTTGGATTTCAACAACTTGCACCGACAAAGAAAAGGACTTGTTTGAAAAGGAGAAATTGTCATCCTCGGCGCCATTCCCAAAGGAGGCCAGGATGGACCAGCTCAGCAAAACGAACGCGCCCGTACTTGAAAATTTCTGGATGCCGTTCACTGCGAACCGACAATTCAAGGCGACGCCGCGCCTTCTGGCAGCCGCAGAAGGAATGTACTACACCGATGTCGATGGACATCAGGTGCTTGACGGCACGGCCGGCCTCTGGTGCTGCAACGCCGGCCACGGCCGCAAGAAGATCGCCCAAGCCGTCGAGCGACAGCTTGCAACGCTCGACTACGCGCCGACCTTTCAGCTGGGGCATCCGATCGCCTTCGACTTCGCCTCGAAATTGGCTGCGAACGCGCCGGGCGGTCCTGACGCCAAGCTCGACAGGATCTTCTTCACCGGCTCAGGCTCGGAATCGGTCGATACGGCGCTCAAGATCGCCATCGCCTATCAGCGTGCGATCGGCCAGGGCACCCGCACGCGGATCATCGGGCGCGAGAAGGGATATCATGGCGTCGGGTTCGGCGGCATTTCCGTCGGCGGTCTCGTCAACAACCGCCGCGTCTTCCCGCAAATACCGGCCGACCATATGCGCCACACGCTCGACATCGAGCGTAACGCGTTTTCAAAGGGCCTTCCCACCCATGGCGCGGAGCTGGCGGATGATCTCGAGCGCCTGGTGCAACTGCACGGCGCTGAAACCATCGCGGCCGTCATCGTCGAGCCGATGTCGGGATCGGCGGGCGTCGTTCTGCCTGCGAAGGGCTATCTGGAAAAGCTGCGTGCGACTGCCGACAAGCACGGCATCCTGCTGATCTTCGACGAGGTCATCACCGGCTTCGGGCGTCTCGGCACGCCTTTCGCGACCGACTACTTCGGCGTCGTGCCCGACCTGATCACCACGGCAAAGGGCATCACCAACGGCACGATCCCGATGGGCGCGGTCTTTGCCAGCCGGAAGATCTATGACGGCCTGATGGTTGGACCGGAAAACGCGATCGAACTCTTCCATGGCTACACCTATTCCGGCCATCCGGTCGCCTGCGCAGCCGGGCTCGCTACTCTGGAGATCTATGAGGAGGAAGGCCTGCTGACGCGCGCATCCGACTTGGCCGAGGACTGGCAGGAGGCGCTCCATTCACTGAAGGGCCTGCCTCATGTCGTCGACATCCGCAATCTCGGACTGGTCGGCGCGGTCGAACTGGCTCCTCGTGACGGGGCGCCGGGAAGCCGCGCCTACGAAATCTTCGTTGACTGCTTCAACAAGGGCCTGCTGATCCGGGTGACCGGCGACATTATCGCCCTCTCCCCGCCGCTCATTATCGAGAAAACCCAGATCGACACGATCGTTTCGATCCTCGGTGATGCCCTGAGGCGCGCGGCATAGATCCGTAATCCCGCGTGCCCGCTCCCGTCGGCGATCGGACGCCTGGTCCATCGTCGACGGAACCATCCGGCACACCGAGATGGAGTTCAGCGCTTCAAGGTCTGTGACGGCAGTTGGCCGAAGCGCTTCCTGTATTCGGCCGCAAATCGTCCCAGATGTGTAAAGCCCCATCTCAGCGCGACGTCGGCAATGCCTTGCTTGGCGTCGGATTCGAGCAAATCGCGATGGGCGGCAACCATCCGAAGTTCATGCAGGTAGGCCATCGGGGTCGTACCCTGAACTGCCGGAAACCCTGTTGCAACGTGCGAACGCTGACCTTGGCTGCCATCGCGATATCGTTGAGTGAAATCGGCTCGGCGACGTGTTCCTGCATGAAGTCGATCGCCCATTTCACATGGCGCGGGGCCGGCGCCGGAGCAGGCAGCGCAAGCTCGTTCGAATAGCGATTAGGGCAGGTCTCCAGAAGCAGATAGATCGCCGCGTCGCAGAGCGAGGTGGCGGCCAGCGGCGAGCGTTGCAGCGGTCCGTTGCCGCTAAGACCGCCATGGAGGCTTGAGACAAGTTGCTGCAATACAAGCCCGGGACCGGTCGTCAGATCGATGTGCGGATGAAAATCGACGTCGCCGCTGATCGTCCTCTCGAACATATGCGTCAGGTGGCTGGTGATCTTCGCCTGATCGACGAACAGGCCGAAATGACGGCGGGGTCCAAACAGGCGGGCCCCCGCGGCACGACCTGCCTCCAGGATCGTGCCACGAGCGGGAACAGAATAGATTTGCTCCCGCATGCCTTCGAAGCATGCGTTCCCTGCCATCGGCAGAAAAACAATCATCCTATTGCTGGGCGCCTCCCGCCTGATCAGGATTGTGCCTTCATAGGTACAGTCGGCGACGGTCACCTCTTCTCCCACGGAGACAAAATTGCAGTGGTATGCAATCGGCATATTGCCTTCCGCGGCAACCTTGATCGGGGAGGTTGGCGTCGACAATATTTCCGAGAGTTCATCCGGGTCCGTTCCGCTGTGCGCCGTTTCCCGGAACAACATGCTCTGCACCGCCATCTGTCGGGCGAGGCTGCCATCGTTATGTATTTGAGAATTAATGGACATTCGTGACCTCGAATGACGATGCACACAAGTGATAATTGATTTGCGCAATCATGTTCATCTCTTTTTTACATTGCGAGGGTGGTTTCAGCCGTAGCGGCTGATTGCGAGATCCCTCGCGTCGATTTCCGGCCGTCCGCCGCTGACGAGATCGCCGATGAGCCGCGCCGAACCGGTGCTCATGGTCCAGCCGAGCGTGCCGTGGCCGGTATTGAGGAAGAGACCGGCGATCTTTGTCGGGCCGATGACCGGTGTGCCATCAGGCGTCATTGGCCGCAGGCCGGACCAGAAGGAGGCCTTGGAATTATCGCCGCCGGGGAAGAGATCGGTGACTGAGTATTCCAACGTGCTGCGGCGGGCGAGGCCAAGATCATTGGTATAGCCTGATATTTCAGCCATGCCGCCGACGCGGATGCGGTCGCCGAGCCGGGTGATCGCGATCTTGTAGGTCTCGTCCATCACGGTCGATTCCGGCGCGCGTGACGCATCGGTGATCGGGATGGTGAGCGAATAGCCCTTGACCGGATAGACTGGCAGCCGGATGCCGAGCGGCTTGAGCAGCAGCGGTGAATAGCTGCCGAGCGCGACCACCACCGCCTCCGCGATCATCCGCTCGCGATCGGTAATGATCCCGCGCACCCGGCCGGCCTCGACATCCAGCGCCTTGATCGTCGTTCCGTAAGCAAAGCGGACGCCGAGCGTCTCGGCTTTGGCAGCCAGCGCATTGGTGAACTTGAAGCAATCGCCGGTTTCGTCCTTCGGCGTCAGCAGACCGCCGACGATCTTGTCGCGCACGTGCTTCAATGCTGGTTCGAAGCGCACACATCCGTCCCGGTCGAGCACCTCATAGGGAATGCCGTCGGCAGCCAGCGCCTTGACATCCTTTGCCGAGGCTTCGAGCTGCTGCTGCGTGCGGAACAGCTGCAGGGTTCCCTGCATGCGTTCGTCATAGGCGATGCCGGTCTCGGCGCGGAGGTCGGCCAACGCGATGCGGCTGTAATCGGCAAGACGCAGCATGCGGCTCTTGTTGATCGCATAGCGGTCAGAGGTGCAGTTCGACAGCATCCTCGCCATCCAGGAGAGCATGGCCATGTCGAGTTTCGGGCGCAGGATGAGCGGCGCGTGCTTCATGAACAGCCATTTCATGGCCTTCATGGGAATGCCGGGCGCGGCCCATGGCGAGCAATAGCCGAAGGAGACTTCGCCGGCATTGGCAAAGCTGGTCTCCAGCGCCGGACCCGGCTGCCGGTCGACGACCGTGACGTCATGACCGGCCTTGGCCAACTGATAAGCGGATGTGACGCCGACGATGCCGGCTCCTAGAACGATGACTTTCATGATCTTCCCAATGATGGAGCCGCCGGCTCTCAGCGATATTGCCTGTCGTAACGATCACCCAGGCCGGTTAGGATTTCGTAAGAAATGGTGCCGGCGTCGCGCGCAATGTCCTCGAGCGTCTGATGGCGGCCAAGAACTTCGACGAGGCTACCGAAGGTCAGCGCCCCGTCGGGCAGCGCTGTGATGTCGACGGTCGCGCTGTCCATCGACACGCGGCCGACGATCGGCAGGCGGATGCCCTTGAAATAGACGGCGCCGCGGTCGCTGAGGCATCGCGGCAGGCCATCGGCATAGCCGGCGGCAATGGTGGCGAGACGCGTTTCCCGCTGCGTCACATGCGCGCCGCCATAACCGACCTTCGCCCCCGCCGGCACAGTGCGCGTCTGCACGACGGAGACATCAAGGCTGACGACCGGCTCCATCGGCTTCTTCTCGCCAGCGTTCGGAGCGCCGCCATAAAGCGCGATGCCCGGGCGGGCGAGTACGCCGTGATAGGCATCGCCCAGGAAAACGCCGCCGGAATTGGCGAAGGAAATATCGAAGCCGGGAAATTCGTCGGCGATGCGGGACATCTCGGCAAACTGCTCGCCGTTCTGCTCGCTGTCCATGTCATCGGCCGAAGCCAGATGGCTCATGATGAACAGGATTTCGACATTGGTGCCATCGCGAAGAGCCGCCGCCAACTGTGCTCGCTCTTCTTTTGGAAAACCGAGCCGCGACATGCCGGTGTCGAATTGCAGGACGGCAGGCAGGCGGCGCTTCGGAATGCGCGCAGCCGCCGACCATTGCCGCCACTGCGCCAGTGAATTGAGAACCGGAACGATGCCCATCTCGGCGCAGGCGAGTTCATTGCCCGGCTGTAAGCCGTTCAGCACAAAAATCTGGGCGTCATGCGCAAGGGTCGGCCGGAGCCTCAAGGCCTCGACGAACTGGGCGACGAAGAAATGCCTGCAACCTTCACCGTAAAGCGTTCTCGCGACCCGCTCGGCGCCAAGGCCATAGGCATCGGCCTTGACGACGGCCCCGGCGCGGACCGGTGCCAGCATTGAGACGAGCTTGCGATAGTTGCGGCCGAGGGCGGCAAGATCGATCGTCAGATAGCCCGTGGCTCCCTGCGCGGTCGTGGCAGTGCGTGTGCGGGAAACCAAAATATCGCTATCCATGACCACCCCTTTTTGATTTCAAGGAGTTTATGAAATAATGAGCGAAATTGCCTATCATTAAGTAGTCGATTATTGTGTGATTTGCATATTTACCGCATAATCAATGAAAATTTGGAACGATCTCTCATGCCCGCTCTCGACGCGATCGATCGCAATATCCTGAGACTGCTGCGCCTCGATGCTCGCATGAGCAATGCCAAGCTCGCCGTGGAGATCGGTCTCTCTCCCTCGGCCTGTCTCAGGCGCATCAAGATCATGGAAAAATCAGGCGTGATCCGCGGCTATACGGTGCTGGTCGACACCGGCAATGCGGATGAGATGATCGCTGTGATCATCAACATCACCCTCGAACGACAAACGGAGGACTATCTCGACCGGCTCGAGGCGGCGGTTCGCCGGCATCCCGAGATCCGGGAATGTTTTCTGATGACAGGCGGCTCGGACTACGTGCTGCGTGTGGAGGTTGCCAATGCAGGCGAGTTCGAGCGGATCCACAAAGAGATCCTGTCGACCTTACCCGGTGTCCTCAGGATTCATTCCAGCTTCTCGATCCGCAATGTTCTGGCGACCCGCACGAGGGGCAGGCGCTGAACCGCGATACCACCCGCACACCCAGCCAGATCGCGCATGACCAGCCTCGCAGTATCGTCAACTGCGCCGCTGGCGCAGACTGGAGAGCCCGCTCGTCACTCGCATCCCGCGCTCCACTCGCGATAAGCGAGGTGGATCTTTGCTCCGATCGTCGTGAACGGCTGCGGCGGCAATGCCGCCGGGGCAGCCAGGCGCGCGTAGAGGCGGCCGAGTTCGGAACCATGTCCGAGCGCCAGTTCCGCAGCCGCGATCCCTGATGCGGTCGAGTTCGACGCTCCAAGGCCGTTGCAGCCGCATGCCGCAAACACGCCGCGTTCGATCTCACCGAATGCTGGAACATGATTGCGCGTGAGCGCCATCGCGCCGGCCCATCGATATTGCATCCCGACGCCGTTGAGCGTGGGAAAGCGTTTGGAGAACTTGCCGTCGTGGAGGCGGCCGGCCCGCTGGATCGCGGCGTCGCTGACTGCGATGCTCGGATTGTAGCTGTAGCGCGAGCGCACCAGGATTCGGTCGCCGGCGCCGGTGCTGATGCGGCGGACGGTTGTTCCCATCGGCAGGGCGGGAGTGGCGGCCCACTTCCGTTCTCCGCCGAGGAGCGAGGGGTCGAACGCCGCGGTGAGGGAGGCGTAGGTGAAGACGTGGAGCAGGCGTCCCGGGAAGAACCCGAAGCTCTCCACATGTCCATTGTTTGCCATGATGATCTTCGGCGCCCGCAGGGAACCCTGCGGCGTCTTGACGAGCCAGCCCGCACCAGAGCGCTCGAACGAGAGCGCCGGCGTCCGCTCGTAAAGGGTGACAGGCTCCTTCAGGCAGTCGGCGACCCCGCGGATGTAGGCGGCGGGCTGCACGATGATCGTGCCGGGCATGAACAGACCGGAGGTGTAAACCGGCGATCCCGTTACCGCCTCGATCTCCCCGGCGCTCAGGAGCCGATGGTCTTCGCCCATGTTCGTAAGCTGCTGCGCATAGTCATCGAGGTGCTTGTCGCCTTCCGCGCTGATGGCGACGCTGTATCGGCCACAGGGATCAAACACCTCCTTGCCCCAGCCGTTTTCGGTCGCCATCTCGCTCGCCAGAGCAATGGCCGAGCGCTGTATGAGCACGGATTGTCTGAACCTCGCCTCCGACTCTCCGCTGAAATCGTCGGACGAGACCTCGTGCGGCAGGTCGATGATGAAGCCAGAATTCGCGCCTGCAGGCCCCTCGCCGACAATGCCCGCTTCAAGGACGGCGACCCGCGCGGTCTGGTCCAGGCGTGAGATGCGTCGGGCCGCGGAAAGGCCGGCAAAACCACCGCCAATGATCGCGACGTCGACCATGACAGGTCCGCTCAGCGCCGGCCGTGGCGTGCGCGGCGCAAGCATGGCCACCCAGCCCGAGACGCCTGCGCGTTTCGGAAGCCTGGATGCGACGAAGACGTTCCTCGATGCCTGGGTCACATCAGATCGCTTCTCGCTCCATGAGCGTTTCGAGGGAGCGGCGAATGGCCGGAAGCTTTTCTGGGGCAAGCCCGCGCAGCGGTTTTCGCGGAACGCCGGCCCCGTAGCCCACCAGATCTGCCGCCGCATAGACGGACTGCACGTAATCGCCTTCCCAGATCAGCCCCATCGACGGCTCCAAGGTATTCCAGAGCGCGCGAACCTCGTCCCACTTGTGCTCAGCGGCGGCCTCGACGAGTGCGACGCAGGTTTTCGGAGCGAAGTTCGCCCCACCCCAGATCAGGCCGTCGCATCCAGCATAAAGCGCGTAGGGAACGAGAGGATCAGCGCCATTCATGACGAAACGGCCGGTGCGGATAAGTGCTGCCTGCTTTCCAAGATCGCCACTGCTGTCCTTGACGGCACAAAAGCCGGGGATTTCGCTCAGCCTGTCGAGAAGTTCCGGCGTAACGGCGACGCCGACAGCCTGGGGAACGTTGTAGCCGATCACCGGAAGACCGGCCGTCGCAACCTCGCTGTAGAAATCGACGATGCCTTGGTCATCGGTCGGTCCCTCGAAAAAGGGCGGAAGAACCATGACGCCTTCGGCGCCGGCGTCTCGCGCGCGGATGGTACGCTCGATGACGTCCTCCACGAGGAGAGCGGAGGTCTGCGCAATCACCTTTGCCCGTCCGTTGACGATCCGCGCTCCGCGCCGGATCAACTCCTCGGATTCGTCCTTGGAAAGGTAGACGTGCATGCCGGTGCCGGAGCTGAACAGAAAGCTCCTGACGCCTGCCGCAAGATAGCGCTCGACATTGTATTCGAGCCTGCCGTAGTCGATGCGTCCGGCATGGTCGAACGGCGTGGTAATGGCAAGATTCAGGCCTGGAAACTGGAAGTCAGACATTCGTTTGGTGTCCTGCGTTAGGCTGCCGAAAGGTCCTAAAGCGCGTCGCGATCTTTCAGATTCGCTCCTCGCGCTTTAGGTCTTTGTTCTCACGCATGTCGTTGTCGCAAAACCGCTGCACACTTTTGCGCGACATGCTTTAGAGGGTCGGCGTCTCCAGACCCTCTGGGGCCGCGTACATGGCCATGTTTCGTCGTGAAAGCTCGAGGTGAAGCCGCGCCAGTTCTCCGGCTGCGTCGGGATTGCGTTTCCCGATGGCGTCGATCATCTCATCATGCTGTTGCGTGGCGAGTTCGAGCTCTTCCTGCATGCGAGGCGTGTTCGGGTGCTTGTAGAAAACCTTGCCGATGCGCGCATGGTCGATCTGCAGTCGCCGCAGGCTCGGAACGAGATAGACGTTGTGGGCCATCTCGCCGATCTGTCGGTGGAACTGGTCGTTGTAGAAGACGCGCCCCTCGACGTCGCAATTGTCGACGGCCTTTCGAAATGACTGCTGCATCTGCTTGAGCACGTCGAGCTGCCCGCGAGTTCCATTCTCGGCCGCCAGCTTGTTGGCGGTGATGTAGATCATCGGCGCAAGCAGGAAGAAGTCATGCAAGGACTGGTAACTCATCGAACTGACACGCGCCGCCCGGTTGGCTTCCAGCTCGATATAACCTTCGCCAGCCATCTGCCGCATCAACTCGCGAACCGGCGGGCGGGACAGCCCAAACTCCTCGCTCAGCGCCACTTCGTCCAACACCGCACCCGGCGGCAGCTCCATCGTCAGGATGCGTCTGCGGAGCGTAAGGCTCAGATTCGTTTTGCGATCGGGGTTGCCGATCTCGGAGATAATGTCATCGTCCATCTCACAATCCTTTTGAAAGACATTATGTAGACATAAGATAGACGTCAAGAATTTCCTGCGGCTCCGGAATCGAATCCGCTCGTCGGATGAGCGATAGAGCCGTTTAGGGTCAGGGGAAGCTTGCTGCCTTCGCCGCGAAGCGGATACTGCGTCAGCCGGGCGGATTCGATTGCTCATCGCCCCGCCGAGCACAGGTGTGAGTTCCGCAACGCGCTTTAAAAGGTCAGTTGCACCTTGCAGGCCGCCGTGCGGTCACCGGCGAGAGCGAAGGCTGCGGTGGCTTCTTCGAGCGGCAGGCTGTGGCTGATGATCGGCCGCACATCGATCTTGCGGCTGGAGATCAGCTCGACGGCAATACCGAACTCCTCGTGGAAGCGCTGCGTTCCGTGGAGTTGAAGCTCCTTGCCGACGATGGCGTTGAGAGGGATCGGGACGTCTCCTGTGACGCCGACCTGCACGATCGTTCCGCGTGGTCTGATGGCGGCGATCGCGCCGCGGATGGCCGGGGCGGCGGCCGAGCATTCGAAGACGAGATCGAAATAGCCCTTTCCCACCTCATATTCTGCATGCGCCTGGGCATTCTTGGAAACATTGATCGTGCGGCTGGCGCCCATCGCTTTTGCCCTGTCCAGCGCGGCATCCGCGAGATCGGTCACCACGATCTCGCTGGCCCCATAATAAGCTGCGACGGCAACCGCTAGGGCGCCGATCGGGCCGGCGCCGGTGACCAGCACGCGTTTGCCTTTGATATCTCCTGCGCGCGATGCCGCGTGCAGGCAGACGGATAGCGGCTCGCTGCAGGCAGCTTCCGCGGCAGTTGTCGCAACTCCGACCGCAAAGCACTGCTTGGCCGGCACCACCAGCCATTCCCGGAACATGCCCTGCTCATGCGGCAGCCGCATCGCGCTGCCCATGAAGCGCATTTCCAGGCAGTGGATCGGCATGTTTTTCTGGCAATATTCGCAATGCCCGCAGGGTTGGCTGGGATTGACCGCCACCAGCGTACCGGCCTTCAGATCGACGCCCTCGCCCGCTTGGCTGACGGTTCCTGATGCCTCGTGGCCGGGTATGATCGGCTCACGAACCCTGACCGGCCCGAAGCCGCCATCCTGATAATAGTGCAGGTCGGAGCCGCAAATCCCTGCGGCCGCCATTTTGAGAAGCACCTCGCCGGGACCAGGGGCCGCAACCGCGTCGGTCTCGATTCTGAGATCGCCCTTTTGGTAAAGCCGTGCCAGACGTGTCCGCATCGTGTCCATCCTATCTCAACAGTCCAAGCTGCTGCGGCAGCCACAGCGATATGGCGGGCACGAAGGTGATCAGGATCAGCGCCAGGAAAAGCGGCACCAGCCAAGGCAGGATCGCCATGGTCGTGCGTTCGACGGATAGTTTCGCGACCCTCGACAACACGAAAAGCACCATGCCGAGCGGCGGGTGCAACAGGCCGATCATCAGGTTCAGCGTCATGATGAGACCGAACTGGACGGGATCAATCCCGAATTTCAGGACGATCGGCAGAAGGATCGGCACGAGGATGGTGATGGCCGCGATCGTGTCCAGGAAGCAGCCGACGAAGAGCATCAGCAGGTTCACGAGGATCAGGAAAACCCATTTATTGTCGGTGATAGAGAGGATCGCATCGGACAGCAGCTGTGCCGCCTGGCTCACCGTCAGCAACCATGCGAAGACCGATGCCGCGGTGACGATGAAGAGAACGGATGCGGTGGTCTCGATCGTATCGAAGCTTGCCTTGGCGAGCGTCGAGGGCGTCATCGTGCGGTAGCGCACCAGACCGAGGAACAGAGACCAGAGGACGGCTGCGACGGCTGCCTCCGTCGGTGTGAACCAGCCCATCGTCATGCCGCCGATCAGGATGACGGGCGTCATCAGCGCCATGACGGCGGAGAAACGGAAATACCAGTCGAGGGCAAGAAGCAGGGCAAGGGCAATGCCCGCCGCAACATTCATCGATATCCCGGCCCGCATCATCAGATAGATGGCCAGCGGCACCGCCAGGACGACGACGATTTCCATCCCCGCCGATAGCAGCTGCCTGACATCGAACGGCGCGTCGGAGCCCCAGCGCTTCCAATAGGCGAAGGCGGCGACGGTGATCATCATCAGCAGCGTCATGACAATGCCGGGCAGGATGCCCGCCATGAAAAGGGCGCCGATCGAGACATTCGCCATCATGCCGTAGATCACGAAAGGCAGCGACGGCGGGAAGATCGGGCCGAGCGTTGCCGAAGCCGCCGTCACGCCAACCGCGGCCTCGACCGGATAGCCGTGATCCTTCATCGCCTTGATCTCGATCGTACCGATACCCGCCGCATCGGCAAGCGCCGTGCCGGACATGCCGGAGAAGATGACGGAACCGATGATGTTGACCTGCGCCAGACCGCCCTTCATCCAGCCGACCAGAGCGACGGCAAAGGAATAGATGCGGCCGGTGACACCGGCCGAGTTCATCAGGTTGCCCGCGAGGATGAAGAAGGGCACGGCGAGCAGCGGGAAGCTTTCGACGCCGGCGATCATGCGCTGGGCGACGATGATGTCGGGAGCGACGCCATAAAGGACGATGTAAAGCACGGATGCGACGGCCATAGAGATGGCAACGGGCACCCCAACCAGCATCAGCACCAGAAACGAGCCAAGAAGAAGCAGCATCAGATTAATCCTCGATGGTCTGGAATTCTTCGGGGCGCTCGAGAACGGAGTAGCCGCGGCGCATATTGGCGATGAAGACGACGACCGCGCGGATCAACATCAGCACGAAGGCGACGAGAACGGCGTAGAAGACGACGTTGCGCGGCAGATCGATGGTGACCATCTGCTCGTCCGCCACGATGTCGACGTAACGCCACATCAGATGGCAACCATAGGCGAAGAAGCCGATGCGGACGATATCGACGAAAGTGGCGAGCACGCGAGCGAGACCTGCAGGCATATAGTGATAGAACACATCCACCTGGATATGCCTGGATGTGCGCACGCACATGACGGAACCG
Organism: Rhizobium leguminosarum; assembly: GCF_001652265.1. Classification (GTDB taxonomy): domain Bacteria; phylum Pseudomonadota; class Alphaproteobacteria; order Rhizobiales; family Rhizobiaceae; genus Rhizobium; species Rhizobium leguminosarum_D. The sequence goes on from NZ_LWBS01000439.1 coordinate 58,041, forward strand.
AGAAAGACGACACCGATCAGGCAGTTGATCGCGATTTCCTCGGTCCATGCGTAGCTGTCGTTCAGCACATAGCGTGTGAAGAACTGCAGGAAGACGCAACCCGCCATCAGCCAGAAGACGAGCAGCGTGATCCAGTCTTCGATGGCATAGTCCGAGACGTTTGCGGTCGGAGCCTGCCCTTCGAACTCGTGACCGATTTCTTCGGCCGTGATTTGCGTATGAATTTCTTGCGACATGATCGGCCCTGTTCCAGTTGGGGAAGAAGGGCGCGGCGTGTGGGGCGCGCCCTTCGTGTCGACATCGTCTTGCGCTCGGCGGCGCCTGCCCCTCATCCGACTGCCGCCACCTTCTCCCCGTAAACGGGGCGAAGGGGAGGTGCCGAGACATCTCCGTCCGACGCACGGTTTTGCGGGGCACGTCCCCTCTCCCCGAGCGGGCTCAGAAGGACGGGTCGAGACGAGTGGCTCGACCCCGGTAAGGTTAGGGTGAGGGGCAACGGTAGTCGCCAGGCTTTACTGGATCGCGCGGATTGCTTCCCAATCGGCTTTCTCGTAGCCGAAATCCTCGAACTTGACCTTTTCCATCACGGTCTTTTCGAAATCGGCCTTGTCGACCTCGGTGACATTCAGGCCCTTTTCCTTGAAGGTCGCAATGAGGCTGTTTTCCTTGCCGGCGATCGTCTTGCTCGTGCGCTCGGCGGCTTCCTGCATGACCTCGCCGAAGATCTTCTTGTCCTCGTCGGAAAGGCTCGCCCACCGCGTCTTCGAGATCACGGTGTTGAGGTGATCGACGATATGGCCGGTGAGGATGATGTTCTTCTGGACTTCGTAGAACTTCTTCGCCTCGATTGTCGTCAGCGGGTTTTCCTGTGCCTCGACCGTGCCGTTCTGCAAAGCGAGATAGACTTCGGCAAAGGCGATCGGCGTGGTGTTGGCGCCGCAGGCGCGCGGCATGGCGAGATAGGCCGGAACGTCAGGCACGCGGATCTTCAAGCCCTGCATATCGGCGCATTTGGCGATCGGCTTGTTTGATGTCGTATGGCGCGTGCCGTAATAGCTGACGGCAGCGATGTGGTTGCCGGTCTTGTCTTCATAGCCTTTGGCAAGACGCTTGAAGACATCGCTCTTGGTGTAGGCGATCAGGTGATCGGGACCGCGGAAGATATAGGGAAAGTAAGTCACGCCGATCGGCTTGTAGTCGCGTGCCGCGAAGCTCGATCCCGAGATGATGATGTCGACCGTCCCGAGCTTGAGGCCTTGGTTGATGTCGGCTTCCTTGCCGAGCTGCGATGCCGGATAAACCTCGATCTTGTAGCGCCCGTCGGTGCGCTTGTTGATCTCTTCCGCGGCCCAGACAGAATCCGTGTGGAAGGGCTCTGACGTTTCATAGACATGCGCCCATTTCAGCACTGTCTGGGCATGGGCGATCGCGCTGCTCGCCATGATCGCGGCTGCAGTGCAGAGTATCGTTGCCAGTCTGCTTTTCATTGCTCTCTCCTCCCGAGCTTGGATTAAGTCTTGGCAGTTCCCTTCGGCGGCCGCTTGTTGCGTCCGCGCTCCTCTTCCCCAGAGAACTCCTCCCCGAAGCTCTCGGAAAACCTCTTCTGCGACATTGTGAGATGGGCGCGCATGGCCGCCTTGGCGCCCGCGGCATCGCCGGCGGCGATCGCGTCGCGAATGGCCCGATGCTCGTCCAGGGCGCTGCGCCATGTCGTGGGCCCCTCGAAGTGGCTGGCGAGCCTTGCGAAATAAGGGGTCATGCGCATGTCGAACATCTCGCCCGTCACGCGGATCAATGTCGCATTCCCAATGATGGCGGCAATGCCGGTGTGGAAGGCGCGATCGGCATCGAGCACCGCGATGGCATCGTTGACCACACCACCCATGCGCGTCAGAGCCTCATCGAGCAGAGCTATATCGTCCGGCTTAGCGCGGCCGGCCGCTTCTTCGGCGATGGCGCATTCGATGAGGGCGCGCGCCTGCAGCAGTTCGAAGGGCCCCTCCACCGGCTCGCGCTCGGCCCCAGTGGGGGTCGCAGCATGCTGGCGTATCACATAGATCCCGGATCCCATGCGGATATTGACAAGACCTTCGACCTCCAGAACGATCAGCGCCTCGCGGACGGTCGGGCGCGAAACCGACAGTTGCTCCGCCAGGTCGCGCTCGGCCGGCAGCCGCTGGCCGACGGCAAGCTCGCCGCTCGCGATCATCAGGCGAATCTGATCCGCGACCTGTCGATACAGGCGCCGTGATTCAACAGGCGAAAACATCGTGGCCTCCCTCGGCGGCTTCTCCTCAAAGCGCGCAGCTGGTCAACTGGCCTGACCAATTAAGGTATAGGTAACATCGCGTGGGTTGTACGTCAATCCGTCGCATAGACTGGAAAAGGAAAGTTTACCCGTAGGCCGAGCACGATCTCCGCCTTTCTGCCCTCAGGGCTCGTCATTCGGCATCCGAGATGATCGGACAGAATGGCGTCATCGTCTTTTCGTTCGAGGATCAGCTCGCCGGAGCGCCGCTCAGAGAGAGGCGGCTTGCGCTAGCCACTGGTCGCGCCGAATCCGGCCAGCCGAACGAGCGCCTGTTTCGTCGAAACCGGTCTGGCATCGATGGTGGCGACGAACGCCGAAGACGAAGCCGTCGAGATCGGACATATCGGATATGAGGGCATGGCAGGACTGCATGTCATCGAAGGAGTGAGAGCGATCAGGTCGACCGCGCCAACGTCAGGGTTCTCGAAAGGCTGGAGGAGATCGCTGCCGGAAGCTACGGCATTCCGGAACGGGAATACGAGCGTTTGATCGGACTGCCGATCCGGCGTTCCATCAGCGCATGATGCCGAAAAGTGTGAGCGGTTTTCGGACGACATCATGCTCTAACTATATAATGTAGAACAGGATTCAGATTTTAAGCCGACCCGGCCTAAAATCATCCTGCTCTAGCCGGAGCTTCTGATCGTCTCCGAGGAGAGCACGATCAAAAGAACAGGCGCATGATCAGTCGCGAAGATGGTTTCCGAGCATCAACTGCAGGGACTCGCGGGCGCGGCTGACGCGGCTTTTCAACGTGCCGATCCGGCACCCACATATTCTGGCGGCGTCCTCGTAGCTGGTACCGGCAGCCACCAGTGTCAGGGCGCGGCGTCTGTCGTCGGAAAGAAGTGTGAGTGCCTGCTGCAGTTCGTGTTCCCGCAGCGCCCATTCCTGGGTCGGCGCGATCGCGATACGTTCCACCATCACGTCCATTCCCGTCGGTTCGCGTTTCTGTTTGCGATAATTGGTGCAGAACGTGTTTCGAAGGATGGTGAAAAGCCAGGATTTTAGGGAGGTGCCGCGACGGTAGAGATGAAGCGAATTCAATGCCTTCAACAAGGTTTCCTGCACAAGATCGTCGATATCGTCGTTGCTGCGCAGGAACCTTCTGGCAAAGATGCGCAATGCCGGCGTCAGTGCAACGATTTCTAGCTCGATTGCGGACGTGTCGTGCGACGCAGAGTGTATGGAAGATACTGACGCCATTTTTCTCTCCCGGGATGAGAAGGAAAAGTTCTGGACGTTCTAATCGTTGCCGTACGATATCGGACAAACACGTCGTTTGACCTGTTCGGGCACGTTTCGCGTTGGTAAATCACGCCATCGCAAAAGGACGGCTAGCGGCCTGAAGCCGTCGTGCCGGCAGCTATCCTGCCCGACGGACTGCTTTACTGAAGTTCGCCCACGCAAAACCCCCGAGGTTGGATTGCCAACTTTCGGGGGTCAGGTCACGAGGTGGAGTTTTCGTGAAGAAGCCGATCAATTGTTGTGAGCCGCGCAGGCTTCATCCATCGGGGTGGCGTTGCTCGTACCGCCCTGTGTTTGAAGTTTGGCAGAGTTATTGACCGGATTGGGGCACTTGGTCTTGTCCATCTTCATTGCGCCGCTGGTCGTGGAACCCGTTGTGGTGGTATCCGTTGCCATCGGCTTCTTGGTCTTCGTGTCGCTGGCTGCGCCGCCACCCTGGTCGGCCTGGTTCTTATCGATGGTGGTGCCGGCCGGCGCCGGATTCGATTGGGCGAAAGCGGATGTGGCCATGCCGATAGCCAAAAGCGAAGCTGCTACGAGTTTCATACGCATTGTGATGTCCTCCTTGGGATCCTTGCATGATTAACCCAGTCAGAACCTCGTTCTTAGATCATTGTTCCGCTGCAGCCGACAAAATGCACCACCGTGCCCACAGCCATCGCGCGCGCGGGGGTGCTTGTGAAACCGACGGACAAGGCTTCGAGGCGCTATCCGCCTCCGAACGGGAGGGGGTCGACCTTCGGATCGGGGTGACCGTACTCCCGTTGCCATCGTCGCTCCGCACGGCGGCCATATAGAACCTCGCACGTCTGAAATCGCCGCAGCCATCGCCGGCGAGGTTTTTTCGCTTTTATTTATTCGAAGGGCTGAGTCCGGCCGACATCATCGCGAGTTGCACCTCACCTCGGATCGGTTCGACGAACCGCGGGCGCTCGCGCTGGCCGAGGCCTGCAAAATCCTGCTGGGCGTGCATGGGCGAGCAGATGACGGCGACGGCGATAACGTCTGGCTCGGTGGCCTCGATTTGCTAGACGTGACCGGATCCTCGCCGCGCTGATCGGGGCCGGATTCGCCCCGTGGCCCGGCGACCCGGCAGAGTCTGGCGGGTGGCGCCCGCAACAATTTCTGCAACCGCTGCAAGAGCCGCAAGGCGTCCAGTTCGAAATTTGCCGACGGTTAGGGATGAGCTCGGTGTCGATACCGAGCTGATGACTACCCTTGCGGAGGCTGTGGCGCGAGCGATCCGCGTGACCTGAACTCCGATATGCGAGCGATACTTGATCTGCCCCCTTTAAGGTGGCATATAAGGGCATGGAAAAGAAACGCCCGACCTATGATCTGGAGGCGGTCAAGGCCGTGCTTGGATCGGTCGAGACGTTGGCCCTGACGTCGTCTGCCCTGCGTGATGCAGTAGCACTGGGCTTCGACCGCAATGGCATTGCCGAGACGATCCATGGGATGAACAGGCGGATGTTCTACAAGTCGATGACGGCCTTCTCCGATCATCGAGTCTGGCAGGACGTCTATCATGTCCCGGCACAGGGAATGGTGCTTTACGTGAAGTTTCAAGCGGACGTCGTGACAGAGTTCACGCTCATGTCGTTCAAGGAGAAATGAGATGGCAGACGCGGAAAGGATACATCCGGAGACGATGGTCTCTCCCGAAACTGGGGAGACACTGCATCGCGACGTCCGGCCGTTCGTCGTGGCCTACAAGGGCAAGAGCATCACGGTCGAACTGCCGGGCTACTATCCGGAGAGCGGCGACGAGGGAGTTCATGTCGGTGACGACATGGCCGTGACCGATCTTGCACTCCGGGCGCTGAAGGAAGAAATCGACGGCGTTCCATCGCCATCGACGATCCAGAGGATCCGGCGGAAGCTGAAACTCTCCCAGCGCGAAGCCGGCGGCCTGCTCAAGGTCGGCGAAAACGCCTTCGACAAATATGAACGGGGACTGATGGAGCCGAGTGGCCCGACGAGCCAGTTGCTGCGTCTCCTGGATCGCCACCCCGAGATGATCGAGGAACTGCGCCAGCCGGCGACATGAAAACGGCCGCCGCGCCATTCGAAACGGTCAGCCTGTTGTATATTGTCAATCAGGCTGCTTTCGCGCCGGCGTCATCGAGACCTTCGATATCGGCGGCCAGCGCCATCTCGATTGCGGCAAGCTGGCCTCGAACCAAATGGCGATGTCTGTCGGCAATCGTACGATGAATTTCGCCCGATCAAGGACATGCGGGCTTCGCGGAGCAGTAGGACGATGCTGTGCTGGGTTAACCCAACCACGCAGAGAGCGCCGCCAGCTTGCAATGTCCGCACCCACATTCCATGACCCGCGCCCATACTCCGTACTTTGCTTTCGGTCACTCCAAGCCGTCTTCGTCGGCTTTACCACGACCGCATGAATGGAGTCTCCCATGTCCAAGGACCCTATGACGCCAGGGATGGATCCGATGGCGGCCAAGGTTGAGGTCTTAAACAGCAAAAGGGACAGCTACGACGCGCAAGGGAATAGCGACTACTTCGCGTAAAGCGCTCGCGACCGCTCGAGATGCTTGAGGAGTGCCGTTTCCGAGCCATCCACGTCGTTTGCTTCAAGGCGATCCACGATTTCGTCGTGTTCGGCGAGCGTGAATTTTTCCTTGCCGGTCCAGATCAGCATCTCGGTATGATATTCCTTCAGCCAGGCAAGCATTGCTTCGCTGACGGCGACGTAGATCGGGTTGCCGGATATCTGCGCTATGCGGGTGTGGAATTCCATATCCGCGTCGATGAACTCTTCGGCCCGGCCAAGCGACATTCGTTGGCGTTCGATGATGTTCCTGAGATCGGCGATGTCGCTTGCCGAGGCCCGCTGCGCGGCTTCGCGCGCCATGCCCCGCTCGAAGAAGATGCGCGCACTCTTCAGATATTCCAACGAGTCCGACGATTGCGACAGCATGATCTTGGCGGTGAGATCGACCTGGCGGAATATCGATTTTGCCGTCAGCCTGAGGACCTTCGCCCGCTCGCCATGCGAAATGCTGACAAGCCCTTTATTGGCAAGGGACTGCATGGCCTCCCTGATCGCCGGCCGGCCGACGCCGAAGCGTTCCATCAGCACGCGCTCGGAGGGCATTTCATCGCCGGGCTGAAGCTCGCCCGAGGTAATCATTCGCTCAAGTCGATCAAACACTTCGTCAGAGAGTTTCCGGCGGACGATTTGTTCGAGGGGCTGGGTCATCACATCTCGCTGGCTCAAAATGTTTCCTCCTAACAGTTTCCGGGTCGAGAACAAAGCTGTCGGCGAAAATTTGCGGATCCGAAGATTCCACTTTTCATCACTTGGAATACTCATTATACCAGATCATGAGTTGACGCCACGGCAATCTGCCGGGCGAGAGGAGCAGCCGTCCGTTTCATGATGATTACCCTGACTTATCGTATCGAAACGCCCGGCAGCGTCGAGGCGATGGCGGAAAAGATCGCGAGCGACCAGTCGACCGGCACTTTCGTGCCCGTTCCCGGTGAAACCGAAGAGCTGAAGTCGCGTGTCGCCGCCCGCGTGCTGGCGATCCGCCCGCTCGAAGATGTGCGTCATCCGACCTGGCCCGAGGTCGCTCCCGGCACGCTGCTTCGTCGTGCCGATGTCGATATCGCCTTTCCACTGGACGCGATCGGCACCGACCTTTCGGCAGTGATGACCATTGCGATCGGCGGCGTCTACTCCATCAAGGGCATGACTGGCATCCGCATCGTCGATATGACGCTGCCCGAAGGCTTCAAAAGCGCGCATCCCGGGCCGCAGTTCGGCATCCATGGAAGCCGCCGCCTCACCGGCGTCGAAGGCCGGCCCATCATCGGAACGATCGTCAAGCCGGCGCTTGGCCTCAGACCGCACGAAACGGCTGAACTCGTCGGCGAGCTGATCTCATCCGGCGTCGACTTCATCAAGGATGACGAAAAACTGATGAGCCCGGCCTATTCGCCACTCAAGGACCGCGTTGCGGCGATCATGCCGCGCATTCTCGATCACGAGCAGAAGACCGGTAAGAAGGTCATGTATGCCTTCGGCATCTCGCATGCCGATCCCGACGAGATGATGCGCAACCACGACATCGTCGCCAAGGCCGGCGGCAACTGCGCCGTCGTCAACATCAACTCAATTGGCTTCGGCGGCATGAGCTTTCTGCGCAAGCGCTCCAATCTGGTGCTGCACGCGCATCGAAATGGTTGGGACGTGCTGACACGTGACCCGGGCGCCGGCATGGATTTCAAGGTGTACCAGCAATTCTGGCGGCTGCTCGGGGTCGATCAGTTTCAGATCAACGGCATCAGGGTCAAGTATTGGGAGCCGGACGACAGTTTCGTCTCGTCCTTCAAGGCCGTCAGCACGCCGCTGTTTAATGCCTCCGATTGCCCGCTTCCGGTTGCCGGTTCGGGCCAGTGGGGAGGACAGGCGCCGGAGACCTATCAGCGGACCGGACGCACCGTCGATCTTCTCTATCTCTGCGGCGGCGGCATCGTCAGCCACCCCGGCGGCCCGGCGGCCGGCGTTCGGGCCGTGCAGCAGGCCTGGCAGGCAGCCGTCGCAGACATTCCGCTGGACGTCTATGCAAAAGATCATCCGGAGCTTGCCGCTTCGATTGCAAAATTCAGCGACGGCAAGGGCGCGTGACCGCGATGGATGAACCTCTCGTCAGCTATTACGGGGATGACTTCACCGGCTCCACCGATGTCATGGAGGCCCTGGCCTCGAACGGCGTGTCGACCGTGCTCTTCCTCGACATTCCGACGCCGGAACTGCTTGCGCGCTTCAGGGATTGCCGGGCAATCGGCATTGCCGGAACAAGCCGCAGCGAGACGCCGGAATGGATGCAAGAGCACCTTGCGCGCGCTTTCAAGTGGCTGAACTCGCTCGGCGGCGACATCTGCCACTACAAGGTCTGCTCGACCTTTGATTCCAGCCCCGAAATCGGCAATCTCGGCAAGGCGATCGAAATCGGCCGATCGGTATTCGGGCAATCCGTCGTGCCCGTCATCGTCGGCGCGCCGCAACTGAAGCGCTACACGGCATTCGGCAACCTCTTTGCCGCCTACCAGGGCCGCATCTTTCGCATCGACCGCCATCCCGTCATGAGCCGCCATCCGGTGACCCCGATGGACGAGGCGGACCTTGCGGTCCACCTGTCGAAGCAGACCCGCCTTCCCGTCCTGGTCGCCGATCTCGTCGCCATCACCGCGACGGACGCCGATGCGCGTGTCGACGAGCTGGCGTCGGCTTCAGAAGGGATACTGCTCATCGATGTCGACTCCGAGGCGACGCAGGAGGCCGCGGGCAGACAACTGCTTCGCGTCACCGGCCGTTCCGGACGTTTTGTCGCCGGCTCCTCGGGGGTCGAATATGCCCTGCTGAGCGCATGGCGGCGGAGCGGCTTCATTGGCGCGAGCAGCGCCGAGTTTCCTGATATCGGCCCGGTCGACCGCCTCGCCGTCGTATCGGGCAGCGTATCGCCGACGACCGAGCGCCAGATCCGAACGGCTGTCGACAATGGCTTCGAGAGTATCGCGCTCGATCCGCTTGCACTGGTCTCGGAGAATGGCGAAGGCGCGATAAATGCTGCGGTGGAGGCTGGAACGCAGCAGCTCAGGCAAGGCAAGAGCGTCATTCTCTACACGGCGCTTGGTCCGTCTGCCGACCGCGGCGCCGACGTCGACAGGATTCCGGGGGCTCGTCACCGGCTTGGCACCGCGCTCGGCACGATCTTGCTGCGCTTGATCGAGAACGAAGGGCTTTCACGGGCCGTCGTCGCCGGCGGCGACACATCAAGTCATGCCCTCAGGCAGTTGAAGATCGACGCGCTGACAACGCTTCTTCCGCTGCCCCAGACACCGGGTTCTCCGCTTTGCCTTGCGCATGGCAACTATCAGCCGACCAACGGCCTGCAGATCGCCCTCAAAGGCGGTCAGGTCGGGACGGACGGCTATTTCACGCAGATCCGCGATGGGAAGGAAGCACTGATGGTTTCCCGGCTTGGCGCAGAAAAACGTGTGGATCGTAGAATTAAGTGATATGGTGATTGACTCATCATACCAGTATATGATCCTATCCAAAAACGGAAAAGGTGAGGAAAACATGACTAAGATTGCCCTCTTCGGCGCAGGCGGGAAAATGGGATACCGGCTCGCCAAAAACCTCAAAGGCTCACGATTCCAGGTGCGCCACGTCGAGGTGAGCGACGCAGGCAAGGCCCGTTTGAAGAATGATCTCGGTGTCGATTGTGTGCCCGTCGATGTCGGGCTCGACGGCGCCGACGTGGTGATCCTTGCCGTGCCGGACACGGCGATCGGCAAAGTCGCGGCAGGCATCGTCGACAAGCTCGCATCAGGCACCATGGTGATCGCGCTGGACGCTGCGGCTCCTTTTGCAGGCCACCTACCGAAGCGCGATGATCTTACCTACTTCGTCACCCATCCCTGCCATCCGCCGATCTTCAACGACGAGACGGACATGCAGGCGAAAAAGGACCACTTCGGCGGCCTCTTCGCCAAGCAGCATATCGTCTCCGCACTGATGCAGGGTCCCGAAAGCGCCTACGCGCTCGGCGAAGAAATCGCCAAGCTGATCTGGGCCCCGGTCATGCGCTCGCACAGGGTCACGGTCGACCAGCTTGCCATGCTCGAACCGGGTTTGTCGGAAACCGTGTGCGCATCGCTGCTCGTCGTCATGCGGCAGGCCATGGACGAATGCGTGGCACGCGGCGTGCCCGAACAGGCGGCACGCGACTTTCTGCTTGGCCATATGAATGTACTCGGCGCGGTGATCTTCAAGGAAGTCGACGGCGTGTTTTCGGATGCCTGCAACAAGGCGATCGAGTTCGGCATCCCCGCGCTGATGCGCGACGACTGGAAAAAAGTATTCGAACCGCAGGAGATCGCCGAAAGCATCCGGCGCATTACCTGAACCGGCTTGGGGAGGCAAGTCCTCCCCCTCAACTGCCCCGGGGAGACGGGGTCTAGCCGCCCCTGGGAGACGGGGGCTTCATTCACAACAGGGAGGAAAATATGAAACTGACGCGCAGACTGACACTTGCAGCTTTTGCCGGCGCATTGATGCTCGGAACGGCTCTTCCGGCCTTTTCGGCCGATCTCATCGCCATCATCACGCCGGCGCATGACAATCCCTTCTTCAAGGCCGAAGCCGTCGGCGCTGAAGCCAAGGCGAAAGAACTCGGCTACGAAACGCTGCTCATGACGCATGACGACGACGCCAACAAGCAGTCCGAAATGATCGACACGGCGATTGGGCGCGGCGCCAAGGCGATCATCCTCGACAATGCCGGAGCCGACGCCTCCGTCGCCGCCGTCAAAAAGGCGAAGGATGCAGGCATTCCCTCCTTCCTAATCGACCGCGAAATCAACGCGACGGGCGTTGCCGTCGCCCAGATCGTCTCGAACAACTATCAGGGCGCCCAGCTCGGGGCGCAGGAATTCGTCAAGCTGATGGGCGAGAAGGGTAATTACGTCGAGCTGGTGGGCAAGGAATCCGACACCAATGCCGGCATCCGCTCGCAAGGCTATCATGACGTCATCGACGACTATCCGGACCTCAAGTCCGTCGCCAAGCAGTCGGCCAACTGGAGCCAGACGGAAGCCTATTCGAAGATGGAAACCATCCTCCAGGCAAATCCCGACATCAAGGGCGTCATTTCAGGCAACGACACCATGGCCATGGGCGCCATCGCGGCGCTGCAGGCGGCCGGCCGCAAGGACGTGATCGTCGTCGGCTTCGACGGTTCCAACGACGTGCGCGACTCCATCAAGTCGGGCGGCATCAAGGCAACGGTCCTGCAGCCTGCCTATGCGCAGGCTCAGTTGGCAGTGGAACAGGCAGACGCCTACATCAAGAACAAGACGACGCCAAAGGAAGAGAAGCAGTTGATGGATTGCGTTCTGATTAATGCCGACAATGCCGGCAAGCTCGAAACCTTCGCCCTGACGAAGTGATCGGCCGCGAATTGCGGAGGGCGCAGCGCTGCGCCTTCCGCAATGCATTTCGCAAGACGTCGAGGTTTAAAGCATGTTGAGAATGAAGGGCGCCCTGCTCGCTGCCGTCGTGGCGGCAGCCTTGCCCGGTTGCAAGATCATCAAGACGCCGACGGCTGAGGAAAAGGCTGCGGCAGCGGCCAAGACAGCCTTCGACCCGAATGCAAAGGTCGAGGCAATCTGGCAGTCCGAGGCAGTGCCCTATTTCGAGAAGCGCGCCGGCGACCTCAAGGACGTCATGCAATTGGCCGCCTCCAGTCCCGACGCTGCAGGCGAGAAATACGGCAATCCCCACAAGCAGAGCAGCTCGCCCTGGACCTATGCGGTGAAGGTCACCGGCAAGGTTGTCGCGGCCGATACGGCGTCGCGCGCGGCAACGCTCGATGTCGACGCCGATGGCGACGGAAAGGCTGATGCCAAGGTGCAGATCGGGCCGGCGCTGCGCGGCACGGCACTGCGCGACACGCTGGAGTTCGTCAATTTCAACGAGTTCAAGAACCAGATCGAGTGGGCGCAATTCGGCAAAGCGTTCAACGAGAAGGCCAATACGGCTTTTCTCTCCGCCATCCCGCGCGAAGGTCTCACCGGCAAGACGGTGACCGCAATCGGCGCCTTTCCGCTGCCGAAGAGCGGCGAGCTGCCGCTCATAACGCCTTCGGAACTGAAGGTGGGGCCATGACGGCGGCAGAGGCACAAAAGGACGACATTATCCTGCGCCTCGAAGACGTGTCGAAGGTCTATTCGGGTATCGTCGCTGTCAAGCGCGCCAATCTTGAGCTACGGCGCGGCGCAGTGAACGTCCTTGTCGGCGAAAACGGTGCAGGCAAGTCGACGCTGATGAAGATCATCGCCGGCGTCGAGCGTCCGACGCTCGGCCGCATCATTCTGGACGGCAAGCCCGTCTCCTTCGACAGCCCGGCGCACGCGCAGGCGAATGGCATCGGCATGATCTTCCAGGAGCTCAATCTGTTCGCCAACATGTCGGTCGCCGAGAACATCTTCGCCAGGCGCGAAATCACCCGCGGCCTTTTCGGCATCGACCATAAGGCGCAGGTGCAAAAGGCCAATGCGTTTCTAAAGCGTCTGGATGCAGGGATCGAGGCGGATACGATGGTCGAGGATTTGCCGATCGGCCAGCAGCAGCTCGTCGAGATCGCCAAGGCGATGTCGTTGAATGCCCGTATCCTGATCATGGATGAGCCGACGTCGGCTCTTTCGGCGGCCGAAGTCGAGATCCTGTTCAAGGTGATTGGAGAACTGAAGGCCCAAGGTGTGGCAATCGTCTATATCTCGCACCGGCTCGAAGAGCTGATGCGGATCGGCGACTACATCACCGTGCTTCGTGACGGTCAGGTCACCGGTGAAGCAATGGTCCGCGACATCGACACGCGCTGGATCGTGCGCTCCATGATCGGCTCGGACGCCAAGGATTTTGCAAAATCCGTAGACCACGTCGTCGGAGCCGAGATGTTTCGCGCCGAAAATATCAGCCTGCCGCGGCCGACAGGCGGTCTTTCGGTCAACGATGTCTCTCTGTCGGTCAAGGCAGGCGAAATCCTCGGCATCTACGGCCTGATGGGTGCTGGGCGCAGCGAATTCTTCGAATGCGTGATCGGTCGGCACACGCACTCGACCGGCAAGATCTTCATCGACGGCAAGCAGGTTCGCGCCCGCGACACCACGCGGCGCATCCGCCGCGGCCTTGCGCTCATTCCTGAAGACCGGCAGCGGGAAGGTCTGGTCCAGGTGCTCTCGATCGCATCCAATCTGACTTTGGCGAGCCTTGGCCGCTTCACCCGGCTCTTTCATATCGACAGGAGTGCGGAGAAGAATGCCATTCGCGATGCAATCCGCGATCTTTCGATCAAGGCGCCGAACCCGGATTTCGAGGTGACCTCGATGTCCGGCGGCAATCAGCAGAAGGTCGTCATCGGTAAGGCGTTGATGACCAATCCGAAAGTGCTTCTGATGGACGAGCCGAGCCGCGGCATCGATGTCGGCGCCAAGGCCGACGTGTTCCGAACCATGCGGCGGCTGGCGGCAAATGGGCTCGCCATTTTGTTTTCAACTTCCGACCTCGAAGAGGTCATGGCGCTTTCCGATCGCATCGCGGTCTTGAGCAACGGCCAGTTGGTCGCGGTCTTCGACCGGAACGAGGCCACGGAAGAAGCCATCATCACGGCTTCGGCCAAGGGACACGGACATCAAGGGAAACTCGCGTCATGATGGCGGCTACATCAACCACTCTCGCGCCGAAAGGCACCAACGGCTCGGCGCTTCTGACGCTGATGAAGCTCAGGACGTTCATCGCGTTATTCGCCGTGATCATCTTCTTTGCGATCTTCGCGCCGAACTTCACCTCGACGGCGAACATGATCCTGATGTCGAAGCATGTCGCGCTGAACGCCTTCCTGGCAATGGGCATGACCTTCGTCATCATCACTGGCGGCATCGATCTCTCCGTCGGATCGATCGTCGGGCTTTGCGGCATGGTCGCCGGCGGCCTGATCCTTTACGGCATCGAATTGCCGATCGGCTACACCATCTTTTTCAACCTTTTCGAGATCGTGCTGATCACCTTGTCGATCGGCCTACTCATCGGTCTGATCAACGGCCTGCTGATCACCAAGCTCAACGTCGCGCCCTTCATCGCCACGCTCGGCACGCTCTATATAGCCCGCGGTCTGGCCCTGCTGTCGTCGGACGGCCAGACCTTTCCGAACCTTGTCGGCCGGCCTGAATATGCCACGACCGGCTTCGATTTCTTCGGCGCGGGACGCATTCTCGGTCTGCCGGTATCGATCTGGATTCTGATCGTGCTTGCGCTGCTGGCCGCCTATGTCGCCCGCTCGACGCCGATCGGCCGTCATATCTTCGCTGTCGGCGGCAATGAGCGGGCCGCGCGCATGTCCGGTATCCGGGTCGATGTCGTGAAGATCTTCGTCTACATGTTCTCCGGACTTTGCGCGGCAATCGTCGGCGTCGTCATTTCCTCCGAACTGATGGCAGCCCATCCGGCGACCGGCGAAAGCTTCGAACTCAATGCGATTGCCGCAGCCGTGCTCGGCGGCACCTCGATGTCGGGCGGCCGCGGTACAATCGGCGGCACGATCATAGGCGCCTTCGTCATCGGCATCCTCTCCGACGGGTTGGTGATGATGGGCGTCTCCTCCTTCTGGCAGATGGTCATCAAGGGTCTCGTCATCATCATCGCCGTCGTCGTCGACCAGGCGCAGCGCCGCCTGCAGCAGCGCGTCACCCTCATGCAGATGGCAAAGGCAGGTTGAGATGACGGAATTGAAAGGGGCTTTGATCGGTTGCGGTTTCTTTGCGATCAACCAGATGCATGCCTGGAACGACGTTCGGGGTGCCGGCATCGTCGCGATCTGCGATCGTGATCCAGAGCGGCTGAAGATCGTCGGCGATCAATTCGGCATCGATCGCCGCTATGGCGATGCCGAGGCTTTGTTTGTCGATGGCGGTTTTGATTTCGTCGACATTGCCACGACAGTCCAGAGCCACCGGCTTCTCGTCGAAATGGCGGCTCGGAACAAAGTGCCGGCTATCTGCCAGAAGCCGTTCGCCAAGACCTTGTCGGACGCGAAGGCGATGGTCGAGGCGTGTCGCAATGCCGGCGTCCCCCTGATGGTGCACGAGAATTTTCGCTGGCAGACGCCCATCCAGGCTGTACGAAGAGCCCTCGATTCAAATGCCATCGGCACGCCCTTCTGGGGCCGTTTCTCTTTCCGTTCGGCTCACGACGTCTTCTCCGATCAGCCCTATCTGGCCGAAGGCGAACGTTTCATCATCGAAGACCTCGGCATCCATACGCTCGATATCGCCCGCTATATCCTCGGCGACGTTCGATCGGTCACGGCCCGCACCAAGCGGGTCAATCCCCATATCAAGGGTGAGGATGTCGCGACCATTCTGCTCGATCACGAAAACGGCGCCACGTCGGTGGTCGACGTCAGCTATGCCACCAAGCTCTCGAAGGAGCCGTTCCCCGAGACCTTGATCGAGCTCGACGGCTCGGAGGGCACGATCCGCCTGACCCAGGGTTACGGCCTCGAAGTCACCAACGCCAGGGGCACCACGATCACGGACGTATCTCCGAAGCTGCTGTCATGGGCCTCACGGCCCTGGCACAACATCCAGGAGAGCGTCTACGCGATCCAGCAGCATTGGGTCGATCAGCTGGAGCGCGGCGCGGAACACTCGACGTCAGGGGCCGACAATCTGAAAACCTTTGCGCTCGTCGAGGCCGCCTATGACAGTGCGGCCAGGGGACAGACGATCGATGTCGGAGCGATGCTGCGATGACGATCGATGCGTTCCAGCTCTACGGCACCTATCTCGTCGATCCGCCGCCGGTTCGCCTGAGAGCCGGAAAATTGGAAGCCGATCTCGCCAACGGCAACCTCCGCACCATCCGCTATGATGGAACCGAGGTGCTGCGGGCGATTTCCTATCTCGTTCGCGACCGGGATTGGGGCACTTACAGCCCTGCAATCGCCGGTCTCCGGATCGAACAGAGTGACGATCGTTTCGAGGTCACCTATCTCGCCCGTTGCGATGGACCGGATGATACCAAACTCATCATCGACGTTCGCATCGTCGGAAGTCCGGACCGGCTCGACTTCGAGGCCGAAGCCATCGCACCAACCGGCTTCGAGACCAACCGCTGCGGCTTCTGCATCCTGCATCCGATCGTCGGCGTGGCGGGTTCACCGGCGACGGTCGAGCATGTCGACGGGGAGATCATGGCGACACGGTTTCCTGATCTCATTGAGCCCTGGCAGCCGTTCAAGGACATGCGCGCCATCACCCACGAGGTCATGCCTGACGTTCAGGCGGAATGCCGGATGGAGGGCGACACTTTTGAAATGGAAGATCAAAGGAACTGGTCGGACGCATCCTATAAGACCTATGTCAGACCGCTCGCTCTTCCCTGGCCGTATGAGATTGCCGCCAATCGGCCCGTTCGGCAGAAAACGTCGCTGGTCATCAGGGACGCACGCGGCTCGACACCGCCTCCTGCTGGGATGTCAGGCGGCGTCATAAAACTTGAACTCGGTGCGCGCGCCGGCACCATGCCTGATATCGGTGTGATCATTACGCCCGAGGAGGCCGATGCGACCCTGTCGGCAAATTCCGTCCTGTCGGAGATCGCTCCCCAGGAACTCCTCTTCCATTTCGACCCCGGCGCCGGGCACGGCATCGACGCGCTCAGGCGATTTGCTGCGATCGCCATAGTCCATCGCGGCCGCTCGATGTTGGAGATCGCCCTTCCCTGCAGGTCGTCCCCCTCAAGCGAGGCGGCTGAGATTGCCCGCCAGATGCAGCTGGCGAAATTCCGGCCGGACGCGATCATGATCTCGCCTTCCGTCGACCGGCAGTCGACGCCGCCCGGCAGCAAATGGCCGGATTGCCCGCCCCTGGATGAGGTCTATGCTGCAGCCCACGCCACCTTTCCCGGTATTCGCATCGGCGGCGGCATGCTGAGCTATTTCACCGAGCTCAACCGGAAGCGCGTACCCGATGGACTGCTCGACTTCGTCAGCCACTGCACCAATCCGATCGTGCACGCGGCCGACGATCTCAGCGTTATGCAGACATTGGAAGCGCTACCCTTCATCACGCGGTCGGTGCGTGCGATCTATGGCGACAAACCCTACCGGATAGGTCCATCAACGATCCCGATGCGGCAGAACCCCTATGGCAGCCGCACGATGGACAATCCGGCGGGTGCGCGTATCCCTATGGCCAATCGCGACCCACGCCACAATGGACGCTTCGCGGAGGCCTTCGCGCTCGGTTACGCGATACGGGTGCTCGATGCCGATCTGGAATTCCTGACGCTCTCGGCCTTATCAGGCCCGTTCGGTTTGATCGCCGGTCCGGCCGAACCGACCGAGCAAGGCGGACGGCGCCCGTTGTTCAACACCGTGTACACATTGTCCCGATTGGCTGGTGCATCCTGGCAGGCATGCGTCTCTTCCTCGCCCTCCGAGGTCCTGTCTTTCGTTGCACGGGATGCCGCGGGCGCCCGGCTTCACGTTGTCAATCTGACGGGCGAAGAACGATCGGTCGATTGCGGCGCATGCCGGCCGGCAGATTCGGGCAAAGAGTTGCTGCTCGCGCCATTCGCGGCCGTGGCCCTGCAACTGGCGGATTGACCTCCGGCGCTGCAGCCGCATCTATGCAATCGGAGCTCGCTCTCGGGAGGATCGATGTGATGACGAAGAAGCTTATCAATGCCGGCGCAGATGCCGTCGATGAAATGCTGCAAGGCGTGCTGGCGGCGCATCCGCGCCACCTGTACGCCGTGGAGAACATGCCCCGTTCGATCATTGCCAGGAACGGGCCACGCAAAGGCAAGGTCGGACTGGTCATCGGCGGCGGATCCGGACACGAACCGACATTTCTGGGATTTGTCGGCAAGGGACTGGCGGACGCGGCCGCAATCGGCAACGTGTTCGCGTCGCCGCCGCCCGACCCGATCATCGCCTGCGCCATGGCAGTCGACGGCGGTGCCGGCGTGCTGTTCATGTATGGCAATTATGCCGGCGACGTGATGAACTTCGACATGGCTGCCGAAATGCTCGCGCTTGACGAGATCGAGGTGCGCACCGTCCTCACCACCGATGACGTGGCGTCCGCCCCTGCTGATCAGCGGGGCAGGCGACGAGGCGTTGCGGGAAACGTCTTCATCTTCAAGGCCGCCGGCGCGGCATGCGATCTTCTCTACTCTTTCGATGAAGTCGAGCGCGCTGCCCGCCATGCCAACGCGCGGACCTATACGATGGGTGTGGCGCTCTCGCCGTGTTCGCTGCCTCAGACTTTGAAACCGAACTTCCTGATCGGCGACGACGAGATGGAGATCGGCATGGGCATTCATGGCGAGCCCGGCGTGGCGCGTAAGCCGCTGAAACCGGCCGACGCGGTGACCGACGAACTCATGGATAGTATTCTTCGCGAAATGAATGCCGACCGGGGCGATCGTGTCGCCGTGCTCGTCAATTCGCTGGGCTCGACCCCGATGATGGAACTCTACATCATGATGCGGCGCGTCAAGTCCAGGCTCGACGACACAGGTCTTATCCTCCATACGTCGCTCGTTGGGAATTATTGCACCTCGCTCGAAATGGCCGGCGCGTCGATCACGGTCATGCATCTCGACGACGAGCTTCAGCGATTGATCGACCACCCCTGTGATTGCGCGATGTTTGCGAGGTGATCAATGACGCTTACGACCGAAGATCTGCAGCGCTTGTTTGCCGGGATTGCCGAGGATATCGCGGCGGAACGAGATCATCTGTGCGAACTGGACGGTGCCATTGGCGATGGGGATCACGGCCTTGCCATGGATGCGGGCTGTCAGGCAGCCGCCAAGGCTGTCGGCGCGATCGACGCCGGGGTTGCCCCGACAACCGCATTCAACGTCGCGGCAAAGGCATTCCTGAATGCCGTCGGTGCTTCATCCGGCCCGCTTTATGCCACGGCCTTCATGCGCGCCGGAGCGGCCGCCAAAGACAAGCAGGTATTGAGCGATGATGATTTCCTGCGCGTCTTTGCGGCCATGGCACAGGGAATCCAGGAACGCGGAAAGGCCGAACCCGGTGAAAAGACGATGGTTGACGCTTGGAAGCCCGCGGCTGACGCAGCTCTCGATGCCTGGCAGTCGGGAAAGCCCCTCCCCCAGTGCTTCGAGGCAGGGGAGCGGGCGGCGCGGGCAGGCTGTGAAGCGACCAGCAACATGACGGCGGCCAAGGGACGGGCTTCGCGATTGGGAGACCGCGTAATCGGGCACATCGATCCTGGTGCCGCTTCGGCCGTCATCATCGTCGCCGCGATCGCAAAATTTGCGCAGCGGCAATGGTTATCTCATCATACCAGTTGACATGTCGACGACTATCTGTAACAAGGGCCCAGCTTACAAGAGGAGGATGGTAATGCTGACCCTTTCTGCGAAATTGAAAAGCGCGAGCATCATTGCAATCGCCATGGCGTCGCTATCGGCCACGCCGGTTCTCGCTGAAGACATCACGCTCTGGACCCTCAACTTCGACAACAATGCCGCCAATACGGCCCTGAAGAAGGTGGCGACAGACTTCGAAGCTGCAAACCCCGGGACGCATGTCGAGATCGTCCAGCGCGCCGTCGACGAGCACAAGACGGCCCTGCGCGTTGCGGCAGGCTCCGACAAGGGACCTGACATTTACTTCAGCTGGGCGGGCCTCGGCCTCGGCGGCGAATATGTGAAGGCCGGCCTGTCCCTGCCGCTCGACAAGTACTATGCCGAGTATAAGTGGAACGACGAATTGCTGCCCTCGGCAGCGGCTTTTGCCGACCTTTATCCCGGCGGCAAGCACGGCGTCCCCTTCACCTTCAAGGGTGAGGCCGTCTATTACAACAAGAAGCTTTTCGAACAGGCCGGCATCAAGGAAGAGCCGAAGACCTACGAGGAATTCCTTGCCGCAGCCGATAAGCTGAAGGCTGCAGGCATTCCGGCCTTCACCTTCGGCGGCACGGTCAACTGGCACGTCATGCGCCTCATGGACGTCATCCTCGAAACGAAGTGCGGTGCTGAAAAGCACGATGCGCTGAAGGCGATGACGCTGGACTGGACCAAGGAACCCTGCGCGACCGAATCCTTCGCGGAGTTTGCCAAGTGGACGAAGGACTATACGCTGCAGCCATTCATGGGCATCGACAACAAACAGTCCTACAGCCTCTTCACCGCCGGTCGTGCGGCGATGATGCTCGAAGGCGACTGGCTGGTTAGCCAGCTTGACGGCTCCGGTGCCAATCTCGACGACTACGGGATTTTCCCCTTCCCGACCAACACCGACCGGCTCTATGGCTTTGCCGAGTACAATTACATCAGCACCAAGAGCAAGAGCCCTGACGTAGCGGCGAAGTTTCTCGACTATTTCCTGTCGACGAAGGTGCAGCAGGACCTGCTCGGCCAGCTGAGCTCGACCTCCGTCAACAAGAACGTACAATATGCCAACCAGAAGCCGCTCGAAGCGGAATGGCTGGGGATCTTCCAGAAATACGGCAAGGTCTACATGAACGGCGACCAGGCGTTCCCGCTCGATGTCACGACGGAATATTTCCGCGTTATCAATGATGTCGCTTCCGGTAGCACCGAGCCGGCCGAGGCGGCCAAGCAGCTGCAGAGCTTCATCGCCAGCAGAACCTGATTCCTCCCGAGGCGCCAGCCGATCGACCTCAGGGTCGTGCGGCTGGCACATTCTTTCGTGAGCTGGCAGCAAATGCACCGCCAGGAGGAAAACATGTCACTTCGACAATCGACACATGATCCGCGCGTACAAGCGCTCATCCTGCTCGTGCCGGCCCTGGCAATCTATGCCGTCTTCGCCCTTTATCCGATGTTCAACGTCGTGATCCTGAGTTTCCAGAAGTGGAACGGGCTCGATCCCAATCGGCAATTCGTTGGCGTTGCCAACTATTCGGCGATTTTCACCAAAGATCCGGTCTTCTGGGTGGCCTTCCGCAATACCGTGATCTGGACCGTGATGAGCCTGATCTTCCCCCCGATGGTCGGACTGCTGCTGGCGCTCAGCCTCAACCAGAAGATATTCGGCCGCAATGGCCTCAGGGCCATCTTCTATCTGCCTGTTATCATCGCGCCGATTGCCGTCGCCACCATGTGGAAATGGATGTACGATCCCTTCTTCGGCCTTTTCAGCCAGCTGCTCACCTCGTGGGGCATGCAGGGCTGGATCAAGGACTGGCTGGGCAACAGGGATATCGCCCTTTATTCGGTTTTCGTCGCCTATCTCTGGCAGACGGTCGGCTTCTCGATGGTCCTGTTCCTGGCGGGCCTGCAGAATGTCTCTCAGACGCTCGTGGAAGCAGCGCGCATCGATGGCGCCGGCCGGTGGGCAGTGTTCAAGCATGTGACATTGCCGGCATTGCGCCCGACGATCACGATCGTTCTCGTTCTTTCCGTCATCTCCTCCTTGAAGGCCTTTGACATCGTCTACGGACTGACCGGCGGGGGGCCGGCGCAGTCCACCCAGATGCTGGCGCTCTGGGCGTTCACGCAGGCGATGCAGATCTTCGATTTCGGACGGGGAGCGGCGATTTCGGTCGTCTTGCTGCTGATCACCATGGCCGTCGTCATTCCCTATCTCCAATGGACCCAGAAGCACGAGGAGGTTGAATCGTGACAGCAGTGCCGACCGATCAGACCGCAGTGCATTTGCAGGTCGAACCATCGTCGATGAAGCGGGATCCCATTCTGATCGGCCTCTGGATCGCGCTTGTTATCGTGGCGCTCGTCTGGGTCGCGCCATTCGTCTTCATCGTCTTCACCTCGTTGAAGACGCCGGCGGCGGTGACGGGCACGGGCGCCTTCGTGCCGCCAACCGACCTCGCTTTCGAAAACTACAGCGCTGCATGGAGCCGCGGCAACTTCGCAAGCTCCTTCTTCAACAGCGTTATCATAACGGTCATCAAGGTGCCGCTCGGGCTGTTCCTTTCGGCGATGGCCGCCTATGCCCTTGCCAAGATCAAGCTGAAGATCACCAAGGCCCTGCTGCTGCTCGTCGTGTTCGGCACGATGATCCCCTTCCAGGTGATGCTTGCGCCGCTCTTCACCCTGGTCAATTCACTCGGCCTGATCGACACCTACCCCGGCGTCATCCTTCCCTACATCGCCTTCGGCGTTCCCTATCAGGTTTTCATCCTGCACGGCTTCTTCAAGAGCATTCCCAAGGAGCTGTCGGAAGCAGCGCTGATCGACGGTGCCAGCCACTTCATCATCTTCAGACGGATCTTTCTGCCGGTGTGCCTGCCCGTGCTCGCCGCACTGCTCATCCTCGACTTCGTCTCCACCTGGAACGAATTCGCCATGGCGCTGGTGCTGCTCCAGGATCAGCACATGTGGACCTTACCGCTCGGCCTGATGTCGTTTCAGGGGCAGTTCTCGAGCAATTACGGCCAGCTCAATGCGGCCATCGTGATGACCGTCCTGCCGGCAACGATCGTCTATCTCATCTTCCAGCGTTACTTCGTCTCTGGCCTGACCTCCGGCGCCGTCAAAGGCTAGCGACCACAAAAGCATTCACGAGGAGAATATTCTATGTCTGATGCAACAGTCGAAAAATGGGGCGTGTTCGAGGCCTCCTTTGATGGAGCCTCCGACGGAAACCCTTATCTCGACGTGGCATTCGATGCCGTGTTCACCCACAAGAGCCGCGAAGTCCGCGTGCCGGGCTTCTATGACGGCAATGGGACCTACCGTATCCGCTTCATGCCGGACATCGAAGGTGAATGGTCGTTTCTGACCCGTTCAAAGACTGCCGCACTCGACGGCAAGACCGGCGCGCTGCTTGCGACCAAGCCCTCGGCCGGCAATCACGGCCCGGTGCGCGTGCGCAACAAGTTCCACTTCGCCTATGCTGACGGCACCCCTTTCCTGTCCTTCGGGACGACCTGCTACGCCTGGACGCACCAGCCGCTCGACATGCAGAAGCAGACCCTCGAAACCCTCAAGAAGGCCCGTTTCAACAAGATGCGGATGGGCGTGTTCCCGAAGGATTATCCCTATAACGTCAACGAGCCGCTGCATGCCTGCTTCGAACGCGGGGCGGACGGAAAGGGAGACTTCGACCGCCCAAACCCCGCCTCGTTCCAGCACTTCGAGAAGCAGGTGGCAGCGCTCTGCCAACTGGGGATCGAAGCGGATATTATCATCTTCCATCCCTACGACCGGTGGGGCTATGCCGATATGTCGGCCGAACAGGATTTTCGCTATGTCGAATATCTGGCCGCTCGTCTCGCCGCCTACCGGAACGTCTGGTGGTCGCTTGCCAATGAATATGACTTCCTCATCGATACGAAGCCGATGGAACAATGGGATCGCTACTTTCACATCCTGGAAGAGAACGACCCCTACCAGCACCTGCGCTCCATCCATAATGGCGACGTGACGGCGAATTTCGATCATCGCAAGCCGTGGGTGACGCACACCTGCATTCAAAACCCCGACGTCAAGCGGACCCAGGAATGGCGCGATGCCTACGGCAAGCCTGTCGTCAACGACGAGCCGGAATATGAGGGCGACATCCTGCAGTCATGGGGCAATCTCAGCGCGCAGGAGCTCGTGCATCGCTTCTGGATCACCATGGCGCGCGGCGGCTATGCCGGCCATGGCGAAACCTATTCCCATCCGGAGGATCTGATCTGGTGGGCCAAGGGCGGAGAACTGCGCGGCGAAGCGTGGAAGCGCATCGCCTTCCTCCGGGACCTCCTGGAAGCCGATGTCAAGCACGGCCTCGAGCCGCTCGGCATCATCGGTGAATGGCCCTGGTCCCGCGTGTCTGGCGCACGCGACGGCGATGGCGATTTTCGCCTTATCTATTTCGGCGAGCATCAGCCGGTGATCTGGTCCACCGGCCTGCCAATCGACGGCGACGATTATGATGTTGATCTCATCGACACATGGGAGATGACGATCACGCCGGTCGAGAAGGTGGCGGCGCCCATTCCGCATCCGACACGCCATGGCTCGGTCGTGCGCGGCGGCAAGCCGGACGCGGCCTTCTGCGTCAAAATTCCCCGTAAGCCATATCAGGCGCTGCGCGTGCGCAGGAAGCGCTAGAAGAGATGGCAAGAGGTACGAAATGTCTGGCTTGAGCATCAGAAACGTCAAGAAATCCTTCGGCACGGTCGACATCATTCATGGTGTCGACGTCGAGATCGCCGACGGCGAATTTACCATTCTCGTCGGCCCCTCCGGCTGCGGCAAGTCGACATTGCTGCGCATGATTGCCGGGCTCGAGGATATCACCGCCGGTCAAATCAGCATTGACGGCCGGGTCGTGAATAATCTGCAGCCGAAGGATCGCGATATCGCGATGGTCTTCCAGAACTATGCGTTGTACCCGCAGATGACGGTCTCCCAGAACATGGGATTTGCGCTCGAGCTCGCCGGGGCCAAGCGGCCGGAAATCGAACAGAAGGTCGGTGAGGCTGCGGCAATTCTCGGATTGCAGCCGCTTCTCGATCGAAAGCCGGCGCAGCTGTCGGGCGGACAGCGACAGCGCGTCGCCATGGGCCGCGCCATCGTTCGAGATCCGAAAGTCTTTCTCTTCGACGAGCCGCTCTCCAATCTGGATGCAAAACTGCGCGTGAAGATGAGAGCGGAAATCAAGGCTCTGCACCAGCGCCTGAAGACCACGATCGTTTACGTCACCCATGACCAGATCGAAGCCATGACCATGGCTGACAAGATCGTCGTGCTCCACGGCGGCCGCGTCGAACAGATCGGCAGTCCGCTCGAGCTCTACGACCGACCGCGCAACATCTTTGTCGCAGGTTTCCTCGGTTCTCCCGCGATGAACTTTCTCGAGGGAACCCTTGAGGGCGCAGGCAACCCGGCATTGTCGCTGCCGGGTGGGTCACACGTAGCGCTTTCGCGGGCTCCAACCAATTCCGCCAACAGACCGTTGACGCTGGGTGTTCGTCCCGAAGACATCACCTTCGGTGGCGAAAACGGTGTGGATGCTGTGGTCAAGGTTGTCGAACCGACGGGATCGGAAACCCATGTCGCCGTGGAACTCGAAGGCAGGGAGCTGACATGGGTCGTTCGCGAACGTGTCGAACTGGTGCCGGAACAGCGGGTGAAGCTTTCTTTCGAAACGGCCAAGGTCCACTTCTTCGATCGGCAGACGCAGCAGCGTTTGAGCGCCTGAATAAGCCGCGTCAGCAGGTCCGTCGAACGCGGAACCGGAATTTGCCCTTGCAGACGAAATGGTGACTTGTACTCTCGAGTCTCGCCAAAACGGTTTTGGTCGAAGACGAGGTAGCCAAGACATGCACATTCGAAGAGCCGTCTCCGCCGACGCGGAGGAGCTGAGCCGTCTCTTGAACGAAATCATCCTTGCCGGCGGAACGACCGCACTCGAGACGCCGCTTTCGGCTGCCGAGTTTGCGGACTGGTTCATCGATGGCGAGTTTCCTCTTACCTGCCATGTTGCAGAGCAGGATCAGTCGCTCGTCGGCTTTCAGTCCCTGAGCTTATACGGCGATCCGCCGAAAGGCTTCGCCGACATCGCGACCTTTGCCCGCATAACTCCAAGGACCGCAGGCGTCGGCACCGCTCTCTTCCCCGCAACCCGAGCCGCAGCGGAAGAATTCGGGCTCGAATTCATCAATGCCACCATTCGCGCCGACAACGTCAGCGGCCTTGGCTATTACGCAAAGATGGGCTTCGAGACCTATGATCGGCTAGTCCAGGTTCCGCTTCAGGACGGGACGCCCGTCGATAGGATCAAAAAGCGTTTCAGAGTAGACGCCAGGCATCACACGATACCCGACGCCTGAAACGTGTTCGATGGCGCTATGGGAGTGCTTGGCATCCAATTACCGGAGCGTCTTGCCATCGTCGCCTGTCGTGAGGGGAACGAGGCCGATACTGCCTCGTTGCGGGCCACGCTTGAATATTAACCTTATGAAGTAACAGCGTAGTTTTCTACAATGGAAGAGAAATGAACTTTAGCTTCCGTCACGTGTTCCCTCCCCATGAAATCAAGCATTCGGGTATAGATGGATTTGGAGCCGCAAAGACGTAAAATAGAACAGATCAAAGCCATGTCCGGAGATTTGCCCATGCCGACTGCGATGTTCACGGCCGACGAACTGGCGGTGATCCGCCGCGCCTACGCCCATCAGGTGGCGGCAACCGCTGCAACGACGAACCCGCGGATCGAAGCTGCCTTTGCTACCGTCCCGCGCGAAAAATTCCTCGGCGCGCCGCCATGGCAGATCGCCAACCTGGGCGGCGGATATCGCCCCCTCCCCTCCTCCGACTTGGTTCTGGCCTATCAGGACGTGCTATTCGCCCTGCAGCCCGACAAGGGTGTCAACAATGGCAGTCCCTCGCTGCATGCCCGACTCCTGGCAGAGCTGGATATACAAATCGGCGATCGCATCGCCCATATCGGTGCCGGCACCGGTTATTACAGCGCCATTCTTTCGGAGCTTGTCGGCGCTTCCGGTCATGTCTATGCCGTCGAGATGGATCCCGATCTGGCTGCCCACGCTCAAGCAGCGCTTGCTGATCGGGCCAATGTCAGCGTTATTAACGCCGACGGCAGTCATTGGCCGCAGGAAGAGGTGGATGCGATCTATGTAAATTTCGCCGTCGCGCGGCCCGCGGAACCCTGGATCGAAAGGCTTCGGCCTGGAGGGCGCCTCCTGCTGCCACTCGGCGTACCGCGCCAGGACCGACCGCCGAAAGGCGGCCGTCACGCATCCCATGGTGCTGCACTTCGTATTGAGCGCGGTGAGTGTGGATTTGCGGCGCGTTGGATCGGCACAGCCTATTTCGTCTGCGCCAATGGTGGATTGACAATCGACGACAACGAGATCGAGGCGCTGACCGCCGCCTTCAGGCGCGGCGGCATCGAGTTCGTCAAAAGCCTGCTCTGGAAGACGGAGCCGCGGATAGGGCGCTGCTGGCATATCGGCGACCAATGGGCGCTTTGCTATGATGACGTCTGAAACATCCGCGCCGGTTCCGCGAAAGTCGGCCGCCTCATCTCAGCGAACAATATAGCGCGCCGCGGCACCGAAGTGCTCGACGTCCTCGACGCAATCCTCCTATCGACCGGCGCGATCAGTTCGCCGCATTTCTGACCGAGATGAGGTCGCCACGCTCAAACATCCGGGGCGCGGCATCGGAGAAACACGCCCAGGGCGCCGACATCAGATCTAGCTATCTCAAAGCTTAGTGCAGGCTCACCACCGGCGCGCCCTCGCCTGTCCGGCACCGAAAAGCCTGCTGTTGAAATTTGCTGCCCATCATCATTGAAGTTGGATAAGCCCGCCGAGGATCCGAGCGGCGGCCATGCCGGCTGAGGTGGAGGCAGGATTACGCACCAACGGCTTATCGAAATCAGTGAGCCGCTTGAGCCGGACAGGCCGCGTCGTCGGGTGACCTGCTGGTCGATCCGAACTTGCCGGCGCGATCCCACTCCGGCCTTCGACGTCCCCTCCTGGACGGCTGCACTCAGAGTGGCGGTGAAGACCTGCAAGCGACGGCCCTCGATCGGCGATGTTTTCGGCTCGCGGCTCCTCTACTGGCGGCAGCACGACAGCAGCGACACAGATTGGCGACGCACGCAATTGATCGCCGCCGCCGGCGTCCCAAATTGCCGACACACCTCGCTTGAGGACCAGAGCGATAAGAATGGAGGACTAGGAGACGTTCCCTGCCCGGCGACGACAGTGGGTCGCCGAGACGACAAAAGCCCGGCGCGGGAGAGATGCGCCGGGCTTCGATAGTGACCGACAGCCTGGGAGGAGAAGTGCTGTCCGTCGGACCGAAGCGGCTAGGAGGGGAGCGCTTCGTCCGTCACGAGGTAGTGGCGCAATGCGGCAAATTCAAGCCTGGTCGTTGCCGCGGATGTCGCAGACCAAGAGTCAGATGCGCAGCCTTCGTTTGCAGGCGACCGGTGTCACGCCTGGGGTTGTCCGCGGACAACTTGCCGAACAGCGATTCCAACGGAGGGACCTCTCCAGCTTTTAGCGAGCCGATCCGCCCTCCACAAAGCGATTGATGAGGGTAGGGGGGCGCACCTCTGATGCGCCGAGAGCCGGACGCGCGAATGAAGGTTGCCGCAATGATCGACAACGATCCGCCCCGGATCCTCCATGCCCAACCCTTCGCCCGAGGGCGCAGCCTCGCTTATCTCCACCTGATTGACGGCCGAATTGACTGAGATGCCGAACAAGGCGATCACCAAGCTGGCCGATCTGCCGCTGATCACCAACGACGGCGACAACATCCGGCCATCCGCCCCACCACATGCAGACGCTGCCGACGGCTTCCAGCCATTCGCTGCATCATTCGAGACCTCGGCCTTTGGTGTGCAAAGCGCGCGAAGGAGGACCAATCGGACGGACGGCCCGATCGACGCGAGCTGATAGAATGTTGGGTTCGCCGTCACGCGCTACTCTCTCCAGCTTCATCCGGAAGCGCTCGCGGGGAGACCACGAAGGACGGGCTGGCCGCCTCCGCGTGACTAACTGAATTGAACGCGTCAACGAAGTCACCCGATCTGAGCTAGCCGCCGAAGCGTTGCTTCGATGAGCGAAGCCGCAGCGCCGACAACCCCACAGCTTCTTCTAATGCATTCTGCTCCCCGGGGATCAGGTTTAGGCATTGCCGACCTGTCGACAGACCCGATGAGGCTCTTCGGAATGCTTGGAGCCGACATCCATGCCTGTTCGGCAAGGGGCCTGCTCTACATACCAGGCAGAGCCATCGAGGCGGCAGCATACCGCAAGTCCATGACATCCATCAGCGAGCGATATCGGGGTCTTTTCCCGGCGCCCGAACCAATTGCTGCGGAGGTCGGTTCATGTGCAAACGACTTGACGGGTAGCGCGTTGATCATCCGGTTGTCCGCGGACAACGGCACGATCAGGCAATATTCGGCGCGCAGCTGCGGTTTGCGGATTCGCCTGGGAAAGGCCGTAGGGTCAGTTACCATCCTTCACTGAGAGCGGCTTCTGTGGCGATAGCCGGCCGACAGAACGCTGCCTCACTGCCAGCGCATTTGGTTCTTCATGCGATCGAGCTGAAGGGGTGCGCGGCAGGGGAGGGGCTGCTTTCGATCCTACAGGGTCGGCGGCTCATAGCTTAGGCTTTCGGGCGCCGCTGGTATCGACCGTCCAGCAGCGCACGTGACACATCAGCGGCTGTCGTCGATTTTGCTTGCGGCAGCAAACCGATGTGGGAACGGCAGCTTCACGTTCGGTTTGCTCTGGGATAGCTGACCGCGGCGCCAGGGCCGCGACGTCATGTCAGATGGGGCAGCGCCCGTGATCGATGCACGCTATTTGATGACGCGCAGATCCTCGCTCTCTGGAAATATGGAAGACCTGTTTATCCCGGCCGATATGCCAGGAGATGATCCTGCTCTTATCAACAGTAGGCCAGAGATGCCCAGCAATGAATGGCCGGAGCAGCGCCTCCAGTGACGGTCGGGGAGGGCCGCCTATGGCAAATAGCGTTAGGCTGCGAGCTAGCCGACATCAGGAGCAGCGCGCATCCTGTCGCCGCCTGCTTGCCGCGCAGTTGCTTTCGCGTGGCGACCCTGGTCGATCGCGACGCGCCTTCTGCCGATTGCCATGACGCCATCAAGCAACCACCGAGGCCACCGAGATCGCGTCCGCGGGCAGGCAGTGTCTCGGTCTCGACGACGCTTGGTCCATGAGGCGTGCGGGGCGAATGCAATCGGCTCGCCAGGGGCGGACCTCGGCATTTGCCGGTTGATAACGCAAACGGCTATTGCAGGCCATCGTCACCGGCGCTATTGTTCTGTTGGTTCCGCTATGCAGCGCGTCACCTGCAGGCCCCCGTCGCCGACAGGCGCCGGTATCAGATGGCAGCAGGTGGAAGTCAGGTCCAAGTCGCGCTCCCAACACGCGTTGCGCACCGATCTACCGCCCTCGTGGCCGCTAAGCCGCCCTATCGGTCGACTTGTCGATACGCCGCCTATCACTGTAGTAACGAAACTAAAATCCGGGTTTGCTTCCGCAACCGGAAGCGATCTCAGTGATATCAATGACTTACGGTTTCTGAAACGACTTAGGGTTCCTTGCTTTAGGGGATACTGAGTACCCTGGCGGTGCGGCTTGACGAGCCCTCAATCGGTTCCACTCCCTGTGGCTTGACCCGACTGCGGGAACCGGACTGATCTTGGGCTCCGCCTCAAATGTCCGCATGAAAGACAACGGCTTGCATCCTTTAGCGGCACCCTGCGTTATCTCCGCACCAGACCGGAGAACGCCTTCATGCCTGACGTGCTTTACCTCAAGAGATTCTCCGTTGCGGCGACAATGATGGCCGCAGCGATTGGCGCATTTGTCTTGATGCAGGCAACTGAGCGCAGGTCGGTCGCCTCGTCTGCGGATATCGGCCGGGCAGCTGACGATCACGGCCGCAGCGCCAGCACGCCGGAGGCTATCCCTTTCAGCGGCCTTCGCGACGTGTTCTGGCGCGTCTTCCACGAGGTCCTTGCTGACCGGGTCACGCTGATTGCCGCGGGCGTGACCTTCTATCTCCTGCTGGCGCTGTTTCCAGCCATGGCGGCTTTGGTATCACTCTATGGGCTGGTTGCAGATCCGGCCACTATATCCGAACATCTTCGCGAATTGGCTGGCCTCATGCCATCAGGAGCGTTCGATCTTCTTGCCAACCAGATCAAGGAGCTCGTCGATCGGCGCGACGCGACGCTCGGCATCACCTTCTTCGTCGGTCTCGGCATCGCCCTCTGGAGCACGCATAGCGGTACGCTGGCGATCTTTGACGCAATGAACGTCGCCTATGAGGAAGAGGAGAAGCGGGGGCTTGTCCGGTTGAACCTGATCGGCCTCTGCTTCACCTTGTGCGCGATGCTTTTGACAATTGTCATGGTGGCACTCGTCGGGGTCATGCCGGTTGTCCTCTCCTATCTCTGGCTCGATCAATTCAAGGAGCACATGGCTCTTCTCATGCGATGGCCGCTGCTTCTGCTGGTCGTCGCGGTCGCCGTTACATCGGTCTACCGCTTCGGTCCCAGCCGCGAGCCTGCCAAATTCCGGTGGATGACCTGGGGCGCTGCTCTGACCACGGTCGCCTGGACCGCCATGTCCCTCGGCTTCTCCTACTATCTGGATCATTTCGCCAATTACAACGCGACATACGGCACGCTCGGCGCACTGATCGGCTTCCTCATCTGGATCTGGCTTTCCGTCGTCATTCTCATCGTCGGAGGGGAGCTTAACGCCGAACTGGAGCATCAGACCGCGAAGGACACGACGACCGGAGCGCCGCTGCCGATGGGATCGCGCGGGGCCTATGTCGCGGACACTCTGGGCAAGACTATGAGCTGACCGCGATGATTGCTCCTCTCATATGGTATTGATGTATTCTGCCATTTCTGCAGTCCCGACACAGGAGACGATGATGACCGCCCCGCATCCTTCCAAAACTCATATCGGCAATCATGCGCTGCATCCCGAGACGCAGATGCTGAACTACGGCTACGATCCCGAACTTTCGGAAGGGGCGGTCAAGCCACCGGTGTTTCTCACCTCCACCTTCGTTTTCAATACAGCCGAGGATGGCCGCGACTTCTTCGACTATGTGTCGGGCCGCCGCGAGCCGCCCGAGGGGAAGGGGGCCGGCCTCGTCTACTCGCGCTTCAACCATCCAAACAGCGAGATCGTCGAGGATAGGCTCGCCGTCTACGAACGGACAGAAAGCGGCGTGCTGTTTTCATCCGGCATGGCGGCGATCGCCACCACTCTGTTCGCCTTTGTCCGACCGGGGGATGCGATCCTGCATTCGCAGCCGCTCTACGGGGGAACCGAAACATTGCTGGCAAAGACCTTTCTGAACTTCGGCGTCGCCGCGATTGGATTTGCCGACGGCGTCAGCGAAGGATCGGTGCAAAAGGCGGCAGAAGAGGCGATGGCCAAGGGCCGCGTCTCCGTCATCCTGATCGAGACGCCGGCCAATCCTACCAACAGTCTGGTCGATGTCGCGATGATCCGACGCGTGGCCGACATGATTGGTGCAAGACAGGGCCATATGCCGATCATCGTCTGCGACAACACCCTGCTCGGACCGGTCTTCCAGCGACCGATCGAGCACGGCGCCGATATCTCGCTCTATTCGCTGACGAAATATGTCGGTGGTCATTCGGATCTGATCGCTGGCGCCGTTCTTGGTCGCAAGGCGGTGATCAAGCAGATCAAAGCCTTGCGCGGCGCGATCGGCACCCAGCTCGATCCACATTCCTGCTGGATGCTCGGCCGTTCGCTGGAAACGCTGCAGCTGCGCATGGAACGGGCAAACAGCAACGCGCGGGCCGTTGCCGACTTTCTGCGTGATCACCCGAAGGTCGAGAAGGTTCACTACCTGCCCTACCACGATCCGGAATCGCCGGCCGGCCGGACCTTCATCGCGCAATGCACCGGCGCGGGCTCCACCTTCTCTTTCGACATCCGCGGCGGTCAGCCCGCCTCGTTCAAATTCCTGAACGCGTTGCTGATCTTCAAGCTCGCCGTCAGCCTCGGCGGCACGGAATCGCTCGCGAGCCATCCGGCCACCATGACCCATTCCGGAGTGCCCGCCGATGTCCGCCAGCGCATCGGCGTTCTGGAATCGACGATCCGCCTTTCGATCGGCATCGAGCATCCGGACGATCTGATCGCCGACCTGGAACTGGCGCTGCAAGCGGCCTGACGCCAATCGCAGCGCGTCATTGATATCGATGCCCGACGGCGCCGGGCATCGATGCGTTCATGACGTCATTTGTCGTCGGTCGTCAGTTCCGTCTCGTCAGTATTTAGCACGAAGACCGCAAGCAGGCGCGCCGGCTTTGTCTTGCTGGCGTTTTTGCTGACGCTGTGATGATCGCCGGGAAATTCGGGGAAGCTTTCGCCGGCCTTGTAGACCTTCTCCGGCCCGTCATTCACCTTGCTGGTGATCGCACCTTCGAGAACGGTGGCATAGATGAAGGCCGAAGCCGGGTGCGTATGGCCGGGCGAGGAGCCGCCCGGAGCATATTCGACGAGCACCGCCCGCATGCTCTTGCCGGGAACATTAGGGAGCTTCTGGTCGTAAACGACGCTTACCTTCGCGTCGCCGCCTGCGGCGTGAGCCTGAGTGCCGGCGGCAAGGACAATGGCGAGCGCCGCCGCCGAGATCATTTTTCTGAGCATGTCTGGTCTCCTGCGTTGATGGGAATGGGTCGGGCGCCTGGTATCAGGCGCTCTGTTTTTGGGGCGGCCGCCGGCTCAGCCAATCGTCGAAGCGGATCTGGCCAAGCCGCGCCTTGGCTCCGGTCACGAGCGAATTATCCTCGAGCTCCACGCCGAAGTAGCGGGCGTGCGGATCCGCCACCAATTGCCGCGGATCGTTCGTCGCCTTGAAGAGACGCGTCACGATTTCGGTGAGGCGGACTTTCTCCGGCCCGCCGATCTCGATCGTGCCGTTCACAGGGTTGCCGAGCGCCACCTCGGCCATGACGTCGGCGACGTCGTCCGAGGCGATCGGCTGCACATAGGCCGGCGACAAATGCACGGTCTGGCCGACGGTACCCGACTGGGCGATGCCAGCCATGAATTCGTGGAACTGTGTCGAGTGTACGATGGTATAGGGTATGCCGGAGCTCTTGATCAGCTCTTCCTGGGCCATCTTGGCGCGCATGTAGCCACTGCCCTGCAGCCGCTCCATGCCGACGATCGACAGAGCGATGTGATGCTTCACGCCGGCGGCAGCCCCTGCCTTGAGCAGATTGCGGCCCGACGTCTGGAAGAATTCCAGGACGGCCTTGTCCTCGAACGAGGGCGAGTTTGCGAGATCGAGAACCACCTGTGCCCCGGCGAGCGCTTCCGCTAAGCCTTTGCCGGTGATCGTGTCCACACCCGAGTTCGGCGAAGCCGCCAACACCTCGTGCCCCTTGCTGCGCAATCTTTCCACGGTCTTCGAGCCGATGAGGCCAGTGCCGCCGATAACGACGATTTTCATGGATAGTCTCCTTGTCCGTCACGAGGAGTTTCCTCTGTTGACTTGCCTTTGTTGACTTGAAAGCGAGGAGGCAACTGCTCGGCATGCCCCCGCCTCCTCGATGAGCGAAGCGACTTCATCGGGACCGTCGCCGGTGCGGCCGGTGTAACCGATGTGCAGGAGAATGCGCCGG
Organism: Rhizobium leguminosarum; assembly: GCF_001652265.1. GTDB lineage: Bacteria > Pseudomonadota > Alphaproteobacteria > Rhizobiales > Rhizobiaceae > Rhizobium > Rhizobium leguminosarum_D. Next base: position 92,364 of record NZ_LWBS01000439.1, read on the forward strand.
ATCGCGGCCCCAAACTATTCTGCCTCGGTCGCTGTCACCCTATGCGAACGTAGTAGGCCAGCTGGCTCTGCGGTCGAGGCAGTCGGCCGAAATGGCGGAACATCACGTCGACAGGCATCGGCCTGATATACCGTCGGGGCAGATGGCCGACCCGGAAGGCAAGGCGTATTCCCTGGCCTGCAAGCCGAGGCTTGCGTCATCAATCCTCTCACGATGGAGATAAGAATGATCAAGCGTCTGAACTTCATGGCCCATAAGAACAGCGGCATCGACGGCCTCGTGGCCGTTGAAAGCTGGATTGCCAAAAGCTTCGATCCGAAGTTGCTCGAACTCGTCAAAGTGCGCGTTTCCCAGATGAATGGATGCGCTCACTGCCTGCACATGCACCGCCAGGACGCACTGAAGCTCGGCGAAACGGATGACCGGCTCCTGCTTCTGAACGCGTGGCGGGAGTCGCAGCTCTTCACCACTCGGGAGCGGGCCGCACTCGCCTGGGCCGAGGCTCTCACTCAGATCGCGAAAAGCCATGCGCCGGATGATGTTTATGAAGAGGCGCACGCCAACTTCTCGGATGACGAGCTCGTGGCCCTTTCGATCGGTGTTGCGATGATCAACGCCTGGAACAGGCTGGCGATCGGCTTTCGGCTACAGCATCCGGCCGATCACAAGCGCGCCGCCGCCTGACGGTCTGCGCCTTCGGCGGATCAGGAAAGCTGGATAGCCTCGAACATGGCGGTCAGCCCTATGCCTCCGCCGATGCCGATCATTGCCAGGGCAGTCGCGCCGGATGCCCAACTTCCCCCGGTGTCGCGGATCAGTTGGCTGTACAGCCGGGTAACGAGGATTGCGCCGGAGGCCCCGAACGGATGGCCCAAGGCAATGGCTCCGCCGTGCCTGTTGATCGCGTCGGCTGGGATATCGAGCTGATCCAGCGATGCCAGAACCTGGGCGGCGAAAGCCTCGTTGAATTCGATGGCATCGATGTCGGAGAGCGAGAGCCCTGGCTGACGCTGCAGCAGCTTCATGGTCGAGCCGACCGGGCCGATGCCGAGCAGGTTAGGATCCACGCCGGCAGCGGCGCTGTCGATGAAGGCAAGGCCCTTTTCGAGGCCGAGGCTTTTCGCCATGCCACGGCTCATGACGAGCACCAGGCAGGCGCCGTCGTTCAGCGGGCAGGCATTGCCTGCTGTCACCGAACCACCGGCCAGGAAGACCGGCCGGAGGTTTGCGAGCGCCTGGAGGGATGTAGCCGCACGTGGGCATTCGTCCCGTTCGATCGGCCCGTGGTCGGTGGAAATGTCAACGATCTCGGGGCGAAAGATACCTGCCTCGGCCGCCGCTACGGCGAGCCGGTGGCTGCGCAAGGCGAATTCATCCTGTCTCTGCCGCGATATGCCGAACTGACGGGCGACGTTTTCGGCGGCAATCCCCATTTCCGGGTCACCGATCGTTTCAGGCGAAAACCGGGCGCGCCCGTAAAAGCGAGGCAGCGCCCCATTCGCCTTTGGTCTTTCGACGCGCCATGGCGCGGTGCTGACACTCTCGACGCCGCCGGCGAGAAAACATGCGCCTGCTTTCGCCTGGATCAGTCGGGCTGCCATGATGATCGCTTCCAGGCCCGAGCCGCATTGCCGGTCGATGGTCACACCCGGAACCGTCATCGGCAGACCTGCGGCGAGTGCTGCCAGCCGCGCGATGTTTCCGCCGCCGCCAGCGGCATTGCCCACCAGCACATCGTCAATGCTTTCGGGCGCAATTCCCGTTTCGGACACGATCCGGCGGATGATCGGCGCAAGCAGGTCTTCTGCCGCGACGGTCGACAGCGATCCGAACGCCCGGCCGATCGGCGACCGATAGGCGGCAACCACGACCGGCTGCCAATCCTCGTCAGGCTGACAGGCATATGACACGATCGTCTCCTGAGATCACTGATGTCTCCACTTGCCCCCTCGAGATCTTCCCACTGCTCGTCATCGGCCAGGACGCGATATGGTAGAATTGCTTGGGGATCTTGTACTTGGCGAGCATCCGCGCGCAATAATCGGCCAGGGTTTTCGGGTCCGTCGCTTCTCCCGAAACGACGGCGACGATCCTCTGGCCGAAATAGGCGTCCGGCAGCCCGAAGACAACAGCATCCTCTACCCCGGGACAGGCTTTGAGTGCGCTCTCGACTTCGGCGGGATAAACGTTGTTGCCGCCTGATATCATCATGCCGCCCGCCCTGCCGATCACCCGCAGCATGCCATTGGCATCGAGTTCGCCGAGATCTCCGACCGTTGCTCCCGCTTCGGTGACCCGGAAGGCCTGACCGTCGTCGCCCCAGAGATATCCATCCGCGATCAGGTCGCTCCTGACGAATATGGTTCCCGGGACATCGGTCCCGACGTCGTTCTCATCGGGGTCGTGAATGGAAATTCCCACGCCGGGATAGGCCTGTCCCACCCGCTCGATCGGAAAATCGATCTTGCCGCCGACAAGGGTCGAGACCGTCATGAACCCGAGCTCGGATGCGCCGTAATATTCCCGGATACGGGCCTTCGGAAACTGGCGGCGCATGGATTCGACCCCGTTCCTGTCAAGCTTTGCGCCGGCGGTCAGGACGTCGCGCAAGGAGGTCAGAGCGGGTTCACCCGCCCACGCCCTTGCAATGCCCGCTATATGTGTCGGGACGGCGACCAGCCGTTCGACGTGCCAGGAGGAGAGCGTGCGTGCGGCCGCGACGGGATCCCATTTCCGGACTGAATGGAAGGTTCCCCCGGCATCAAGAGCTTCGACCAGTGCATAGAGCGCCAGGCCGTGCGCGAGGGCACCCGGGCACATTGTCGACGGCGCATCTTCGAGCTCGAAAACGACGCGTCCCCGATCGAGGCTCCGGCGCCACTGCTCGCGCGAGCGATAATAGGCCTTCGGCTCGGCGGTGGTCCCCGAGGTGAAGCCGATCAGGAAGATCTTGTCGGCATCGGCCGGCAGCTCGGCTTCACCTTTCGCCGAAGCGCTGTCGAAAATCGCCGCTCCGGCAGCGACAACGGGAATGCCGAGCCTTCGGCCAATTTCGGCGCTCGGCCCGGCATCGTCGTCGACGATCAGAACGTCAGGCGCCAGCCGCTCGATGATGCGTTCGATCCTTTCCGCCGGCATCATCGGGTCGATGACCGCACAGGCATTCGGGAACGCGGTGGCCGCCGCAAAATACTCCGCAAAGCCGATATGGTTGCCAAGGCTGAGAGCGGCAAGCTTCTCCACACCGGGCAGATCGAGCGTGCGGCGGTTCGAGCGAGGGAGATCTTGGAGAAACCGATAAATTGCCTTGGCGCGCACATAGAGCTCGCCATAGCTGAGCGAGTGCCCATCGATCACCAGCGCCGGCTTGTCCGGTGTCTCCGTTGCATGTCGAAGAAGCTGCGCATGGATCGGCATGGACACCCGTTGGTTTGAACGATCGGCAATCAGCCGGGAGACAGAGCGGCTCTGGTCGCTTCCGGAATCGGCGTCGGGCGGCGGTCGGAGAGGCCGACGCAGACCCAGACGAAATGTGCCGAGGCGCAATGAGCGCCATCGCGTTGGCGAAAGAGTTCTATGGCGAAGGACAGGCTCGTGCGCCCGATTTTCTCCACGTCCACCTTCGCCTCGACGACATCGTCAAGATCGATCGGGCTGTGAAAGGTGATCTCCGCCTTCTTCACGTGATAGGCGACGCCGGAGGAGGTGTGACGGAAATGGCTGAGAATTTGCCGTTGCCGCAGGAACTCGACGACCGCATCCTCGCAATAATCGAGATAACGGGAATTATGGACGTGACCATAGATGTCGATGTCTCGCATCGAGACCCGGAACGATGCTAAAGGCCTGTCGTCAACGCTCATTCGATCACCAATTCGACGGGGTGATCTAACCGCAGTGTGTGGGGGATGCAATGCAATATCAGGCGGTCGTGCGAAAATTCGGCCCGGCTCAAGATGTCGTCGAGCTCGAGCAGGCTGCGCTGCCGTCGCTGCGGCGCGACCAGGTGAGGGTGCGCCTGCTGGCGCGGGCGATCAACCCCTCCGATATCATCACCATATCAGGAGCCTATAGCGGACGCACGACATTGCCCTTCATTCCGGGCTTCGAAGCGTTCGGCGTAGTCGAACAGTGCGGCGAGGAGGTTCATGGGCTTTCGCCGGGAACACGCGTGCTGCCGGTGCGCAGCGCCGGTGGCTGGCAGGAATTCAAGGATACCGATCCCGGCTGGTGCCTTCGTGTTCCAGACGAGCTCACCGACTTCGAAGCTGCGACGAGCTACGTCAATCCGATGACGGCCTGGCTGATGCTGCATGCCAAGATCGGGCTGAGGCCGGGCATGCGCATTGCCATCAATGCCGCCGCCTCTTCGATCGGAGCGATATTGATCGGTCTCGCCAATGCCGCGGGCGTGGAACCGGTCGCCATCGTCCGCAGCGAAGGATCACTTGAGCGCCTGCGCGGCCGGGTCGAGGCTATCATCATCGATAGGGAGGAAAGCGAAAGCGATCTGGCTGCCGGGCTCGCCGGCCGGCATGGGCTCGACGCGGTGCTCGATTGTGTCGGCGGAGCTCGCGCCGCGACCCTCGCCGATGCGCTGAAGCCCGGCGGGCATTTCGTGCATTACGGCCTGCTTTCGGGCCAAAGCATTCCGGCTTCCTTCTGGGCCTCCAATCCCGATATCGCCTTTTCCTATTGTCACCTCCGGGAATGGGTTCATTCGCAAGCGATGGGCGACGTCCAGCGGGCCTATTCCGAGATCGCGGCGCAGATCGTTTCGAAGATCATCGCGACCGAGGTGCGGGAGGTATTCCCCCTGGGGAATGTCCGGCAAGCCCTGCAATCCGCTCTTCCCTTCCGAGCGGGCGGCAAGGTTCTGCTGGCGTGACGAACATGGTCACTAGGCCTTTTCGTGTCGCTGCCGCGCGCTAGTGATTGCCGGGTGGTTCCGCTCGGCCCATCCGATCAGGGTTTTCATGGGGATGAGGAAGGATCGCCCCAGCTCCGTCAGCTCATATTCCACGCGAGGCGGGACCTCCGGATAGACGGTGCGCCGCACGAAGCCGTCCTGCTCCAGATGCTTCAACGTCTTGGAGAGCATCTGCTTCGAGATGTCACCGATCTCGCGCATCAGCTCGTTGAAGCGTTTCTTCTCGTCTTCCAGCGCCTCGAGGGTGAGCAGGCTCCATTGATCGCCGATACGATCGAGCACGCCTCTAATCGGGCATCCCGCCCCGGGCTGTTGTTTCGGCTCGTCCGTTTCCTTGGGCATGCTCCGTCCTCGGTCATCCTCGGCTGACCTTGCCACTAAAACCTGCCTTCTTGCTAGGCATGTCGAGGTTTCATAGACCAGCTCTCATAGTCTGCTTTCTAGACTAGATCGCGAATCCATACCAAGGAGCTTGATGCATGACATTCGGGAAATCGCTTTTCGCACTCGTCATTTTGGCAGGCGTCGCCGCGCCGGCGGGCGCTTTTGCTGAATCCGCCTCGCGGGATTTGAAGATCGAGGAAGCCAACCGGAAGCTGGTGGTGGAATTCTACGACAGGTTCTTCAACAAGCACGATATCGAGGCCGCCTCGGTCGTCGCCGATGACTACCGGCAGCACAATCCTCAAGTTCCCGACGGGAAGAAGCCTTTGATTTCCTTCTTCAGCGGCTTCTTCAAGGACAATGCCCAGTCGCGGGCCGAGATCGTCCGCAGCGCCGCCGATGGCGATCTCGTCTGGCTGCATGTGCACGCGACGAACGGCGCAGGCGATCTTGGCCAGGCGATCGTCGATATTTTCCGCGTCGAGGACGGCAAGATCGTCGAGCATTGGGACGTGATCCAGGCCGTTCCGAAAGAGGCGGCAAACAAGAATACGATGTTCTGAGTTGGGTGGGGCCGGCTTCTCAGCTGGCCCCATTATCGGCGTTGCAGAGGGGGCTGTTCCCTGCAAAGCCCTGAGTAGTCCGCGCCCGAGGTTTTGACGGCTAAGCGGGATCGGGAGTAGCATCCATGCGGCAGCGGCAAAGGTGGTCAAAGCGGCCGGCCCGGTGGAGACGCAATGATGAAGCACAAACCTTTTCTCCTCACGGTCGCGGCGCTGGCATTTTGTTCCGTATGGCCAATTACTGACGCGTCCGCTGCCGCGCAGCCTATCTTCTGGAGCGCTTTACGGCCGGCCGATCAGGCCAAAGCGACAGTGCCGCTGTCGGGCAAGGCGGTGAGCGGCCCACAGGGCGAAACGCTCGCCTGGCATGGCGAGGAGCATCCGATCGAATTGACGGGCTTCGTTCTGCCAATCGACCAGGATGGTGATCTTGTCTATGAATTCATGCTCGTGCCTTGGGCCGGAGCCTGCAGCCACATGCCTTCCCCTCCGCCCAACCAACTGGTTCGTGTCGTTCCGGAAAAGCCTTTGCACCTGGCAAGAATGTACGAAACCGTCACCGTAACGGGTACCCTGCGGCCCGGGTTGGATCAGTCGCAGTTTTTCATGATCGACGGCGTGCGCGCCCTCACCTACGGCTACAGCATAAACCATGCCCAGGTAGCGACAGTAACGGCGACGACCGATCCCGATCTGCTGTCACTTTCGCCTTTCGGGATTCTGCCTCGTTAAAAGCCCAGAGACGGTGTCACGATCGGGGCACACTCCTCATTCCCTTCCTCGGGCTTGGCCCGAGAGATGTCACAGGAATCCAGCCACTGCGCGTCTGCGCGGTGAATGACTCTTATCAAAGCAAGGAAGTCTCCCGCGCCCAAGGACGCGCTGGATCCCTGTGACATCACTCGGGCAAAGCACTGAGGGCACAGGGATGACGGAGGAGAGGTAGTGGCCGCCCAATCGAGCATCAGGCGTGTCGAGGACTGGACGGTCGGGTGGTAAATCCCATCCGAAGGTATTCAAAAAAATGCCCGGGCGCAGCCGAAACTGCGCCCGGGCAAAATGCTGCCGATCAGACGAGGTCGAAACGATCGGCGTTCATGACCTTGGTCCAGGCCGCGACGAAGTCCTTGACGAACTTCTGCTTGGCGTCGGACTGGCCGTAGACTTCGGCAAAGGCGCGAAGCTGCGAGTGCGAGCCGAAGATCAGGTCGACGCGGGTGCCGGTCCACTTGACTTCGTTCGTGTTGCGGTCGCGCCCTTCGTAAACGCCTTCCTTGCCGGTGACGGGCGACCACTGCGTGGCCATGTCGAGCAGGTTGACGAAGAAGTCGTTCGTCAGCGTTTCCGGACGGGACGTGAAGACGCCATGTTCGGGCGCGCCGGCCTTCAGCACACGCAGGCCGCCGACGAGAACGGTCATTTCAGGTCCGGTCAGCGTCAGCAACTGGGCGCGGTCGACGAGCGCTTCTTCCGGCTTCATGAACTGCCGGCCGCCGATATAGTTGCGGAAACCGTCGGCGCGGGGCTTCAGCGCCGCGAAGGAATGCGCGTCGGTCTGTGCCTCGGAGGCGTCCATGCGGCCTGGGGTGAACGGCACGCTGACGGCATGACCGCCGGCCGCTGCCGCTTTCTCGACGCCGGCTGCGCCGGCCAGGACGATCAGGTCGGCGAGCGAGATCTTCTTGGCCCCGGTCTGAGCGGCGTTGAAGTCCCTCTGGATGCCTTCGAGAACGCCGATGACCTTGAGAAGCTGTGCCGGCTGGTTGACTTCCCAGTCCTTCTGCGGGGCAAGGCGAATGCGTGCGCCATTGGCGCCGCCGCGCTTGTCTGTGCCGCGGAAGGTCGAGGCGGACGCCCAGGCGGTCGAGACCAGTTCCTGCACGGTGAGGCCTGACGCAAGCACCTTTGCCTTCAGCTCGGCGATATCCTTGTCGTCGATGAGGGGATGATCGACGGCCGGGATCACATCTTGCCAGATCAGGTCTTCTGCCGGGACTTCAGGGCCGAGGTAGCGGACCTTCGGTCCCATGTCGCGGTGGGTCAGCTTGAACCAGGCGCGGGCAAAGGCGTCGGCGAACTCGGCCGGGTTTTCGAGGAAGCGGCGCGAGATCTTCTCGTAAACAGGATCAAAACGCAGCGCCAGGTCGCTGGTCAGCATGGTCGGAAGATGCTTTTTCGACGCATCATAGGCATCCGGGATGGAGGCTTCAGCGTTCTTTGCGCTCCACTGATGCGCGCCGCCCGGGCTCTTGGTCAGCTCCCATTCGAAAGCGAACAGGTTTTCGAAGAAGTAATTGCTCCACTGGGTCGGCGTCTGGGTCCAGGTCACTTCGAGGCCGCTGCCGATGGCATCGCGACCGACGCCGGTGTTGAACTTGCTGGTCCAGCCCAGGCCCTGAGCTTCGAGCTCGCCGCCTTCCGGGTCGACACCGACAAACGACGGATCGCCAGCGCCATGGGTCTTGCCGAAGGTATGCCCGCCGGCGATCAGTGCCACGGTTTCTTCGTCGTTCATCGCCATACGGGCGAAGGTTTCACGGATGTCGCGGGCGGATGCCAGCGGATCCGGAGTGCCGTTCGGGCCTTCCGGGTTGACATAGATAAGGCCCATCTGCACGGCGCCAAGCGGCTCTGCCAGTTCGCGTTCGCCACTGTAGCGTTCGTCACCCAGCCAGGTTCCCTCAGGACCCCAGTAGAGTTCTTCCGGCTCCCAGACGTCGGCGCGGCCGCCGGCGAAACCGAAGGTCTTGAAACCCATGGATTCGAGCGCGACGTTGCCGGTGAGGATCAACAGGTCAGCCCAGGAGATCCTGTTGCCGTATTTCTGCTTGATCGGCCACAGCAGGCGGCGGGCCTTGTCGAGGTTGACGTTGTCAGGCCAACTGTTGAGCGGTGCGAAACGCTGCTGGCCCTGGCCGGCGCCACCGCGGCCGTCGGTGATGCGGTATGTGCCGGCGCTGTGCCAGGCCATGCGGATGAACAGGCCGCCATAATGACCGAAATCGGCCGGCCACCAGTCCTGCGAATCCGTCATCAGCGCGTGAAGATCCTTCTTCAGGCCGTCGAGATCGAGCTTTTTGAACTCCTCGGCATAGTCGAAAGCCTGGCCGAGCGGATCGGCGCGGCCGGAATTCTGGTGAAGAATCTGCACGTTCAGCTGGTCCGGCCACCAGTCGCGATTGGATCTGCTGCGAGGCGTATTACCGTGTGCAACAGGACATTTGCCTGCGCTGTCAGTGGGGTTGTCCATGATCGTCTCCTTCATTGCTTGATCTGTCTGCGCGTAAAAAAGATGAGCCGAGCTGGCGCCCCACTCTCTCCTTGTAGCCTTCATATCGGAACCGTGTAATAAATTTAAGTTGGATTTACTGATCGTTGCGATAAGTTGAGGTTATGAAGAACCTCACCCTGAAACAGCTTCGTTATTTTGAAGCCCTGGCAAGAGATGGCCGCTTCCGACGCGCTGCCGACGCCTGTGCGATCTCCCAGCCGGCATTGTCAATGCAGATCAAAGAACTTGAGCAAGAATTGGGCGGTGAGCTTTTTGAGCGCAACGCGCGTGAGGTGAAACTGACCGCCTTCGGTCAGACCGTGGCTCTCAGGATCCGCGATATCCTGCGTGGCGTGGACGAGCTTGCGGAGCTGGCGCGGGCCGCGCGTGATCCCTTCCTGACGCGGCTGCGCATCGGCATCATCCCGACGATTGCGCCCTATCTGTTGCCGGCGATCATCAATGACCTGAACAAGAGCTTTGCGGGTATCCAGATCGAAGTGCGCGAAACGCAGACGTCGAAGCTGGTTCAGGAACTGGCGCAAGGCCAGTTGGACACGGCAATCGTTGCTTTGCCAGTGTCGGAACCCTCCCTGGCAGAACTCGAGCTCTTCAAGGAAGAGTTCGTGCTGGTCCGGCGCCCCGAAGACGAGGGCAAGCCGGTACCCGAACGCGAGGCGCTGCGCGAAATGCGGTTGCTGCTGCTCGAGGAAGGTCACTGCTTTCGCGATCAGGCCTTGTCATTCTGCAAGATAGGGCAGGCCCGCCCCCGGGAAGTCATGGAAGGCAGCTCGTTATCCACCCTGGTCCAGATGGTCAGCGCCGGTATCGGCATCACCCTGATCCCGGAGATGGCCGTTCCGGTGGAAACGCGCTCGGCCCATGTTTCGATCTCCCGCTTCCAGTCTCCGCAGCCGTCGCGAACCATCGGCATGATCTGGCGCAATTCGACGCCGATGGCCAAACAGCTCCAGCAGGTTTCAGAGGCGGTTCGCCGGTCAGCCGAAACCATGCGCGAACAGTATATCACGCGGTGATGGACCTGACATCGCCTCGCCTCAGGATCGCCGCTTGAACGTATGCTCCGCTGCCGGAAACTGTCGCGATCGGACCTCTTCGGCATAAGCCGCAGCGGCGGCCGAAATCCTCTTGCCGAGTTCGTCGTAGCGCTTGACGAAACGCGGGGTGAAGTCGTTGAAGAGTCCCAGAATGTCGTCGGAAACCAGAACCTGGCCGTCGCAGGCGGAAGAAGCGCCGATACCGATGGTCGGGATGTGCATGGCGGCCGTCACCTCCCGGGCGAGCGGCTCCACCGTGCCCTCGATGACGACGGCAAAGGCTCCCGAGCCGCCGATGGCGTGGGCATCACGGCGGATCTTCGACGTCTCGTGTTCGGAATGGCCGACGGAACGATAACCGCCTGCGGTATGAACCTGCTGCGGCATCAAGCCGATATGCCCCATAACCGGGATTCCCCGCTTAGTCAGAAAGGCGATGATTTCGGCCATCTCCTCGCCCCCCTCCAGCTTGACGGCATCGCAACCGGTTTCCTGCAGGATGCGCACGGCATTGCGGAAGGCGATCTCCTTCGATTCCTGGTAGCTGCCGAACGGCATGTCGACGACGACGCAGGCCTTGCCGACGCCGCGCATCACCGCCTTGCCGTGCGCGATCATCATATCGAGCGTGACGCCGATGGTGCTCTCCATACCGTAGAGCACCATGCCGAGCGAATCCCCGACCAGCAGGAGGTCGCAATGCTCATCGAGCAGCCGCGCCATCGGCGTCGTATAGGCGGTCAGGCAGACGATCGGTTTGCCGCCCTTCATGGCGGAGATACGGGCTGGCGTAAGGCGCTTTTGAATTCCGGCCGCGCTCATCTGGTCACTCCCTTTCCCGGCAGACCCTGCCCGCCGATGACTCTCTTGTCACCGATAACTCGATTGTCACTGACGACCCTGTTGTCGAGCAGCCGTGTCGAGCCGACCCGAACGAAGAGCGCCACGACGACTGGGTCTGCGATCAACGTGACCTTCTGCAGCGTCGAGGCGTCCCTGACGGCGACGACCTCGGGCTTTGCCAGAGGTTCGCGACCAAGAAACGCCGTGAGCTTCGCCTCGAGTTCCATCGGATCGGTCAGGCCCCCGGCGACCAGACGCTCGGCCTCGTCAAGGGTCTGAGGGACGATCACCGCGGCACGCCGCTCCGGCTCGCTGAGATAGACGTTGCGCGACGACAATGCGAGGCCATCGCTATCCCTGACCGTCGGCACTGATTTCACCCGCACCGGCACGGCCAGATCGTCCACCATGCGCTTGATGATGACGACCTGCTGGTAATCCTTCTCTCCGAAATAGGCGGTTTGCGGCTGCACGATGTTGAAAAGCTTGCAGACGACAGTGGCGACGCCGGCAAAATGGCCAGGCCTTACCGCCCCCTCGAGTTCGCGCCCGAGATCGGGAACGTCGACGAGGGTCAACATCGGGCGCGGATACATGTCCCCGACGCCAGGTGAAAAAAGGAAATTGACGCCGGCTTGCCTCAGCATGGCGGCATCGCGTTCCAGATCGCGCGGATATTTGCTGAGGTCTTCCGCAGGGCTAAACTGCAGCGGATTGACGAAAATCGAGACGACGACGATGTCATTCTCGGCGCGAGCGCGCGAGACGAGCTCCATATGACCAGCATGAAGATAGCCCATCGTCGGAACGAGGCCGACGGTCCGCCCTTGCCGCCTCAGCGCATCGAGCGTGTGGCGCAGCTCGTCAATGCTCGAGAAAACCCGCATATATCCTCCCCTGAACCAGTCACTCCATCTTGGGCGCGGATAAGAAGTGTAATCGATGCGGCAGGTCAATGCATATTCCGTGATAAAAAACGATTAGATGAAACGCCAGCCGATGACACCGGACCATATCAGCCCCGGGGGAGCCGCTTTTCGCCACCGGACGCCCGTTCCGCGTCTCACCTGCTTGCAGTGGAACCGACGATGTGCGACTTCCGTTACTCGCCCTGTCCGTCAAGATACCATTACAGTCGGTCGCTATGGACGTTACATGGAGGACGCATGGACAAGCCCTGGAAGATCAGCCGCGGACCGATTGCGGCAACCGAGCTCGACGCGGAGAAGGCAAACGCGATCAACACGCTGTTGATCCGGCCGGTTGGCGTCCTTCCTGCCAAGGCGGGAGATCCGGTCCTTCCTTTTGCCGTCGGCCTTTTCAACGAACTCCGCCCGCTCCTGAAGCCCGATGCCGGCGTCACGACGCTCAGGCGGGCGACCGCGGCCTACGTCCACGGCCGGCGCTACTATTTCGCCAGCGCCCAGCCCGATTCCATGCGCCATGGCCTTGACGGTGAACCCGTCGAACCACTGTCGTCCGAAGACCGGCTGGTCGCGCAAAAACGCTTCCTGAGCCTCAAACAGTCCACCGGTAAAGCCGACGCGTCCGAGCAGACAGCACCGGTTCCCGCTCCGCTGTTGAGCAAAAGCGAACAGATCCGCGCAGCCCTCCTCGGCAAAAGGAACGCCGTCAGCTAGAGCTGGCTGACGGCTTTCTCGTAGCAGTGTTCTATAGCGTTTCCATTCGGGGCCGGGGGCGCGGAAAACGCGCCCCCGGCTGGCGCCGGCCGAAGGGGAGGGGCAATCGGCCGGGTCAGTTCAACGGGGCTTCGCCTGATGTGATCCGCTGCTCGTTTCCGGCAAACAGGTGAACAGCATCATGGATTGGCGCAATCCTCAGCACCTCGCCGGGGGCGGCCCTGATCCGTTCCCTGAAGACGCAGGTTAGCGTCTGCGTTCCCAGCCGGACGATGACGAGCGTTTCCGAACCCGTCGGCTCGACGACCACCGTCGTGACCTCGATGCCTCCCGGGTCCAACAGGATATGCTCGGGGCGAATGCCGTAGGTCACGGCTTCAGGCGCACGGCGCTCGCTCGGCAGGAGCAGGCCGTCGGCGGTTCGAAACCCGTCTTCCGTCATATTGCCGCTGATGAAATTCATCGCCGGAGAGCCGATAAAGCCGGCGACGAAAAGGTTGTTCGGACGATCGTACAATTCCAGCGGAGAACCCGACTGCTCGATCAGACCGTCCTTCATGACGACGATCTTGTCGGCCATGGTCATGGCTTCGATCTGGTCGTGAGTGACATAGATGGTCGTCGTCTGCAGCCGTTGATGCAGTTCCTTGATCTCCGAGCGCATCTGCACCCTGAGCTTGGCATCGAGGTTCGACAGGGGCTCATCGAAGAGAAAGACGGCCGGGTCGCGCACGATTGCCCGCCCCATCGCCACGCGCTGTCTCTGGCCGCCCGATAGCTGCTTCGGATATCTCTCCAAGAGATTCTCAAGTCCGAGAATCTTCGCGGCGTTGCCGACCCGCTGATCGATCTCCGTCCGCGGCATTCGTTTCAGCCGCAGCGAAAAGCCCATGTTCTTCGCAACAGTCATATGCGGGTAGAGCGCATAATTCTGGAACACCATGGCGATGTCCCGGTCCTTGGGCGCAAGCTCGTTGACGATATGCTTGCCAATCTGGATCTGCCCTGAGGTGATGCCCTCGAGGCCCGCGATCATCCTCAAAAGCGTGGATTTGCCGCAGCCCGAGGGGCCGACCAGAACGACGAACTCGCCGTCGCCGATATCGACCGATACGCCTTTGATGGCTTTGAACGCGCCATAATCCTTGCGCGCATTGTTGACCGAAACATGGGCCATTACCGTCCTCCCGAAATCGCTGTCAAAGTCCGCTCAGGACATTTCTCAAATAATCGAGGCCGAGGCGCTCGCCGTCTTTGCGCGCGGCTAAGTCCTTGCCCGGCCAGCCATAGGCGGCATCCTCGTGTTCGATCGACAGCGTGCCGTCGAAGCCAGCGCCGCTGGCCTGGCGCAGAAACCTCGGCCAATCGATGACGCCGAGCCCCGGCAGCTTGTATTGCCACCAGCCCTTGCTGTGATAGCCGACAGCCTGCAGGCTCTCCGGATCGATTGCCGTGTCCTTGGCGTGAAGGATGGCAATGCGATCCTTCACCGCCTCCATCGCCTGATGGGGATCGACGCCGATGCGAATGAGGTGCGAGGGATCGAATTCCAGGCCGAAGCGGGGGTTCTCGATCCTTTGAAAAAGCTCCTGCCATCCTTTCGGCGTCGTAGCGATGAAATTGTCCTTCGGACCCGGCCAGTTCTCGATTGCGAAGGTGAGGCCATAGGGCTGCGTCTCAGCGATCAGGCCGTTGGCGAAATCGGCGAAGTCATCATAGTTGGCTTCGTCGCTTGCGGTGTCGTCCCGGCCCGGGAAGATCACGAAGATCGGGACGCCCGCTTGCCCGATCGCGCCGGCAAATTCGGCGGTCCTTTCCCGAAGTGCCTTTCGTTTTGCCCGGTCGGCATCGAGTTGATTGCCGAAATAGGTAATTGACGACACGAAGAGGTCGCGGCTGCGTGCGAGCGCGACGGCGGCCTCCACCCGATCGGGCGTCTTGATATGGCCGCCGACATCGATCTCGATTGCTTCGAAACCTGCCGATGCGGCGAAATCCACCACTTCCTCCAGGGGGCGATCGTTGAATGTCGAGGTGTAAAAGCCGATCCTCACCAAAATCCTCCCATCTTCACCAAAATCCCTGGGGCCTTGCCGGCCGTTTCAACTGTTCAGGCGATCCATGTTCTTGAGTGGCGAACGGGTGCGTTGCGCAGCGTCCGCCGATGCGAGCATCAGGGCTGCTGCCATCGGCATGGCCGCCGCGCCCATGGCGGAGGCATCCTCTCCGAGCGAGGCGCGATGAAGCGAGGGAAGGCCGGTGTCCTCGGCATCCAGATGCTCGTGCACGTAGCGAAGCAATTCGTCGACAATGCGGATCGGCAGTCTGCCGCCCACGAGGACGGCGTCGGGGTCGACGATCATGCCGATATGCTTGACGGCGACCGCCAGATGCGCGCTCATTTCCTTCAGCCACTGCGAAACGAGGCGCCTGCCATGCGCATCCAACGTCAGGAGATCGTGCGGAACACTCACCTCGACGCCGTGCTGCGCGAGGAAGTCATAGAGGAAGAACAGCGAGAATATCTCGCCGAGAAGCTGGACCTTATGGGCCTTCCCATCCCCGCCGTCGGCGATCGGAAGCCAGCCGATTTCGCCGCTGAGCCCCATGGCGCCACGATGACCGTTGCCGTCGAGCACGAGGCCGCCACCCGGGCATGGATTGATGGCGATGTAGAAGAAGCTGCTGCTTTCAGCACCCAGTCCATAATCGAGTTCGGCAAGGGCTGCGGCATTGGCTTCGTTTTCGATGAAGACGGGATGCTGCGTCAGATTTTCCAGTGCGGCGCGCACATCGAATGCCGTCCACTCCTGATAGGTCTTGGGCTTGCCGAGGAGCGAAATCTCGCCAAGCCAATCCGGCATCGCCAGACCGATGCCGGCGAGGCGCGCGTCGTCGATGAGCCGGCTGCGCTGGAAATGCGAAATAGCATCGGCCGTGAGCTGCAGGAATTCCGCCGGCAGGATGAAACGTTTCTCGTGGTGCACGCGTGCGCGGACATTGCCGACGGCATCGACGGCCAGGATCGTCAGATGGTCACGATCGATGTTGATGCCGATGGCAAAGCAGGCATCCGGATTGATTTCGAGTTCGATCGCCGGCTGGCCTCTCAGTCCATGCCGCCGCCGGGCTTCCATGATCAGGCCCTCATCGAGGAGACGATCGACGATCCGGGCGATCGCCGGTTTGGTAAAACCCGTCCGCCTGGCGATTTCGGCCCGCGAAATCGGGGCCTGGCGATGAATGCAGCGCAGCACGACGGCCCTGTTGTGCTCACCTGCATCTTCGACATTGGCGCCGGTCAGATCCGGGGACAGCCTGGCGCCGAGTGTCTGGTTCATGCCCGAAATCCTTCCTTGCGCATAGCCTGAACCGCTCCTCATCCCTTGACCGCGCCGCTGGTCATCGCACCGAGGATCAGCCGCTGGAGCGACAGGAAGGCGACGATCGCCGGAACGACCGCGATCAGGCAGGCGGCGGCAAGCAGCTGGATGGACGAGTCGGTTTGCATGCCGCGGAAGTTAAAGATCCCGACGCCGATCGGCATCAGATCATTTTTCGTGAGCAACAGAAAAGGCACCAGAAATTGCGACCAGCCGGCAATCACCGTGATGATGAAGACGGAGGCTATGCCCGGCGCCGATAATGGCAGAATGATGCGCCAGAAGACCGAAAATCGATTGCAGCCATCGATCATGGCCGCTTCGTCGAGGCTGCGCGGGATGCCGTCGACCGAACTCTTCAAGAGCCAGGTCGCCAGCGGAACGCCAAGCGCGATATACACCATGACGACGGCAAAATGCGTATCCAGCAGGCCGAGGCGGTTCATGTAGCGGTAGAGCGGCACCATGATGACAAGCGGCGAGATCATCTGGAAAAGCAGCAGCCCCATCATTGACAGGCCCTTGCTCCGGAATTGAAATCGGGAAAAGGCGTAAGCTGCGGGCAGTGCGACGATCAGGACGCCCAGCCCGCTGAGGGCGGCAAGCTTGAGGCCGTTCCAGAGATAGATCGGAAAGTAGCTGTTGTTGAGAACGGTGATGAAGTTGTCGATGGTGGGATTGTTTGGAATATACCGCGCCGCGCCGCGATAGATCTCGCGCTTGTCACGCATCGCCATCGACAGGAGATAGGTGAGAGGGCCGGCGAAGAACACGAACATTACCAGCATGAACAGATAGCTCATGGCATCGCCGAGCCGCGTTCCGGTCCGTCCGTTCATTGCTCTTCCTCCTTCGGCAGGAACGACGCATAGATAAAGGCGAGCCCGAGGCTGATGATCAGCATGAGCACGGAGAGCACGCTGCCGCCGGACAGGTCGTAGTTTCTAAAGACGATATTGAAGACGTAGAGTGAGATGACCTCGGTCGCGCGCCCCGGACCGCCGCCCGTCAGCGTGATGATCGCATCGAATGTATTCACCGTCTGGATCGTGATGAGGATCATATTGACGAGGATCGCCGCGCGCAGCTGCGGAAGCGTGACGAAGAAAAACTGCTGCGACGCCGTCGCGCCGTCGACCTCGGCCGCTTCATAGAGCGAGGGATCGATCGACTTCAGCGCCGCATACATGACGACCATCGAAAATGCCGTGCCGCGCCATATGTTGGAGATGAGGGTAGACCACGGTGCGATTGCGGGGTCCGAGAGCCAGGCGACCGTCGGCATGTGCATCAACCGCAGAATGCTGTTCAACGCACCATAAGGCGCTTCGGAAAAGAGCATCTGCCAGATGATGCCGCCGGCAATTCCCGGAACGACCCAGGCAATCAGCGCCGTCGTCCTCAGGATGGTGGTGCCGAACAGGCCGCGCTTTTCACCGCGGATGACCACCACAGCGACCGCAATGCCCAAGATCTGCTGACCGATGACGCTGCCGCCGACGAAGATCAAGGTCGCCCATAAAATGTCGGGCAGCTGCGGCGAGCTCAAGGCATTAGTGATCGACCCCAGCGTATAGTCCTGATTGTCGCCGATCAGCGTGGCATTGGTGAATGAAAGCCTGAAAACGTCGATGACGGGATAAAGGTAGAAAATGCCGATGACGACGATCACAGGCATGATCCAGGGCAGGGGCGCACCGGCGAAACGGCGCATGAACGTTCTGCTTTGAGGCGGGCTGTCAGCCTCGATGGCAATGGGGCTCATTGGCTTCTCTGTGCGGGGTTGGCATTTGAGCATGACTGGCCGGTTCGCGCCGGTGGCCGCCCCTCACCCTAACCCTCTCCCGGCTCGCGAGGAGAGGGGACGTGCCCTGCGAGAGGTAGATGGGGACGGAGAGATCGCGGCACATTCCATCTCCCCGCAAGCGGGGAGATGGTGGCGGCAGCCGGATGAGGGGCATGTCGCGATTTGCTGGGCTCAGCCGTGGCATCACAGACGCTTGTAAGCCTCCAATGCTGCGTTGAAGGCGGCATTCAAGGCGTCTTCCGGCTTTTTGGTCCCCGAGAGCACGTCACCCATCATGATCTGGATCTGGTTGGAGATTTCAGGATAGATCGGCACGCCCGGGCGTGCCTGTCCGTCGACCAGAGCCTTGGCGAAGGTCTTGTTGGCTTCGGTGGAGAAGACCTCATATTTGTCGAACAGCGATTTCCTGGTCGGCAACTGCTGCTGCAGCGCGTTTGCCGGCCCCATATAGACCTCGCGTGCGAGGTTGGCGCACATCTCGACCTTGTCCTTGTCCTTGCTGAAGGAGGCGATCGTCCAGCCGCCGGTGCCGGTCGAACGTTGATCGGCGCTGGGGCCTGGGATCGGCGAGAAGGTCCAGTTGTTGAACTCGTCCTCGTCGAGCGTGGCCTTCAG
This sequence comes from Rhizobium leguminosarum, assembly GCF_001652265.1. GTDB lineage: Bacteria > Pseudomonadota > Alphaproteobacteria > Rhizobiales > Rhizobiaceae > Rhizobium > Rhizobium leguminosarum_D. The sequence continues at coordinate 110,858 of NZ_LWBS01000439.1, forward strand.
CTGCGCATATTGCCAGTTGCCGCCGATGAAGAGCGCTGTCGTCGCCGCTGCGGCCGCAGCATTCATATCGTCGTAATTCGCGATCGTGCTGACCCGCTTGGGCGCGGCACCCGAATCGACGAGATCCTTGAAATAATTCAGCGCCTTCAGGAATTTCTCCTTGTTCTCGCCTTCGCCGAATACTGGCTTGCCCGAGTCGTCGACGAGCTTGCCACCCAGCGCCCAATAATTCGCGAGCCAGTCGAACGTCGTCCCTTCCCAGCGCCCGCCATTGAAGAGAACGCCTTCCATGCCTTCCTTGGTCGAGGCGAGCGCGGCCTTTTTCAGGTCGTCCCATGTCTGCGGCGCATCGGCAACGATCGACTTGTTGCGGTAGAGCACACGAAGGTCCGTATCCCACCACCAGGCGCGGACCGTCTGGTCCTTATCGGTGATGCCGCTGCGGATGAAGGGGAACAGGTCGTCCACTTCCTCCTTCGAAAAATACGGCGTGAAGTCCGCAAGCACATGATTGACCATGAACTGCGAGAGGACGAAGGAGTCGACAGCAGCGCAGTCAGGCGCGTTGCCGGCCTTGGCCTGCTCCAGCATCTTGGCCTGTTCCGTGCCGATGTCCGAGGACATGAATTGCATCTGCAATTTCCAGTCCGGATGCTTCTTGATGAAATCGACGAAGAGCTTCTGATAGCCCTCGGCGATCGCCGGATCCGAATTGTTGGGACTGTCATTCGTCAGACGGACGACGAGGGATTTTGGCGCATCGGCAAGGCCGATCCTGTCCTTCGTGGCAAGTTCCTGGGCAAATGAAACAGATGCTGAAAATAACATGGTGCTCAGCGCAAATGCGCTGACGGTGGCTCTCTTCATGATGGGTCTCCTCCCCATTTTGAACGGATACAGCCTGGCGGTCAGTTGACCTCTCCTCATTTCCGTGCTGCATTAATTAGATTAAGTTACTTTGATTTGATGTCAAGCCACAGCTTGGGAGGCCAGAACCTGGGAGGTTGAGATGCTGGCGACAATCAACAGCAGCTAGCGCACAGTTCCGAAAAATCGAGACCGATTTTCGGAAAAGGATCTGCGCCGTGAAAGAGATGGAGCGCCCCGTGGGACGCGCGGCGCATCCACCGCAATTTTCCTGAAGAAGAGCACGAGCCAATCGCGGATGGCCGCGACGGCGTGGTGGTTTTGTCCCGGCTGAAATGCGGCGGGGACGTTAATTCTATGGAGGATAAGATGCGTTTACTCATTCTCGGTACCGGCGGGATGGCCAACCAGCATGCAGCCAACTTCAAGGCGATCGAAGGCGTCAGCGTCGTGGGGGGCGTCGATGTCGTCCCGGAAAGGCTCGCGGCCTTTTGCACCGAACATGGCATCGCCAGTCATTTCACGACCCTGGAGGATGCTCTCGCCTGGGGCGAATTCGACGCGGTGGCAAACGTCACGCCGGACCGCATTCACCACCCGACGACGCTGCAGGCGATCGCAGCCGGCAAGCACGTCTTTTGCGAGAAACCGCTCGCCACCGATGCGATCAAGGCCATGGAGATGACCGAGGCCATCGAGCGATCGGGCAAGGTCGGCATGGTCAATTTCACCTATCGCAACTCGCCGGCTCTCCAGAAAGGCCGGCAGATGGTGCTCGCCGGCGAAATCGGGCAAGTGCGCCATGTCGAGGCGTCGCATCTGCAAAGCTGGCTGGTCGGTCGTCACTGGGGCGATTGGAAGAGCGAAAGCAAATGGCTGTGGCGGCTGAGCAAGAAGCATGGATCCAACGGCGCGCTCGGCGATATCGGAATTCACATCGTCGATTTTGCATCCTACGGTTCCGGGCTCGACGTTGCTCATGTCTTCGCGCGGCTGAAGACCTTCGACAAGGCGCCGGGCCACAAGATCGGCGAATATGATCTCGATGCGAACGACAGTTTTACGATGAATGTCGATTTCACCGGCGGGGCGATCGGGACGATCCAGGCGACGCGCACGGCGGCCGGACAGATGGATCAGCTGCGCCTCAGGGTCTACGGCGAAACCGGCTCGATCGAGATGATCTACGATACCGGAAAATCGACGCTTCGCGCCTGTCTTGGAGAAGACGTGCACACGGCAAGCTGGCGTGACGTCCCCTTCGATCCGGTCGAGACGAACTACCAGCGTTTCGTCCAGGCCGTGCGGGCGGGCAGGACCCAGGAACCCTCGTTCCGGCGGGCGGCCAATATCCAGAAAGTCCTGGACAAGGCGCTGGCCTCCGATCTCAGCCACGCCGATGAAGCGCTCGGCTGAGTTGGCCAAGCGCGCCGCGCGTTTGGGCCATCACGCCGAAGCTGGCGGCAGCAGCAAAGTGTTGAGGAAGGGCAGGAGTGCTGCACCAAGCGCAACACCGCCGCCACTGAAGCTCGCGGGTTTCATCGGTGAAATCCAGGGGGTCAGCAACGGCCTTGTGGAGGTGTCGCGCCGCTCGATGGAAAGCTGATGGATCAGCGCTTCGATCACACCCTGTGGCAGATCGCTCCCGATCATGACGACGCTCGGAGCGAGGAATCCAGCCATGGCGATGATCGGGTCGAGCAGATGACCAGCAGCTTCCCGTATCCATTGCGACAGTGACGGCGAGGGGAATTCTTCCCCTTGCAGCAGGCGGGTGAAGTCCTGGTCGCCGATCCGCGATCGCAAGGATTCGAAACCGACAACAGTGTTCAGCTGGAGATTATCCGGGCCTGTCAGCATTTCGCCGATGCTGCCCGCCCGGCCATGGACGCCGGAATAGGGAATACCGCGAATGAGAAAGCCGGCCTGCACGTCGTCGTCGATGATGATCATCGCAAGTCCGCCTTCCCTGCCGGAGCTGCCGATCGTGCGCTCGGCGAGAAGGCTCGCCGTACACTCGTTCTCGACATAGGGACGTGCAATCGTCGACATCGCGGCGATCTGATCGCTTTCATCCTCCGTCCAGTCGTTGGCGGCGATGCCAAGGCCGATGATCGGCAAGGCGGCGTGGCGATCGACCATATCCCTGACGGCCGCATGCAGCAGGCCGACTTTGTCTGCGGGGTCCAGCTCGATATAGACCCTGGCATGGACCTGGCCGCTCAGATCGATAAGCACGGCCTCGCCACGCCTTTGGCGAAGCTTGACTCCGATCGAAAAAGCGCCTTCCGGGCGCAAGGCAAACTCGGTGGCGGTGGCGCCCCCGCCGAGGCCATTGCGGCGGTTGGAGGTGACGAGCTTCTCGTCAGCCAATCGACGGAGAATATTGGTAATGCCGGGACCGGTCAGGCCGCAATGCCGGCCAAGCTCCATCCGCGTCAACGGGCCATGGCGGCGGATCGCCTCCAGAATGACGCGAATATTCCGATCGGCGATTTCACCGGACCTCAGGCCGACCATTTTGGCGCGCTGGGCGCCCATCTCCTGAGTGTGAAGCCGACGCGGCCCTGACCGAAGATACCGCATGACTGTATTTCCTAGAGCGTTTCCGGGTTGTGTACTTCATCCACGGGCTATGGGAAAGCCGAGCTTTGCAGCCGCTTTTTCAGCTGAACATCCTGTCAACCCGGATCAGGGCCATCAAGGCGCTGACGAAGCGCGCGGGGCGAATGCCGCAAAATGCGTCAACAGATCGTCGAAACTACACGGCAATCGGAGCTTCACTCTATCGGTCGCTAATAGCTGCAAGGATGATCGTTGCCGAACCCATCGCGGCAGGCGGGCCTGAGCGAATAGTCGGCGCCGGTATATCCAACCGAGCCGGTTTGCATCGAGTCATTCGAGGTCGTAGTGCAGGATGACGACGATAGGGCAACCACGATGACGGCTGTCGCGGCTGTCAACAATTTACGGACTTGAACCATCCCACCCTCCCCAGCTGCCTGAAATCTGAGATATCAGCGCAATTCTCGGTCAAATAGGGCCGACCGGGGTTTCGATAACTGTTGTTGTCGATCAAGATCTCGTTATTCGGTGAAGCCCCAAGCGTTTCGTTCAATAGCTCATCTCGCGGCAGCACAGCAACGTTTCGCATCCCTTTCCAGCACCCGCGTTGAAGCCGACGATGAGATTTCCAGGTAATCGGGGTTGATATTCGCGTAGCCGCGACGGGTTCCACAAACAGTTCCGCCATCGGCGAAGATCTCGACGATTCCACGGTCATGAAACAGACGAAGGTCCTTTCCGTCGCCAAGCTCCGCCACGTAATGGATCGAGCCGTCGTCCTGGGCGAGCCGGATCGAGAGGATACCGCCAGCGACGCCCACCTCGAAGGCAAATTCGCCGCCCTGCGTCGCAACGACCTTGCTGCCTTCCAGGGCTCCGGAAAGGCGGATTTCAATGGGAGCCATCGGTAGCGAGAATTTGCCGCTTTGGTCCTCGACGATAGGCTCAGCGGCAAAGTGATCGTCGACTTCGATCGTCGGCAGCATGCGCAGCCTCTTCCTGTCTTCACTCAAACTTAGAACACGTGGCAGGGACATCTCCCCGGAATAGGCTGAGCCCTCGGGCTTGCGATATTCCCAATTGAAAAGCCAGGCAAAGGCGATCTGGCGCCCTCCCGCTTCGAAACTCTGCATCGCATAATAATCGGTGCCGAAATCCAGCAATTGCAGTTCCGGCATGTCGGGTACGAAGCAGTCGTCGATAAACTCGCCGATCAGAGCATAAAGGAGATTGTGGCGCCGTGTTCGTGGCTCGACATGGCCAACAAAACCCATCACCAGAACCCACTTTTCCTCCAGCCGAAAGAAATCCGGGCATTCCACCGCACGCGCGCCTTCGTGGCGGAAGTTAACCGGCGCACGGTAGAGCGGCCTGAGATATTGCCAATCGAGTCCATCGCCGGAGCCGAACAACAACACCGCGGGATCGCCTTCGATCGATGCGCCGAGTATCATGCGATAGGCGTTGGCTACGTCGTCCCACCAAACCTTTGGATCGCGGAAGTCGTGCTCGACACCGTCGGGACGCTGCTCCAACACCGTCACTATGCCTTCCGCCTTGATCATCCGCCGATCCGGGCGCGCTATTTTCTGAATTTCCCGATAACCCTTGAAAAGGTCATAGGCGGGCAGGCGCTCGGTGTAAAAGAACATCAAACTTCCATCTCGATCCCGAAAGGCGTTGCCGGAGAATGCGCCCCCTGTGGCGCCGAGACGCCACAGGTTCTGTTCTGGATGCAGAAATACCGGCATGTGAAGCCAATTGACCAGATCGCGGCTGGTCGCATGTCCCCAGTGCATGGGTCCCCAATCACTGCCGCTCGGATGAAATTGATAAAAAAGGTGCCATATCTGGTCGATCTTGCAGAGACCGACGGGGTCGTTCATCCAATGCCGGATTGGCGAAAAATGAAGCGCAGGACGATCCGGATCGGACTGAAGCCAATCTTCAATTTCCGCGCCGGTGCGTTGAAGTATCCCTTTTTCCGAGAATTCAAACACAGTTATGCCGGTCTCGTTGACGGTTTGAGGCTGATATCCGTAGGCCCACAGAACAGCGTCCGGCGCATTGGTGACAATGGTGACCTCGCAACCTTCCCTGTGGTGATAGTTGAAAAACTCCGGATGGATGACAAATGACCGAACCTGCCAAACCGTTTTCCCGTCAATGTCGATGCGAAAAAAGCCGCCGCCCGCGGCCCAAAATTCCAAGCGGTACCCCGAGGGTAGGAACAGGTTCTGCTGCATCAACGGGTCACTTTTCCGGTTTTCCATTTGGTTCGCCATGAACACATCTCCGAATAGTCACTGGATTTTCGACCGACGGCCTAGCTATGCTCGGTCTATCGCGAAACTCTGCCGACTATTGCCCGGGAACTGGAGTGCCCCTGAAAGCATTCACTGTTCTGTCCATCTCGACCTGTTCGACACGGCCTGAATCCAGAACTGTATTCCGCACCGAACCCCGTTGCACCAGTACTGCCGTTACCTCAAGCGCCTTCAAATTGTCCGTTGAAAGCAATGCGCCCACTTGCGTGGAAAAACACGCACTGTTTGGTGCATCGTTGATCTGCGACATTTCGGTTGTGGCCACGATGTGATTATTGGCGATGTAGTTGCCGCTGCCGGAAACGACATTGATGATCACCGGCTTTGCGGCGAGAGGCTTGATATATTGAGTATCGATCGTTTCTGAAATGTGGTTGGCGATGACCGAATTGTTGCTGCCATCAATGTGCAAGAGTCCAAACAGGTCATCCAGGCCGTTATCGTACTTCTGCATGGGCGCCCACGGCTCGCGATCTCGCAGGAAGTGATTTGAGGACACCAGGTTTTCGCAACAATTCGCAGCGAAAACCAGCATTCCGGGATAGAAGGAATGGAATCTGTTTCCTGTGATCGAGGAACGCACCACGCCGGAAAAATAGACGCTGCTCGCGCCTCGCGGGAAGACGTTGTTTGAAGAGACCAGGATGCCGCCGTAATTTTCAGCGTAGACGGAATGTCCCCTATATCCGGCTCCGACAAAATTATTCGCTATCCTCGAGGCCTGGCCCATACCTTTCAATTCGATACAGTTGCCGCACTCTGCAATGAAATTGTTATCTATCGCCAAAGCATCCGCGTCATGAACAGTCACTCCATGTTCCAGATAGATAAGGCCCATCCCTGTTATTCGGAATGAGTCATTGGCGCTGCCCACATAGATTCCCGTTTTGCCATTCCTGTAGGTATTTTCCGCATCATTCTGCCCCGAACCGTCGTCCATGAAGTGCAGGCCATCGATGCAAAAATCGGCAAATTCCACAGAGCTTATGCGAGGATTTCCGGTGCGCTTGACATAAAACGCGGCTCCGGCAGCCTCACCGTCGGCGGCGTCCGGAGACATGTCCACACGTATGCGACTTCCGCCCGGCCACACTTCACGCCACTGTGCCAGTTCGTCTGCAGGTGTGTTGAAACGGATGCTCGAAGACGTAAAACCATGTCCCGAGCCGACAATCTTCAGATAGCTCACGTCTATCACCACCTGGGTGACAAGCCGATAATCGCCTGGCGGTATATAGATCACGGCTCCTGGCTTTCCGCCCTCATTCTGATCGGGAACCGCTTGCCTGCTTTTAATATCCGCAATGATGCTATTGATGACCGCTCCGATATCCTCATAGGGGTTCCCTACCGGATACGTCGTTACGTCGTACCAGTTTTCGCTAGTCAGTGGCGGGCGACTGGTAGCGGTAGATGGGTTCGTCATTCCTGTTTTTCTCCTGGCTATACCATCACCAGATGCTGGTGCGGGTGTCCGGTTCAAAGAAGTGGAGCTCGTCGGCATCGACAGCGATGCGCGCAATGTCGCCAGCGCGGACTGTGCTCTTCGGAGAAAACCGGGCGACAGCAGCCTTTTCGTTGCCGATTTCGACGACGGCGTCCGGGTCGCCAGCATCCACACGGGTTGCGTCGATATTCAGATGCACCATGGATTCAGAACCTAGCGCCTCGACAAGAGTGACCGGGGCCGAGATCTCGGCCGAAGAAGGCCTGATTGCGGCGTCGTTCATATGCTCGGGCCGGATACCGACAATGACCTGACGGTTGGACGCACCTTTGAGCGAGGGGCGGTCTTCGAAAACCCGGTCGGGGATTTCCAGGCTGTTGCTGCCCAGGGTCAGCGTCCTCCCATTCAGAACGGCCTCGTACAAATTCATCGAGGGCGATCCGATAAAGGCGGCGACAAAGACATTGTCAGGACGATTGTACAGTTTTTGCGGTGTGTCGACTTGCTGCAGCACGCCGCCTTTCATGACAGCGACGCGGTCACCCATCGTCATCGCCTCGACCTGGTCGTGGGTCACGTAAATCGTCGTGACATTCAGTTTTCTCTGGAGGCTGGCGATCTCGGCGCGCATCTGCACGCGCAGCTTGGCATCGAGGTTCGACAACGGTTCATCCATCAGGAAGGCCGCTGGTTTGCGGACAATCGCCCGTCCCATGGCGACACGCTGACGCTGACCTCCTGAAAGGAGTGCCGGCCTGCGGTCGAGCAAAGTCGTCAGTTCGAGGATGCGTGCCGCTTCGTCTACGCGGCTGGCAATCTCGGTCTTCGGCAGGCCTGCCATCAGCAAGGGAAAGGCAATGTTCTCCCGCACCGTCTTGTGCGGGTAGAGCGCATAGGACTGAAAGACCATGGCGATGTCGCGATCCTTGGGATCGACATCGTTGATTAGCCTGTCACCGATCCTGAGTTCACCGCTCGTAATGCTCTCCAGGCCGGCGATCATCCTGAGCGCCGTCGACTTTCCGCATCCTGACGGACCGACAAACACCATGAACTCGCCATCCCTGACGTCGAAGCTCAGATCGTGCAGAGCGTGAAACCTGTTTCCGTAGACCTTGTTGATATTGCGCAGTTCTATGCCGGCCATGCCTTTGCCTCCCTCATCCCTTTACAGCGCCGAAAGTCAGGCCGCCGACGATCTGTTTTTGCAATGCGAGCGTTACGATGATGACCGGCAGCGAGTAGAGGACGGCTGCGGCGGTCATCGCCCCCCAGGCAAGCCCATAGACCGAATTGTATTCGGCGATGACGATCGGCGCCGTTTTGCTCGCCTCCGACGTCAACAGCAGCGCGTAGAGGAACTCGTTCCAGCTTGTAATGAAGGTAAAGAGCGCGGTGACCGCTATCCCGCCTGTCATGACCGGAAGCACGATCTTTCGAAACGCCTGGAATCGTGTGCAGCCATCCATGCGCGCCGCTTCTTCGAGCTCCTTCGGTATGCCCTCGAAGAACGCGGACATGAGCAACAGTGCCAGTGGTACCGCGGCCGACGTGTGAGCGAGCACCAGGCCTGGAATGGTATCGAGCAGACCCAGCGACTTCAAAAGCTGGAATAGCGGCACTCCGAGCGCCACCGACGGCACCATGCGCGTCACCAGGGCGAAGAGCAGGAAAATGGTGGTGATCCGGCGCCGGTACTGCGTGGCAACGTAAGCGGCAGGCACCGCCACCGAAAGCGAGAGAGCCGTCGTCAGTATCGCGACGGTGAGGGAATTGACGAAGGCTCTCGGCAAAGTGGAGGATCGCATCACTTCGCGGAAGTTCTCGAACGAGACAACGGCCGGAAAGAAGCTTGGCGGGATCTGCTGGACATCAGCCGCGGGCTTGATGGAGGTCATGAGGAGATAGATGTAAGGCAGCGCGTAGGATAGCACCAACACGAGGGCTGCCGTGTTGATCAGGATTCCGCTGACATTGAGACGGGGAGCTCTACGCATGTACCGGCCTCCATATCTTCCAATAGGCGACTGCCGCCAACAGCATCATGACGATGAGAAACAATGTTCCGGACGCGGAAGCCTCGCCAAGATCGCCGAACCGAACCATGCGCTGGTAGATGTTCATCGAGAACACTTCAGAAGCATGACTGGGACCACCCTGCGTCTGTATCCAGATCAGGTCGAATGTCTTTGCAGCATCCACGCCCCGTACGATCACCACGACGGCGATCACCGGCCGCATGAGGGGAAGGGTGACATGCCAAAAGCGCTTGAGCGCATTCGCCCCGTCGATCCGCGCTGCCTCCAGCAGGTCTTTCGGGATGTTCGTCAGCCCGGCATAGGACACAAGGGCGACAAAGGAAGTCGTCAGCCAGATGTCGGCAAAGGAAACAGAATAGATGACGATATTTTCGCTGGACAACCATGCGATGGCTTCCGGATCGCTTATGAGCCCTAAACGGACGAGCCCGTAGTTCAGGATGCCGATATTGCCGACGAGCAGAAATCGCCAAAGCAGACCCGCGACGATGGGCGGAACCATCAACGGCAGAGCGAAAATCGTGCGATGCCACCGCGATTGACCGGCAAGCGCCGAAAAAAGCAGCGCCGCACAGAAGCCAAACGTGAACTCGAAGAACAGCGCGAAGACCGAATACTGAACGGTTCGCAGCGCGCTTTCCGCGACACGTTTCGACGTCAAGGCATCGACATAGTTCTGCAGGCCGACCCATTCGCGTATATGGGGCGTGATCGTATCGACCTTGAAAAAGGAGTCGAATACCAGGAGCCCCACCGGGTAAGCGACCAGTACGCCGAGGATTGCGACTGCAGGCGCGAGCATGCAAAGCACAAATCGGTCTTCACCCGACATGTCCGTCTCCGAAAGCTAAGGGTGGGGCATATTTTGCCCCACGATGTTGAGGAATGTACGAGGCTAGTTGAGAATGTCCTCGATTGTTTCCTTGGCTTCCGTCAGGACCTCCCCGGTATCTGCCTTGCAGGTGAGTGCCTTCTGGACAGCGGGCAGGACGGCTTCGTCGACGATTTCCTGATATTTTTCATTGATCGGCCGGCCCTGGGTGGCAGGCGCGCTCAGCGTCTCAAGAAGTGGGGGGAAGTGCTCATAGCCGGCCTTGCTTGAATAGCTGCGATAGGCGGAATTCGTCGCGGCAAGGCCGAGTGGAGCTTCGATGCCCAATGCATTATTGGCAATGGCAAACGAGATGAATTTTTTTGCGGCGTCCTTGTGCTCGGATGTCGAGGGAACGACGTTGTACCAAGGGCCGGGAACAGCTGCGATCCCGGCGTCACCGGCCAGCATCGGCACCACGCCGACCTTGCCGCTGACCTTTGAATCCGGAGGCGTCATCTTGTAGGCGTGCGCCCAGAACTTCATCATGGCTGTTTTGCCCTGGTAGAACAGGTTCTGCGCCTCGCCCCAGCCGATTTCGTTCACATTTTCAGGAACGGAATGATCAATGCAGTGTGGCGCGATGTAGAATTCAAGTGCCTTCTTGTGTGCCTCATTGTCGATAATGACCTGCCCGTCCTTATCGAGGATTACCCCTGGCGAACCTGCCTGCAGCACATGCGCCATCCATTCCTCTGAAAACGTGCCGATGGTGTCGGTGCCCCAGAAGTCAGTCTTTCCATCGCCGTCAGTGTCACGCGTGAAGAATTTCGCAATGTCGCGCCACTGCTGCCAGGTTTTGGGCGGCGCCAGAGGATAGCCATACTTGGCCTGAAAAGCCTCCTTTTCCTCCGCCTTATCAAACAGGTCCTTGCGATAGAACACGATCTCGGCATTGGCCCAGGCAGGCATGCCGATCAGTTTGTCACCGACCTTCGCGTCGGCAAGCAAGGAAGGCGGCAGATCCGCGCGAACCGCATCGGTGAAAAGAGCCGAAAGATCCTCGACGTGGCTCGCAAATTTCGCATTCCACACGACGTCGATCGTCACGACATCGAACGCGGAAGAGCCTGAGGCGATTTCGGCTGAGAACTTGTCAAAGACACCCTGATAGGGAACGGTCGTGAAGTTCACCTTGATGCCGGTTTCGGCAGTAAACTTCTCGGCGACCGCCTTCTGCAACATTTCGCCGCCGCCTTCGACCAAGATATTGATGGTTTCGGCATTGGCAGTGGCGGCTATGAAAACAAGCGCGAGTGCGCTGGCACCAAGCAATTTCTTCATTGATTCCTCCCATTTGGCTCGCTGCACTTGCACTGAGCCCTCCTTCTTGCTGCAAAGGTAGTCCTCGTATGACGACGTTGTCAATACGGAATGACGACGTTGTCAGAAAAATATGTCGACGTTGTCATGCGTCTGGTTTAAAACGAATCCGGGCAAGGAGATTGGCGTACATGGTGAGCATAGTCAGCGTCGCGAAAGTGGCGGGGGTTTCGAACAAAACCGTGTCTCGGGTCATTAACGGCGAACCATATGTGACCGAGGAAACGAGGGAGAGGGTCGAAAGGGCGATTCGAGACCTCGGATATGTGCCTAATATGGCCGCGCGCCAAATACGCTCAAGTCGATCCAACACATTTGGTATCATCGCTGACTATGTGTCGACGACGCCTTATTCCGTGGATATCGTTCGCGGGATCCAGGATTGGGCTAATGCTAACGGCAAGACCATCCTGATGGCAAATACCGGCGGCGCATCCGAGCAGGAAATTAAAATTTGGAAAATGTTCCAATCGCATCGCATTGACGGTGTTCTCTACGTAACGATGTACCATCGCATCGTTGACCCAGAAACCGGCGACGTCGGTATCCCCACAGTCATGATCAACTGTCGACCTCGCACGAGCGAGCTGTTGCCGTCGATCGAACCCGATGACTACCAGGGGGCGGAGGATCTGACACGCTATCTGCTTGAAAGGGGCCATCGAAAGATCGGCTACATCCGGCTCAATCCCATTTTGTTGGGGGCGGAACTGCGCCTCGATGCTTTCCGCAAAACCACTGGAGACTTTGGCCTTGCGGACAGTGACCTCACGATCCGCCTTGGCATGGAAGGACCGGTTGGAGCAGAGAAGAACTACGTTTTTGCTGCCGCCACCGAGATGCTTCAACAAAAGGATCGACCGACCGCAATCATGAGCGGCAACGACGAAATGGCGATCCAAGTCTACATCGCGGCGATGGCATTGGGTCTTCGGATTCCCGAGGATGTCAGTATTGTCGGCTTTGACGATTTCCGGACGGTTTCCCTGGCGCTGAGGCCGGAGCTGACCACTGCCGCCTTGCCATATTACGGTCTCGGTCTGCAAGGGGCGGAATTGTTGAATAGCGTGGTGGCGGGAAGCGAAGTTTGCCCGAGCAGTCGAGTTATGTCCTGCAATTTGGTGGAGCGACTTTCGGTGTCTTCCTTGTAATCTCACCTCATGCACGAGAGCGTCTGTTCGAGCAAGCAAGCTTTCGCAAGAACATGGCGTGACGGTGACCTCCGGTAAACCCGGAGCGGTTCACTTTATTCCGGGCTTGACGCCAAATCAAAGTTACTTAATCTAAGACTCTGCAAGCCCGATTGGAGGAGGGGGCCGGGCAATCGCGATGTCGGTCGCGCCATCTTCATCTCCCCCAAAACCATGACCACGACCCCAAAAGCATGACGACAAGATTGTCAGCCGTCGATTTTCAACAGGATAAGCCATGCCTCTGACCATTGCCCAGCGCCTCGATCGTCTGAAAGTTCGCATTGCCGAGTTGGCCCATTGGCGGGATCGACAAAGTGCTGCGATCGACGGCTGGACTTTCGAGGGCGAGCCGATCGGCCATCACCAAGATTGGCCGCACCGCCAAGGGGTGGTGCATTTTGCCGCGACCGCTGAAGCGCCGGAGGCGTGGCCTCTCGACGATATTCGCCTGCAGCTCGATCTTGGCGGCGAGAGCCTGATTACGCTCAGCTATCCTGGTGGTGAGACGGAAACATTCGGTCTTGATCCCTATCATCAGGAATTCCCGGTGAAGGGCCGCCGCTTTTCGATCGCAACGGAAACCGTCGCCCGCTTTCCGTTCGGCGAACCCAATCGAGCGCCCAAGCTCAACAAGGCCCGGTTTATCTGGCTCGATGGTCCCGCTCACCGCCTGCATCTTCTGTTGAAGCAGGTTGCCGAGGCAATCGATGCGCTGGGCGAACATGAAGTTGTGCCGCACCTGATGGAGGCCGCCGAGCATGCATTGCGCAGCCTCGACTGGCCGTCGGATACGGCGGCCTATATCTCCCGCACATCGAGCGCCGTCATGCAGCAGAAGATCTGGGAACTGCCGGAGCTTGAGGTTAATCCGGCAGGCCTCACGGAAGAGCAGAGCGGCTCGGCAGCCACGGCCTTCGAGGCTCTGACCGCGCGGTTGAAGGAGCTGCAGAAGCGCTTCCCGCCGAACGGAGAACTGCTGCTGACGGGCCATGCACATATCGATCTCGCCTGGCTCTGGCCTTATCGCGAGACGCGGCGGAAAATGCGGCGCACCTTCAATACGGCGCTCTCGCTGATGGAACGCTCCGACGATTTCCGCTTCAACCAGTCGACCGCCCATTATTACGCGCAGATGGAAGAAGAAGACCCGGAGCTTCTCGAGCGTATCAAGAAGAAGGTCGTGGAAGGAAAGTGGGAAACCGTCGGCGGCATGTGGGTGGAGCCCGACACGAACATGCCGACCGGCGAAAGTCTCGCCCGTCAGGTTCTCTATGGCCAGCGTTATTTCGAAAAGACCTTCGGCACCCGACATACGGTCTGCTGGCTTCCCGATTGCTTCGGCTTTTCAGGTGCGCTGCCGCAGATCCTGAGACAGGGCGGCATCGACAGCTTCTTCACGATCAAGGTCAACTGGAGCGAGACCAACCATATCCCCTTCGATCTCTTCTGGTGGAAGGGCCTCGACGGCAGCCGGGTGCTGACCCATACGTTCGACAATCCGATGCAGGGCTATAACGGCTTCGTGCAAGCCGATTGCTACGTGCCGACATGGAAGAATTTCCGCGGCAAGACGCAGCACGATACCTCGCTGCTGGCCGTCGGTTACGGCGACGGCGGCGGCGGCGTCACCCCGGAGATGGTCGAGCGCGAAGTGCAGCTACGCGATTTCCCGGCTATCCCGCAGGCACGATGGGGCACCGTCAAAAGCTATTACGAACACGCGCACCGCACCGCAGGCGAAAAGAACCTTCCTGTGTGGGATGGCGAAATCTATCTCGAACTGCATCGTGCGACGCTGACGTCGCAAAGCGGCGTCAAGCGCAAGCATCGCCAGGCCGAACGTGCGCTGATCACCACCGAAACCATCGCTTCGCTGGTGCATATGCTCGGAGCAGACAGGCCCCGAAGCCTCGAAGCGGATTGGCGCGTCGTGCTGAAGAACGAATTCCACGACATTCTGCCTGGTTCGAGCATCCGCGAAGTCTATCAGGATGCAGAGCAGGAACTGGACGGCGTCATCGAACATGCCAAGGCCGAACAGGCGATGGCATTGCAGGCGCTGACGGCCAAGCTGCCGAAGGGCGGGGCTGGCGATGCCCTCGTCGTCGTCAATCCGTCTCTTGCGGCCAGACCGCTCAGCGCGACACTCTCCGACGGCACGGTCGTCGCGGCCGCCGATCTCGTCGCCCCCTTATCCGTCGCGGTCTTCGACAAGGGCTCGCTCAGGCCGGCGGGCGGGCTGAAGGCAGGCCCCGACCGTCTCGAAAACGACCACCTCTCGGTCTCCATCGGCAAGGATGGGGCGGTTTCGAGCCTCGTTCACAAGGCCACGGGCCGGGAAGCGGTTGACGGCTCGGCAAACCAGCTCTGGGTCTATCCTGCCGACAAGCCGCGCAACTGGGACGCTTGGGACATCGATACGGATTATGCCGAAAAGGCCGTCCGCCTCGATGCGCCTGAGAGTATCACCCTTGTTGAAAACGGGCCGCACCGCGCGGCGATCCGCGTCGTTTACCGCTACCGGAATTCGAGCGTCACGCAGACCTATGTGCTGACGGCCAACGCCCGGCGGCTCGACATCGAAACGACGATCGACTGGCATGATCGCCGCACGCTGCTGCGCACCCTGAACCCGGTCGCCGCGCAGGCCCGCAAGGCGACCTTCGAATGCGCCTTCGGCATCGTCGAGCGGGCAACGCACACGAATACGTCCTGGGAGCAGGCGATGTTCGAGGCCGTCGCGCACCGCTTCGTCGATATCAGCGAGCCGGATTTCGGGGTCGCACTGCTCAACAATGCCAAATACGGCCATAGCGCGCGCGGCAACGTGATCGGCATGAGCCTCGTGCGCGGGCCTATCTATCCGGATCCGCTGGCCGATGAAGGTGAGCAGAGCTTCACCTATGCGCTGATGCCGCATGAAGGCGCCTGGCATGAAGGCGGCGTTCTCGATGAGGCGATCGATCTCAACCAACCGCTCGTCTCGGTCGATGCTAGCGGCCTCTCTGCCGGCATTTTTGCGCCGCTTGCGGTCAGCGGCATCCCCGTCGCATTCTCAGGCCTGAAGCCGGCGGAAGAGGGCGAGGGGCTTATCCTGCGCCTTTACGAACCGGCCGGCCGGCGCGGCAGCCTCTCCCTTGACCTGCCTTCCGGATGGGCAGCATCGCAGCCGCTGAACATTCTCGAAGAGCCGATGGAGCGGAAGGGACCTGCCGACATCATGCCGTTTGAAATCCGGACCTGGAAGCTGCAGAATGGCTGACGCCTGACTGCCCATACGTGCCGGGAATCAAATGGCCTATGGCGAGCGTGTCGCACGGTGATTTCAAGAACTGGCGGGCGCTTCAGAAAGCGGCCGCTTTCCCCTAGAATGCGATGAGACGCCAGCCGCATCCAGCGGGCGAAAAGCGTCGGGTCGGGCGGCAAAATTCGCAACTACAAAATCCACGAAAGCGCGGACTTTTGGTGAAAGCTGACGATTGGACGGCCAGACGAGCGAGAGCGAGCCGTACGGCACCATGAAGGAGGTCAGGACAGGGACCAAACTTCCGGTTCGCATATGGGGCTCTGCGACGTAGACAGGCAGATGCGCGAGCCCCAAACCGTCCCGTGCTGCCCGCAGCCCTGCATCCGTATTGTTGAATGTAAGGCTTCTTGGAAAAATTACCCGATCGTACGGCGAGCGAAATGCCCACGGCGCGAGCCGGCCGTTGGATGGGTATTTGAAGTGAATGCAGGCATGTTGGGAGAGGTCATCCGGCGTCTCCGGTTGTCCATGGCGCTTGAAATAATCGAGACTTCCGCAAACGACGAAATGCTGGTCGCCAAGATGGCGGGCAATCAATCGAGCATCGGCGAGCTCGCCACTCCGCACGACGACATCCAGGCCCTCTGCCACCAGGTCGATCACTTTGTCTTCGAAATCGATGTCCAGTTCGATCTCCGGAAATTGCTCGATAAAAATGGGCAGAATCGGCATGAGAAGGTGATGCCCGACGATATGCGGTACGCTGACGCGAAGGCGCCCCCTTGGGCGTTCCCGGCTTCGTGAGATTGTGGCCTCTGCGTCATCCATGTCGTCGATGATGCGTTTGTAGCGCTCGTAGAGGACCGCTCCTTCCTCAGTCAGGCTGATACTGCGCGTTGTCCGGTTGAAGAGCCGTACGCCCAGCCGGCCTTCGAGACGCGCCACTGCCTTTCCGATCGCGGATGGCGAAACTCCTGCAACCCTGGCGGCTGCAACATAGCTTTGCTGTTCGACGGCGTGAACGAAGGCGACAACGCTCGCAAGACTGTCCACATCAGCACCTGATTGAAGATATTTTGTCCCTTATGTACGGCCACGAGGTGCCATTGATCAATATTGCATAGGAAATATCCTCTGTCTCGATGCGCGACCAGCCAATATCAAAGGAGTGACCGGTATGCGGGACTATGCAAAAGAACGACCCGAGCCCACGGAAAAATACATCGGAGAGAATGACTTATTTCTGGAAATATTTCATGGACACAGCGATCCAGGGAAGTCCGTTCGGCCGCCTTTGCTCTTTGTTCATGGCGCCTTTACCGGGAGCTGGATGTGGAGCAAATACATTCCTCATTTCATAGCGGCTGGGTGGACCTCTTATTGCGTCAACCTGCGAGGCCACTACAAAAGCAGGTCGGTGGATTTCACCAAAATCCTGTTTGAAGATTACCTGGAAGACATCCGGCTAGTGATCGCCGAAATCGTCGAAGAATGTGGAACTCCTCCCATCGTGATCGCTTTCAGCATGGGAGGAATCCTGAGTGAGAAACTGGCGGAAAGTGTGAAGATTGCCGGGCTGGTCTTGATCGATTCCAGCATTTGCAGGCAAGTGCATGCGGAGGCGCCCCATCGCGATCTCGCGTTGCGAATGCCCGGCCTCGTCGTGCCTGCTCCCGTGCGCGACGAGCAAATCAGTACCGACGAAACGTTCGAGGATATCGAATTCCAGCGGAAGTACCTGTCCATGGAATCTGCAAAGGCGTTCAGCGCATTTTCCTTTCATTTCGGGGCGGAGGGGATTTCCATCGAAGGCGAGAAGATCACGTGCCCCTGCCTAGTCATTTGCGCTGTCAACGACGAATCCGATGATCATCGAGGCCGGGCGACAGCACGCCACATCGGTGGCGAGTATTTAGGTCTCTGGGGTACGACACATACGGGTCTGCTTGTCGGGCAGAGGTAGGTATTACGAAGCCGTAAGGCGCATTATGGTCTGGTTAGCGCGCTTTGATGGAAGGCAGGTTTCCGATAAGGCATTATCCTCGACCGTCCCCCGAACAGAGCCGTAAGCCAAAACTCAATCCTCCAGACCAAGGCTCGTCAGCAGGCGGCTGACATAAGCTTCCAACCCGCCGACCATATCGAAGCGAGTGGGATCGCGCAGCCAGAGCATTTGAAGGCCGTCCATCACGGCGATCAGCTCGGCTGCTATCGCCCGGCCATCGATCTTGCCGTCGATCGAGCCATCGGCGACGGCAAGTTCGAAGGTGGCGGCGATGTCGTCCTGCAGCTGGGTAGCACGATCGAGAAACCATGCCTTGGCCGGGTGATCCTTCATCAGGCTCTCGGCATTCAGGATGGCGAAGGTCCTGATAACCTCGATCATTTCGGCGTTGCGGCGAAAGACCTGGACCATGCCCTTAAGCAGGCCGCGGAGATCGGAACGATGGGGCCCGATGTAGCTTTCACATTCGAGATCGCGCTTATCCAGAATGGCAAGCAGGAGATCGACCTTGGTCGGGAAATGGTGCAGCAGGCCCGGCAGCGACAGGCCGACGTCGCGAGCCACATCGCCGATGGCGGCATTCTGGTAGCCGTCTTCGGCAAAACGTCGCATCGCAGCCGACAGGATCTCCGCGCGGCGCGCTTCTCCCTTGCGAGATCGGCGCCATCGCTTTTCGTCCTGTCTGGTCTTCGATTCGAGAAATTCTGCCATCGTCTCTTCCATCTGCCTCTTTCTCCCGCCCCTCCATCCATACATCACGGCTCGACAGTTGACATCTTAAAAATACCGAGTAATCGGTAGGTTTAAGAACTGTCTGGCGCTGAGAAGCTGATGCCGCCGGAGGAATTGCCCGGGTATGCTCGGCCAAGCATGTCGCAATGCCCAATTCCGTTGAAGGGGAGGTTTGCATGATCGATTCCATTCTCGACAAGATGACGCTCGAGGAGCAGATCTCGCTGCTGTCTGGCGCCGATTTCTGGACGACTGTTCCCGTCGAGCGTCTTGATGTGCCGAAGATCAAGGTGACGGACGGGCCGAATGGGGCTCGCGGCGCGGGCTCGCTGGTCGGCGGCGTCAAGGCGACCTGCTTTCCTGTCGCCATCGCGCTCGGCGCCACATGGAATCCCGATCTCGTCGAGCGCATGGGCGTGGCGCTTGCCCACCAGGCGAGGAGCAAGGGTGCCGCCGTGCTGCTCGCGCCCACTGTGAATATCCATCGTTCCGGGCTCAACGGGCGAAATTTCGAATGT
Organism: Rhizobium leguminosarum; assembly: GCF_001652265.1. Classification (GTDB taxonomy): domain Bacteria; phylum Pseudomonadota; class Alphaproteobacteria; order Rhizobiales; family Rhizobiaceae; genus Rhizobium; species Rhizobium leguminosarum_D. The sequence continues at coordinate 129,992 of NZ_LWBS01000439.1, forward strand.
TATTCCGAGGATCCGATGCTGACCGCGGAACTCGCGGTCGCCTATATCAAGGGCGTGCAGAGCCAGGGGATCGCAGCGACGATCAAGCACTTCGCCGGCAACGAATCCGAGATCGAGCGGCAGACCATGTCTTCCGATATCGACGAGCGGACGTTGCGCGAAATCTACCTTCCGCCCTTCGAACAGGCTGTCAGGCGCGCCGGCGTGATGGCCGTCATGTCCTCCTATAACCGCCTCAACGGCACTTATACGAGCGAGCATGAGTGGCTGCTGACCAAGGTGCTGCGCGAGGAATGGGGATTCGACGGCATCGTCATGTCCGACTGGTTCGGTTCGCATTCGACGGCCGAGACGATCAATGCGGGTCTCGATCTCGAGATGCCTGGCCCAGCGCGTGATCGCGGCGAGAAGCTGGTTGCCGCCGTGCGCGAGGATAAGGTCGAAGCCGCAACGGTGCGCGCGGCGGCGCGACGCATCCTGCTTCTGCTAGAGCGGGTCGGCGCGTTCGAGAAGAGGCCCGACCTCACGGAGCAGGCGGTCGACCTGCCGGAAGACCGGGCGCTGATCCGGCGTCTCGGCGCAGAAGGCGCAGTCCTTTTGAAGAACGACGGCATCCTGCCGCTTGCCAAGACGTCGCTCGACCGGATCGCCGTGATCGGACCCAATGCTGCGAGCGCGCGCGTCATGGGCGGTGGCAGCGCGCAGATCGCGGCGCATTACACAGTCAGCCCGTTCGAAGGGATTCGAGCCGCCCTTTCAAATGCCAACAGCGTCAGCCACGCCGTCGGCTGCCGCCATAACCGTCTGATCGAGGTGGCCAAGGGAAAGATCACCGTCGAATATTTCAAAGGACGCGGCTGCCGGGGTAATCCGCTCCATGTCGAGACCGTCGACAAGGGCGAGTTCTTCTGGTTCGAGCTGCCGTCAGGCAAACTCGACCCCACCGATTTCTCGGCGCGGATGACGATGCAATTCGCGCCGGAAGAGAGCGGCGATCATGTCTTCGGCATGACCAATGCCGGACTGGCGCGCCTCTTCGTCGATGGCAGGCTCACAGTCGACGGCCATGACGGCTGGACACGCGGCGAGAACTATTTCGGCACGGCCAATAACGAACAGCGCGGCACGGTGGCGCTCGATGCGGGCAAGGCCCATACCATCACCGTAGAGTACGACACGCCGGTGGCGACCGGGGAGGGGATCAACCTCACGGCCATTCGCTTCGGCGTCGAAAGGCCCTTGGGCGAGGCCGATATGCAGGAAGCCGTCGAGACGGCGCTGAATGCCGATGTGGCGCTGCTCTTCGTCGGCCGCGACGGCGAATGGGATACCGAGGGCTTGGACCTGCCCGACATGCGGCTTCCCGGCCGGCAGGAGGAACTGATCGAGCGTGTTGCGGCCGTCAACGCCAACACCGTGGTCGTGCTGCAGACCGGTGGCCCGGTGGAAATGCCCTGGCTCGGCAAGGTTCGCGCCGTGCTGCAGATCTGGTATCCCGGACAGGAGCTGGGCAATGCCGTCGCCGATGTCCTGTTCGGCGATGTCGAGCCGGGCGGACGCTTGCCGCAGACATTCCCGAAGGCGCTTGCCGACAACTCCGCAATAACAGGCGATCCAGCCGTCTACCCGGGTAAGGATGGGCATGTGCGTTACGCCGAAGGCGTGTTCGTTGGCTACCGTCACCACGATACACGCGCTGTCGAGCCGCTCTTCCCCTTCGGTTTCGGCCTTGGCTATACGCGCTTCAGCTGGGGCGAGCCGCGGCTCTCAGCCAGCGAAATGGGTGCAGAAGGCGTGACTGTCAGCGTCGATCTGACCAATATCGGCGACCGGGCCGGGTCGGAACTGGTCCAGCTCTATGTGCGCCCGCCAAAATCCAAGGTGGAGCGGCCGGACAAGGAACTGCGCGCCTTTTCAAAGCTTTCGCTGCTGCCCGGTGAAACAGGGACAGCCGTGATGAAAATCCTGCCGCGTGATCTCGCTTATTTCGACGTTGAGGCCGGCGCCTTCCGCATTGAGCCCGGCGACTACCAACTGGTCGTGGCGGCCAATGCCGCGGATATCAGGTTCGTCATGGATCTGCCGTCACTACGCGCCTATCTGCTGCCGCCTTCGCAGTAGGCCGTAGTCGCACACCGGATAGGCCGCCATGTCATCGTCGCGGTCGCTTTCGATCGACAAGGGGCGCGTTCGATAAGGCGGTAGGAGCGCGACTATCGCTCCACAAGATTTCAACGAGCTCGGATATGGCTCGTCATCCAAGGGCGAGAGCGTGGGAGCCCTTTTCCGACATGGCCTGCCGTACCACCTCCGCTATCCAGAGCTTTGAGCGCGGTAATGATATCGGCATAACGAACCGGAGACGGCACGCCAGGCGGCTTCCGCAGTTGCGGAACGGACTCTACCGCATAGAGATCCGAAGCCCACGACGCCAGGATCGCTCTCTTCTCCTGCGCAGATATGTCGGCGGCGAGAACTTCGTTCGGAGAGGTGAAATGGAGATTGGGATGAAGAATGTGCGAGGCGGAGATCGCCTCGATGACGCCATCCGGAGTGGTCGTGCTGATGCTTTTGCTGGTCATGAACTTCTCCCAAAAATTCCCACACAAGCGAAGAACATCTTCAGGCACCATTCGATTTAGGTGAAGGAAAACAGCGTTCAAGAGGCTTGCGGTCAGCCTCAAGCCTCGATCGAAAATTTTTTTAAATGTCCTCTTGAATCAAAAAACGCTCGAAACCAGATCATTTTCGTCGGCAGCGCAAAAGCGGGTCGACCAGACCGGGGACGCGTTTTCGACGCGTCTCCATTCCATGTTGCTTTACGGAGGATATGGCTATGAGAAACGAACTTGACTTCGCACCCCTTTACCGGTCCAGCATCGGCTTCGACCGGGTCTTCAACCTCTTGAACAATGCGCAGCGGCTGCAGGCGATCGAGACCTGGCCGCCCTATGACATCGTCAAGACGAGCGAAGACGACTATCGTATCCAGATGGCAGTCGCCGGTTTCGCCGAGGCCGATCTCGAGATCACCCAGGAGCGGAACGTGCTCGTGGTGAAAGGCCAGAAGGCCGAAGGGAAGGATGGCGAATATCTACATCGCGGCATTGCCGGGCGCGCGTTTGAGCGTCGCTTCGAACTCGCGGACCACGTCAGGGTCGAGAATGCCTCCCTGACGAACGGTATTCTCGCCATCGCGCTGAAGCGTGAGGTGCCGGAAGCCATGAAGCCGCGCAAAATCGCCATTGGAGATGGCTCCTTTCAGCAGGCGCCTCTTCAGATCGAAGCCGAGCGCCAGGTGGCTTAAGGAGGGCTTCTCGATGAAGTCCCGGAAAAAGCCGTTCACGGTCGAAATCAAGAAACGCCGCGGGGCAAGCGCAAAGGACGCGGGAAAGCGTGTGCTCTCGAAGCTACTTGACAAGCTCCGCTCCGGAGCCTCGGTTCCGATAGCGCGATCCTGAATTGAGTTGCATCCAGGAGGGCCGGCTGGGTGGCCGGCCCTTTGTCTGGCGGACCACCCTACTGGCTTCGCCGCATCCCCCAAATGCTCCTAAGCGACGTCATCTTGCCGCGAATTATCTGGCTTCATCCCCTTTTGCACAAGGGCATTCGCGAAGAGATCAGACGGCGTCGGGCTGCTTGCGGAGATTGGAGACGACGCGCCGGTTCTGCACTTTGCAGGAGCGCTCCGTGCAGTCGCGGACTTCGCGCTCATTCCCGTAGCCCTTGGCCCACATCCGCTTTGCGTCCACACCCTTTGAGATAAGGTAAGCCATTGCCGCGTCGGCACGCTTCTGCGACAGCGTCTCCATATTGGACGCGGACCCTGAATCGTCGGCGAATCCTTGCAGCTTGAGCATCCAGGTCGGGTTGTTGTTGAGCCAACTGGCTTGTTTGTCCAACGTCGCCATGGCGACGGAATCGAGCTTGGCAGAGTCCTGCGTAAAATAGATCCGTCGGCCGACATTCAGGATAAAATCTTGCTCGCTGCCAGCCGCGACGTTTTCGAAACCAGGCGCCGGATCGTTCGTCTGGCCGGTCATTGGCACCGCCGCAGGTTCTTCGAGCGAGGCGAGTTCGGTGGTGGAGCAGGCGGCAAGCGCCAAGAGCATTGTCGCGGCGAGAAGGCGCCTCGTAAATCCGGTCGCAATAGAGATCAAGGTGATATTCCTTATTCGACCGGGGTTGTCTGGCTGACCTGAGTGGCGCTTTCAGCCTGGTCTGCGATATGCGGCAGGACCTGCACCGCAGTGCCGATGGGGCAACGCTGGTAAAGATCGATGGCGTCTTCGTTAAACATGCGGATACAGCCGCTGGAGGCATCCTTGCCGATGCTCCACGGCTCCAGCGTGCCGTGGAAGCGATAGCCGGTATCGACGCCGTCGCGATGCAGGTACATGGCGCGGGGACCGAGTGGATTTTTCGGTGAGCCTCCCGCCACGAATTCGGGCAGTTCCGGATGGCGTTTGCGCATCTCCGGCGGCGGCGTCCAGCGCGGCCACAGCGATTTATCGTCGATCGTCGCGCGGCCAAACCATTTGAAGCCCTCGCGGCCGACGCCGACGCCGTAGCGGATGGCCGTCTTGTTCTCCATGATCACATAGAGAAAATGGTGCCTCGTATCGACGACAACAGTGCCGATCGGTTCGCTGCTGAAATATTTGACGACCTGGCGGTGCCACTGTCTGTCGATCTTGGCAAAGTTGGTCCTTCGGAACGTCACGCCATTGTCGACGGTAGTGCCGTCGAAATAGGAAGACGCCGCGGCAAATGCCGGTTTCCGGACTGCACCGGCACCAAGTAACGCCAATCCACCCAGCACAATATTTCTGCGAGTCCACGGCATCGGCAATATCCCCCCTTAAAGCCAAGCAGCGAGGCGTCAGTAAATCAGATTTTTCATTTGCCACAACAGAAAAATCATCTCCTCCCTAAAGGCGGAGACCGGTTCACGAGCCTCCTGTGTCTGGTATTGCCCCATCGTTACTCTGGAATGCCGCGGCGCTTCGAGTTAAAGGGCCGGGCATTCATCTCCTCTGAAGATCCGCATGTACTCTTTCCGCAACCACCTGCGAGCCGATGCTCTTCACACGCGGCAGTTCCGTTTCTTGTGCAAATGCCTCCACAAGATCACAAAGCATCTCTCGCGCCACGCCAGGGACCACATGATGAGGCAAATGCCCGACACCTTCCAGCAATCTGACGATCGGCCCCGGATGCTTCCTGCAAAGCCAATCAATATGCCAGTTCGGTGAAATCACGCGGTCCGCCATCCCGAAGAGAATGTGCAGGGGAAGATCGCCAGGCAGATCTGGAAGGCGCTCCATGTCTCGGTTGAAGGCGCGCAACTCATCGGCCATCGTGCGGATGGTAATGGGATTGACGACGTGAGAGGCCGGCAGGTCCGAGAGATGACAAGGCAGGGGATTGGGAAAAGAGGACGACCTCAGGCCCCGATCGAGAAAAAATGCGGGCCACCGGCCGATGACGTGCTGGCGGATCAACGGCCCGACCACCGGAGCGACCGCCGATCTAAGCACAATCAACGGCTTCGATGGCACAGGCGCGCAACATGGGGAAATGAGAAAAAGTCCCCTGACGAGGTCTGGTCTTCTTGCAGCAAGGTGTAACGCCGCTGCGCTGCCGATCGAGTGCGCGACGATCCTCACCTCCGGCAGGTCAAGAGACGCGAGAAGGCGTTCAAGCCAGAAGGACTGTCCCTCAGGTCCACGCTCAGCCGGTGCAGGCGGCGTGCTCAGTCCATAGCCAGGCCGGTCGGGTGCAATGATCCGGAAATCGCTGTTGTCGAAAGGAAGCAAAATTTCCTGCGCAAGACTGCCGCAGCCATGCAGGAGGACAACTGGAATGCCATGTGAGTTGCCACCGTCAAGGATGTGAACATCCTGATCTTCGACGTGAATTGTTGTTCCGAGCGTCGGCTGGACTGGCTTCACTAACATGAGCCGCATAACTAAAATCGGAAGAAGAAGTTCCGGCCGGTTGCGGACGGCGCCTGCGGCATCGAGCCGTTAGAGTAGGATGGAAGGGAGGCCCAGCGCTGCCACCTTATCTGTGCTACCATCAACGCGGTCTCGAAGCGGAAAGATCGAATGCTCCTTCAGCGTGTCAGTTTCTATGTGCTTCTGGTCCTCGTGACCATTGCGTTCGTCGCCGTCGTGCTACCGTTCTATTCGGCGATATTCTGGGCAGTCGTCCTCGCTATCATCTTCTTCCCGCTTCACGCCCGTATCGAGGCTCGGCTGGGTGGGCGGGGAAACCTCGCTGCAGCGCTCTCTGTGTTGATCTGTCTCTGCGTCGTTATCATTCCCGGGCTGATCGTCCTCAGTTCACTCGTCCAGCAGGGCAACCATCTCTATCAACGTATGGATAGCGGCGAGATCGACGTCCGGAGCTTTATTCATAATCTGCAGGAAGCATTGCCCTTGTTCCTCCGCGACTGGCTCCGGAGCATCGAGCTGAACGGCGTCGATACGTTTCAGGACCGCGTTTCCTCAGCATTGATGCAGGGCGGCGGTTTTTTTGCCGGACACGCCTTGAGCCTCGGTCAGAACACCCTGCGGTTCTTCGTCACCTTCGGCGTGATGCTCTATCTGCTGTTCTTCATGTTCCGGGATGGGCGCGCCATTGCCCGCGCCATCAGAAGAGCGCTGCCTCTCAGCGATGCCCATACACTTCGCTTCACCTCCAAATTCACTTCGGTCGTTCACGCGACCGTGCGAGGCAATATTATCATCGCCATCATCCAGGGTTCGATCGGCGGGATCGCCTTTTGGGCCCTCGGCGTCGAGCCAGCCCTGCTGTGGGGCGTACTGATGAGCTTCCTGTCGCTGCTGCCTGCGGTCGGCGCCGCATTGATCTGGGTGCCCACGGCCATTTACCTGGCCCTGGCCGGCTTTTGGGTGAAGGCGATTGTGCTGGTTGCGGTCGGCGCCCTCGTCATCGGTCTTGTCGATAATCTTCTGAGGCCATCCTTGGTCGGCCGGGAGACCAAGCTTCCCGACTATGTCGTCCTCATTTCCACCATTGGCGGCATTTCTCTCGTAGGCATCAATGGTTTCGTGATCGGGCCGTTGATAGCCGCTCTCTTCATCGCCGCTTGGGGAATTTTCGTGGAGGAGGAGGGCACGTCGGATTCCTGACGAAGCGGCCGGTGCATTTAACGATTGATTCCGGAACTTTCATCTCCCTGAGTGGTTCAACAGATTCGAACCATCATCATGGAGGTGAAGCCATGAGCGCTTCGGGTGTCGCCGTCTTCGATAAGACGCTGCAAACCACAAATATATGGCTCGACGATCTGATGGCCGACCAGGGACCTGATCGGCAGCTTGCCTGGCATGTGCTTGGCGCGGTTCTTCATACGTTGAGAGATCGTCTGCCGATCGATCTGGCTGCGCATCTGTCGGCACAGCTGCCACTCCTCGTGCGCGGCGCCTATTACGACCGCTACGATCCTTCCAAACAACCCGTCCGTTCACGTTCCCTGGATGAGTTCCTGGAGCAGGTGAACGACGAGCTTTCATCGACGCGTCCGGTAGACGCGAAGGAGGCCGTGCGGTCGGTTTTCCGGGTGCTTTCCCACTATATAGATCCGGGCGAGGTGCGGAAAGTGCGCCACGGACTGCCGGCAGAAGTCCAGGCGCTCTGGCCGGATCCGGATATGCGCCATTAGGGCCTCGAGAGAGTGGCAGGAGCCGCAACCACATCGTTTCGGAAACGACTCTCACCGGAACATTCGACGTCCACTAACCGCAAAAGGCAGGAGGAAAGACCATGAAAGTGTCAGAGATCATGTCGCGCGATGTAGAAATCGCCAACCCTAATCAGACGATAGCCGAAATCGCGAGATGCATGGCCGACAGGCAGATCGGCTTCCTGCCGGTCGGCGACAACGACCGGCTCGTCGGAACCATCACCGACCGCGATCTCGTCGTGCGCGGGCTTGCCGACGGATTAGGGGGCGATGCAAAGGTGCGCGAAGTCATGTCGCGCGATGTCAAATATTGTTTCGAAGACGACGATGTCGACGACGTGACCCGCAATATGGGGCAAGTCCAGGTCCGCCGCCTTCCCGTCGTCAATCGTGACAAACGCCTTACCGGCGTCATCTCGCTCGGCGATGCGTCCCTGGCGGACACCGCTGCGGCGGGAGCCGGGTTGAAAAAAGTTTCCCGACCGGGCGGCGCTCATGCACATTAGAGGAGGATGATTTTAGGCCTGAAGCAATCAGCGATCCTATCGTTTGAGATCATTCATCGTTGAGGTGGCAAGCTGACAGGTGCCCCGGTGCAATTTCCTTTTTCACCGGCACTTCCATATGACAGCGGTCCATCGCGAACGGGCATCGCGGATGGAAGTGACAGCCTTTTGGCGGGTTTATCGGGCTGGGGAGTTCGCCATCGACGGGCTTGAACTGCCGCTTGCCGGGTTCGATGCGCGGCACCTCGGCCAAGAGCGCTTTCGTGTAGGGATGATTGGGCCGCGCGAAGACCTCCTCGACGGGCGCCTCTTCGACGATGCGGCCGAGATACATGATCGCAACACGATCGGAAATATGTTCCACGACGCCGAGATCATGGCTGACGAACAAATAGGTCAGGTCGAGCTTGTCACGAAGTTCCATGAACAGGTTGATCACCTGGGCCTGGATGGAAACGTCGAGTGCGGCGACGCTTTCGTCACAGACGAGGAATTTCGGCTGCACGGCAAGCGCGCGCGCAATATTGACGCGCTGCCGCTGGCCACCGGAAAACTGGTGCGGGTATCGCTTTTTCATGGCCGGGTCGAAACCGGCCAGCATCAAATATCTGTCGACATAGACGTCGCGTTCCGTCGAGCGGGCAAGCCCATGTGTTCGAGGCGCCTCCCAGATAAGCTCCTCGACGGTCATGCGCGGATTGAGAGCCGCCATCGGATTCTGGAAAATCATCTGGCTGGCGAGACCGAACTGATGCTGCTCGCCTTTCGACATGGCGCTTCGATCATTCCCCTTCCAGAGAATCTGGCCCTGGCTTGGCGAGGTGATCCCTGCAATGGCGCGGCCGAGCGTCGACTTCCCGCAGCCGCTTTCACCGACAAGGCCGACAACCTCTCCGGGCCGGATGCTGAGGCTGACATTATCAAGCGCGTGAACGACAGGCACCGGTTTGGCCAGTTTGAGCTTGAGCGCGATCTTGGCGGCCAGGTCGGGTTTGGCTCCGAAGCGCTGCGACACGTTCCTCGCTTCGATCAGGGGCGCGGCGGTCGCCGTCATCATGCTACCTCTTTCGTTACGGGATGAATGCAGCGGAAGGAGCGATCGCCTTCCGGCATGAGCGCCGGCATGACCAGACAACCGTCGGTTGCCCGATCACAGCGCGTACGAAAACTGCATCCCTGTGGGAGGCGGTTGATCGCCGGCGTCATGCCGCGGATCTGGTGAAGGGGTTCTCCGCGTCTGTTTTGCGAGGGCACCGACGCGATCAGACCGGCGGTGTAGGGATGGTGAGGATCGGTCAGAACCTTGCCCACCGGTCCGGTCTCCAGGAGACGGCCGGCATACATGACGGCGATCTCGTCGGCCAATCTTGAAACGATCGCCAGATCGTGGGTGATCCAGATCACCGCCGTATTTCCCTCTTCAGTGAGTTTCTGGAATTCGGAGATGATCTGGCTCTGGATCGTCACATCCAGCGCCGTTGTCGGTTCATCGGCGATGATGAGGTCCGGCTTGTGGAGAAGCGCGATGGCAATTGCCACACGCTGGCGCATTCCGCCGGAAAACTGATGCGGATAGGCGGCAAGCCTTTCTTCAGGGCTTGGTATTCCAACCAGCGCCAAAGCATCCCGCGCCCGCTGCCGGGCAGCATCCTTCGAGACTCGCTCGTGTGCCTGGACGGCTTCCACCATCTGAGTTCCGACCGTCAGGACCGGATTGAGCGTCATCATCGGATCCTGAAATACCATGGCGATCCGCTTGCCGCGCAGCTGCCGCATCTCTTCGTCCGAATATTTGGCGATGTCGGCGCCGTCGAAGATGACCCGGCCGCCGACAACCCGGCCGGGCTTATCGAGGAGCCGCATGATCGAGAAGCCGGTCACCGACTTTCCGGATCCGGATTCTCCCACAAGACCAAGGACCTTGCCGCGCTCCACCGTGAACGACACATCATTGACGGCGCAAAGGCTGGGGCGTCCCCTGCCGCCGCCGAATTCGGTGACGAGATTGCTCACTTGCAGCAATGGGGTCATGACATGTTCCTCGGGTTGAGGACATCGCGCAGCCGGTCGCCGACGAGATTGATCGCCGCGATCGTGACCAGAAGGGCAATGCCGGGAAAGAAGCTGATCCAGTAGAGGCCCGTCAGAAGGTACTGGTAGCCCGTCGAGATCAGCATGCCGAGCGAGGGTTCGGTCACGGATGCCCCGAGACCGAGGAAGGACAAGGTCGCCTCGAGCCCGATTGCCCTGGCGATCTGCATGGTGGCGATGACGATGACCGGCGCAAGACAGTTTGGCAGCAGGTGCCTGAAGAGGATGCGCCATCCGGGCAGGCGCAGCATCCGGGCCGCCTCGATATATTCCTTCTCGCGCTCGACCAGAGCGGTGCCGCGGACAGTGCGGGCATAGGTCGCCCACTCGGCGATGATCAGTGCGATCACGACGTTGGGCACGCCCTTGCCAAGCACGGCGAGCATCATGAGCGCCATCAAGATGGTGGGAAACGAGAGCTGAAGGTCGACGAGCCGCATCATCGCGGTTTCCGTGCGCCCTCCCATGTAAGCGGCGAACAGTCCGGCTGAGGTTCCGATGATGGCAGCAGCGAAAGCCGACAGAACGCCCACCAGCAAAGAGGTGCGCAGGCCATAGAGGATGCCGGACAGGATATCGCGGCCCTGGCTGTCGGTACCGAGGTGATAGACAAGCCCGGTCATGGATTCGGACCCCGGCGGCAGCCGTCCATCCATGATGTCGAGCTGCATTAAATCATAGGGATTTTGCGGAGAGATCCATGGCGCGAGCATCGCCAGGCAACAGATGATCACCAGCTTGAGGAAGGCGATCGCGGCTGCCGGAGAGCTGAAGAAATCCGCGATCCCTTTCGACAGACGACTGGGTTCGGGCGTTGGAGCACTCGTGTCTTGCGTGTTTGGTTCGGCCATGGGGTCAAGCCTTTCCTTCCAGCCGGACCCGCGGATCCAGAAGGGTATAACAGATGTCGATGATGAAGTTGAGGACGACGAAGAGCAGCACCATCATCATCAGGTAGGCGACGATGACGGGGCGATCGAGAAGGTTGATCGAGTCGATGATGAGCTTGCCCATGCCCGGCCACGCAAAGATGCTTTCGGTGACGACCGAAAAGGCAATCAGTGAGCCGAACTCGAGCCCGATAATCGTCACCACCGGGATCATCAGGTTCTTGAGAACGTGCACGGAAATGATCCGCCGCTCTCGCAATCCCTTGGCGCGGGCGAACTTCACATAGTCCTGAGGAAGGACTTCCTGCACGCCGGCGCGGGTCAGCCGAAGAATGAGCGACGTCTTGAACAGAGCCAAGTTGAAGGCGGGCAATAAGAGGTGCCTGATGCCGTCTGCGGTCAGAAACGACCATTGCACGCCAAGCAGTTCTTGCGTCGGGCCGCGGCCATTCGTCGGCAACCAGCCGAGCTCGACGGAAAATACCATGATCAGCATGAGACCGACCCAGAAGGTCGGAAGCGAGAAGCCCAGGATCGAGCCGCTCATGATGAGCTTGGAGGAGATCCGATTGGGGTAGAGCCCTGCATACAGCCCAAAGGGCAAGCCGAACAGCAGCGCGATGCCGAGAGCCGTGATCGCCAGTTCGAGTGTCGCCGGGAGCCGTTCGAGGATCAGACCCAGCGCCGGCCGCCCATAAACGAAGCTGTTGCCGAAATCCCCGTGCAGAAGCCCTTGGAGAAACAGCAGGTACTGTTTCCACAGCGGCTGATCCAGGCCGTAACGCGCGATGACGAGTGCCCGCTCCGCCTGATTGGCGTCCGGGTTGATGAGGATGTCGACCGGGTTGCCGATCACATTGACGCCGATGAAGACAATGATCGTCATCGCGACAACGACGAACAGCGCCTGTATCAACCGCCTGATAATGGATGTGACCATTGAACCTCTCCCACAGCGCCGCGCGTCTTTTCGAGAGCCGCAAAGGACGCTGTAACATTTTTGAATCTAGACGACGGAGATCGCCATCCCGTCGCGCTGTGGATCGGCCGCGCCTTTCGAGATGCCGCCGTCAATCTTGATCGCGTGGACTGCGGCGAACGCATATGTCTGCGGCGACCGCGCCACCTGGTAGCCCTGCGCCCGCAACTCGTCTTCGACAGAGTGTCGAATGCGATTGCAGATGTCGATCGTGTTTGACACCCCTACGATCCTCGGCGCCGAGACGGCTTCGAGCACGGACATGTCGAAATCGATCATGTTCATCAGGCATTGCGCAACGGCGGGCGCGATATAGCTGCCGCCTGGTGCTCCGATGACGATGCTGGGCTCGTCGCCCTTGAAGACGATCGTGGGTGCCGCCGAGCTTGGACGCCGCTTGCCGGGCGCGATGGAGCCGGGCTTGCCTGGAAGCGGGTTAAAGCGGCTCATCGTGCCATTGTACATGAAGCCGAGGCCATCGGTGATCGCGCCCGAGGGACTGCCGAGGGTGTGGGTCATCGCGACCGCATTGCCATCCTTGTCGATCACCGAGATATGGGTGGTGTCGCGCTGCGACCGATCAAGACGCGAAACACTGGCGATCTCGCCCGCCTTGATCGCGCCGGCATGCGCTTTTGCATGCTCTTTCGACAGCAGCTTTTCATAGGGCACGTCGACATAGGCGGGATCGCCCATATGCGCGTCCTTATCGATCGTCATCCGCTTCATTGCCTCGAACAGGATGCGGACATGTTCGGCGCTGCCATGCTGCAGCGAGCCGACATCGAACTGCTCCATGATATGCAGGAGTTCCAGCATCGGGAAGCCCGAGCCTGGCGGAGGCGAGGTGGCGATGCGGTTGTCGCGGTAGTCGCCCCAAATGGGCTCTACCTTCGACAATTCGTAGCGCGCCAGATCCTCCCGATCGATCAAGCCGCCATTTGCCTTGAAATCGTCGGCGATCTGTTCGGCCAGTTCGCCGTGATAGAAGATGTCCGAGCCGCCGCTTCGCGCGATGCGTTCGAGGGTCTGTGCCATGTCCTTGTTGACGAGCAGATCACCGACATTCTTGAGCGTGCCGTCGTCGTGGAAATAGACTTTCCGGCCCGTTTCGGAAAAGCACAGCTTGTCGAACGTGTTGGCAAAACCGTCGTTCGACTGGTCCTTGGCCCAATACCAATGCATGTGGTTTCGGATCATGAAACCGTTACGGGCAAGGCGGATGGCCGGCTTGATGAGATCGGCCCAATCGAAGGTGCCGTAGTCGCGCAGCGCAGTCTCATAGCCCATGAGCGAGCCGGGGGTACAGACGGCAAGGTAGCCGATATCGGAAATATTGCGTTCAAGCACGTAGCCGAAGCCGTCGCGGCTCTGGTGCTTGATCTTGTCGAGCCACATGTCCGGCGCAGCCTTCAACGGCGCGCGCGCATAAAATTCGAGGATCTCGTGCACGCCCTTTTTCGGCATATAGACATGCATGGAGCCGAAGCCGCCGATGCCGGCCATCTGCGGGTCGACCACGCCCTGGACGAAAGCACAGGCAAGTGCTGCGTCGATGGCATTGCCGCCGCGTTCGAGAACTTCCGCGCCGGCTTCGACTGCCTCCGGCTGAGGCGCCACGATCGTTGCATTTCTCATTTCGCGCGACGGCCCTCCAGCACCTTTGCCAGGAAGGCCTTGACGTTGCCCAGAACTTTCATCCGGTCGTGAGAGACGCCCGGAACACGATCGAACGTCACATCGACACCCGCTTTGCGGAATGAGCTCGCCAGGGCGGCAAGGCGTTCGGGCCGCGTTTTGCCGGCGTCGTTTGCGCCATCCATATAATATTTGCCACCCGGCTTGTGGGTGATTTCCCAGGTCTCCAGATCGGCATCGCCGACGATCATATGCACCGGCACCTTGGCAAGATCTTCGGGCCGGAAGGCCTTGCCGAAGCGCGCCTCCAGATCCCGAATGCCGACCCACCAGTCACGCGTCGGATCCAGAAGGGTGACGGAACCAGGCGCGCCGATCGATGCCGCCCAGAGCTTTTCCGGATGCAGGATGGTGAAACGGTGCACGAAATGCCCGCCACCGGAGAAGCCGAACATGGCGAATTTGGACCAGTCCTGGCGGTATTTGTCGGCCATCTCCGCGACCATAGCGAGGACGACCTGATCGTAGCGGATGTCGCCTTCCTCAAGGAACTTGTAGCCGGAACGCGCACCATCGCCGAGAACGCCAACCGGGAAGATCGGGCAAAGGATGGCACAGTCGTTGTAGAGCCCGAATTCGGCAAAACCGTCGCGGAAGTCGATGGCCGACGTGCGCCCGGTGCCGTGGACCGCGACTAGGAGGTCGAGCTTGCGGCCATCTGCCGCCGTCGGTGGCACATAAAGCACCATATGGAGGCGGGGATCGGCCTGAGAGGCGAAGATGGCCGTCTGGCCATAGTCATAGATGGCCTTCGCCCGGGCGACGGCTTCGCCCGTTCCAAGTTCCTGCATGAATGTCTCCTGGGAGATGAAGAAAGGGGCGTCCTCGGGGCGGCCCCATGCTGCTGTTCTTAAACCGCGTCGCATCGAATGGATCCATGCGACGCACTTCAAGTCTTTATTGGATGCGTGTCGCCCAAAACCGCTGCGCGCTTTTGGGCGCCATGCATCAGTCCGCCGGCTTCACGTAGTAAGCGAGCGTATATTTGTCGCCGCGCGGGGTGTAGGACACGGTCTTCTTTGCACCCAGCACGACGTTTTCGTAGTGCATTGGGAGGAGCCAGAGGTTGTTGAAGGTCTCGGTCGACAGCTCCTCGAGAAGGGGCGCGCGTGCAGCTTCATCGAGTGTCGAACTCGCCTTGGCCAGCACCTCGTCGATCTTCGGATCGGACACGCCGCCGCCGTTATATCTGCCGGTCCCCTTTTTCTCGTCGCGAGTCGCGACGAGAGCGACAGTCGGATTGGTGGTTTCGCCGGTGTTCACACCCCAGGAGCCGAAATAGGTGCTATAGGTGCCCTTTGAATAGGCTTCCGAATACATCGACCAGGGCAGGACCTCGACTTTCGATTTGATGCCGATGCGTGTGAACATCTGGCCGACCGCCTGCAGAACTTCGGCATCCTTGACGTAACGGCCAGAGGGACCGTGCAGGGTCAGGCTGAAGCCATCGGGATAACCGGCCTCGGCCAGAAGCGCCTTGGCGGCGGCGGGATCATAACCCACCTTCTCGACTTTTTCGGAATAGCCCGCATAGCCTTGGGTGACGAATTGGTCGGCCACCGTGCCGTTCTTCTGCATGACTCGGTCGACGATTGCCGGCCGGTTGATCGACATCAGCATTGCCCGACGCACCCGCTCGTCCTTGAGCGGGTTCTTGTCGAGATCGGAACCATCCGCAGCCTTCACGAAAGGTGAAACATCGCGGCTGACATCGAGGCCAAGATAGACGAAGCGGGAAGACAGGCCGTTGATGACTTGCAGATTATCGCTCGCTTCCACGCGTGCCATTCCATCGGCAGGAAGGGCTTCGACAATGTCGATCTCGTTGGAGAGAAGCGATGCCAGACGGGCGCCGTCATCGGGCAGGAAGCGGAGCGTGACGTTCGACCAGTGCGAGGGGCCTGCGAAATAGCTGTCATTGCGCTTCAAGGTCAGGTTGCTGCCTGGCGAATAGGAGACGAAGGAATAGGCCCCGGTTCCGATTGCACACTTGCCGTTGTCGAAATCCTGGACTGGCGCCTCCTTGCAATCGGCGCTGATGATGCGAATTCGGCTGACGGAATTCAGCAGGATCGGATCCGGAACCTTTGTCTCGACGACGATGGTATGGGGATCCGTGGCGGTGACATTGACAATATTGCGGGTGTAGGAAGCAAAGCTCTGGCTGGGCTTGTCGCGGGCACGCAGAAGCGAAGCGATGACGTCATCGGCGTTGAACTCGCTGCCGTCATGGAATTTCACGCCCTTCCGCAGCTTGAATTCCCAGTGAGTAGGGTCGACGACCTTCCATTCGGTGGCGAGTTCCGGCGCATTTGCCGACGTTCCCGTGAGGTTTATGAGGCTGTCCCAGATATGGCGCGAGGTCGCATTGTTTGGCGCCGAACTGTCTTCATGAGGATCCAGCGTCGTCGGCGTCGTCGACATCCCGATCGTCAGCGGGGTTTCCTGTGCGGCGACCATCGCAGGAATAGCAATCGTGCCAAGCAGCCCGATCGCTGCCCGCGTCAATGTTTTTGCGGCCATTTCTTCAATCCCGGTTTAGCGTTTTTAGGCCGACCTTGTTTGGTCGGTACGAGCAGGTTCCCGTCCACTCTCGACGCAAATTGGTAAGGGGGCCTCAAGGGGGCTGTCAAACGGAAAACAAGCGCGTTACGATAGGCGTAACTTGAAACTACGCCAATCCTTCAGCTTTGGTCGCGGAGAAAATTCTGGTCCCATGGACAAAAGACAACCATCAAAAAGCGATATCGTGCAATCTGTTGATGTCTGCATCGAGGTATTGCTGAACGTCGCCAAAAACCCGGATATCAGACTGACCGAGGTGGCGCAGAACCTTGGGGAAACCAAGCCGAGAATTTTGCGCATGTTACGCACACTGGAACGGCGCGGCCTGGTGCGGAAGAGCGATACAGGCACTTACCGGCTGGGGACAACTGCGATCATTCTCGGCACCGCTGCATCGACACAGGTTGATCTGGTGCGAATAGCCAATCCCATTCTTGAAGAAGTCGGCCAGAAGGCGAACGAAACGACCCAGCTCAGGATCATCGACAATGGGGAATCCCTGTGCATTGCAAAGTTCGAACCGATGCGCGACTTGCGGGTGCAGGCGATGATCGGTCGAAGACGGCCGCTCACGGCAGGCTCGTACAAGGTGCTTCTCGCCTATCTCCAGCCTCAGGTGCAGTTGCAAATGATCCCGGAGACTTTGCCGCGGCTGACCAAGCGCACGATCACGGATCGCGGTAAGTTGGTTGCTGAATTGGATAAAATCCGCCGCCAGGGATTTTGTGTGAGTTATGGTGAAGTCAGCGAGCAACTTGTCTCCGTCTCAGTGCCGGTTCTGGCATTCGACGGATCCGTGATCGCCGCGGTGAATGTCGGCGCCCCGGCCTTCCGCACGCAAAAGAGCGACGTCGACCGCTTCATCGTTCTGCTGAAAGAGGCCTCCAGCAAGATATCGGCCCGGCTGGGATGGTAGAGCTTTTCGTTCTGCGCCATATCGGACCTTGTCTCTTCGGTTCGATCCCCACCAAGACAAACCAACGCAGGTTGCTTCTGCGCCAGGCCCGCCAACTCAGGGGAAAAGATCGGGGAGTTCGGAGCGCGCGATGCGTCGCAATCTGACCGCTTCTGCCGTGTCTATCGAGCGATAGGGAAACCGCAAACGGGTGCCCACGGGTCCCCAATTACCGATCGCACTCAACAGTTTGTCGAGAGCGGCATTCGAATAGCCAAATTCCTCCCGAAACGGGACGATATGCGCGTCCATAAACGTGCAGATGCGTCGCTCCAGATCGAGTGCGGCGTCGATATCGTTTCGCATCGAAACCGTCCAGGTCTGAGCACCGCGGGGACTAAGGCAGGCGACATTGGAAAAGGAGCCTGCTGCCACACCTTCCTTGGTGCCGGTTGCGAGATGATGGCCGGGGACGAAGAGTGACAGCCCGGACAGATGCCGGCGCGCCTCGGCATACCAGGAGGCGTCGCCATCGGCGAGCTTGATGCCGATTACCTCAGGCACCCCGGCGCAGACCATGCCCAACTCCTTTGGTGCCAGCACACGTTTTGCATGCGGCGGAGTGTAGAGGATGAGCGGAATTCCGTCGGCAGCCTCGGCCGCTCGTTTCAGGAAGTCGACCGCTTCGGCATCGTTGAGCGGCCACCAGTCCGGCAATATGACCTGAATGGCGCGGGGATCGAGCGCGGCGGCGCGGCGGACGCGATTGAGCATGATCAGCGGGTCGGGCTGGCAGGCGCCGATGACGAATGGGGTTGAAGACGCCTTGCAGCGCTCGGCCAGCATTGCCTGGATCCTGTCGAACTCCACCTCCGTCTGATTGTGGAATTCGCCGGCCGTGCCATTTGAGTAAATACCATCGACGCCGGCATCGATGAGGATGTCGATCTCTTCGCCGAGCTTGCCGAATTCGATGCTGTCATCGGCTGCGATCGGCAAAAGCAGGCTCGCCCAATTTCCGCCGATGGCGGGACGCGGCGTCTTCGCATTCATCTCTTGTTTCTCCGATGGATGACGGATCAATTGAGGTCGTCGCGGATGCAGGCCTTGAAGTGGCCGGGCGCGATTTCCCGCAATTGCGGTATGGCGCCGGCGCAGGCCTCGAGCGCGCTCGGACAGCGCGTGCGAAAAACACATCCGCTCGGCGGATTGGCCGGACTTGGAATATCGCCTTTCAGGATCTGCCTGTTGCGGCGGGCATCCGGATCGGGCGACGGAATCGCCGACAGAAGCGCGCGCGTATAGGGATGCTGCGGCCTCGCATAGAGATCGGCACTCGGCGCGACTTCCATGATGCGTCCGAGATAGAGCACGATCACCCGGTCGCAGATATATTCGACGACGGCAAGGTCATGCGAGATGAACAGCATGGTCAGGCCAAGCTGCTGCTGCAGGTCGCGCAGCAGGTTGATCACCTGCGCCTGGATCGACACGTCGAGCGCCGAGACCGGCTCGTCGGCGACGATGAATTCGGGAGACAAAGTCAACGCCCGGGCAATCCCGATGCGCTGGCGCTGACCACCGGAAAATTCATGCGCGTACCGATTGATTGCGTCGGCGGGCAGATCGACCTGGGTCAAGGCCAACCGCGCCCGTTCGAGCCTGTCATGGGCGGTGCCGATCCCCTGGATCTTCAGGCCTTCCGTCAGGATCTCGCCGATCGTCATGCGCGGCGACAGGCTGGCGAAGGGGTCCTGGAAAATATACTGCATGCGCGGCCGTTGCCGTCTGAGCGCGGAGGCGGAAAGTGCTGTGAGTTCCGTCCCGTCGAAACGGACGCTGCCGGACGACGGCTCGACGAGGCGAAGGACCGAACGCCCGATCGTGGTCTTTCCGCTGCCGGATTCGCCGACAAGCCCGACGACTTCACCCTTGCCGATATCGAAGGAGATGCCCTCAAGAATGTTCAGCCGCGTGCCGCGGGAGGTATAATGTTTTGAGAGGTCGCGGACGGAAAGCAGCGGTACGCTCATCTAGATCTCCTGCCATCTGATGCAGCGGCTGCGGTGCTGCGGATTGACCTGTTCGAGCGCGGGAACCGCGGCGCGACAGGCATCGATCGCGAATTTACAGCGCGGAGAAAAGGCGCAGCCGCTCGGCATGTTCATCAGGCTCGGAACCATGCCGGGAATGGCGGCGAGCTTTTCGCCGGCCCGCTTCATCCGCGCCGCATCGCCAAGGCGCGGCATGGAGGCGAGAAGGCCCATCGTGTAGGGGTGCTTGGGATTGCGGAAAACCTCGCCGACCGGCCCTTCTTCGACGATCCGGCCGGCATACATCACCGCCACGCGATGGGCGATTTCGGCGACGACGCCGAGATTGTGGGTGACAAAGAGCATGGCCATGCCGCGCTCGCGCTGCAGTTTGAGGAGCAGGTCGAGAATCTGCGCCTGGATCGTCACGTCGAGCGCCGTGGTCGGCTCGTCGGCGATCAACAGCGCCGGATCACAGGCGAGCGCCATGGCGATCGTGGCGCGCTGCCGCATGCCGCCCGACAGTTCGTGTGGATATTGGCCGGCACGGCGTCGGGCGTCCGGTATGCCGACGCTTTCAAGCAACGCGACGGCTGCGTTCATCGCCGCCTTGCGGTCGGCGCCGCGATGGATGCGGATCGGCTCGGCGATCTGGTCGCCGATGGTGAAGACGGGATTGAGGCTCGACATCGGCTCCTGGAACACCATGCCGATGTCCTCGCCCCTGATCCTGCGCATGCTCTCTTCGTCGAGGGAGACGAGATCGCGGACCACGCCGTTCCCAGTCGCAAGGCGGATGCTGCCTGCGGCGATCACGCCGATGTTGCGGGTCAGCAGCCGCATGACGGACAGGCTCGTGACCGACTTGCCGGAGCCGGATTCGCCGACGAGCGCAAGCGTCTCGCCGGCGGCAACAGTCAGGTCTATATTGTTGACCGCCGTGATCTCGCCGCTGCGGATGCGGAAGATCGTTCGCAATCCTCTGATGTCGAGTACGGGTTCGGCGGTCTGTTCCATCAGCCGGCTCAGTTCAGCAGGCCGGTTGCACGCAGGATCTCGTCGATCCGCGCCGTTTCGGCTTCGTTGAGAGAGGCACGCGGCCGCGGCATGACGGCGGAATTGATGATGCCGAGGCTGCGCATGGCGGACTTGAAGGCGCCGATGCCGGCTGCGCCGCCGCTGACACGGCCCTGCGCGACCCAGACGATTTCGAAGAGGCGGCAGAGACGCTCCTGTTCCTTCTTCGCGGCGACCCAGTCGCCGCGCTGCGCAGCATCCCAAAGGCGGACATAGCCGTGTGGATCGACATTGGCAATGCCGGGAACGACGCCATGAGCGCCCATTAGCAGGGCGGTGTCGACGACGATCTCGGAGCCGGTCATCAGGAAGACGTCCTTGTGTTCGGCAAGGTCGAGGAGCGCGTAGCGGAAGTTGCCGTCGTCGCCGCTCGAATCCTTGAGGCCGATAATGGCGCCTTCCCTGGCGAGCGTGACCACGGTCTGGCGCTGCAGTTTGACGTGCACGCAGACCGGAATGTCGTAGGCGACCAGCGGAACGTCTACCGCGTCGCGGATATAACGGAAGTGATCGAGGATCTCGGACTGACTGGTGACCGTATAGAAGGGCGCCGTCACCACGACCGCGTCGGCGCCGGCGGCCTTTGCGACCTTCGCATGGGCGATGACGCGATCCGTGGTCGGATCGATGACGCCGACGACTAGCGGCACGCGGCCATTCACCACCTTGGCCGAATGTTCGATGATGTCCCGCCGGGTCTTTTCGTCATGGAAGACCACCTCGCTCGTCGAGCCGAGTACGAATACGCCATGGCAGCCGGCACCGATCAGATGCTCGAGCACACGTGTATAGGATGGGTAATCGACGGTGAGATCAGGATTGAGCGGTGTTACGACGGGAGGGACGACACCCTTGAATTTGGTCATTTTCGCTTCTTTCGATTGTCAATTCAGTTCGGCACGCGGGTCGAAGGCATCTCTGAGGCCATCGCCAATGAAATTGATTGCCAGGACAGCAAGGATCAGCGCGGCACCGGGGAAGAGCCATTGCCACGGATATTGTTCGAGCACGGCGGTCGAGCGGGCCGCGTTCAGCATGTTGCCCCAGCTTGCCGCCGGTGGGGCGATGCCGAGACCAAGGAAGGACAGCCCCGCCTCGAGCAGGATGGCATTGGCGATCTGCAGCGTTGCATAGACCACGAGGATATCGATCGAGTTCGGCAGGCCGTGGCGAAACAGCAGATGTCCGATGCCGGCGCCCATGCCGCGGGCAGCCATGACGAAGTCGCGTTCACGCAATTCCAGTAGCCGCGAGCGGATCATGCGCGCCAGCAACGGCCAGGAGAGCAGCGAGATGACGAGCACGGTCGGCCAGATGCCGGTGCCGGCAATCGAGGCGAGCACAAGCAGGAAGATGACGGGCGGCAGGGTCATCACCAGATCGACGAAGCGCATCGAGACGGCGTCCGTCCAGCGGCCTGCAAGCGCCGAGATTGCCCCGAAGAGAAAACCGATGACTGCCGAAAGCGCGGTGGATGCGACGGCGACCAGCAGCGAAATCCGGCCGCCTTCGAGCACGCGGGCGAAGACGTCGCGACCGACGCCGTCGGCGCCGAACCAGTGCGTCGCCGTCGGGCCGCTATTCATGGCCAGAAGATCGATGTCGTTCGGCCGGAAAGCCCACCATAGCGGATAGGAGAGGATCAGCAGCAGCATCGGAATGGCAATGCAGACGCCGGCAACGGCTGCGCGATTGAGCAAAAACCGACTGAAGGCGCGGGCCAGTGGTCCGGGGCTCCGGCGTTCGGGAGAGCGTGCCAGCATGGTCAACCCACCTTGATGCGCGGGTCGACGACCGCATAGGTGATATCGGTCAGAAGATTGACGACGATAACGCAGGTGCCGATGACGAGCGTCGCCCCCATGATGACGGGGTAGTCGCGGGTCTGCACGGCATCGACGAGCAAGAGACCCATGCCCGGCCAGTTGAAGACACTCTCGATGAAGATGGCGCCGCCGATTGCAAGCCCGATGGTGGAACCGATCAACGTGACGATCGGAAGAAGCGCATTGCGCAAGGCATGCTTGGTGATGACCCAGAACTCGCGAACGCCCTTGGCGCGGGCCGTGCGCACGTAATCCTGGTTCAGGACTTCGAGCAGCGAAGCGCGCATGTAACGCATGATCAATGCGGCTTGCGCGACAGACAGAAGTGCCGCCGGCAGGATCAGATGGTGGAGGAGATCGCCCACCGAGAATTCCTCGCCCGGCGTCAGCATGCCACCGGACGGCATCCAGTGCAGGCGGACGGAGAAAATATAAAGGCCGATCAGCGCGCTGAGGAATGCCGGGCTCGATATGCCGGCAAGCGCGACCACCGACAAGGAGAGATCGGCAAGCGAATTGCGGCGGACGGCGCCGATCACCCCGAAGATGATGCCCGCGACGATGGCGAAGGCAAGTGCGGTGCCCATCAAGAGCACTGTCGGGCCGATCCGTGACAGCACCAGGCCCAGAACCGGCTGATCGAGACGCTTGATCGAATAGCCGAGATTGCCGGTCAGCGCCTGCTGCAACCAGCCCAGATACTGCGCGGGCAAGGGCTGATCGAGCCCGAGGTTTCTGCGCAGATCGGCAAGGTCTGACGGCGACATCGGCAGGTTCGGATCGATATAGGCATCGATCGGATCGCCGGGCGTCAGGCGCAGCAGCAGGAAGATCAGCATGCTCAGGGCGACGAGCATGCCTATTCCTATGACCAGGCGTCTGAGACTGTATTGGAGCATGGTTCATCCGTCTTGTCAGGGTGGCCGAAGCCACCCTCAAGGCTTTCCCGGAAACCGCCTATTCGGCGATCGACCATTTCTGCGGGTTGGCCTGGTAGGGGCCGCCGCCCGGCGCCGGCGTCCAGACGAAATCCTTCACCTTGGTCGAGACGATGCCGTAGCGGTTTGCCACCCAGAGCGTCGCCCAGGGCAGGTTCGTGTTCATCACCTTGCAGACGTCCTGGTAGGCGGCATCCCGCTTGGTGCTATCAGGCTCGGCCAAGGCGCTATCGAGCGCCTTGGTCAGGTCAGGCATGCGAACCCTGGCGACATTAGGTCCGGCCGGAGGGATCTGCTTCTCGTTGAGGCCGACATTGATGCTTCCGGCATCCGGCCCGTTCTGCAGCCCGGCATAAACCACCTGGAACTGGGCAATGTCCGGCGTCGCATTGAGCACGATGCTGTTATAGGTCGGGGCATCGACAGCACGCGGGACGATGTTGATGCCGACCTGGGCAAGCATCGCCTGAACTGCGGCAAGCACATTGGTGGCCAGCGGCGTGGTGTAATAGGTCAGAAGCGTGATCGGCTTGGCACCATTGATCTGGTCCCAGCCGGCTTCCGTCAAAAGCTTCTTGGCCTTCTCGGGATCATAGGCATAGGTATCGATGCCCTGGGGTATCAGCTGGTCGGCAACATAGGCGCAATTGGCAGGCTTGGCCGCACCGCCATAGAGGCTCTGGATGATGGCATCGCGATTGATCGCGTACATCACCGCCTGGCGGACGCGCACGTCCTTCCAGAGCGGGGAATCGTGGTTGAAGCCGAGATAGTTGACGACGAAAGAGTTGCCTTCGATGACCTTGAAGTCCTTGTTGTCCTTGAAGGTCGGCACGTCGTTGGAATCGACATAGGTGAACTGGATTTCGCCGGATCTCAACGCCGCGATCGCAGCGGCCGGGTTGGCGAAATAGCGATTGATGACACGTTCCAGTGCGGGTTTGCCACCGCGATAATCAGTGTTTGCGGCAAGTTCGACATATTGATCCGAGACGTATTTGGTGAATTTGAACGGACCAGTGCCGATCGGAGCTGTGGACCACCACGCGTTCTTCGCCAGCTGGTCGGCCGGTATCGAGGAGAGCGCATGCTCGGGGAGCATCATCACCTTGGTCATCGTGTCGAGAAAACTGCTGCTGGGTGCGCTGAGCTTGATGACAACCGTGTGATCGTCCGGCGTCTCGACCGACGATATGCCCTTCAGCCGGGCAGCGAGCACGGAGCCGGTTTTCGCATCCATCGCAAGGGTCATGGTGAACTTCGTGTCCTTGGCGGTGAACGGTTTGCCGTCATGCCATTTGGCGTCTGCCAGCTTGAACGTGTAGGTCATCTGGTCCGAGCTGACCTCGTAGGAGCTTGCCAGCGCGCCGACGACCTTCTGCAGCTTCTCGTCATAGGTGATCAGCGGTTCGTAGTAGACGCTGAGCCAGGTGAAGCCGGCGGTCGCGGCGAGCGGATTGAAGTTGCCCTGGAAGCCTCCGGGGCCGACATCGAAGCCGCCGGATAGCGTGGCTGCCTGAGCCTCAGCTGCAACGCCCGAAACGACAAGAGCCGGAACGGCCGCCGTCGACAGCAGGGCGCCAAGCGCAATAACGGATAATCTAGACAGTCTTTTCATGTGTTCCTCCCACGTTTGAACTTGTCTTGTTGTTGGCAATCACCCGGGCAATGCCCTCGTAGTGACGATCCAGGCGTCTGCGCGCCTCCTCCAGATCTCTTGCCTCGATCGCATCGACGATTGCGGCATGGTCGCGCCACGTCGCCATCGGATCGGTATTTTCGAGATTGACGAAATCCGATGCCTTGTAGAAGGCGAGCCAGAAGACATCGATCAGCCGCACGAGCGTTTCATTGTCCTGGCAGCGAAACAGCAGTCGGTGGAACAGCTGGTCGTCTTCCGCAAAGGTTTCACCGCGCTCTGCATGAGCGCGCATCCGATTGACGGTGGCACGCAGCTCGGCGATGTCCTCCTCCTCGATCACGTCGATCGTCTTGCCGATCAATCCCACTTCCAGCGTGCGCCGGATTTCGAGGACCTCCTCGATCTGCCGCAGGGCGCCGCCGAGGCCGTAAGCGAGGTTGTCGAGAAGCGGCTCGAAGGAAAACGCCTTCACGAAGATGCCGACGCCGCGCCGCGTCTCCAGCACGCCGAGCGATTCCAACGCCTTGATGCCTTCCCTCAGCGAATTGCGGCTGACACCGAGTTGGGTGGCGAGCTCTCCTTCAGCCGGAAGCAGGGTGCCGGGCGCAAGGCCATTGTCGTCGATATAGGCCCGCAGACTTTCCTGCACGGAGACATGCAGCAGCGGCGCGCGCGTCAGCGGCTTCATCGATTTCAATGTCATGCCGGTCACTTTCTCGTATCGCCGATAAGATGTATGTTACATATCCACTTGTAGGATATCTGTCAAATGGTCAGGCTTGGAGACCCGACACCGAGCCCGGCTTGCAGCCGTTTGAGGCAGTCGTTTGGGGACAATAAAACAAGCAAACAGCTTCAATCGGAGGCTTGACCGACCTCTGGAGCATGGACCACCACGCAGTTGCGGCCGGTCTTTTTGGCAAGGTAGAGCGCAGCATCAGCTTGGCGCTGCATGTGCTCTGCTGACACGAGTTCACTGTTTTGCATCAATATCGCTATTCCGATGCTGACAGTGACCCAGGGACCGACGCGGGAAGTAGGATTTGGAAGAGACGCAGTTTCTACTCTGCTGCGAATTCTCTCAGCAACCACCCGGGCCTCTTGTTCATCAGAGCCTGGGAGAAAGACGAGAAATTCTTCGCCTCCGTACCGGGCGACCTTGTCCCGCTCGTCTCTCATGCTGCTCTGAATGATGCCGGCAACTTTCACCAGGCAGCGGTCACCTTCGGCATGTCCGAGATTATCGTTGAGATGCTTGAAGTCGTCGATATCGCACATCAGCATCGCCGCGCCGCTCGTTCGTTTAAGATCCTCGCTCCAGAAATAATGGAGCGTTTCCATCATCGAGCGCCGGTTGGCGACACCCGTCAGCGGATCTGTCCGTGCCAGCAATTCCAGCTGGGAATTGGCGTCGGTAAGCTCCGCGAGGCGACTTCGATCTCGTAACTCAAGTAAGAAAGTCTTCTGAGCGAAGATGGTTGCGGTGCGTCGGGCAACGACGGTTGCAGCCACACCGCTTGCGAAAAACAGCGTCCCGGCCAGAGCACTCCCCACTTCGATGGCGGGATTGCGCAGTTGAAACACAAGGTAGATACCGAGGGCAGATGCACCGATCGCCATCGCCCAACCGAGTGGAATGGGAAATATGATAATGGCAGTGACGGCCACAAAAAGCATGATGGTCAAATGCCGCTCGTAAAACTCGCCACCGGTATTAACGCCCACCAAGGCGACCGACAGGAGGATCAGAAAAACAGCCGAGAGGAGGAAAACTCCCTGCACCCACAAAGCGTGCGGCCGCAGGAAGGCTATCGCGGCGACAAGAGCCGCGGGGGGAAGGATAGACGCTGGCCAAAGCATCGACATGACGGTTTCAGTCGGAAGCAAGATCGCGTTGAGGCCTAACGTCAAGACGTCGAGCACGATAACCCAAACCATCCACGCGCGAATGATCTTGGCAGTCCGCGGCCAGGAGCGTTCGCCAAAAAGCCGAGCCAGTTCCCCATCGAGGCGGATATCACGCGTCCGTCCGCCGAGCAGGCGCTCGACTTGCTCGACAATGGCCGGGCTCAACCTCTGAAGAGGTTTCCGCGAAGACGCCCTTACCGGTTTGATAGGAGCTGTGGTTCGCTCGGTATCCATGTGTCGGATCTAGGGAGCAGACGACCGGAGGCAAGACGGTCCGCGAATTCCGCCCGAGAAGACGATATGCTTGTCCTAATGATTTTGGACCAGGGGACAACAGTATGCCGTTACCGTGTCATATCGGGGCAAAGTCTCACTCATGCCAGGCCGAATTCACGGTTCGATTCCTGTCAAGGCGATCAATGTAGCAAAGCAATCTGAGTCGGTTCGCAGCGTGGGCCACCCCAGGCAGCGCGAACAGACCGCTGATGTTCAAAGGTCAAGATGAGTACGATTAGTCGCGCTTCCTCCTCATTGGTGAACCACGGTTAACATAGCAATACCGGCCTCATCGGCCGCACGTAGCAACGTTTCCCGGAATTGCTCCGGAGCAATCTGTTCGGCCGCGGCTGCAAACAATGGCAGTGGTTCGTCGCGCATAGACGTCGATATCGCAAATTCGTCAATGCGTTCTCAGCCACTGAATGGATCAGCTCAAATGCAAGTCCAGGTCAAGCGTTGTGAAACTGAACACCTCTGGCGCCTTGCAGCGGTTCAGGGCATCCTATGATGGCTGAAAATTGTGTTTATGGCAGTTGGAGGAATGCCGATGCGCTGCTTTACCGTGCTTGGACCCTCGCAGACCGGAAAATCGACAGTCGTGGAAAAGCTCGGCTCCCTGGAGGGGGCGCCGAGAAAATCCAGCTCCCCTTATGGATTGAACCTCACAGAATTCACCTTTGGAAACGAGGCGTGGTGTGCGCTGGATGCGCCAGGACCGAATGAAGCGTTGGCGCATGCACAGCACGCGCTTCTTGCCAGCGACGCCTGCATCCTGTGCGTTTCATCGGCACCCGAGGAGGCTGTGCTCGCCGCGCCCTATCTGCGCGTAATCGAGGCCTCGGAGACGCCTTGCATCCTCTTCGTCAACCGGATGGACGAACCGAGAGGGCGGCTGAGAGATGTGATCGCAGCGCTTCAAGACTACGCTAACCACACCCTTCTGCTTCGCCAGGTCCCGATCCGCGAGGGGGATAGGATCGTAGGCAGTTGCGATCTGATTTCGGAACGGGCGTGGCGCTACCGGGAAGGCCAGACTTCGGCGCTGATCGCGATCCCCGAAAGCGCCGCCGAGCGCGAGCACGAAGCGCGCACAGAACTCCTGGAGCACCTGTCCGAATTCGATGACTGGCTTCTCGAGGAACTGATCGAGGACCGCGAGCCGCCCAGCGACGCGCTCTATGCCATTTCATCACGGATTCTCAGGGAAAACAGGATTATTCCAGTCCTGATCGGTGCCGCAAGTCACGGCAACGGCATGATGAGGCTGATGAAGGCGCTGCGCCACGAGGCGCCGCCGGTCGGGGTTCTTCGACAGCGCCTGGCTCGTGCGGGCAATGTCGATGAAAACAAGCTGACCGCCGTGAGCTTCCATGCCTATCATCGCCAGAATGTCGGCAAGACGGTGCTCGTGCGCGCACTTGGCGAGGGATTGCGGCAGGGTGCATCACTGGGCGGCTCCAGCCTCGGCGCCGTACAAAATCTCGCAAACGGGCGCTCCAATTCGGCTGTTGTGCCTGCGCCGGGGGATGTCTTCGCGACGGTCAAGTCGGACCACCTGTCCGTCCCTTCGCTGTTGACCCCCGCCGCGGTGGTCGCCCCGCCTGAGTGGACGGAACCACCCACGCCGATGCTTGAAAGGATCCTAGTTCCGGGCAGCGAGCGCGATGAAAACAAACTTTCCGAAACGCTGGCAAAACTTTCCGAGACGGATCGCGGTCTGGAAGTCTTGCAGGAGGAAGGCACGGGCGCTCAACTCGTCCGCGCCCAGGGGCCGGTGCATCTGCGTGATCTCTGCCGAACGCTGTCCGATGTCTTTCATATCTCCGTGACCGACCGAACGCCCAGCCCAATCTACCGCGAGACGATCACGAAACCATTGGAGGTTCATTACCGCCATCGCAAACAGACCGGCGGTGCCGGGCAATTCGCGGATGTGAAGTTGAGCATTCACCCCAACGAGCGCGGCCAGGGCTTCACCTTTGGCGAAACCATCAAGGGCGGCGCCGTTCCGCGCAATTACATCCCTGCTGTGGAAGCAGGCGCGCGCGAAGCGATGGAGAAAGGACCGCTAGGCTTCGAAGTCATCGATGTCGGCGTAACGCTGTTAGATGGTCAGCACCATACGGTCGACAGTTCGGAACACGCCTTCCGGACTGCGTCGAAAATGGGGGTGCGACAGGCGCTTTCCGAAGGGGCGGCCGTGTTGATGCAACCGGTCTTCCGCTGCGAGTTCCACATCCCGTCGGTTTTTTCCGGCAGCCTTGTCCAGATCGTCTCCGCTCTCAACGGTCAGGTTCTCGGCTTCGACCGTGATGAAACCGCCAAGGGATGGGACATCTTCCGGGCGCTCATTCCGGGCGGCGCACTTAACGATCTGGCGCGGGCGCTGCGCTCGGCGACGCAGGGCATTGGTTATTTTTCCAAGACCTTCGATCACTTCGAGGAACTATACGGCAAGGAAGCGGACGCCATCGTGAGGGCAAACGAGAAACCAGGCACCGCACACTGAAACGTTCGCGCCACTTCATGCTCGTTCACAGAGCCGGGCTCACGCCCGCCCTTACGTGCCTGGAACGTTTGCAGTTGTAGCAGCTCAGGCCCGCGGTTGGGGCTTGCTTCGGGGATGGTGTGCTGGGTACTTGATCAGTTCGCCGTTGGCGTTCATGTGGAATTCGACCATTAGTATGCGGGCTCAAGTCGTTTGGCAAATCAACCGCGTTGCCGGTTGCCAGCAGGTGAAATCCGCCGTCGGCTGGTGCGTTTCTCTCGATGAGTTTCGCTTGATCCCGTTGCTGCGTGAATTCGATTTCATATCAGGTATTTGCTCACCTGGTAATGCGTGCCTAAGGTTCGATTCCTTTCAACTGCAAGGGCCTTGCGTCGAATGAGGTTGCCTTGGGTTCTGCTCCTAGGCGCGAAAACGCCGGTGATCAGCGACATAGGGGCACTGTGGATTTAGCAACCTCAACGCTAACGCGCTGAGTGTCGCCGGGTCTTTGCAGGCGATCGAACCATCTGGCTATAATGGCTAGTCGTTGCCAAGCGGCGGCCCAGTGAAACGAAGGTGGTGCCTGCCGGCAGATTCTGCAATGCGATTCATATCCTGCGGAATCTGGAACTTGCCTGCCGCCATATCGGCAAAAAAATCTTCGAATCCCCCCGGCGTCAGGATCACCAGATGGCGCGAAGGCATGCCACCGATAACCCTGAAGGTATGCTCCATTCCGCGTGGCACGAAGACAGTTTCGCCGGCCTTCTTCGTGAACCTCTCGCCTTCCACCCAGAACTCGCACAAGCCGGAAAGAAGGACGAAGGTCTCGTCCTCTCTTTCATGGATGTGTCGCGGCGGCCCGCTTCCGAAGGGAGACAGGCTGTCGACGATGGACATCGCTCCGCCAGTTGCTGCATTCGTTAGAATAGGTCGGTAAGAAACACCGAGCCATTCAATGGTATCGGGGCATTCCAGTAGATCAATCATCGTTTCCTCCTCGGTTGGGATGAAACGAAAGCGCTTTCGTGTTGTAGTTTTTACCATCACATCCATTATTAAGAAAATCGTTTGATCATATAGAAACTATCGGTGAAATGAATTTCGCGACCTTTGATCTCAATCTTGTACGTGTGCTCGACGCCTTGTTGCGGGAAGGGTCGACTGTGAAGGCCGGTGAGAAACTGGGAATGTCTCAGTCAGCGGTTTCCGGCGCACTTTCACGACTGCGTCATGCGCTCGATGATCAGCTGTTCGTCCGTCATGGCCAAGGTTTGCGCCCGACGGACTATGCAAGAGGTTTAGCCATGCCTCTTCGTGAGACGCTCGACAGGATGGAAGCGCTGTTCAGTAGCACCTCTTTTGATCCTGGGAGCGCCAGCCTCACTTTCAAGCTTGCAGGAAGCGATTTCTTTGCGGAGATGCTGATGCCGCGGCTGGCGCGCGAGATTCACGAACGTGCTCCGGGTATTCGGGTGCAATTGGTCGATCTCGTCCCAAACAGCTACATCGACTCTCTTGAGCGGTATGAAGCCGACATGGCTCTCATTCCTGATGCAGAATTTCCAGACTGGATCGACCGACGTGCGCAATTCCGGTCGTCCTTCACAACTATCGCCCGAAAAGGAAACGCAGCAATCGAAGCAGCCGGAATAAAATCTGGCGCAACCTTGCCGATCGATCTTTTTTGCGATCTCGGGCACATCCTCTTCTCGCCTGAAGGAAAAACAAAAGCCATGGGTGATGCGGCACTGGCCAAGATCGGACGAACTCGGAAGGTGGTCATGACGGTTCCTGTTTTCTTCGGCGTCTGCCGAGCTGTGAGCGAGAGTGATCATATTGCACTCGTCCCTCGACAATTGGCAGAGCGCTTGGCGGATCTTTTCGGGCTCTCCCTCTATAACGCTCCCATGCCGCTTCCGCCGGCCCTCATCGTCGGCGTGTGGCACAAGCGCGCGACAGGGAACCCCGCCCATCGTTGGATTCGGAACCTGATCGCCGAGATATTGCTGCCACTTAATGTCGGCGAGCAGCCCCTGCCAAATGAAGCGCGCTGACGGTGCTTTCCCGCGTCGATCGGCAAGAACGTGCCCATGCTCCATTACATATCGAGGCTGACGTGAACGTAGGATTTCGCGCGGCTGCACAGATGAGAACGCTGCTGAAGGGTCCTTTAAGCTTGCGTAGGAACTCCGTCCAGATCGGCCCAGTTTCGCAGGTGCCGATTTCCATGCCTACGACGTCGCGTCGGCCATCCTCAATCTGTTGCGGTGTTAATCCTTCAATAACCGCTTTCCTCGTGACCCACTGCCCATCCGGGCTTTTATCCAATGCCCTTCGATCCAAACCTCATGAATCCAAGTCGCTAGGCCGTCGTGGTCCCACAATCGGATAGAATGATCCGGCGCAAAACAGTAATAATCGCCATTGTTGCCGATCGCACCATGAAGTCTCTCCTCATTATACAACACGGCGCCAGAACGCCCATGGGACTGAAGTTCGCGAGCTTTTATATCCGTGGCATCCTTGGTCCGGGCGGCTCGTTCACGTCCATGAGAGGTGTTGTCACATAAACGTGGCATCAGTGAATTTGGCATAGAGACGGGGGTATGAACAGTTCCGCCGTCAGCTACAAGCGCCACCGTTTCCCGCAACAGATCATCTCGAATGCGGTCTGGATGTATTTCAGGTTTCCGCTGAGCTTACGCCTTGTCGAGGAAATGCTGCTGGAGCGCGGAATTATCGTCTCCTATGAAACGATCCGCCGATGGGGACGGAAGTTCGGACCGGCCTATGCAAAGCAACTTCGTCGCAAGCGACCTTCGCGCCAGGATGTCTGGCACCTGGATGAGGTCGTGATCTCCATCGCGGGCAGAAAACACTGGCTTTGGCGTGCCGTCGATCAAGATGGTTATGTCCTCGACGAGATTGTGCAGAGCCGACGCGACACCAAGGCCGCCAAGCGGTTGCTCATCAGGCTGCTGAAGAAAGCAGGCATGCCGCCCAAGAGGATCATCACCGACAAGCTGCGCTCGTATGGCGCTGACCTTGCCGCCAAGCGGGACGTTATGCCGGATATCGAGCACCGATCCCACAAGGGTCTCAACAATCGAGCGGAAAATTCCCATTTGCCTCTGCGGAAACGGGAGAGGACCATGCAAGGTTTCCGATCAACCGGAGGCTTGCAGCGGTTCATCTCGATCTTCTCGGCACTTCGAAATATCTTCGTCACCCCACGCCACAAACGATCCGCACTGGCCACTCACATTCATCGCATCCGCGCTATGGCTCATTGGAAGGCCGCCACCGGGCTATTGCCTGATCTACAACGACAAAGCGCGCCGGCCGTTTAACGCTCGATAACGTGACAACTCCCCGGGCGCTGCTGACCGGTCGCAAACTGCTGCAGGCCAAATTGCGTGACGTCGAGTTCAGCATTCGGGGTATTTTGCGGGGCTATGGCTTGAAGGTTTGAACCGCACCGGGTTTGCCGGAGGCTCCAACTTCTGAGAAAGTGGAGCCGATATGAGCAAGACAACGAACAAGTTTTCACCTGAAGTCCGTGCCCGTGCCATCCCAAAAAAAAGAGCCGGGTGGCGATCCGGCCTCTTCAACCTGTCACCTGCCATTCAAAAACGGTTATCGGAAGCTTCCAACGCGAACAAATTCGCAACAACAACTAGTTTTCCGTTTACTTCAACCAGAATTGCGCGGAATATTAGCAATTGGGCGGAAGCCTTCGGCACCACTCTCGATAAATTGCGCTCGAACGGCTTTCGCCCCTTGGGTTCAAGGGAGGACCAATCATGAGGCGGTTTTTGCTGTACGTGGCCTCGGCCGCGACATTATCGCTCGGCGTTTCACATGCATTGGCGCAGTCGGGCAGCGTCGAGAAAGCGGTTGGCGGTTACAATTTCGGGGAAGCCGCAAAGGAGGCCCCCGGCACGAAGGATTTCCATTCGGCTGACGGTCATTTGACCTTTGCGATCGTGACGCACACGGCAGGCAATGGTTTCTTTGACCCCGTCTATGTCGGCGCAACTGTCGCCGGCAACATGATCGGCGCGACGATCCTTCTGCTCGGTTCGGAATCGCCGGTGGATGATCCCGCCCGCGAGATCGAAATCCTGAACCAAATCGTTCAGGATCCGACCATCGACGGCATCATTATGACGACGCCGCAGGCGGGTGCCTACAACGACATCGTCAAGGCCGCCGAAGCGGCCGGCATCCCGGTCGCGACGACCAATTCGTTCGACGGCACAATCCTTAACAGGAACGGCATCAGCCACACCGGTCAGGATGCCTCGGCCGCCGCGATCGGCGGCGAGGCGCTGGCCAAATGCGTGCTTGACGGCGGCAAGCCCAGCGGCTCGATCGTGCTGCCATCCTCCACGGCGATGGGCAATATCGAGGTGAACAACCGCGTCACGGCCGCCTTCAACGCGATCGTGAAGACCCTGAAGGATGCGGGTAAGCTCGAGGCTTTCAAGGTCGACGCCGGCCCGGAGAACGTCGGCATCGACACCAACCCGAACGACCCGGTGAACGCCCTTGTTTCGCTCTTTGAGTCCCGTGGCGACGTGGTCGGCGCCTTTACAGCCAACAACGTCTTTACGCCGCCGCTTGTCAAGGCGGTGGCCCAGATGGGGTGGACCGGCAAGTTCTGTGCCTACGGATTCGACCTCGGACCAGCGCAGCAGGAAGGCATCGCGGCAGGAAATCTGACCGGCTCGCTCGGACAGCAGCCTTTCTTGCAAGGTTTCTGGCCGGTCATGCAGCTTTATCTGCAGATCGATCGCGGCATCGCGGCTGCCAATCTCGACACCCGCGCCCAGCTCGTGACGAAGGATACGGTCGCAAACGTCGGCAAGCGCTTCGAGAACTGATTTCTGTTCGATACGTCTGAAATCAGGGCGGGACGGCACGAGCCGTCCCGCATCGTGACAGCAAGGATCGCTCGGTAGAAACCCATGGAGTTCACCACGACGACATCGCTCGGCCGTGCGCCGCCACAGCTCGTCGGCGGCTGGGAGGCCGGACTCCTCATATTCCTTGCGCTACTCTACTTCGGCGGGGCTCTCGTTAATCCGGCCTTCTTCGGATCAACGGAGGCCCTTCACGCGCTTCTGCGCGACACGTCTCGTGTGGGGATCATCGCGGTTGGAATGACTTTCGTCATTGCCAACAGGGATATCGATCTTTCGGTTGGGTCCACCTACGGTCTGGTCGCGGTGGTTTTCGCCAGGCTTTTTGCGCCGAGTTTTCTCGATTTCGACCTCATCACGTCGGCGATCCTTTGCGCGCTCTTGGGCACGGTGATTGGCCTGGCCAACGGCGTGCTCGTGACCATCCTGAAAGTGCCGGCATTCATTGCGACGCTGACAATGCTTTTCATCGGCCGCGGCTTCGTGCTCGCCCTGACGCATGGTCAGGCAATCTACTATTCCGACAAGGCGAAGGGCTATGCGCTTTTCTTCCATCTGGGTGAGACGAATGTCTTCGGCTTCAATAACCAAATCGCGATCTTCGCTGTCGTCGCCATCTTGGGCGCTTGTGTGCTCGCCAAAACCCGATGGGGCTACGAGACCTTCGCCACCGGGGGCAACGAGCAAGCGGCAATCTATGCCGGCATTCGCACGCGCTGGGTGCGCACCCGCGCGTACGTGATCTCGGCGCTTTGTGCGACCCTAGCGGCTCTCTTGTCTGCCGCGCAGGACAAGGGTGTAACCCCTCTCTACGGTGTCAGCTGGGAACTTACCATTATAGCATCCGTCATTATTGGTGGTGCATCAATCCTTGGCGGCCGCGGCCGTGTGATCGGTTCCTGCCTTGGTTCGGCAGTCGTCGTCCTGATCGACAAGGTGTTGCGCGAGGGGTGGCCGATTACGCGCATCGTCGTTATCGATGGCGAAAGCATCGCAGTCGGCGCCAAGTTCACCTTGCCTGCGGGCGCGGTGCTGGTTTTCCTTGGCCTGCTTCTCGTCGTTGCCGTGCTCATCGAACCCTACCTAATTCGGCGCCAGGTCGCGGCCCGGCTTTGGGCGTGGCTTCGCGGCCGACCACCGCCGCCCGCCTACGAGATGGGTGGCGTGGCGCTTGAGGGCGTCCAGACCAAGGGCGCGATGGCAACCGACATGGCGCTGTCGGCCACCGGGCTTGGCAGTTTTCTCGCCCGCCGCGACGCGCTTGCCATCATCCTGACGGCCGTGTTGTGGCTGACGGGCGTCGCGCTGCGGCCGGACTACTGGTGGAACCTGTCCAACACCTTCGCTATCCTGCTCAATTACACCGAGCTGGCACTCATTACGGTCGGGCTCAGCTATGTCATCGCAGCAGGCGATATCGATCTCTCCGTAGGCGCGGTGCTCGCTCTTGCCGGCAGCACCGCGGCCTATTTCCTGAAGGTGGTGGGCGCAGACCCACTCACCGCCGTGACGATGGGTCTCCTTGCGGGAATGGCGGCCGGCTTCGTCAACGCCGTCGTCACGGTCGGTTTCAAACTGCCCGCCTTCGTCGCCACGCTCGGCATGTTCTACATTGCCCGGGGCCTCGCCGCCTGGTTCGTCGCAGGACAACAGCTTACCGGCTGGCCCGAGGGCTACAACCTGCTCGGCCGCAAGGTGAATGACGTACTCCTTCATTTCGGGCTTTGGCTGCCGTCGGGAACCATTCGCACGGTGGCCGAGGTCGTCAGCGTCCAGACGATCTGGATGTTTTTCGTCGCGCTGATCGCAGGCATCGTCCTTGCTTATACACCGTTCGGGTTGAAGGTCTGCGCCACCGGCGGCAACATCCGCGCCGCTGCCTATGCCGGTATCAACACCAATCGGGTGCGCTTCGTCGCGCTTATGCTGTCAGCGCTCTGCGCAAGCATGGCGGGGATCATCAACGTCGCTTACTTTCGCAGCTTCAACCCGGTTGCCGGCCAGTTTCGCGAGCTCGACGCCATCGCTTCCGTGATCATAGGCGGTGGGTCGATCTTCGGTGGCTACGGCACCATGATCGGTGCGCTTGCGGGTGCGGCGGTCATCACGCTCGTACGGGCACTCCTGCAACTTAACGTCCAGGGGTTCAGCATGCCCCAACACTGGATCAATGTCTTCATCGGCGTCATCCTGATCGTGGCGGTGCTGATCGACATATGGGTGCGCCAGACCAACATTTTCGGACGCCTGCGAGCCCGCCTCGCAAGGCGCGCGCCAACACGGGACGGCACTCATGATTGACGCGACACCATCCGAGCCGATCGTGCAAATGCGGAGCATTGAAAAAGCCTTCGGGGCCGTACAGGCGCTTCGAAAGGTCGATCTCACTCTTTATTCCGGCGAGATCCTTGGTCTGGTCGGCGATAACTCGGCCGGCAAATCGACGCTCATGAAGATCCTGACCGGTGCTTATCAACGCGATGCCGGTGAAATCCTGGTTGCCGGACAACCGGCGCGCTTCAAGAGCCCACACGAGAGCCGCGACGTCGGCATCGAGATGATCTACCAGGATTTCGCGCTTTGCGGGAACATGGACGTCGGCCAGAACATCTTTCTAGGCCGCTGGCCGCTCAAAGGCCCCTTCGTCAATCGGCGGAAGATGTATGCGGACGCCGACAGCGTGCTGAAACGTCTCAAAGTCGACGTGAACTCTGTCTATCAGAAGGTCGAAAGCCTGTCGGGCGGCCGCCAGCAATCTGTTGCGATTGCCCGCGCGATCTCGTTCGAGCCGCGCGTCGTGATCCTCGACGAGCCGACCGCCAACCTTTCCGTGATGGCGACCGAACGCCTGCTCGAAACCATGCTGGAGCTGAAGAAGCAAGGCGTTGCCCAGATCATCATCTCACACCGCCTTGTCGACATTTTTGCCGTGGGTGATCGCGTCATGGTTCTCAAGCGCGGTGAGTATGTCGGCGACCGCTACATCAAGAACACGGACGAGCATGAAGTGCTGGAGATCATCGTTTCCGGCACGCGCGAAAGCGCGCTGACAGCCGATGAAGCAAGAACCGTTTGATCCACCGACTGTGCCATGACAGCGCTGTCCGCATGCGCTGGAAAGAATTTGCTGAAGGCTTCTTGTGGGCAGAACAAGAGGAGTGCGAAATCGTACGCTAAGGCCGAACGGAGCGGGAACTTATGCGACGCGCCGTAGCCGATCGCACTGACGACGAGATTGAGCCCGGAGGCGCGGAATGCTTGGCTTTCGAACGACCGATCACGGATTTCGCCTCGTTCGTGGAAAAAGACAGCGCCCTTCAGCTTATGCGCGGCCTCGCGCGAAGCGTTGTCGAATCGGGCGGACGAAGAAACCAAAACTGACGCATCTCGATGGCAATCCACAGAGAGATCGCATGCTGCAGGTTCGAGCTACGGCATCGTTCATGCTGCGTTGAGCGTTGCTGGAGACTTTCGTGTTTGGGGAGATCCTAAAACTCGCCAGCGGTGGGCATACCCGCTTCGAGTTTTCGCATTTTCGTGACAAGCAGCAGAACGAGGTCGATATCGTCATCGAAGACAGAAGAGGGAGGGTTGTCGGTATCGAGATAAAAGCGGCAGCATCCGTCTCGAGTTCCGATTTTTCCGGATTGCGAATTTTGGCCGAGGCATGTGGAGAACAATTTGTTTCGGGCATTGTCTTGTACGATCATAACAAGGTAATTCCATTCGGCGAACGCCTATCCGCCGTGCCAATTTCGGCGTTGTGGCATTAGCGCCTGGGAATTTCGGCTCAGTCTCCAGACCCGAGCATTCCTGAAAATTCGACGGTGTCGATGAAAATAGGCCCCAGGTTCGATTCCCTTCAAGGCGATCACCCTTCAGTCGGTCGACCGACGCGTGATTTGCGCTTCGGTCAGAGCGGGATAGCAAGCGCCCGACTGGCGTCTGGTTTCCGAATGACGGCGGCTCACGCCGTGACCTGATTTCGCAGCCGGCCCTCGTCGAGCAGGATCTTGACCGTCTGCGCTGCGTTGTGGCGCATCTCGATGGCTGCATGATCTGAGTAAAAGGCGTTGTGTGGCGTTATCACCAGCCGCCCCTCAAGCCAGTCACTCCTGTCGCGCCATGCTGTCAGCAGCGGATGATCGCGCGGCGGCTCCTGCGCCAGTGTGTCGATCGCTGCTGCCGCGAGATGGCCGTTTCGCAGTGAGGCCTCCAGCGCGTCGAGATCGTCGAGCAGTTCTCCTCGCGCGGTATTGATCAGGATGGCTCCGGGCTTGAGCCGGGAAAGTCCATCCGCGTCCAGAATGCCGCGCGTCTCATCGTTTGCCGGGCAATGCAGGGTGACGATATCCGCTTGCGCGAAGAGGTCGTCCAGCCGGTCAGTGCGTTCGTAGCCGACCGCCTTCTCATGGCCGCGCGACTGGCCGGGATCATAACCCAGGATGCGGAAGCCGAAGGGCTTCAGGCGGTTTACCACCGCTGTGCCGATCCGCCCGACGCCGACAACACCCACCGCGGTCCGGTTCGAGCGACTTAGCGGCTTGAGGCTATGGACCTGCCATCCTGTCGTATAGCCACGGGCGCGAGCGTCGTGCTCCCAGAGTCGCCGGTGCAGGGACAGGATCATCGCGACCGCGTGGTCGGCGACTTCCTCCGTGCCGTAATCGGGATTGTTGGCAAACGAAATGCCGGCATTCGCGAGTGCCGAAAGATCGATTTTCTCGTAGCCGACACCATAGCGGACGACGCCCCTGCAGCGTGAAAGATGGGCGATAGTTTTCGGCCCGAGCCGCGCACCCCAGACCATCAGGGCATCAAGCCGAGCCAGGCGCTCGGGCGAGAAAAGCGCTTCGTCGGTGGTGGCGAAGAAATCGATCTCGACATCGTCGCCGAGCACCTCGGCCTCGAGATCAGGCGCGCCGAACATGTGATCGGTGATGCCGACGATGTATTTCTTTTGTGCTGTCATTTTTTGCCGGCCGACTGCTTATTCAGCGGCAATTGCATCTGCCGTCGAGCGAGCCTTCACAAGAATGGAGGCCTCCGCCAGCGCTTGGTTTACGCGACCGAGAATAGCCGTTGACGGATTGCCATCCGTGAAATCGCGGCTCGAGGCGTAAATTGCAGTCGGCAGCACAAAGGCCTCGAAAAAAGCAAACAGCGGGCGAAGCTGATGCTCGACAACCAGGGAGTGTCGATCGCCCCCGCCGGTTGCCGTCAGGATGACGGGTTTGCCGCGCAGGTCTGCCGGATCGAGGAGATCGAAGACGTGCTTGAACAGGCCGGTATAGCTCCCCTTGTAGGTTGGCGAGCCGATGACGAGCGCTTCTGCTTGGATGATCGTTTGGATCACCTTTTTTGCTGCAGGATCGAGGTCGGCGACCGATCTTGCGGCCGCCAGTGAGGTGCCGAGGTCTTCGATGTCGAACACCGCATGCTGCAGGCCTGCCTGCTTCGCCAGCGATTCCGTGACACTTTCCACGAAGCGCCTGGTGCTGGACGGGCGGGCCAAATTGCCCGAGAAGCCGACGATCAGATCGTTGCTCATCTAAATTCCTTTCGCGAGTTCGCCTCGATCATACGAGGGAGGAGGGAGGTCATCGGGCGAGGCGCTCTGTTTGCTACGCTGTTTTGAGGACCGCCAGCTCTGCGGGATAGCTCGAGCGGGCACTTTCGTCTCTATTCCATCGATCAAAGGCAGCCCGGCCCAATATCGAAATGGATGTATCTTCCTGCGGCGCGTGGACGAGCACGGATTGGATATCCCTGAAATGCCGTTCAAGCCCCAGGTCGGCACTAAGACCCGGATTGCCGATGCCACGTACCGCGATCTGCACGGCTTCTCGCAGTTGCCGGCCTGCGATCAGCCGAGCCCTTATCATCTTTTCCGCGTCACCATGGTTGGCCTCAAGCGCGCTAAAAATAATCTGCCGAGCGCCGGAGACGTGCAGGTCGATCTCGCCCGAGAGCGCCACAAACCGCTCTGTTCGGGCAATGGGATGGCCTAGATTGGCAGGCACGCGCTCATGCGCGAAGCGGATGAAGGCCGCTTGCGCGGCTTCGGCCGCGCCGAGATAGATCGCGGTCAGCGCCAGCGTGATCGCCGCATGGGCGCGATTGTCCTGCTGGGCCACCGACGGATCGACGAGTTCCAGCACGTTTTCCGCCGAGATCTCGACGTCGGTATATTCGACGTCATGCGAACCTG
The DNA here is from genome assembly GCF_001652265.1 of Rhizobium leguminosarum. Taxonomy (GTDB): domain Bacteria; phylum Pseudomonadota; class Alphaproteobacteria; order Rhizobiales; family Rhizobiaceae; genus Rhizobium; species Rhizobium leguminosarum_D. Next base: position 170,660 of record NZ_LWBS01000439.1, read on the forward strand.
TGGCGCGCATGCCCAGGCTGTTCCAGTTCTCGATCACATCAATGCCGGGCAATCCGTTCGGCACGACGAACGTTCCGACACGTGCGGGCGTCTCGTCAGTATGCGCCCAGACAAGGAAATGCGTAAGACCGCGTGCGCCGGTCACGAAGCGCTTGCGACCCGTGATCGACCAGCCGTTTGCCGTGCGGCGGGCAACGGTCGCGGGTAGACCGCCACGTGCCGGAGACCCCAGTTCCGGCTCGACGCGCGCGGCGTTGAGCAATAACGGTTTCTGCTTAGCCTCCGCCAGCAGACGCCTGTACAGATCATCAGGCCAATGGTTCTTTGCGGCTTGGCCGAGATGATTGAAGATCGTCATGGCACTGATCAGCGCCACCGAGGGATCACCCCGCCCCAGCGCCGCCAGAATGTGGGCCGCATCTCCGAGCGTTCCGCCTTCACCGCCATAGCAGGTTGCGACGGTGCTCTCGAGCAGGCCGCTCCGATGAACGGCATAGATACCGGTCCAGGGAAATTGGCCGGTTCGATCCGCATCCGGTGCGGCTTCCGCGACAACACGCACGGTTTCATCGAGGACGGTTACATCATGGGACATGCGGGTCGGCGCTTTCTGGCTGTGAAGGGAGCAACATCCCTAGGCAAAGGACGAGCAGATCCGGCTGCATTGAAAAAATGGGACGTGCAGCCTGGCGCTCGGCCAGACTGCGCAGATCACGCAGCACTTTTCTTCTTATTCGCCTCTTCCCGTTCGCGAATGCCTTCGCGCACCAGCGGCAGGATGTAACGGCCGTAATCGACCGCATCATTGTAATTGTCATAGCCGCGGATCGAGATCAGATCGCAGCCAAGATCGATGTAGTCGAGGATGGAATCGGCAATGGTGCGCGGCGAACCCACCAGCGCAGTGGTGGCGCCGCCAGCATTGGTCGCGGTCACCGTCGGATACCATAGAGCGCGGTCATGGACATCGCCGCGCGCCGCGATGTCAAGAAGCCGCTGAGAGCCGACATTGGCCGGGCGTGCCGCATTGAGTGGTGCGCGTGCCAAGCCTTTCTGACGGTTTTCGTTCAGCTGGTCGAGAACTCTATGCGCCTTCTCCCATGCCAACTCGTCATTTTCCGCCACGATCGGCCGGAAGGTAACCCATATGCGAGGGCGATCCGTCCGGCCGGCCTTTGCCGCTTCTGTGTATATCCGTTCGATCTGCTGCTTTGTTTCTGCAAGCGGCTCGCCCCAGAGCCCGAAAATGTCGCCCAGAGAACCCCCGATGCGATAGGCGGCATCCGACGAACCGCCGACCGAAATCGGAATCAGGCCACTGGTTGGGCGCACCGCGCTGCGGAATTGCTTGAACTGGTAGTATTTCCCATCGAAGTCGAAGGCTTCTCTGGACGTCCAGGCCAGACGGAGGATCCGGATGTATTCTTCCTGCCGCTCGTAACGCTCCTCCTTGTTGAGGAAGTCGCCTTCGCGCGCCTGCTCTTCGTCGCTGCCGCCTGCAATGAAGTGAACGACGACACGCCCGCCGCTCAACTGATCGAGTGTTGCAAGAGATTTGGCTGCGACCGTCGGATAGATGGTGTTCGGGCGCAAAGCCACGATGATCTTGATATGCTTCGTGTGCGCCAGGACGGTTGCGCCGAGCGTGAAGGGATCGAAGGACGAGGAGGAGTAGGGGATCAGCGTGTAGTTGAAACCGTAATCATCGAGGGCACGTGCGTACCGCTCCAGGAACCGAGGATCCACAGGTGCGTCGGGAATGGGGTTGAGGTCGTTCGACGCGTTGGGAAAGCTGACGCTAATGAATTCCGCGGGCATGTGAGCTCCTTCAGGTTGCAGACCACTGCATTGACGTTAAGGCGCGGCAGCGCCACGAGGAAGACAGGTCATTCTCTTTCTATCGATTTTATAGAAAATATTCGCTATCGCGGCGGATGGAGTAGGACCCACTCCCCGCCATGGCGTTGACGCAGGCCGTCTTCAACTGTCCCTGCCATCGAGCCGTGTAGCCTCTGCATGGGTCACGAGGCAGGCGACCAGCCAAGTCCTGGCGCGACTGTCTCGGCCAGATCGGTCAGCAGCCGGATGTTCTCGGCGAGGCCGAAGCCGGGCGGCAGGAAGAGCACGACCTCGTCCGCGGCTGCGAGGCCTGGATCATTGAACACAGCCTCAATCACTTGATCGGGCGTGCCCTGGAAGACAGGCGAAATCTGAGCGCCGGCAGGCTGGCTGGCAGGCGCGAGGGCACCTTTGGGACGCGACGCGGCAATTCCGATGGTGCGACGCTCGAAGTCATAGGCTGCGTATTTCTCTCGAAGTTCCGTGGTGGTCCCAACCAGGATGGAGGCGGCGACGGCGACGGGTGGCGGCTCCGTTCCCCAGATCGTGAGCCAGGTGACGCGGAACCTCTCGATGATGCGAGCCTGGTATTGCCCGAAAGTCTCGCCCTCGGCCTGGCCGTGCTGCACGGTTCCCGAGATAAGTCCGATCCCGAGTTCGGCTGCCTGCACGGCGGAGCTCAGGCTGGCTGAACCTTGCCGAATGCGGGAGCGTAGGGTCGGGCTATGCGGCGTTACCCGCAATTCGGCGCCTTGCGGAGCACCCTGACCCGGCGAAACGACAGTGTGGAGGACTTCGCCTGCAATCGCTGAGAGGAAGCGTGCCTGGCGGCGTTTGGCTTCCGTCCGGGCGTCGGCGTCAACCGCGCCGAACACCGCGTCGAATGCCGCGTTGGCACCGGTCGAGATGGCAAGTTCCAGCCGGCCGTCGATCAGCAAGTCGGTCGTGCCGGCCGCTTCGGCGAGCAGGATCGGATCCTGGTAGCGCATTGGGATGACTGCCGATCCCAGGTTGATGCGCTTGGTGTGCTGACCGGCGGCGGCAAAGAACGGAAGCGGTGAGGAGAGGTAATGGTCGAAATGTCGCTGGTAGGCCCATCCCGACTGGTAACCCAGCCGCTCTGCTTCCTTGAACAACGCGATACCGTCGCGCAGACCTTGCGCCGGCCCGGTCTCGTCATTGAACGATACCCTGGTGTTGAAGCCAAGCCGCCGCTTTGGGCGGAACGACGCGGGCTGGTGATTGACGGGCGCAGCAATGGTCATGCGATCTTTTCCCTGCTGATAATGCGACGGGGTTCCAGGCGTGACACGCGGGCATCCCCGGCAATGCCGGATGGGATCGATTCCAGCAGCGAGCGGGTATAGGGCTGCTGGGGTCTTTCAAAGACGTCGGTGACGGTCCCATGTTCGACGATGCGTCCGCGCTGCATCACCGAGACGGTGTGGGCGAGTTGGCGAACCAGGGCCAGGTCGTGGGATACGAATACATAGGTCAAGCCAAGCTTGGCCTGCAGCGAAAGCAGTACCTCGACGATATCCGCCTGGACGCTGACGTCGAGCGCGGAAGTGGGCTCATCTAGCACGATCACATCAGGTTTGAGGACCAGCGCTCGGGCGATCGCCACGCGCTGGCGCTGGCCACCTGACAAGGCTTCCGGCCTGCGCAAAAGCAGGTGTTCTCCTAGTCCGACATTGGCCAGCGCTTCGCGGACTCGCTCGGCGCGTTCGTTGGCTGTTCCGATCTTGAACCGGTCGAGCGGTTCGCGCACCAGCTGCTCGACTTTCCAGGTCGGGTCCAGCGAGGTGAACGGATTCTGATAGACGAGCTGAAGGTGGCGCCATACCGCGCGCAGCGACTCGTGCGAACGACCATGGAGCTGCTCGCCGGCGACCGCGATCGTGCCGATGTCGGGTTGTTCGAGCCCAAGCAGCAGCCGGATTGCCGTCGTCTTGCCCGAACCGGATTCGCCGACCAGCGCGTGTGTGGTGCCAGCCTGGACGGCAAACGACACGTCGTTGACGGCCGTCAGAACCTTGCCGTCCACCGTGAAAGTCTTGGTGACGCCGCTAACCTCGATCTTCGGTGCCTTGTCGGCCTTGGTCCCGAGGAAACGGAAGGCGGGATCGCGCAGCGCACGGTAGCGGTCCGGGTTTAGCGCCGGGACGTCGGCATGCAACTTCCTAGCATATGCCGAGGCGGGCGCAGAGAAGACAGCCGCAGTGTTGCCGGCTTCCTGAACGACGCCGTCCTTGAGGACCACCAGCGCATCGGCCCGCTCGGCGGCGATCGCCAGGTCGTGGGTGATGAGGAGCAAGCTGATCTCAAGCTCGTGCTGCAACTTGGAAAGCAGGTCGAGGATGCGCTTCTGGATCGTGACGTCGAGCGCCGAGGTCGGCTCGTCCGCGACCAGCAGCAACGGGCGTGGAAGAACGGCAAGGCCGATCAACACGCGCTGCAGCATGCCGCCGGACAGTTGGTGCGGGTAGGAGTCGTACACGCGCTGGGGGTTGTCGAGCCCGACCTGGGCGAAGGTTTCCAGGACGAGCGCCTTGCGGATTGCCGTGTTGGGTTCGTCGATGAGCGCGGCCGCCTCCATCGCCTGGGCGCCGATCGTCCGGACGGGGTTGAGCGAATTGCCGGGGTCTTGCGGCACGAACCCGATAGCGCGTCCTCGCAGTGGCCGGAAACGACGTTCCGAGAGCCCCAGCACCTCCTGGCCGTCGAACTCGACGCGGCCGGTCGCGCGTCCACCCGTGGGGAGCAGTCGCAACACCGCGCGAGCGATCGTCGATTTGCCCGACCCTGACTCTCCGATGAGGGCGAGGCTCTTGCCGCGGCCGAGTTCAAACCCGACGTCGCTGACGACTTCCTGCTGTCCGTAGGAAACCGACAGCCCGTCGATCCGGAGCAGGGGGGCCGATTGCGGGAGCGCCGATCCGGTGGCGTCAATACGGGCGAAAAGCTCTGTCAGTCTGTCTTGCGAAGCCATCGGCTGATCCTGTTCACAGAAAGGACGGTTGCGATCGTGACGAATGCGGGCGCGTAAACGAGCCACGGCCATTTGAGGTAATCCTTGCCGATCGAGATCAGCAGGCCCCAGTCGGAGGCGGGCGGCGGGTCGCCGTAACCGAGGAAAGCGAGGCTGGCGATCACCAGGATCGAGTCGCCGAACTGCAGCACTGCAAGCGGCAGCACCGAGCGCGACGCGTTCGGCAGCACGTGGCGCCACAGGATGTGCCAGCGCGATCCACCCAGGAGAAATGAAGACTCGACGAACGTCGCCTGCCGGGTCTTGATGACCTCCGAGCGCATCACCCGGGCGAAGAGAGCCACCGCCGAGACGCCGGTTGCGATGGCGGCGTTCGTGGTGTCGAAGCCGATCGCGGTGACGACGATGACGGCGAGCAGGAATTTTGGAATTGCAAGCAGCACGTCGACCAGGCGGGCAAACAGGGTATCCACCCAGCCGCCGAAGAAGCCGGCCAGCAGGCCGATGGGGCCGCCGGCGACAACGCCGATGACCACGGCGATCAGCGCGCTCGCCACAGAGGAGGCCGTGCCATAGACGACGCGGGTATAGAGGTCGCGACCGAGGTGATCAGTGCCGAACCAGTGTGCCGCACTGGGGCCCAGCAGCTTTTGCGCGGGAACGCCGTTGACCGGGTCGTAGCTCGTGAACAGGCTCGGGGCGAGCGACCAGGCGATCGCGAGCGCGACGATTGCGAAAGAGAGCGCAACGACCGGCGGCATGCGGAGCGCCCTCAGTCGGCTGATCGCCGTGGCGCGCGAGGGAGAATAGGCGGAGGCGAGGGTCATGGCGTCACCACCTTGGAAATGCCGACGGAAATTTCGTCGGCTGTGGTTGGACGACGCTCGGGAGCGCCGAGGAGCTTTACGCGCGGGTCGAGCAGCGGGTAGGCAAGATCGGCGATCAGGTTGACGATCACGAAGACCACCGCCGCCAGCGAGACGACCGCCTGAAGCACGGGCAGGTCCTGCGTGCTCACCGACCGCTGTACCAGGCTGCCGAGACCGGTGCGTCCGAACACCGTTTCGGTAATCAGCGAGCCGCCAAGCAGTTCGCCGATGGTCAGCGCGATGACGGTGACGACAGGGAGCGACGACGGCTTGAGCAGGTGCTTGGCGAACAGGCGCATTTGCGAAAGGCCGCGACCGCGCGCGACGGCGGCGTATTCCTGCCCGGACTCATGGTCGAGGTTGGCGATGAGGACTTCGGCGATTTGCGCGGAGATGGGGATGCCGAGCGCGATCGCCGCGAAAAGTGTCGCCCAGAAGCTGTCGGGCTCGATCACGCGAAAGACGCCGAACTGGAAACCGAAGAGGTGGATCAGCACCAGGCCGATCACGAAGTTGGGCACCGACAGGAACAATGACGGGAAACCTCGCAGCAGGCCTTGGCCGAACCGTTTCGGAAGAAACTGTGTGCCATAGGCGATCACCGCTGCGAGAATAAGTGCTGTGACGAGACCTGCGGAAGCAAGCACCAACGTCGACGGGAGCACCTCGGCAATCAGGGTCGTCACAGGCCGATTGGTCCGCATCGACAGGCCCAGATCGCCGGTCACGAAGCCGGAAAAGGATGTCCATAGCTGCACCGGGATCGGCTTATCCAGGCCCTGGGCGGCGATGATCTCCTTGATCTCCTCCTGCGTGAACCCGTTTTGAGGATTGTTCAGGACATTGGTGATCGGGTCGCCGGGCAGGATGCTGACGACGACGAAGGTGAAGACATAAGTCAGCAGGATCACGACGATCGCCTGCACGAGGCGCTTTGCGGCGTAGTTGAGGTAAGGTTTGCTCATGCCTGTCACCTTCTTGCGTTGTCCGGTTGAATTGCGGGACTATTCGCTTTTCCTGGCCGTGTAGTAGCTGGCGTAGGCAACGCCGTTGTAGATCTCGCCCTTGAGCTTGGGAGACTGCACGTAGATGCGTTGGACGATTTGCGTGCGCGGGATGAAGTAGCCCTGGTCGAGGATGTACTTCTGCAACTCGTCCAGGAGCGGTTTGCGGCTTTCGGTGGAACCAGCGCTGGCGATCTTGTCGCGTAGCTCGTTGAGCGTCTTGTCGCTCTCGTCGAGGGCGAACCAGTTCTCGCCGTTGTTGGCGTTCGTCAGGATGCTGGCGACGGTGCCTGCGTCGATGAAGCTGCGCGTCACTTCGTAGGCCGGCACAGCCGGACCACCGTATTTGACCTTTTGGCCGAAGGTGACGACATCGTAGGCACGGATAGCGACTTTCCAGCCGATCTTGCCGAGTTGCTGGGCGATGAGTTCGTCGACCGATTTCGACGTCGCGAGGTAGGGGTTGGAATGCAGCGTCAGCACGAGCGGCTCGCCGTTCTTCGTCCGGATGCCGTCGGCGCCCTTGACCCAACCGGCCTCATCCAGAAGCTTCTCGGCCTTTTCGGGGTTGTAGGCCAAGAGGTCGCTTTGGTCGGTCGCTCCCGGCACGTTGCTCTGGATGAACGATGTCGCGAGCTTCCAATCGGGCGTGTAGACAGTGTCGATGATCTCCTGGCGATTGATACCGGCCTGGAGGGCCTGGCGTACTTTCAGGTCATTGTAAGGCGCGAGCTTGGTGTTGATCGCCCAGCCGTTCACGAAGCCGAGATAGCGTGGTGTCGCGGTGGTGAAGCCCTCTGCCTTGAGAGACTCCAGCTCCTGCGGCGAGGCGTTGTAAGCGACGTCGGCTTGGCCGGACTGCACAGCGGCAACGCGCAGCGAGGGCTCGGACACCAGCTTGTAGGTGATTGTGTCGAGAAAAGCCGGGCCAGTGTGGCCGACGGCAGCGGGACCCCAATTGTAATCCTTGCGCTTGACCAGCTTGACGAAGTCGCCTTCCTTCCAGGAATCGACCACGTAGGGGCCGCTGCCGGAGGTCTTGCTGAGGTCGGCCTGCTGGGCGGCGGGCTGCGCGAGGGTCTTCGGGGAGATGAGGATCGAGCCGTGGTAGCCGAGGGTCGGGATGAAGCCGAGTGTCGGCTTCTTGAAGAAGACCTTCACCGTGGCCGCGTCGATTGCTTCGGCGTGGTCGTAGGTCTTCGGAAAGAGCCCAATCGGGTTGATACCGTCACTCTTGCGGCCGGCGTACCAGATATCGAGGTTGGCGACGACGGCCGACGCATCGAGCGCGGTGCCGTCGGAGAAGGTCACGCCGCTCTTCAGGTGCAGGGTGAACTCGGTGGCCGTGTCGTTCTGATCCCACTTCTCGGCGATCCAGGGGCTGACCTTGCCGTCAGCGTCGACGTAGAGGAGCTTGTCGGTCACGTGGCCCCAGATGTGGCCCTGGAAGCTGGAGATCGCGCTGTTGTTCGGGATCCAGGTGTCACCCAGCGAGTCGATCAGGAAAGTGATCTCACCGCCATTGCCGTCAGCGCTCTGAGCCGACGCGAAGCCTGCCGTTGCCACCAAAAGTGCGGTCGCCGCCACGGACGTCGTTATCAGCAGGCGGCGCCGGGAAAGAGAGAGCAACGTAGAACGTTCGGTCATGAGCAAATCCTGATGGTTCGGGTTGTGTTCGATAGGGTTGCGGCGCTGGCTGTTGCCGTTCCGCAAACGCATTTTGTTCCTGGTGTCGCTGCATCAGGCGTACGGCATCATCCGCCGGCAGACTTATTGACCGGCGAAGGCGCTCGCCCTGACCGCGAGATGATTATGACTGGGTAAGCAGCCTGATGAGTGTCGCGGCGCGGCCGCAAGGCTCACTTTCTGATCGCTATTTGCCTCTCGGCATTGGATGCGTTCCTCAGTTTCTTTGACAAAATTCATGAGGGACAGCCTAGGCAATGCGCATCGACCTAGAAAGACTGGTTATTCTTTTTCTATAGTTTTTGTAGATTTTTTTGTTTCGTTTCCGGTCTCGGTAGGGATCAGCTTTTTGCGGTGTGTGGAGATCCTTAACGCGGCACGTTTTTCAACAAGAGGGCGCGTTTGGATCGAGGATTTCCAGCCCTTGTTGTTCAGTGACCCCAGGAGGCAAACGCCTCTATAGGCAGGGTTCGCCGGGCGGCAGGTGCCATCGGGGATTCACTTTGGATCGGCGATCCTGCCGGGCTCGGCAGCACCCTCCACGAATTTCATCGTCTCGAATATCCGCACAGGGGGAAGCTCGCCGACAAAACGTTCTACCTCCACTCTGGTGAGCTGCCCGGTCGACGCCTGGGCGAGTTGGGAGGTTCCGACGTCGCGGGTAAGGATATTCGGATTGCCGTGCACGCACATGGCCTTGTCGGCGGCCGCATCGTCCGGTTCGAACCATGCACCGGTCGCAAGCTGCATCACGCTCTCTCGCACGTCCTCGCTGATCACCGCCGCCGCAAGGCAACCGCCGCGCGCGTTGAACAGCCTGACAATATCGCCATCCGAGATGCCGCGCCTGGCCGCGTCAACCGGGTTGATGCGAACGGGTTCCCGGCCTTTTATCTTGGTGGAACGGCTGAAATCGCCGTAGTCCAGCTGACTGTGCAGTCGCTGATGCGGCTGGTTGCAGACCAGATGGAGTGGGAAGCGGCTTTCATCCCCCTCTGTCTCTGCCCTGGGCGGATACCATCGCGGATGGCCGCGGCAATCGTCATATCCGAAGCTTTCGACCGTCTGCGAAAAGATCTCGATCTTTCCGGATGGCGTCTGTAGCGGAGATCCGGACGGATCATCTCGAAAGGCGCGCGCTGGTCCGCCATCGTTGGGCTTGAGCGGCAGGCGCATCTCTCCACGCTCCCAGAACGCCTCGAAGGCGGGAGCCTGGTGCCCGGCGGCGGCAAGCGCCTTTTGCGTCGTCTCGAAAAGAAAGGCGAGCCATTGCTTGCTGGTCCGGTTTTCGGTGAACTCTTCGATCTTGCCGAGACGGCGCGCTATCTCGGAGAAAATCTCATAATCGTCCCGTGCTTCGCCGACCGGCTTGATCAGCTTCTTCATGGCGACCATCAGCGGATCGCGGTCCGCCGCACCGATATCGTTACGCTCGAGCGTGGTCGTCGCCGGCAGCACGATGTCCGCGTGACGCGCCGACGAGGTCCAGGCCGTCTCATGGACGATGATGGTCTCCGGTTTCTTGAAGGCCGCCCGCAGCCTGTTGATATCCTGATGGTGATGGAACGGGTTGCCTCCCGCCCAATAGACAAGGCGGATGTCGGGATAACGCATCGCCTGGCCGTTATAGTGGAATATGTCGCCTGGATTGAGGAGCATATCGGCGATACGCGCGACGGGAATGAAATCCGCCACGGGATTTTTGAACTGGCCAAGGGTCGGCAATGGAACGCCAAGCTGGCCCTTACCGATATTCCCCAAAGCGCCGAGGGAATAGGCATAGCCGCCGCCATCCAGTCCCATCTGCCCGAGCATTGCTGCCAGCACGACGCCCATCCAGACAGGTTGCTCGCCATGGTCGGCTCGCTGGAGGGAATGGCTGACGGTAATCAACGTCCTGGCGCCTGCCATGGTTCGCGCTAGATCCCGGATGGTTTCGACGCCGATTCCGCAGATGTGGGACGCCCATTCCGGGCTCTTTTCGACGCCATCGGTCCGACCGAGCAGGTAGTCCTCGAAACGCTCGTAGCCAATTGTATAGTTGTCGAGAAATCCGCGGTCGTGCAGTCCCTCACTGACGAGCGCATATGCAACGCCGAGCATCAGCGCGACATCGGTACCCGGTATAATCGGCAGCCATTGTGCATTCAGTTCGGCTGGAAAATCGTCCTTCAGCGGGCTGACGAGGACAAAGCGCGCCCCGCGCTCGCTCGCGCCGTTCAGCGTCTGGCGCACAATATGCGCGCTGATGCCGCCGCCATGCACGTCCGTGTTCTTGAGCGCCATTCCGCCGAAGGCGACGACCAGTTCGCTGCTCCGCTCGATGGCATCCCAGGTGACGCTCTTGCGGTCGAAATGGTCGTATGGTCCCAATACATGCGGGAGGATGACCATTGCAGCGCCGGAGCTGTAGGTGTTGACGGAGCTGACGTAACCACCCAGCACGTTGAGAAACCGGTGGATCTGGCTTTGCGCATGGTGGAAGCGTCCGGCGCTCGACCAGCCGTAGGATCCTCCGAACACGGCCTGCGGACCAAAATTTCCGTAAACGCGCTGCAGCTCTTTTGCGACGAGGTCAGCTGCGCGCCGCCAACTGACCTCGACATAGTCGTCCGCCCCGCGATTCTGCGCGTGATCCGGCGTGCCTTCGAGCCAGCCGCGCCTGATCGCCGGCCGCCTGATACGCATAGGGCTATGGGCGATCGCCGGAAGGTTGCCCAGCAACGGCGAGGGATGCGGATCGCCCGGATGAGACCTGACTTCAAGACTTCCGTTTTCGTATCGGCCTGAAAACGCTCCCCAATGGGAGCTGTGGGTCTTGAACCTGTTCATTTGACAGTATCCTCGGCGATCAGGCCGTTTTCAGACTGGCCAGTGAAACCTGTTCCGGAAGGATTTTTCCCGGATTCATGATGCCTTTCGGATCGATGGCATTCTTGATGACGGCCATGAGGACGCAAAACAGGGCCGCCGCCTCGGAGCGGTCAGCCATGTTTTTGCGATGGATCAGGCGATGAGCTTTTCGCCCTTCATGTGACGCTCGAGGAAGGGCAGGCTGTCCTGCCCCCAGTAAAGTTCGCCGTCATAGCGGAAGGTCGGAAGCCCGAAGACGCCGGCGCCCCTGGCCGTCTCATAATTTGCTTTCCAGGCGGATTGCACAGTTTCGCCCTGGGCACGTATTTCCAAAGCCGCGCCATCGAAACCCGCGGCATCGGCGATCGCACGACCGACCTCTGCGTCACCGATATTTTCTCCGCGCAACCAGAAGGCCTCCTGCAGCGCTTTCGTCAGCCTGAGCCAGTCTTCGCCCGCATCGATGGCGGCAAGGACAAGGAAGCCGGCGGGCGTTGGATCCGACAAGGCTGCACGGTTTTCGAAGTTCAGGGTTTTGCCCCGGATGGCCGCCCAACGCTTGAGATCCGTCGTCCAATAAGCCCGACGGGCCTCCGGCCGGTTGCGAGAATAGATCGCGCCATTATCCTCAATCAGGGGGATGACATAGGGGCGGATCGTCGCGTTTTGTTCGGAGGCCAGTGCCGCGAATGGCTCCAAGCCGATGAAAGCCCATGGCGAGCCGATGCCGAAGAAATAGTCGATGGTCTTTGTCATATTCTGATGCTTTCAAGATGTCCGGTCGTGGAGGGCCGTGGCGTCGAAGACGGAAAGTGCGCAGTCTCGGGCGACGAGGACCGCTGTCGGGTCACGTCCGACTGCCACCGTCGCAAGCGCGCCTTCATAAAGAAGCGATAGATGCGCGGCAGTCTGGTCAAGGCCGAGCCCGGCCTTGGATATGACGGCGCGGAAGATGTCGCCTACGGCTTTCTTATGTGTGCGAGCGACCGTCACGACGCGTTCGGAATCGCCATGCTCGGCCACCGCAAGAGCAAATGCGCAGCCCCGGAACTCCGGGCTGTCGGCCTTTTCATACAGGCGCTCGAAAATAACTCTGACCTGGTCTCTCGGAGCACCCGTCGCGTCCAAGGCCTCCCGCAAGGAGCGAATAACACGTTCGTGGCGATCCTGGAGATAGGCTGCAACAAGATGATCTTTGGACGGGAAGTGTCGATAGAGCGTTGCCTTTGCAACTTTCGCTTCTTCGATAATGCGATCTATCCCAACAGCCCGAATACCTTCGCTGTAAAATAGCCCGCCGGCTGCGGCGAGGATCTGATCTGATATGGGTTCTCTCATTGGATCGCTTCAGGTTGGTGGTTGCATCGTTGAACAATTGGAAGGCGACACATCAGGTCGTTGCGGCGAGACCGGTGTTGCTTCCCTGATAGGGTCTGTCGACAAGTGATTGAATCGCGTCAAGCGCCAGTGCGTTGGTGAAGCCGCCTTGATGCTCCAATCTGCCAGCAAGATTCTGGACAACCTCATTGTAGGGTGTCGGAATATTGTGCAAACGACCCAGCAAGACGATTTCGCCGTTGAGAAAATCGACTTCACTCGAAGCGCCTCTGGTAAAACTTTGCCAAGTCGATTGTTGACCGGGATGGATGCCACTGTCCTGAGCTATGCGCCACCCTGAAAGATCTGTGGTCCGCTCAGAGGGTGAAGCGAGGTTATAACCGGCAGCCTCAAGAGCTTGGCGAGCTTCATTGACCAGCGCGTCTGCGATTGAGACGCGGAGATCCTCGGCCCCAACGAACAATTCCAAGACGTTTCGAACGTTGTGACGAAGTTTGGCTGATTTCCAACGGCGGATGTCGTTGCTGGTTTCCGCCAGATAATGAGCGCGGTTGAGGTCCGCCGCAATCTGCTCGGCTGTTTCATCAGAGCCCGACGGGAAACGCCCTATGGTGACCACGCCGACCTGCGGATCACCCGCCACCGCAACGCAGCCCGTTTCGGTAAACCGTGCCGGCGTCAGAATACTGGCTCCGTAAACCCTGGCGAACGTTCTGAGCGCCATCGCTTCTGTCGCCAAGCCATTTTGAAAGGTGACGACGGGGAGACTGGCAGCCGTTGCACCCGCTGAATCCGACACTTGACGCCATGACCAGGAGGCCAGGGCGCTTGCCGCGTCCTGAGTTTTGACCGTCAACAACAGGATATCATCGAGGGCCAATTTGGGCGGGTCGCTGAGGTCGAGAGCGTTAAGCCCGATCTGTCGCTTGCCGGAGGGACGCTGGTAGCTCAGACCATATCTCTTTATATGGCCGATCTGTGCGCCACGTCCGACGAGCGCATATGTGATGCCGGCAAGTTCGAACTGCGCAGCGAGGCTTGCACCCACCGCGCCTGCCCCCACGATAACGTATCGTGTCATCTCTCTTCCCAAATCTGATTTATGACCAATGCGGACTAGCGTGTGGCGTCAGCCAGGAGGTCGACAAGCCCACGTTCGAAACATAGGCATGTAAATGGACCGAAGAAAGACAGGTCGTTCTCTTTCTCTCCTGATTTCGTAGAAAATAGTTTGGAATCTGGACGTTTTACGGCCACCTTGATCTCTGCCGACCGAGCTGGTCGAGGAGCCGAGGGGGAAGGTCCGGGGACTCCGTAGCCTAACGGTTCTGCTGCGATCTGAAGGCCGGAGAACCGGCGGGGCGCGCGTTTCGATCGGGCGCTAGACGAGCGAGTCTACGACGCCGCCATCGACTCTCAGTGCCGCGCCGGTCGTCGCGGACGCCTGGAGGGACGCGACGTAGACCACCATGTTCGCAACCTCCTCGACGGTTGCCGGCCGCTGAATGATGGAGGTCGGACGATGCGTCTTGACGAAGTCGATGCCGGCTTGCTCGAAGGACCGCTCGGCGGTGACATGCCCCTTGAGCATCTCGGCGGCGCCTTCGGACATGGTCGGGCCCGGTAGCACCGAGTTCACCGTCACTCCCGTGCCAGCCATGCGCTTGGCGAGACCGCGTGCAACTGCAACGTCGGCGGTCTTGCTGACGCCGTAGTGGATCATCTCGACAGGGATATTGAAGGCGGATTCCGAACCGAGGAAGATGAAGCGCCCCCACGATTTGGCAGCCATTTTCGGAAGGTAGGCGCGCGCCAGGCGCACGCCGGCCATGACGTTGACCTGCCAGTGGCGGTCCCAGATCGCATCGTCGGTCTCGAAGAAATCCAGCGGCTGAAAGATTCCGAGGTTGCTGACGACAATGTCCGGCTCGGGTTCGGCCCGGATCATCGCGTCACAACCCTCGGCGCTGGCGAGGTCGAGCGCATGACCGCGCGCACGGCCGCCGAGGCGCGCCACCGCTGCATCGACCTTTTGCCGGGTGCGGCCGTTGATAACTACCGCTGCGCCCACCTCATGGAGGCCGCGGGCAATGGCAAATCCGATGCCATCGGTGGATCCTGTAACCAGGGCGACTTTACCTGAAAGGTCGATGTTCAACTTGCTTCTCCTGGAAGGTTGGCCGGGCGGCGCATTCATCGCGCCGCCATCAGCGTGTTGGACAGAGCCGGCGCTTCGGACCCGGTGATGGCGATGTCCTGTCGGCAATGCGGGAGCGGCTTACGCCGCTGCGTCCAGCGTATTGAAGGCGGCGCGGTGCGACATGACGAAGTCCTGAACGGTCATCGGTGGCACGCCCGTCACTTCGGCGATGATCTTGTCGGCGCCCGAGAAGATGCCGTTCTGGTAATCGAGGGCGATCGCGCAGAAATGCTGGATCAAAAATTCCGGCAGGCCGAACTTTTCCAGGCGATCGCGATAGGCGGGTATGGTCAGCGGCCGGTAGCTGATCTTGCGGCCGAGCACCGCGCTGATGGCTGCGGCGATGCCCGGCTGGTCAAGCTCGGTCGGCCCATGAAGCGTGTAGGTCTTGCCGATATGGGCGGCCGGCTCCACTAGCAGCGCAGCAATGAGGCGGGCCTGGTCCTCGGCAGCAATGGGAGCATGACGGCCAGCGCCATAGGGCAGGTCGATGATGCTCTGTTCGACGATCGTCTTGCGCGCAAACGGGTAGAGCAGCCATTGCGAGAAGAAGGTCGGCCGCAGGTGAATGGTGGGAACGCCCGACCAGTCGAAGATCCGCTCGGCGATCCAGTGATCGCGCGCCGCATGACTCTTGGAGTCCTCGCGCGCGGAGATCTGCGACATGTTGATTACGGCCCTGAGGCCGGCGCGCCTGGCCGCATCGGCGAAATATGCCGTCGTCTGGATGATGCCGGGACGGACGGGGTAGCAGAAATAGGCCGCGGCTGTGCCGGCGGCGGCGCGGATAACGTCGTCATGCTCGAAGAGGTCGCCGACCACGACCTCGGCGCCGTCGCTGCGAAGCGCCTCGGCCCGCTGGTCCTCCTTGTGGACCATGGCCCTGATGGCATGACCCTTTTCGAGCAGACGTTGGACGGTGTAGCGGCCGGTCTCACCGGTCGCGCCGGTAACGAGGAACGTGTCAGTCATTTTCATCTCCTTTTGTCAGGTTGAATCATAAAATGTGTAATTACACACTTATCGGCAAAAAAAGGGAGCTAGCCGCTGAGGTTCAGCTCCAGAATTTGATCGCGCATACGTGCGGCGCGGTCCTGTCCAACCTCCCGTTCAAACGCGGCCTGGGCATTTTCCCAAAGAGGAATGGCCTCCGCCACTTTTGCAACGCCAGAGGGAGAGAGGGTGACGTCGAAGGAGCGGCCGCTGTCGGCCCTGCCGGCGACAACCCACCCGGCTGCCTGCAGCGGGTTCAGCGCGCGGACGAGTGTCGTGCGCTCCATGCTCAGCATTTCGGCCAGACTGTTGATCTTGAGGCTTTGGTAGGCTTGCAGCAGCGACAGAATCGAGAACTGCGAGACCGACAGTCCGGCAGGCGCCAGATGACTATCGTAAAGTCGACTCAGATGCCGCGCGTTCTGGCGGGCGGCGAGGGCATAACAGCGATGAGGACCAGTTGGTGTCAGCATGCCGCATACCTAACTGTGCAATTGCACAGCGTCAAGTCCAAACCTCGTCGTCCGGGCGATAACATAACAAGGTCGCCACATCCCGGCTCCAAGGCTCATTGATTAAAGTGCAATTACACACTATCTTCCGCAAGGTCGGTGTTGAGTTTGGATCGCGCTCACCGCCACCCCAGATATCACGCCTTCCGGAGAAACGACATGACGGGCAGCAACGGAGAAAAGCACCCATTCCTCGATGATCTTGCCGATGACGCCGAGCTGAGAGGGACGGTCCTGCGCCGTCCGGTTTCGGGCCGTGACAATATCAAGCGCCTGGTCGAGGCTGCCGGCACGCTCTACACCTCGCAGCAGCCCACCTTCTACGGTGCGATCGATCGCGCCATTTCCTGCAATACCAGGCAACACTTCGCAGCGGCCTCGATCTGGAAGCGATGGGGGTCATTGAGCGCGACCAGACGGGGCTCGTGCAGCGGGTGACGATGACGTTTGCACCTTTGGACGCCGCGGTGTCACTGTCGGCAGAACTGCGCGACATCGTCGGAGAGGAGTTTGGTGACGATCTCTTTTACGACGCGTCGGTGAACGAGATCGCGGTGTCCTGATTGCCAGACCCACATTCGATCGTACGCAAAGGCCGGGGCCGGGCTACGGCCGCCCCCCCGGCCTTTGCACGCCATCAGCCGCAAAGAAACGCCAGCAGGTCGGCGTTCAGGCGGTACTTGTCGACGTGCAGCAGCCCATGCGAGCCGCCTTCGTAGACAATGAGCTTGGCATGTGGAACGAGCCCCGCGGTCAACTTCGCGGAGATTTCCAGCGGCACGATCTGGTCGTCGCTGCCGTGGACCACCAGCGCGGGAACGGTGATCTTCCTGAGGTCATCGCGGAAATCGGTTTCCGAAAACGCCCCGAGCGCATGGTAGGCGGCAGGCAAGCCGGTTGCCTGTCCCTGGCGCCAGTAGCTCTCCCGCAGGCCTTCCGAGACATGCGCCCCCGGACGATTGAAGCTGTAGTACGGCATGGTGACGTCGAGATTCCACTGCGACCGGTTTGCCTGCACGGCAGCGCGGAACGCATCGAACAGCTCCTTGGGAGCACCGTTCGGATTGGTCGTAGTCTTCAGCAGGAAGGGAGTTACCGAGGAGACGAAGGCGACTTTAGCGACGCGGCTCTGACCGTGACGCGCAACATAGCGTGCGACCTCGCCACCGCCCATCGAATGGCCGACGAAGGTTGCTTCGCGCAGATCGAGCGCCTCGACCAGTTGCGCCAGATCGTCGGCGAAGGTGTCGTAGTCGTAACCGCTGGATGGCTGGCTCGAGCGGCCAAAACCTCGACGGTCATGGGCGATGACGCGATAGCCGTTCTGCAACAGGAAGAACATCTGGTCTTCCCAGGCGTCGGACGAGAGCGGATAGCCATGGCTGAATACCACGGCCGGACCGGTGCCCCAGTCCTTGAAATAGAGGCTGGTGCCGTCTTTCGTGACCAGGCGGTCGCCGGCGGGCTTCCCGGCATGGACTGCCGCGGGCGTTTTTGCGGCCACCGAGTTCGCGCTGGCACCGGTCGCCGCCAGTCCTACGCCGGCGATGGCGGCCCCTTTCAGCAGGTTGCGCCGGGAAGCGCTTTCGGGTGTTGAGGTCGCAGGCATAAGGAAACTCCGTGGATATGCCGCCTGGGCGGCGTGAGTGGCGAATGGTGATGGCGCGTCCGGTGGTGTTCGAACCGCCTTGAGGTGTGGGGATTAGAAGCCGAGCCTGCGCAGATCCTCCGCGACGAACATCTGGCCGCTGCGATTCTTGACGCTCGGCAGTTCGGAGACCTTCGCGCGCCAGGACTTCAGCGCGGAATGATCTTCAGGGACGGCAATGCCGGCGGCGTCCGCGAACATCAGCCCGGCAAACACCGTGATGTCGGCCATCGAGAATGCATCGCCGGCGACGAACGAACGGTCCTGCAGCACCATGTCGAAATACCTCATGCCGGCTAGCGCCTTATCCCGCTGGCGGTTGCCCCAGTCCTGACGGCCAGCCCATTCCGGACTCTTGAACACTTGCAGCTCGGCGCCGAGGCCGGGCGTCGCGTGATGGAAGTAGTTGCCGACCGCATCGAGCAACTCGGTCTCGGCCCGCTTCTGCATCATGTGGATGACGGCCTTTTCCTTCGGCGTCTTGCCGGTGAGTCGTGGATCGCCGTCGAGATTGTCGAGGTATTCGGTGATGGCGGTGGCCTCCGCGATGTAGGTGCCGTCCTCGAGCTGGAGGACCGGGAGCACGCCCGACGGGTTCATTTCGAGGAAAGCCGGCTGCTTATGTTCGGCGCCGATGAGGTCGACGGAGACGAACACGACCTGCGGTTCCAGGCTCTTCTCGGCGAGCACGACGCGGATGCGAGCCGGATTGGGAAAGCCGGGGCGATCGAAGATTTTCATGAGTGACTCCTTTATATGTCTATCGATAGATAGATTGCGATTCACAGATATCTCTTCCCTTTTCGGCCGTCAACAACTATCTATCGAGTGATAGGTACGGAACGACGATGGCAAAAACCAAGACGGATATGCGCGAGGCGGTCATGACCGCCGCAAAAGCCACGGTGCAGTCGCATGGTTACAATGCGCTGAGCTTTCGTGAACTCGCGAAAGAGGTCGGGATCAAAAGCGCCAGCGTGCACTATCATTTTCCGACCAAGGGCGATCTCGGCGCCGCGTTGGCGCGTCGCTATACAGAGGAGGGCGCAGCCTACCTGGCGGAGCTGCTGGCCACTTCCAACGATGCGAGTTGGTGTATGGACAGATACGCGGCGATCTTTCGCGCTGCCCTGGCCAACGATAATCGCATGTGCCTATGCGGCATTATGAGCGCGGAACTCGACGACCTTCCTGCGGAGGTCAGAACCGAGGTCAATAGATTCGCGCAGATGAACGTCGAATGGCTCACCCAGATCCTCTCACGCGCAAGGCCCTCGACGGGCGAACAAGATCTGCAGGAGTGCGCGATGGCGATCTTTGCTGCTATCGAAGGCGCGCAGCTGGTCGCGCGCGGTTGCAGGGACATCGGCATTTATGACCGGGCGATCCGGGCCTATCGGACCACGGGTCTCATCCCGTAATTGGCCGGCGGCTCTAATGGGAGTGGCAGTTGCTCAACAGTGTGCGATGGGGTTTTGCGCAACTCCGCCAGCCGATCTATCCGGCGAGCCACTTCAGCGGCATCTGCGGTCGAAATGCCCCTCCTACTCAGTCAGTTGATACTACTGACCGCGATCGGGTGGCAAAGGTTGCGCATGGATGGTGGATGAGGGTTGCAATTTGTCGCAATTCAAAAAGCGTCATTCCAAAACAACTAGAGGAGTTGTCAGGTGATATCACCTTCCATATATTGATAGCATGACGATCAGTGTTAAGGAGTGCAAGCGATGGCAGCAGTGACAATACGCAATTTGTCTGAGGAGACACATCGTGCCTTGAGAGTGAGGGCAGCTCATCACGGCCGCAGTACCGAAGCAGAAATCCGTGACATCCTAGAAACAGCGGTACGGCCAGCTGAGCGCGTTATGTTGGGCTCGTTGCTAGCATCGATCGGACGCGAGGCAGGGCTTTCCAACAACGACGTGGATAATCTGCAGCTCGTCCGAGACAAAGCGCCTGCGGAACCTATGAGTTTCGAATGATCCTGATCGATACCAACGTCATCTCGGAGCCATGGAAGCCCACACCCGATAATCAGGTGCTGGCGTGGATCGATGCTCAAGCAGTGGAAACACTGTTCGTCTCGGCGATTACAGTAGCTGAGTTACGGTTCGGCATTGCCGCGATGCCTAGCGGAAGACGAAAGGCCGTCCTCTACGATCGACTAGAACAGGAAGTTCTACCTCTATTTTCTGGACGCGTTCTATCGTTCGACATGGCTGCGTCAAAGAGCTATTCGGAATTAATGGCGCGAGCACGCGTAGCAGGTCGGGCAATCGGTAAAGCAGATGCCTATATCGCCGCAACTGCCGCGGCGAACGGATTTATTGTCGCCACCCGCGACACTAGTCCCTTCGAAGCCGCAGGACTTAACGTTATCAACCCGTGGTACGCACCAACATAGCAGCGACAAAGCGTCAGATGATTGCCGAGCCATCCCGCAATCTCGACCCATCAAGACCGGCAGGTTGGCAATTTATCTGCACGGGACGTTATGGCCCCAATTCTACGTGCAACCTATTCGGGTGACTCGAAGGCGTGGATTCTTGCGGATTAAAAGATGATTAAAATAATCATCTTATGTTGACAAGGCCAATTTCGCTCCATAGGTTCCGCCCGCATCGGTGGCGTAGGGACCAAGCAATGGCGCGTGTTTTTTTGAATGTTTCTAATAATGTAACGCGAATTTATAACGATAGCCTATTTGTCGCGACAGCGATCCTCCTGATCGGTGTTGCAGCATCGCCGGCTTCAGCTCAGAGCGCATCGACAGATGGCAGCGCGACGACGCTGGAGCCGATCGTCATTCAAGGTGCATCCTCTGATAGCAAGACCGACTGGACGTCCGTTGCTGCCAAGAACAGTTCGGCCGCGACCAAGATCAACACGCCGCTCGTCGAGACGCCGCGTTCGGTCTCGGTGACCACCGAGAAGGAAATCGAGCAGCGTGGCGCCCAGAGCATCATCGAGGCCGTGCGCTATTCGGCCGGCGTGACAACCGGACCGAACGGGTTCGATCCGCGCTTCGACCAGATCTTCATTCGCGGCTTCAACGTTACGACGGTTGGCGACTACCGTGACAGCTTGCGTCAGCCCTATATCAATTACGGCATGTTCCGCACCGATCCCTATCAGCTGCAGCGCGTCGAGGTGATCAAGGGACCGGTATCCGTTCTCTACGGCTCCGGATCGCCGGGCGGTCTCGTCAACAAGATATCGAAGCTTCCGACCGAAGAGCCGATCCGCGAGGTGGGTGTTTCATACAGCACCAAGGATCGAGCTCAGGCGATGTTCGATTTCGGCGGGCCGATCAGCGAAGACAACGACGATTTCCTCTATCGCATCGTCGGCCTTGCGCGCCGCGGCGACACCAATTTCGATATTGCCGACGACCGCTATTTGCTGGCGCCGTCGTTTACCTGGAAGCCTGACGAGGGCACGACCTTCACGCTGTACGGTCTGGTGCAGGCCGACGAGACCGACTCTAATGTCGGCGCGATCACGACCTCGGACGGGAGGATCCTCGACATTAGGGCGAGCGATCCCGACTATGACTACCAGAAGGTCAAGCAGCAGCAGGTCGGCTATCAGTTCGAGCACGAATTCGACAATGGTCTGACGTTCCGGCAGAACCTGCGTTATTCGCATCTCGATCTCAGGGCTCGCTACCTCGGCGTTTTGAGTTGGACGGACACTGTTGCGCATCGGTACCCGAATTCGATCCGCGACGAGATGAATGTCTTCCAGGTCGACAACCAGCTCGAGGCGAAGTTCGATACCGGTCCGCTTGCCCACACGATGCTGTTCGGGCTCGACTTAACCAATCTGCAGTCGAGCTTTGGCTATGGCCTCGGAGCCGCCGATCCGGCATTCGACTTCGATATCGCCAACCCGACCTATGGAGTCTCGGGCGCTACGCCGGACTATAATTTCTTGGCTTCCGATGCCGATTTGCGGCAGGTCGGCATCTACGCCATGGACCAAATCGAGGTCGGAAACTGGCGTTTCAACCTCGGCGGCCGACAGACCTGGGTGAACCAGACGCGAGATGCGACCTTGCCCTCGGTCAGCTCGGAGGAGGTCGATAAGAATGCCTTCTCTGTACAGGCCGGCGCCCTTTACCTCTTCGACAACGGCATCGCGCCGTTCGTTTCCTACGCGACCTCCTTCGATCCAGTCACCAACCGATCGGCCACCAACACAATTCTTCCGCCGACGAAGGGCGAGCAATACGAGCTCGGCGTGAAGTACCAGCCTCCCGGCTCCGACATCCTGCTATCGGCCGTTGCCTATCACATCGTCGAGCAGAATAAGCCGAGGCTTGCCGATCCACTAACCTTTGCCTACGACTCCCAGGGCGAGGTGACTGGAAAGGGTATCGAGCTTGAAGCCCGCGCGGCAATCGCCGACGGTCTCGATATCATTGCGGCCTATACCTACAACGACTCCGAAGTGACCGGGGGCGACAACGTCGGAAATACTCCGGCCATCACCCCGACCCATATTGCGAGCCTGTGGGCGAACTACACTTTCCAGGAAAGCAATCCCTTCAACGGTCTGTCGGTTGGCGCGGGCGTGCGCTACATCGGTGAGACCTGGACGGATGTGGCCAATACCTCGAAGAATCCTGCGACCTTCTATGTCGATGCATCCGCCTCCTATGATTTCGGCGCGGTCGACAAGAAATACGAGGGCCTGACGGCAGCCTTCGCCATCCGCAACATCGCCGATGAGCGCGAAACAGTTTGCGAAGAGGGATTTTGCTATCTCGGCCAGGGCCGCAACATGACCGGCACCCTGAAATACCGGTGGTAAGGCACGGCAATGGAGACAAACGGGGGCGTTCCAGCGCCCGACCTAATCGCTGACCATCCTGTCGCCCACCAGGCCGTCGACCTCGACAGTCTGGTGGGCGACGGCCCGTTCTCCTATTGCCGCGGCAAGCTGTTCGGTTCCCCGCCGCAGACGGGCATTGTCGTTTCCTGCAGAGATATTTGCGACCGGGCGATTTTCGACGAGATCATTGGCCGATATGCGCAAAGACTTCCGGGCAGCGACGGTCGCGCCCAGCGTCCACATGTTCGTGCACCGCATCGGGCTGCCGCTGGAGATCGACGGGCTTTCGCTCGTCTGCAACGAGCATACGGGTGAGCCGGAAGCATTCGTGATGTCCGGAAGGCCTGACCTTGCCACCGATCCAGCTGCTAAGCTTCACCGGCTGATGCGCGGCCACGCCGAGCCGGTGATCGCGGCGATCGCCGGCAATGCCGGCGTTGCTCCGAAGCTTCTCTGGAATAATGTTGCGGCACACCTCTCTGGATCCTCAAGGAGATCGCCCATCGTCACGAGCCCAGCCTCGTCAAAGGCGGTCTGGCACTGCTTGAAGGGCCCGCATGGCAGTGCGGCCGGCACAATCCGATGTTCGGCATGATCCGCATTGCGGGCAGCAGTGCGGCCTCGAGTTCGCTCGCCGAAAAGTCTGCTGCCTGCGCTACAATCTCCCGGGCGTGGCTGGCTGCGGCGAAGCCTGTCCGCTGCCGGACGGGCGCCATCAGCTCCTATCGGCCCGCCAAGTCTTGTAGAGACTATGGATGGCAGTCGCCGATGACGAGAAGGACCGCTCCGATGGAGCGCGTTGGTCATGCCGACGCGCCAAGCGAAATCCCCCGTCGTCTCAAAGCGCGGTCTCTGCTGCCTCGACGTCGGCGAGCGGCTTTACCATGAACAGGCATGGATGGTCTTCGTGACTGCCAGAGCGCGATTTCAATGCCGGCAGGTTGGTTCTCACATTGCTGCATGGACCTAGTATGTGTTCCGTGGACCGATTGGCAAGCCTGCAGGTGCTTGCCGATCTCGCAGACGGCAGGACTCGTTCTTCATGGCGAAGATGGCCAGATCGTGTTGATCTCAATGTCCAAAGCCGGGTCAATGTCGACCGATTCATTTCTTGTTATCGAGACCTGATGGCGCTGACATTTTCGCTCGCATGGCTGCTATTTCATTGGATTTCCAGGAACTCTAAGTCGCATGGAATTTAATTGATCGCGGAAGTATGGATCTGCTCAGAAGATCTTTGGGATTTAGAGCGGGATCATTGTTTAGTTAATACTAAATTATTGAATCTGGTGCGAGATCTTGCGTCAGCCGGCACACCGGTCGTCCCATTACCTTCGAGGAGACCCGCATGAAACGCCCGAGTATCAAGCAAGCCCTGATCTTAAAGCTGTCGATCATCAGTCTGTTCATGATTGGCCTGTCCTATGTCTCGCTGAACACGATCTCGACACTTCGTGCCAATACTGAGCAGATCGGGACCTTCTGGATGCAGCGGCTGGTGACGGCTCGCGAGATCAAGGAAAACTTCCTCGACCTGAAATTGGTTTATGGCCAATACCTTCTCGTGGACACGGCGGAGCAAAAGAAGGCGGGACAGCAAGAGATCGACGCTGCTGGCGTTGATCTGGACACGGTTGTCGGCGAATACGAAAAAGGCGTCCGCACGGAGCGGGGGCGCCAACTGATCAATCAGATCAAGCCGGAACTCGCCAAATATCGCGCGCTGGCAGAACAAATGATCGCGTTTCAAAATGACGGGAAGACGCCTGAAGCAATCCGCCTCTTCAAGGAAAATATGGAACCGCAAGCCGAGCTGGTGAACAAGGCGGTGGCGGATCTGGTCGCTTTCATTCTCAACCAAGCCGAAGGCTTTGTGACCGCGAGCGGCGATTCCGCACAGTCCGCTTTCCTGCTGACGGCCGTCATCGCAGCGCTGGCGGTGCTTCTTGCCATAGCCGGCATCTTCTTTGCGATATCGGGGATAGCCAACCCAATCCGAAGCATCGCCTCCGCCATGAGGCGCTTGTCGGATGGAGATCTTGACAGTGATATTCCCTATGCCGGTCGCGCCGACGAAGTCGGTGAAATGGCCGGTGCGGTTGAAATCTTCCGTAACAACGCCCTCAACGTCGTCAGGCTGGAGAAGGAAGCCGCCGAATCCCGCAGCGAGAGCGAGGCGGCGCGCGCCGCAACGCAGCAGCGCGCCGAACGCGAGGCGGAACAATTGCGCTTCGCGACCACGACATTGGGCGGAGGCCTCCGGCGGCTTGCAGCAGGCGACATTTCCTTCCAGCTTTCGGAGCAGTTTGCGGCCGAATACGAAACCTTGCGCGAAGACTTCAACGCTTCGCTCCGTCAATTGGGCGCGACGATCGGCGCCGTGCTCCAGACGGTATACAGCATCGATAATGGTACCGGTGAGATTGCATCTGCCGCGCAGGATCTTTCCAAGCGTACCGAACAACAAGCCGCCTCTCTCGAGGAGACGGCCGCAGCCCTGGAAGAGATCACGTCGAATGTGACGATGGCGACCAAACGCACCGACGAGGCGCGCAATGTCGCCAAAGAAGCCGATATCAGTGCTCAGCGGTCGGCAACTGTCGTCTCGGAGGCGGAAGGGGCCATGCGACGCATCGAGGACAGTTCACAGCAGATTTCGAATATCATTAGCGCAATTGATGAAATCGCCTTTCAGACAAACCTCTTGGCGCTGAATGCCGGCGTTGAGGCTGCCCGTGCGGGTGAGGCGGGCAAGGGTTTTGCAGTTGTCGCCCAGGAAGTCCGTGAGCTTGCCCAGCGTGCTGCTCAAGCGGCCAAGGAGATCAAAGGCTTTATTCAAAAGTCATCCACTGATGTGCAAAATGGCGTGAAACTGGTTCTCGAAACCGGAACCTCGCTGAAGTCAATCGGTGAGTACGTCGTGCAGATCAACCAGCTCATGGATGCGATTGCCACATCGGCGCGTGAGCAGTCGACTGGACTTGCCGAGATCAACACAGCCGTCAATCAAATGGACCAGGCGACCCAGCAAAATGCGGCGATGGTCGAGCAGTCGACGGCTGCCGTTGCCTCATTGTCCTCCGAGGCAAGCCGCCTGCGGGATCTGGTCAATCAATTTCAATTGGACGGCGACAAAAGCGCGGACGGGCAGCACAGCGTACGGGCCTTCGAAGGCAACAGGCCCATCCACTTGGTCGCTTCGCGGCGCGTGACGCAAAGATGAGGCACGACTGACGTCAGATCAAATACCGAAAGATATCGAACTGGCGCCCGGACGATCGTCGGTTCGATCCCTCCAAGGCGGTTGTCCCACATCACTCCTCGCAAGTCATCATGAGCGGCAGCGATATTCTCATATCCTGCCGCATCCTGTAGGGTCGCGGTATCTGCGGACTTATGGGAAAATTTCAGAGCGATCGATGAATAAGACTTTCAATCCAGCCTCGGTGCGCCGGCCTTTTGGAAATTACAATCACGGCCTGCTGGTGCCGCCCGGCGCAGCGCTGCTCGTCACGTCGGGCCAGCTTGGTATCGATCTCGACGATACTGTTCCGAGCGACATCACTGCTCAGGCGGAACTCTGCTTCGAGGCAATCAAGGCGATCTTGCAGGAGGCAGAGATGAGTTTTGCCGACGTCATCCGCATTTCGGGCTTCGTCACCCGCCGCGAGGATTTCCCGGCCTATATGGCTGTACGGGATCGCTATACGCTCGATCCGAAGCCGGTTTCCACCTTGCTCGTCATCGGCGGCTTTACGCGCCCTGAGTTTCTCGTCGAGGTCGAGGTGACGGCTGCGAAAATCTTCTAAAAGCGCTCCATCGCGTCTCCGACGCGGGCGAGGAATTTTGCCCGCGTCTCCGGCGTGCAATTGTTCATGTCGTAATGGGCGAGGAACGTCACCGGCCTCACCGGATTGATCTGCGCCCTCAGTACGCGCTTGACGATTTTCTTTGGCGGGTTGCCGGCGGCGAAGGCCCGGAAGGGCGTTGCGCCATAAGTCAGGACGGCTGCGAGCTTGCGGATGTGGCGCAGCCGCGATTCCACCTTGCCGTTGACCAGCTCGAAGGAAACGCCCGGCAGCCAGACTCGGTCGAAATATCCCTTCAGGATCGCCGGAAAGCCGAAGTTCCAGATCGGGGTGCAGATCACCAGCCCCTGGGCCGCCTTCAACCTTTCGACATGCGATTCCACCAGCTTCAGATTTTCCGGATAGTCGTGATAGACGAGCCGGTCGCGGCGCGAGAGCACCGGATCGAACTGCTCTTCATAGAGGTCGCAGCCATCCACTGTATGCCCGGCCTTCTCAAGGCTCTCGACGGTTTGCCGGTAAAGCGCCTTGCCGTAACTTTCCTCGACCGGGTGAGAGTGGAGGACGAGAACCCTCATGAGGCCTCCATCAGGGCCGCCAGGCCAGGGAAGAGATAGTTCTTGCCGGCGTTGAAATCGAAATCGGGATTGTCCCACGCGATCATCTTGCCGGGATTGAGCAGGCCCTTCGGATCGGTTTCCTGCTTGAAGGCCAGCTGCACCGCGTCGGTGCGCTTCATGCCGCCTTCTTCCAGCGTATAGCGGTGCGGGTTGAAGATCGGGCATCCATTGTCCTGATGGATCTTGATGATCTCCTCCAGCCGCTCCTCGGTGGTGTAGCGCACCAACGGCAGGCCGGAGCACTGGATCTGGCCGTCGAATTTGATGAATTCGAGGTGACTCGGCACTTCGTCACCAAAGATTTCGACCATCTGCCGAACCTTGGCGACATGATCCGGCCCCGGATATTGCACCTGCAGATAGGTGAAGCTCGGGTCGACCTTGAGCGCACGCAATGTCGTGTGGTTCCAGGCAAGCTCGTAGGCATGCGGGATGCCGCGCATGCTTTCCACCTTGTCGGAGCGGAACATGACCTCGCCCTTCTGCGCCGCCGTGAAGGCAAGAAAGGCATCCATGGAGTGCGGCGCGATCATCAGCACGACGATCGACTGGCCCTGACGGATGTACGGCTTGTGGCGGGTGAAATAGTCGTAAGGAATGGGAGCGGCGATCGGCGCGATCTCCTTGACGAGGATGCCGTTGCATTTCGCCAGTGCGTCGGAGAAGCGCACCGCTTCCATGAAGTCGTCATAGCCGACGAGCACATCGACCCAGTCATAGGCAGGTGCAAGCGGCATCTCGATCTCGGTGATGATGCCGTTGGTGCCATAGGCGTGGCTCACCTTCTGGAGATCCCAGCCGGTGAGATCGAGGACGCGCGGCTCGGCCTCCATGGTGACGACGCGCAGGCGCAGGATGTTGCCGAGGTCGCGCAAGCCGCCCCAGGTGATCGAGCCGACGCCGCCGGAACCGCCGGCGACGAAGCCGCCGACCGTCGCCGTCTGGGCGGTGGAGGGGTGGAAACGCAGCTCCTGGCCGGAATGGGCCTTGGTCTGCTTGTCGAGCTGGGCAAGCACGATGCCCGGTTCGCAGATGACGCGGCCGGGATGGATCTCCTTGATCTTGTCCATGGCGGCAAGATTGAGAACGATGCCGCCGGAAAGCGGCATGGCCTGGCCGTAATTGCCAGTGCCGGCGCCGCGCGGCGTGACCGGTACGCCATGGGCATAGGCGACCTTCAGCGTCCGGATGACCTCTTCCTCGGTCTTCGGTGTGACGACGAGATCGGCCGTCACATTGTCGAGCTGAGCTTTGAGTACAGGCGAATACCAGTAGAAATCCCGGCTCTTCTGGCGAACCAGCGCCGGATTATCCTCGAC
The DNA here is from genome assembly GCF_001652265.1 of Rhizobium leguminosarum. Classification (GTDB taxonomy): domain Bacteria; phylum Pseudomonadota; class Alphaproteobacteria; order Rhizobiales; family Rhizobiaceae; genus Rhizobium; species Rhizobium leguminosarum_D. The sequence goes on from NZ_LWBS01000439.1 coordinate 199,178, forward strand.
GGCGATGCCTTCGAGTTCCTTTTTTATCTTCTGATAATCGGCCATGTCAGGCTCCAACGACGTTATCGAGTTCACGGTAATCCGGCAGGCTGCGGTCGATCACCTTGCCGCGGCGAAGCACGACGCGGTCAGACTGCGGACGGGACAGGAATTCACTCCAGCGCCGCGCGCTGAAGAGCACGAGATCGGCCGGATCGCCGGCGGCGATGCGGCCCTTGTCCGGCCGTCCGACGATGGCGGCGGGCGAGGTGGTGACGACACGGGCGGCAGTATCGAGCGGGTGATCGAGATGCAGAATCCGCACGGCCTCGCGGAAGACCTCCACCGGATCGAGATCGCCATAGGCATAGAAGGGGTCGCGGGTATTATCGGATGCGACCGCGGTCGCGACACCGGCGGCGGCCAGTTCCTTGAACAGCGTGACGCCGCGCCAGCGCGGGGTGCGGCCGGGGTAGCGATCCTGCAGATACATGTTGCACATCGGCAGTGAAATGACCGCGATACCCGCCTTGGCGACCAACTCGACGGTGCGCGCGGCGGTGTCTTCGTCCTGGCGGGCGAGCGAGCAGCAATGGCCGGCGGTCACCTTACCCTCGAACCCGTTGCGCAGCACGGCCTCGGCGATTGCCTTCAGTGTTTCCGCGCCGCGATCATCCGTCTCGTCGACATGCAGATCGACATCCAGGCCCTGCTCTGCGGCAGTCCCGAAGAGTGTGTCGAGCTGCCAGACAAGCTCCGGCCCCATCCGGGTGACACCGCCAAGCAGGCCGCCGTTCTGTCGGATTGTTGTGACGAGATCGGTAAAGAAGGCGCCGTCTGCCATGGCATCCAGCGGGAAGAGGGCGACCGCCTGCAGCGCAATCCTGTCCTTCCAGGCATCCCGGATTTCGGCAAAAACCTCGAAGGATATGCGATGCTGGGGCGCAAGCGAATCCAGGTGCGTGCGGATCAGGCTGGTGCCATGGGCATAGGCGGAGCGGAGCGAGAATTCCATGCGCCGTTTGACGTCTGCGGCTGACCAGTTGGCTTCCCGGTCGGCCCTGACGGCATCGAGCGCGCCCATGAAGCTGCCGTCGGGATTGGCCTGGCGCGGCCAGATATGGCCTTTGTCGAGATGGGTATGGATATCGGCAAAGCACGGCCAGACCATACCGTCCTTAAGATCGGTCCTGGCATAATCGGCGGGTGCGGCGCCGGCCGGCCGGATGGCGGCAATCATGCCGTCGCTGATGACGATATCGACCGTGGCCAGCCCTTCCGTGACCGGCACGTCGACATGCTCGACGGTGACGGCGGGCACTGTCGCATTGCTCAGCACGAAGCGGGCCGCATTCGGCGGGGATATGAAGGAATAGGTCATCAGTTTTCCCGTTTGATGCTGCTTTCATGCCAGCGATGAAGACTCAGCCAGGCGATGAAGGTGGTGAGGCCGAAGATCGCCACCCCAAGCATGGAGAGCATCAAGAGCGCCGCAAAGAGCCGCGGTATGTTCATCCGGTACTGCGCTTCCAGCAGGCGGAAGGCGAGACCGGAGCCGGCACCGGCAGAGCCCGCGGCAAATTCGGCGACGACGGCGGCGATCAGCGCAAGGCCGCCGCCGATGCGAAGACCGGTCATGAAATAGGGTTGGGCGGCAGGCAGTTTGAGAAAGAGCAGCGTCTGCCAGCGCGAGGCGCCGTAGAGCTCAAAGAGGTTGATCAGATTGTGGTCGACGCTCTTCAGGCCCTGGACCATATTCGAAAGGATCGGGAAAAAGGCGACGAGGAAGGCGCAGATCAGCAGCGCTACCTGCGTGGAGGGAGCGTAGATCAGGATCAGCGGCGAGATGGCGACGATCGGCGTTACCTGCAGGATGACGGCAAGGGGATAGAAGGCAAGCTCGACCCAGCGCGACTGCACGAGAAAGATCGCAAAACCGACGCCGCCGACAAGCGCCAGCATCAATGAGATGAAGGTGATCTTGGTGGTGACCCAGAGGGCAGGGGCAAGCGTACCCCAATCCGTCACGAAGGCGTTTGCCACAGCGGCCGGTCCTGGCAGGATATAGGGCGGCACGCCGGACAGTTTCACATAGGCGTACCAGACGAGGATCATCAGGGCGATGACGAGGAAGGGGATGGCGATACGCAGCGCAAGATCGCGGCGCCTTGCGCTTGCGGTACCCTTAACGAGCAGCGGCGATGTGTCTGTTTCGTCACTCATCAATGATCCCCTGCCGAATTGATCGCCCCGATCAGCGAATGCGATACCGTTTCGCAGGCCTTGCGGTATTCTTCCGAGGTGCGGTAGTGCGCGTCGCGTTCGAGGCTGGTGATCAGCGGGACGTCGGCATGCACGCGCCCGGGCCTTGCCTTCATCACGACGATGCGGTTCGAGAGATAGGCGGACTCGAAGACCGAATGCGTCACGAAAATCACCGTAATGCCGGTCGCCTTCCACAGCCGCAGCACGTCGTCGTTGAGCTTCTGGCGGGTGATCTCATCGAGCGCGGCGAAAGGCTCGTCCATCAGCAGCAGCTTCGGCTTCGTCACCAGCGCACGGGCGATCGAGACGCGCATCTTCATGCCGCCGGAAAGCTCGCGCGGATAGGCCTTGGCAAAATCCTGAAGGCCGACGGTGGTCAGCACTTCCATGATCTGATCATGCGCGGCTGCCTTCGAAACGCGCCTCAACCTCAGCGGCAGATGGACATTGTCGAACACGTTCTTCCAGGGCATCAACGTTGGCTCCTGGAAGACAAAGCCGATATCGCCCTCCGGCAGACCCCTGGAATTGATGCGCGAACTCGGCCAGTCGATCGTTCCCGAGGTGACATCGCCAAGACCGGCTATGATGCGCAGCGCCGTCGACTTGCCGCAGCCGGAAGGGCCGAGCAGGCTGACGAACTCGCCGCTTTCGACTGTCAGCGACATGTTCGAAAGGGCGGCAGTGCCGCTGGAAAAGACCTTCGAGACCGACTGCATGACAACAAGCGGCCGCTTGCGCGTCTCTTTCGGGGATACCGCCTGGGCGTGTGCTGGGAGCATTGCTGTCTCGTTCATGCGGGAGGATACGGCCCGCCACGTCCTTAATGGCGGACCAGGAAAGCCGTCGGTCGGACTACTTCTTCAGTGCCACGCCGGTGCTCTTGCAGACGAACTTCGTCGTAAACGCTTTGGTGTAATCCGTCTCCGGCTTGAAGACCTTGATCGCCACCATCTCGTTGAAGAACGTCTTGTAGTGCGCATCGGTGATGCAGCCGATGCCCTTGTCGAGGCTGTCGCCGGATTCGATGATGCCATATTCCTTCATCTTGGCGATGGAGTAGGCGAGCTGGCCATCCGTCATTTCAGGATTATCCTTCTTGATCAGTTCGTTCGCCTTGACGTTGTCGCCGTAGAGGTAGTTGTACCAGCCTTCGATCGAGGCATCGACGAAGCGCTGCACGACGTCGGGTTTGCCGTCGATCATTGTCTGCGTCGTCGTGATCATCGTCGAGTAGGGCGAATAGCCGTTGTCGGCGAGCAGGAAGACCTTCGGCTCGAAGCCTGCCTGCTTCTGGATCTCGTAGGGTTCGGAGGTCAGGTACCCCTGCTGAGCAGAGTCCTTGTCTGCAAGGAAGGGGGCGGGACTGAAGTTATAGGGCTTGTACTGCTCGTCCTTGAAGCCTTTGAAGTTGGCCTTCATCCATTCGAAATAGGTGAGGTAGCCGTCCTTGCTGAGGAACAACGTTTTCAGCTTGGCGAGATCCTCGAATTTGTCGACGCCGTTATCCGGATGGGCGATCAGCACCTGCGGATCCTTTTGGAAGATCGCGGCGACATCGACCAGCGGAATGCCTTGTTCGACGGCGGATATCTCGCCCTGCGGGCCGCCCATGTAGAAATCGAGCTTGCCGGAGATCAGCGGCGCGCTGTTTGCAGCATTCGGGCCGCCCTGGACGATGGTGACGTCGAGGCCATATTTTGCATAGGTGCCGTCGGCGACGGCTTGGTAGAAGCCGCCATGTTCCGCCTGGGCAAGCCAGTTCGTCCCGTAGCTCACCTTGTCGAGGGCAAGCGCCGGCGAGGCGGCGGCAAGCATCGAGGCAAGGCCGAGGCAGGCCAGGAATTGCATCTTCGTCTGTGCTTTCAACATGGTTGGCAGTTCCCCTTCTGAGCGGAGGGAAGCCTTGCTCGGCCCCCTTTTGAGGGAATTTGAGCCATTGCCATGCGCTTTGAAAAGCATCAAAATTCGTGCGCATTGATGCCTTTTCGGCATCTCTGGGGAAGCTGAAGATAATTTGTGCGTCCTGCACAAAATTTATGCATTGGAGAGATCATGTTGCACTCCAGACGCCTTCTTTACATCAACGAGATCGCCCGTTGCGGTTCGATCCGCAAGGCGGCCGCGCGCCTCAACGTGGCGTCGTCGGCGGTCAACAGGCAGATTTTGGCGCTGGAGGAGGAGATCGGGGCGCCGCTTTTCGAGCGGCTGCCGCGTGGCCTGCGGTTGACGGCTGCCGGCGAACTCTGCATCGAGCATATTCGGGACGTGCTAAAGAATTACGAGCGCCTGGAGGGGCGCATCCGCAGCCTCAAGATGCAGCAGGCAGGCAAGGTGCGCATGGTGACGACCGTTGGGCTTGCCGCCGGGCCGCTGCCCGAAATCATCGCGCGCTTTCTTTCAGAGCATCCGCGCGTCTTCGTCCAGCTGCGTAACGATACCGGCGGCACGACGGCCAGCCCTGTTGTATCCGGCGAGGTGGATATCGGTCTGGGCTTCAACATCCCCGCCATGCCCGGCATCCGCACGCTCGGAAATTTCGATATCCCGATCGGTGTCGTGCTGCCGCCAGGGCATCAGTTGATCGGCCCTGGGCCGATCAACCTTGCCGATGTCACCCAGGAAAAACTGGTTCTGGCGCAGCCGGGCACCAGCCTGCGCGAGGTGATCAACCTTGCTTTTGCGCGCCTGCCCATCTCGGTCGAGCCGGTGCTGGAAACCAATGCATCGGAGATGCTGAAACAGCTCGTCAAATGCGGCACGGGGCTGACGCTGCTCAATCCGCTCGACGTCATCACCGAATGCCGGCGCGGTGAACTCGTCTTCCGGCCGATCGCTGAGCCGCATGCGCGTTACCAGCAGATGAAGCTGTTTGCCCGCGCCCGCGCGCCCCTCGACGCGGCCACCAGCCTTTTCGTCGAATATCTGCTCGCCGAACTGCTCGGCTTGGTGCAGGAGTTACAGGCCAAGGGTCATATCCCACCGGATGTGAAACCCGCGGCTGAGCCTATTTCACATAGAGATTCGAAAGCGGATAGGCCTTGAGATCCTGGAGCAGCTCGACGAACCCCTTGACCTGATGGCGGCAGATCGCCTCGCCCTTTTCGGCTGTGGCGATCGAGGCATTGCCGACCACGCCGAAGGGATTGAGGTCATGCGCGATCCAGGCCAGCGAATGCGGCGGCAGAGGCTGAAGAAATTTGGACTGCTCCCGCATCCATTCGGCCTTCGAGGCAAAGTTTTGGGCCTTGTCCATGCGCACCAGTTCGGGGCGGAAGTGCAGCATCAATGACGTCTCGACATCGCCGCCGTGGATGCCGTATTTGCTCTCGTGGTCGCTGACCATGCCTTCCGGATGGCCGAAACGGCCCCATTGCGTGGAGACCACCGCCATTTGATGGCGCACGCGCAGTTCGCGCGCGACGATGCTCATGATGTCGACATTGCCGCCGTGGGAGTTGACGATCACCATCTTCCGCAGCCCGGCTTCGGCAACCTTTGCGCCAATCGCCGTCCAGACGGGGATGAGCAGCTCGGCACTGAGCGACAGCGTGCCAGGGCCGTAGATGTGTTCGTTGGCCTTGCCGATCTCCTGTGTCGGAAGGACCAGGATGTCCAGATCCTCCGGCCGCTGCCTCCTCAGTTCCGCCAGCATGCCGGTCGCGATCGCGACATCCGTTGCGATCGGCAGATGCGGGCCGTGCTGTTCCGTCGAGGCAATGGGCAGAACGGCAATCGTGGTCTCGGGGGAGAGGCCGGCAAAATCATATGTGTTGAGCTCGTTCCAGTAAAACGGCGTGGGCATGCGGTCATCCCTTTTCGTCACCTGCTTCGATAGGGAGTAGGGAATAAAGATAAGCCGGAAAAGCATCATTTTTTGCGCATGGTGCTGCTTTTTTTCGCGCGCATCGGCGGGCGTTACTCCGCTGGCGCTTCCGCGTCCAAGGCAACTTCGTTGAAGTTGTGGCTCGCGGCATCTTATGACCGCGGCTCGGGGAATTCATGAGCCAGATCGATAACCGTATGCAACGGAAGGGGTCTAATCAGGAGGCGGAGTTGCACTACCTGAGCAGACGGCGTTGACGCGCGCCCATGTCCAACGAGCAAGGTGGAACAGTTCATGCCAAGCCAGACACAACTGGAACTTTCCCGTCGAGATCTACTTATCTCGTCGGCCGCAACGATTGCGGTAACCGGAGCCGTCGCTCCCGCGGCGGCACAGTCCCCAGGAAATGAAATGGCCTATACATCGAAAGTTTCTTTCGCGGTTAACGGCGAGAACCGCGATCTCGAGGTCGACAACAGAACGTCGCTGCTCGACGCACTGCGCGAGCACCTGCATCTCACAGGCACGAAAAAGGGATGCGACCACGGCCAATGCGGCGCATGCACCGTCATGGTCGACGGCCACCGCATCAACTCCTGCCTGACACTGGCAGTCATGCACGAAGGCGATCAAATCACCACGATCGAAGGCCTCGGCCAGCCTGGAAACCTTCATCCGATGCAGACGGCCTTCGTCAAGCATGACGGCTTCCAGTGCGGCTACTGCACGCCGGGACAGATCTGTTCCTCCGTGGCGGTGCTCGAAGAGATCAGGGCGAACATACCGAGCCACGTCACCGGCGATCTTACGGCTGAGGCGGCTGTTACTCTGGCCGAGATCCGCGAACGCATGAGCGGCAATATCTGTCGATGCGGCGCCTATTCCAACATTATCGATGCCATCTCGGAAGTCGCGGGGATAAAAGCATGAGAGCCTTCACCTATGAACGTGCCTCATCCGTCGAGGCCGCGGCCGAGGCGGCAGCCTCCAATCCTGAAACCAAGTTCATCGCCGGCGGCACCAATCTCCTCGACCTGATGAAGCTCGAGATCGAGACACCGGCGCATCTGATCGACGTCAACGGTCTCGGCCTCGACAAGATCGAATCCACGCCAGAGGGTGGGTTGCGCATCGGCGCGTTGGTTCGCAACACCGATCTTGCAGCTCACGAAACTGTTCGCCGCGACTACGGCCTGCTTTCCAGGGCGCTTGTCGCGGGCGCCTCCGGGCAACTGCGCAACAAAGCGACGACGGCCGGCAACCTTCTGCAGCGCACGCGCTGTCCTTATTTCTATGACCCGAACCAGCCGTGCAACAAGCGGCAGCCGGGCAGCGGCTGTTCCGCCATCGGCGGCTTCAGTCGCCAGCATGCAGTGGTCGGGGTAAGCGACAGCTGCATCGCCACTCATCCGAGTGACATGGCCATCGCGATGCGGGCACTCGATGCCGCCGTAGAGACGGTCAAGGCCGACGGCAGTCGTCGCTCGATTGCGATTGCCGACCTTCACCGATTGCCCGGCGGCACGCCCCATTTGGAGACCGTTCTCGAGCGCGGTGAGTTCATCACGGCGGTCCTGCTGCCGCCCCCGATCGGCGGCAAGCACATCTATCGTAAAGTCCGGGACCGCGCCTCCTATGCCTTCGCACTCGTCTCGGTCGGAGCCGTGATCCAGCCGGACGGTACAGGACGTGTCGCCGTTGGCGGCATCGCCCATAAGCCGTGGCGCATCGAGGCAGCCGAAGCCGAGCTGCCGAAGGGCGCGCGGGCGGCGGCGGGCGTCCTTCTTGCCCACGCCCATCCGACCGAACAGAACCGTTTCAAGGTCGATCTGGTCGAGCGCACGCTCGGCGCGGTCATTGCCGAAGCAAGGGGTTGAGCCATGCAGTTCGATACGCCAGCGACAACCAACCCGATCGACAATCTGAAGGTCGTCGGTCAACCGATCCACCGCATCGACGGCCAGCTCAAGACGACCGGCCGGGCGATGTACGCCTATGAGTGGCACGATCCGAACATGCGCTACGCCTATGGTTATCCCGTCGGCGCGGCCATCGCCAAGGGCCGCATCAAATCCATGGACGTTTCCGCCGCCAAGAGGGCTCCCGGTGTCCTCGCCGTCGTGACGACGCTCGACGTCGGAGAGCGGAAAAAGGGCAAGTTCAACACCGCCAAGCTTTTCGGTGGCGACGAGATTCAGCACTATCACCAGGCAATCGCGGTCGTCGTCGCCGAGACCTTCGAGCAGGCGCGCGCTGCAGCCGCTCTGGTCAAGGTCGACTATACCGAAGAAAAAGGTGCGTTCGACCTCGGCCAGGCGAAAGATTCGGCCGTCAAGCCGGATGAATCGCAGCAGCCCGATACTGCGACCGGCAATTTCGAGGCTGCCTTCACGTCGGCTCCCGTTACTCTAGACGCAACTTACACGACGCCCGACCAGTCGCATGCGATGATGGAGCCGCACGCATCGATCGCAGCCTGGAACGGCGACGAGGTGACCGTCTGGACCTCCAGCCAGATGATCGACTGGTGGCGTTCCGACCTTGCGACGACGCTCGATATCGACAAGGAGAAGATCCACCTCATGTCGCCCTTCATCGGCGGCGGCTTCGGTGGGAAGCTGTTCCTGCGGGCCGACGCCGTGCTGGCCGTTGTCGGCGCACAAGCGGTAAAGCGGCCCGTCAAGGTCGCCTTGCCGCGACCCCTCCTGATAAACAACACGACCCACCGGCCGGCGACGATCCAGCGGATCCGCATTGGAACCGAGCGTGACGGCAAGATAACCGCCATTGCCCACGAAAGCTGGTCCGGGGATCTTCCGGGCGGCGGACTGGAGACCGCCGTCAACCAGACGCGTCTTCTCTATGCGGGTGCAAACCGGATGACCGCGATGCGTCTTGCGACGCTTCATCTCCCGGAGGGCAATGCCATGCGCGCTCCGGGCGAAGCCCCCGGACTGATGGCGCTCGAAATCGCCATCGACGAGATTGCCGAAAAAGTTGGGATCGATCCTGTGCAGTTTCGGATCGTCAACGACACGCAGGTCGATCCGGAGAAGCCGGAGCGGCCTTTTTCCCAGCGCAATCTCGTCGGCTGCCTGACGCTCGGTGCGGAGCGGTTTGGCTGGCGTGAAAGGGGAAGGCCGGGTTCCAGGCGCGACGGCAGCTGGCTGGTCGGCATGGGTGTCGCCGCTGCCTTCCGCAACAACCTCGTCCTTCCCTCCGGAGCCCGGGTAAAACTCGACCGGGAAGGCGTCGTGACGGTCGAAACCGACATGACCGACATCGGGACGGGCAGCTACACGATCATCGCCCAGACCGCCGCCGAGATGATGGGGGTCGCGATCGACAAGGTCGCCGTCCAACTCGGCGACTCGCGTTTTCCGGTTTCTGCGGGTTCCGGCGGACAGTTCGGTGCGAACTCTTCCACGTCTGGCGTCTACGCAGCCTGTGTCAAGCTGCGTGAGGCCATTGCCAAGAAGCTCGGCTTCAACTCCGAAGACATCGTCTTCGAGAATGGCGAGGTCCGCTCGGGCAATCGTTCGGTGCCTCTTGCCGAAGCCGCCGGTCCGGATGGTCTTGTCGGCGAGGACACCATCAAGTGGGGCGAGCTCACCGAGACGCATCAGCAATCGACATTCGGCGCGCACTTCGTGGAGGTTGGCGTCGACATTGCCACGGGAGAAAGCCGCATTCGCAGGATGCTCGCAGTCTGCGCGGCAGGTCGGATCCTCAACCCGATCACCGCCCGCAGCCAGGTCATCGGCGCAATGACGATGGGGGCGGGCGGCGCACTGTCTGAGGAATTGGCGGTTGACACCCGCCGCGGCTTCTTCGCCAACCACGATCTCGCCAGCTACGAAGTGGCGGTGCATGCCGACATTCCACACCAAGAGGTAATCTTCATGGACGAGACCGATCCGATGTCCTCGCCAATGAAGGCGAAGGGCGTCGGCGAGCTTGGCCTTTGCGGCGTCGCGGCAGCAATCGCCAACGCCGTATACAACGCGACCGGCGTCAGGGTTCGTCACTATCCGCTGACGCTTGACAAGCTGATCGGCGGCTTGCCGGACGTGGCCTGATGATGTCGACGGCGGTCCGAAAGCCGGACCGCCGTTAATTCCTGTAGGATTTCCCATGCATCACACACTTGCGCCCATCACGGCGCCAATTCCCGTCAGGGCGTCGTCCACCGACGATCCTGCGGAGCTGCTTCGCTTCGCGATAGACGCCCATGGTCTTGGCGCGGCGGCACTTGCCACCCTCGTTGACATCCGGGGCGGGGCCGCGCGGGCGCTCGGCGCTCATATGGCGGTTGCCGCAGACGGGCAGTTCTGCGGCTATGTCTCCGGCGGATGCGTCGAAGCCGCCGTCGCTACCGAAGCGCTTCTGGCAATGGCGCAAGGGTGCGACCGCACGGTCAAGTTCGGCGACGGCTCGCCCTTCTTTGACATTGTCCTTCCCTGCGGCGGCGGAATCTCCGTCGCAATCCATGTCCTGAAGGATGTCGGAGCTTTGCGGCATGTTCTCGAGTCTCGAACGGCGGCAGGCAGCCGGTCTTGCCTATTCGCCGGAGCGGCAGACGCTTATATCGGTCGACCCGCCGCTGCGGGCGTGCTGGAGCGAGGGTGATTTCCTGACTGTCTACCGTCCCGGCACCCGCGTCGTCCTGTCCGGGCGGACGATCGAAGCGCAGGCTGTCGCACGACTGGCCGAGGCTTCCGGCTACGACGTGATCGTCAGAGGACAGGGCGAGGGGGGCAGGGTCGCAGCCGACATCATCGACCCCTTCACGGCCGTAGTGCTCCTGCATCATGACCTCGACGCCGAAGCCGCCATTCTCCAGACCGCGCTTGCCTCGCCCGGGTTCTACATCGGCGCGCTCGGCAGCACCCGGACGCATCGTCGACGTGTCGAGCGGTTGACAGCCATGGCTTTCGGAAAGGATGATATCGGTCGCATCAAGGCGCCCATCGGGATGTTCGGCCCGACGCGGGATGCAACCTCGCTCGCCCTGTCGGTTCTGGCTGATATCGCTGCGGCAAGACTGGTGGCTTATGCGTAAGGCGTCAGTCGCGATCGTCATTCTTGCTGCCGGCAAGGCAAGCCGGATGGGTGAGGGCGGGAAGCACAAGCTGCTGGCCGAGTTCGATGGCGTGCCGCTCGTGCGGCGGTCAGCATTGACGGCGCTCGGTGCGGATGCAGCATCTGTAGCTGTTGTAGTCGGCCATCGCAGGAGCGAAATTGAAGCTGCGCTCCAGGGGCTCGCTCTGACTTTCGTCGACAATCCCGATTACGCCAGCGGCATGGCGAGCTCGCTCATGGCAGGATTCTCATCAAAGCGCGCTGACGGCGCCGACGGCATTCTCGTCATGCTGGCCGATATGCCCGGCATTTCCACGGCACACCTCAATGCCTTGATTTTCGCCTTTCGCAACGCGGGCGGCGAGGCCATCGTGCGCGCCGTTTCACAGGGCAAGCCAGGCAATCCCGTTATCCTGCCACGTTCTCTCAATCACGCAGTGCTGAGACTTGAGGGCGACGTCGGCGCGCGCGATATCATTGCGAGGTCAGGCCTGCCCGTGCTCGATGTCGATGTCGGCGATGCAGCTTGCCTCGACGTCGATACGCCGGACGATATCGTGGCCGCCGGCGGCGCAATGAAGAACTAACTCGCGGGATGGCAGCGAGATGGTTTTGCATTTGATCTGGAACCATCACGACTAGGCTCCAGACTCAATCATGCCCACCAAATGACGAGAGCAGCGATGTAGCAAGTTGCCTCGAAGTTGATCATGAGCTTGTCGTATCGTGTTGCGATGCGCCTCCAATCCTTCAGGCGGCAGAAGGT
>NZ_LWBS01000440.1 GCF_001652265.1 Rhizobium leguminosarum
AACGTCGATCCGCAGGCCTGGCTCACCCAGACCCTCGAGCGCATAGCCAACAGCTGGCCCAGCAGCGAAATCGATGCACTCATGCCGTGGAACTACACAGGCTGAACGGCCTCGGCTTGCCGCTTACTTTTCTTAAACGGCAAATGCCGAAACAATGCCGAAATCAGGGCTTGTCTGAAGCGGCCATCATTGCAGAAAACTGCTTTCCTAGCTGATCCGCAGCGGCCTTATCTCGGCCGTTAACCGCATGCACGTAAGTCTGCAATGTGAAGTTTGTAGTGCTATGACCGAGCCGCTCGGAAACCGTTTTTATATCGATGCCACCGGCGACCATGGCGCTCGCCATGCCGTGCCTAAAGCCACGAGTAGGCGCGACGCCCTTGACGCCGGCCTGTCTGTGCAGTTGACGCAGCCGGATCGTCAGCACGCCGGGTGGCAATGGCGCTCCACCGAATGTCGGAAAGAGTAACAGCGGCTCACGCTGATATCCTTTTCCCCATGCAAGCACCATTTGGTTAATCACAGTGCGATGCTTTTGGATCATCGGGACAAACTCGGACGGGACGCTGATCGTCCTAATCGATGTTTCCGATTTCGCCCGCTCGTCGCGCGTGATCGGCTCGCCTTTTTCGCCAGCAACCACGGTGCGGAAAATGGTGACCGTCTCCGTGTCGAGGTTGACGGCGTCGAAGCTAAGACCGAGGATTTCGGAGCGGCGCATGCCGCAGACCATCAGCAAGGCGACCAGCAGGGTCATGCCGGGATGCTTGCCGCTTTCGTCGGCGCGCATCGCGGCCTGATAGACACGGACGGCTTGCTCCTCGCTCATGATCTTGATTTTCGATTTGCCGGGTCGCCGATGGATCACTCGCAGATTTGCGAGTCGACGCGTCCTGAAAAACTACTGGAATTGCACGGTCGGCCGGCAAGTGGTCGATAACGCTCTTCAACTGAAAGAAAGGCTTCGCTACGACGTGGAGCCCGAAACAGGGAAACGAACTCAAAAAAATCTGTCGGCACGGGAACAATATGCTCCGTTGATCGTAAAACCTTCGGGCCGTGCGGAGATTCGTTACACTTCGCTGAGCGACCCACCTCAACCTTAGCCCCGCTCCGTAGTGGGGCTTTTTTTGTGTCTGCGGTCTCGCCAGACTTGCAGCGCACCTTCGTGCGGCAGCGGTTTTGAAGGCGTGCGAGGCGGCTTGGTCATGCCGCCACTTCATCAGCAACGTCCTAAAAAGCAATTGACCCATACGTGTTATTGACTCCAGCCACCACGAGAACATTTAGCAACATCGCTCGACGGTCGCCACATCCCCTGGGTCAGAGAACACCTAGTCCCTCACAGAATTACGAGAGGCTGCTTGAATTGAATGGGCGGCCAAAGCATGAGAGATAGTCAGCAGCAGTGCGAGGCGTTCGCCAAGGGGGCTATTAATGTCCGACGAGGATAATGAGACGCAGGCGGGCGCGTCATCGAAAAAATGGCTGCGGAGGATTATTCGTCGCTTACCGCTGTTGATCGCTTGACTTACTGCTTATGGGCTGCCGACTACAATGCGCAACGCTGGTGACCTCGATGGCGATAACGGACAAAAGATGCGAAGATATCTACTTAGTTTGATAAAAATCCTTATGATAAATGAGAAGAAATATGGAATCTATGCGTTAATTATCGGGCTTTTTCTGTCGGTGTTGGCTTGGATTCCATTCATTGCTATTGCAGCAACATTGTCTTTCGAGTTTGCGATAGGGGGAGAACTGGCAATGGTCTGTGTTTTGATGCTGTTTTCTCCTGCGGTTATTTTATTTTACGTTTCATTTGCTTTGTTGGCTGATGAGGTTTTTGGGTATTTAACGGGACGAGCCGTGTTTGGAATGCAACCTGGTTCTCTCAAGCGCAAAATTCGGCAGATGGTGGGGGTCTGAAAGAGATACTTCGGCCATCACCACGGTCGGCCAGGTGGTGACCGCGGGCGCGGAACTGATGCGGATCGTCCCGGACGACGCCTCGCTGGAGATCGAAGCCTGTCTGCCGAACCAGGACATCGGCTTCGTCTCACCAGGACAACCCGCCGTCATCAAGTTCGAAGCTTTCCCATTCACCCGCTACGGCATCCTCAACGGCAAGGTCACCCGCGTCGCGACTGATGCCATTCCGGAGCCGGATGCGAAGCAGCTCGAAGGCCAGCCGGCAAAGGAGCTGCAGAGCATGATCCCGATCGGCAATGCGCAACGTATCCAGAACCTGGTCTTTCCAGTCACCATCAAGCCAGATGTCGCAAGCATAGACATCGATGGAACGCGCGTTGCGCTCTCACCCGGCATGTCCGCCACCGTCGAGGTCAAGACCGGTAGCCGGCGCATTCTTGAATATCTCTACTCGCCGCTGGCGGAAATTGCTTCGGAGGCGATGCAGCGCTGACCGTCGTCGACGGCGACACGGACAAATGCGACGGGCAGAACATGCGACTGCTGGGGGAAGGTGTTCCGTTCGTCTCGGGCATCGACACGCCGGAGGTCGGATCGCACGCGAAGTGCATGAAGGAACGGAAACTGGCGCTGATCGCCAAGGGTAGGCTGAAAGAGCTTTTGGCTGAAAGAGGATTGCGTGTCGTCCTGAGCGGCGCAGTCGACAAAACGCCGTCGCACCGTCTGCTCGTCAACATCTATCGGACGAACGGAGAAGAGATCGGGAAGAAACTGCTCATGGAAGGCTTCGCGCGCACCTGGAGCCCGAAGAAGCGAAATGACTGGTGTGATTGATATGACCCATCGCCGGTGTGATTGCTACTCCTCACGCTTCTCCTCGCCATACGCTTCGTCTCTCACTTCGCGCCAAATCAAAAACCTCATGGGGTGTTTGAGTATGAACTCTCTTTTGGCTTTATCCTTACGCAGTTCCCGCCACGAATAACTAAACATGTAGCTGACAACGCTGAACGGAAATAACGCGATCGCGGCGGCGGCCAGGAAGTTCTCGATGTATCTGAAAATTCCGAGGGAGCCTTGTCGATGGATGACAAACCCTCCCACAAAGCAAAGAAAAAAGGCGACCAAGCAGATAGTGCTTAAGCGTTTCGTCAAAACACCCTCTGCGGTGAGCCCGGGGCCAGCGCGACCGGTGCAGCTAAGATTTACCTGTCTTCTCGCCGTCCACGCTCATACAGGCCATCGATTGTAATTTCTCCCATCGCCATCTGAAGCCATGCCGTAAAAAAACCGGTCCTGAACTTTGACTGCGACCCCAACTCGAGCACGAGAAGCATCGTCATAAAAACGAAAAGCATAACAGGCCATAGGAATGAGGCGTCCGCGACCGTGGAAGGATCAATCTGGGTGATTTTGATATAAAATATCATCCCAGCAAACCATACCGCACAGGGAGGCGCAACGGCTAACCACGCCCAAACAAAGAAGCGAACTTCTTCATGTAAGTTTTTCACCCGCTTTTGCTCCGTTGATGAGAGCTCGCAATAACCTCTTGCATACCGCGCTTGGTCTGAAACCGCCACGCTAATTTTGGGGGCGTCGCAACTCGCCCGGTCCGCGCCGTGCTTTGCGATTACGCCCGATCCTTTAGTTTGCCGCAAACCGGCGGCGCATCTGGCTCGGCGCGCACCTCCGCGCAACGCTGAATAGTCGGCTCGGCAGGTTTGATGTTGAGATAAGCCTTTTGGATAGATGTTCGCCGTGCTCTAACGCAGTTACAATCTTCGCGCGAAATGACGAGGATGGGGCATGCGTCACAGTTATCGCAATCCTCAGAAGAAATCGGTGCTGTTCAGGGCGCCGGGCTTGGTCATCGGCGCGATCGCGTTTGGTGCAGCCGGCGGCTGGACCGCGAGCGATTTGCTGGCCTCATGGAACGCTTCAGACGGCTCCGGACAATCGTGCAGGATCAAGGGCAATGTCTCCATCGACACGGGCGAGCGTATCTTCCACGTGCCGGGGCAGAAATACTACGCACAGACGAAGATCAGCCCCCAGTATGGAGAACGGTGGTTCTGCTCGGAGTTTGAAGCTTGGGCGGCCGGCTGGCGGAAATCGAAATCGTGATGCTGTGGCGATGATGTACCCTGACCCGGAGAAGGGCGGGCGTGATCGCAAGCAACTTGGTGTCATTAAGAATGCTTTAGAAACTAAAGCATTCAGTCTAGCCCTTCTCCCCAAGCACGCGCCGTCCCCAAGAGCCGCTCACCGGCTCCGTGCTCGCAGGGGATGCCGGAAACTCCTGGGCGGCGCCAAAGAGACGGCTCATACGCGCGCGTTCGGAGCGGAGCTGATTCCCCGGCCTTACCGACGAAGCGCGCTCTCGGGGCGCTCTGGCGGCAATGTGGGCCTTATCGGCGAGTTGCCAGCCGCCTGAGTTCAGCGAAATCGTCCAGATCCATCCGCAGCATGTCGGCGGCTGTCAGCCGCTCGCGCTTGCCTGCAAATTAGCTCAGTCGGCGAATAGCCTTCGCTACAGACGGCAAGCAGGGCACGGCATCGGGCCAGCTCTTTGCTTGAATTCACTTATCGTTACGTGATTTGCGCTCCGTGATGCCGAGCGGATTGACCACCGGCATGGGTGGACGAAAGCGGCTGGGACATGTGACCATCGCCTTGTCGAGTTCGAAACCCAGCTGCTCAACTCCGGCCATAGCAAGGAGGATCTTATTAAGTGCTGCCAGGCATTCAGCCCGGCCAAACGCCTCAGATTGCGGGAAAATCACCCGCTTGACCGGGCCCTCTGTAGCGAGGTGTCCTGGCCACTTTCCGCGGGTCCGGCGCATATATAGTTCGCCAGTAGCGGGGTGCTGGAGCCAAATGCTGTGCGCGATCAAATCGCGTTCCTCATTGACCTCCTGCACCAACTTGCGGAGCTGTGCTGTGTCGGTTTCGACACTGATATCCTTGATGGCGAGGAGATCTAGTGCCATATCGAGCCGTTCGGCTGCTCGGGGCATCTTATTCAACTGCAGCAGCAGCGCGGTTAAGGCCGTCAGCTTGTGCTCAAGCTTGGCGAATGCAACCACCACCCGGCCAATAAGCGCGGCCAACTCGTCGGGCAGATCATGGACGATTTCCGCCTCAAAGGACGTAGCGATCTCGGGCACTGCAACGCTCCGAAGGTTAAAGTAGTGGCAGGCCAAAAGCGCGTAAACAACAACTTCAATAGCTGGTCGGCATAAATGGCGGATAGGGTGGGATTCGAACCCACGGTACGGTTCCCCGTACGACGGTTTTCAAGACCGTTGCCTTAAACCACTCGGCCACCCATCCATTGGACTTGCGCCCGCTTCGGCTTCGTTTTCGCGCAAATGCCGAAAACATGCCGAAATTCATGCCATTCCTCCGGTATATCCTTTTAGGTTCAAACGGTTAAAACACCGTAGATTCTAAATTTCAAGACCGGTTCCATAAACCACTCGGACACTCTTCCATCTGATTGAAAAGGTCGAGACACCAACATTCTGTTGATTTCTGTGAACCGGCCGTTGCTGCCGATTTGCTACCCAATCACTCGTTGGCTGGCTTTTTATCAGCTTTGATAGCAGCGTCAACTTACTCCGCAGCATTTGCCGGCATCCTTGGCGCGACGTGCGAACAAATTCGAGCGTGAGCCAAGTCAGGCCCGTTCCGCATCTTGGAAATGACTCGCGTTCTCCCCGGCTTGAGCGCTTACTGTGTCGTTCTGGCGGAGGAAACAAACCATGGCCATGTATCTCACACGCTTCAGCTACACGCCCGAGACGTGGGCGCGAATGATCGAAAGCCCCGAGGACCGCCGAGAGGCGGCGCGTAGTTATATTGAATCCGTCGGCGGAAAGCTCCATGGGTTCTGGTACGCCTTCGGCGAGCATGATGGTTGGAATCTGTGGGAGGCGCCTGACAACGTATCGATGGCGGCCGTCGCACTTGCCATCGGCGCAGGAGGCGCGCTCAGCTCTATGGCGACCACCGTCCTCCTCAGCGTCGAGGATACGATTGAAGCCTTGGAAAAGGCGAAGTCGATTCGGTATCGTCCACCGGCAGCGTAGGTGGTCCGTCCACCGTTTTCCATCCATGTAGAAGATGAGCGTTTCGCGTATCTCGTTCCCGGCGCAAGCTTTCTGTGAATTGCGCCGGCGACATAAGAGATTTAGTGTCCGTCAGATCCAAGGCCCTTCGGACCGTTGAGTTGGTTCATATCCTCGCTGAGAGATCGAACTGCCTCCATCGTCACGGCGAGTGCTGACATCAGGATTGCGATGTCGTTGTCGTTATCCAGCTGGGAAAGCGCGCGCGATCTGGCGTGCAACTGCTGGCTGATCGTGTCGAGCTGCATAATGGTTTCATCGTTCATGGTGATCCTCCAAAGGTCTAACCTTCAAAGCCCGCGGCGGCCATTTCGTTCCCAGCCGTAGCGTCAAATACGCGATCCGCGTTGCATCACATCCAATCGGCGACGCCATTACCCAGGTTGCCGGCGATCGGCGGACAGCCTGAGCACATTGAGGTTTCGTCATCCTTGTTCAGTAAGATTTTGAGGGTCTCGGCAAGATAGAAATTCGTGGAGGGATCATTGGTCATCGTCTTGCGCCATAGGCGGGGACCCTCCGCGGCGACGTTGACGGATGTTGAGGCTGTCATCACCATCAGCAAGATCAAGTATTTGAAAATTCGACCCATTCTTATGCACCAACCCGGATGCCTTGCCGCTGGTGAAGCACGCGCAGACCGTGTCTCAATATGGAGCTTTTGGGTCTTCGCAAGCGACCTTGCGTTCACCATATGCTCCGCATCGGCACGTTGATTTCTGGCTTCATTGCGGCGATGGAATGGCAGGCAGGGAGGGCTCGCGTTAGTGATTTGTAAACCATAATCATTAGAATTGTCGCTATCGCCGCGAAATTGTTCGTAAAATTGCCACGAACTTAGCAAGATTAAAGCCTCATTAGGCGGGCGGGAATAAGGCGTTGTTGGCCCAAGATGGGGCAAGGTTCCTTAACCATAACGATCTTTGAGCGGCGTGGGGCACATGAAACTGGAATACGGGGCGGCGTCTTTCGCAACGACAGCACGGTGGCTGGCAATCTCGGCGATGTGCGCGACAGTCGCAGCGTGTGGCACGACGCAGGCAGTGCCGAAGAAAAAAGCCCACGGCAAAGAATATTTCTCCGAATCCGAATATGGCGTCAAGGCGAGCCCGCGGGTCGCCACCGGCAACAACATCCCCAAGGGCGGCGGCCGCTACCTCGTCGGCAACCCTTACGAGGTGAAGGGCAAGTGGTACTATCCGAAGGAAGATTTCGCCTATAACAAGGTCGGCGTCGCCTCCTGGTATGGGTCGGCCTTTCACGGGCGCCTGACGGCGAATGGCGAAGTCTACGACCAGATGCATCTTTCCGCCGCGCATCCGACCTTCCCGCTGCCGAGCTATGCGCGCGTTACCAATCTCGAAAGTGGTTCCTCCGTCATCGTGCGTGTCAACGATCGCGGCCCCTATCACGAAGGCCGCATCATCGACCTTTCCAACAAGACGGCTGACATGCTCGACTTGCAGCACAGCGGCACCGGCAAGGTGCGCGTGCAATATGTCGGCCGCGCCCGCATGGACGGCCACGACATGCCCTATCTGATGGCGTCCTACGCGCCGAAAGGCAGCCGCATTCCCGGCGTCAATCCGGAAGGGCAGATCGCAACCGGCGTGATGGTCGCCTCCAACAGCCGCAAGATCACCCGCGACCAGCTGCAGAGTTCGGAAGACTACGAGACCCCGGCCAACGTGCCGGTGCCGATGTCGGCGACTTCCTATGCCGGCTCGACGCCGAGCGCACGCTACAATGCAGCACCCGCCGCAGCACCCGCTCTGGCACCGGCTGCCCATGTTCTGGTCGCGCCATCGGCGCCGTCGTTCAACAATGGCGCTCAGGCGATGGAACAGATGGTCGTGCTGCCGGAGATCGGCCCGATGCCCTACGAGCGGCCCCAGAATTCGCTGGCGCTCGGCTACCAGAACGAAGAGGTGAAGACGGTGACCGTCGATCTCGCCTTCGACGCGGTGATGGTGCGCAATGACGGGCTGACGCAAGAGTCCATCCTTGCCTCGGCCATGCGCCAGCAGGCAAAGTTCGCCGCGCGCTGAACTGGCAATTGCATCGGATTTCCTCGCGTTCTAACCTCCTGAAATACGCCGCTCGATCAATGGAAATTGCGATGCTGAAGCCCGTGCTTCGCCTGCTTGCATGCCTCACGTCGCTCACCACCGGCGCATTTGCGGCCGATGGCGGTGCCGCCGGTTTCGCCACCAAGGCGGCGCAGGCCTATATGATCGAGGCCGCCACCGGCACGGTGCTTCTCGCCAAGAACGAGGACCAGGGCTTTTCGCCGGCCTCGCTCGCCAAGCTGATGACGATGGATCTCGTCTTCGAAGCGGTGACGAAGGGCCAGATCACGCTCGATACGGAATATCCCGTATCCGAATATGCTTGGCGGACGGGCGGCGCGCCGTCGCGAACGGCAACGATGTTTGCCAGCCTCAAATCACGCGTGCGCGTCGAGGACCTGATCAAGGGCGTCGCCATCCAGGGCGCCAATGACAGCTGCATCATCCTCGCCGAGGGCATGGCCGGAAGCGAGCAGCAATTTGCCGTGTCGATGACGCGGCGTGCCCGCGAGCTCGGCATGGAGAAGGCCGAGTTCGGCAATTCCACCGGCCTTCCGGATGGCAAGAGCAAGGTAACCGCACGCGAGATGGTGACGCTCGCTGCCGCCCTTCAGCAATCCTATCCGAATCTCTATCCCTATTTTGCGCAACCGGATTTCGAGTGGAACAAGATCTTCCAGCGCAACCGCAACCCGCTGCTCGGGCTTGATCTCGGCGCCGACGGGCTGGCGACCGGCTTTACCGAGGGCGAGGGCTATTCGATCGTCGCTTCGGTCGAGCGCGACGGCAGGCGGCTGTTTCTGGCGCTTGCCGGCATCGCCTCCGACAAGGAGCGGACGGAGGAGACCAAGCGGGTGCTCGAGTGGGGACTGACGGCCTTCGAGAACCGGCAGATCTTCGCTGAGAAGGAAGTGATCGGTGCCGCCAGCGTCTATGGTGGCACGTCGCGCACTGTCGGTCTCGTCGCCAAGGCGCCGGTCAGCGTCTATATTCCGATCAGCAATCCCGACCGGCTGTCGGCGCGCATCGTCTATCACTGGCCGCTGACGGCGCCAGTCATGCCGGATACCCAAGCGGGCACGCTGAGGATTTTCGCCGGCAGCCGGCTGCTCAGGGAGGTGCCGCTTTATACGGTGCAGGCAGTCGGCGAGGGCTCGCTCAGCAGCCGGGCGGTCGACGCCATGCTGGAACTCGGCGAATCGCTTTTCTTCTCCTGGCTCTGGGACACGTCCGCGCCCGGCTGAACATTCGGTTTCCAATGCAATTTGCCGGGAAAGGTGAATATGTCGCCGCGGCGAAAGGTTTTCCTCCATGATATCTTCGGATAGATAGAAGGAGCGGGGCGCGTGCGGCGCCTGGAATGCGGGAAGTTGTCATTGTCATCCGGTACGGGATTGTTCGTTACGTTTGAAGGCGGGGAAGGCGCTGGGAAATCCACGCAGATCCGCCGCCTCGCCGAAGCGCTGAAGGGCGAAGGTCACGACGTGCTGATGACGCGCGAACCAGGCGGATCGCCGGGTGCCGAGGCCGTGCGCCACGTGCTGCTGTCGGGGGCTGCCGAGGCCTTCGGCACGCGGATGGAGGCGATCCTCTTTGCGGCGGCGCGCAACGACCATGTCGAAGAGGTGATCCGGCCGGCCCTTGCATCAGGCAAGGTCGTGCTCTGCGACCGCTTCATGGATTCCTCCCGCGTCTACCAGGGTATTACCGGCAATCTCGAGCCCGATTTCATCGAGACGCTGCAGCGTATCGCCATCAACGGGGTGATGCCAGATTGTACCGTGATCCTCGACATCCCAGCCAAGGTCGGGCTGGAGCGGGCGCAGAAGCGCGCTGCCGCCGATGGTCCCGATCGCTTCGAAAAAGAGCGGCTTGAAACGCACGAGAAACGGCGCGAGGCCTTTCTCGATATCGCCGCCCGCGAGCCGGAGCGCTGCCACGTGGTCAACGCCATGCAGACCGAGGAGGCGATCGCCGCCGAGATCTTGGCGATCGTCAAACAGTTGCTGTCGCCCGCAGGTCGTTTGCGAATGCCGGAAGCCGCCCATCATGAGTGAAGCCCATTATGAGTGAAGAAAGGCCCGGACTGCTCGACGGCGCCATCTGGCCGGGGGAAAATACCAGGCTGTTCGGCCATGAAGAGGCGGAGGCGTTCCTTGCGCAGTCCTACCGGTCCGGCAAGGGCCACCACGCCATCCTGATCGAGGGGCCGGAGGGCATCGGCAAGGCGACGCTCGCCTTCCGTTTCGCCAATCACGTGCTCTCGCATCCCGATCCCGAGACAGCGGCGGAGACGATCGGCGATCCCGATCCTGCCTCTCCCGTCAGCCGGCAGATCGCCTCCGGTGCCTCGCATAATCTGTTGCACCTTGCCCGGCCGGTAGACGAAAAGACCGGCAAGGTGAAATCGGCAATCACCGTCGACGAGGTGCGCCGCGCCGGCAAGTTCTTCTCGCAGACATCAGGCACCGGCAACTGGCGGATCGTCATCATCGATCCTGCCGACGACATGAACCGCAATGCAGCCAACGCCATCCTGAAGATCCTGGAAGAACCGCCGAAGCGGGCGCTGTTCCTGGTGCTCTCGCACGCGCCGGGACGGCTGCTGCCGACGATCCGCTCGCGCTGCCTACCGCTGAAACTGGCGCCGCTTACCGACGAAGCACTCGTCGCGGCCCTTGCCCATCTCGGCATATCAGGCGAGGGCGGAGCGGTGCTTTCGGCCGCCAAAGGCAGCGTCGGCGAGGCGCTGAAACTGTTGAACTATGGCGGCGGCGAGATCATCGCCGCCTATGACGAGATGCTTTCCGCTGAGGGGCCGACAGCCCGCAAGGCGATGCATCGGTTGGCCGACGCGCTTTCAGGCAGGGAAAGCGACACGATCTTTGATTTCTTCGTCAACCATGTCGGCGACGACATCATGAACCGCGCCCGCGCGGCAGCGGGCGAGGGGCAGATCGCCGCGGCGGAGCGGCTGGCGAGGCTCTATTCCGAGATCACCGAGCGGCTCACCATTTCCGATGGCTACAATCTCGATCGCAAGCAGACGATCATCAGCATTCTCGCGGATATCAAGCAGCCGGGCGTTTAAAGCGCGAAAGCGCTTTAATTCTCTGATTTATGCATGTCGTTATCCCAAAACCGCTGCACACTTTTGGGCGACATGCATTGTCAGCCGGTCAGCAGCTTACCTGCGACGACGGCAAGCGTGGCGGCAAGGACGATGCGGATGGTGCGTTCGTGCAGCCTCGGCGCCAGAAGGCTTCCGATGATGATGCCGGGGATAGAGCCGATCAACAGGGCAAGCAGCATCGGCCAGTCGATCTCGCCGATCAGCCAATAGCCCGTGCCGCCGATCAAGGTCAGCGGTACTGCATGGACGATATCGGAACCGACGATCTCGCGCACATCGAGCCTGGGATAGAGGACCAGCAGGATCGTCACCCCCAGCGCGCCGGCGCCGACGGAGGTCAAGGTGACGAGGACGCCGAGAACGAATCCGAGAATGACGGTGAGGGCGAGGATGGTCGTCGGCTTCGGCGGCGTGCGATCACCGATGGCGCGGCGCGCCAATTCGAGGATCGGGCCACGGAAGACCAGCATGATCGCGGTCATGACGAGAAGCCAGCCGAGCGCCGTGGTGATGGTATTGGTCACGCCGATGCTTTTGCGATCGACGCCGGCCAGCAGCCATAGCATCAGCAGGGCGGCCGGCAGGCTACCGGCTGCGAGGCTGCCGACAATCTTCCAGTTGACGCGCCCGTGCATGCCGTGAACGGCCGTACCTGCCGTCTTGGTGATCGCCGCATAGAGAAGATCTGTGCCGACGGCGGTGGCGGGATGGACGCCGAAGAGAAGCACCAGCAGGGGCGTCATCAGCGAGCCGCCGCCAACGCCGGTGATGCCGACGAGAGCGCCCACGAACAGGCCGGAAAACGAATAGAGCGGCTGGAATGTCAAACAAGCGCCCCTGACGGCGCGCAGCGACGACCATTCCGGTAGATGAAAACTGGCACTTCGTTCTGTCCCGCCCTCTTTTCCATGACCGGTAGATTGCGGCAGAAGCTGAGTCAAGTTCACGCCCCATCGTCCCGGAAATCATTGGCGGCGGTAAAACTTGATGTTTCGCTTGACGGTGACATGCGCTAAGAGCGGCTGACCATTTTTATAGAGTTAGCCGGACATTGGCCGCCATGACAGACAAGACACCCTTCTACATCACCACCGCGATTTCCTACCCCAACGGCAAGCCGCATATCGGCCACGCCTATGAGCTGATCGCGACGGATGCGATGGCGCGTTACCAGCGCCTCGACGGCAAGGATGTGTTCTTCCTGACCGGCACCGACGAACACGGCCAGAAGATGCAGCAGACGGCGCGCGCCGAGGGCATCACCGCGCAGGCGCTCGCCGACCGCAATTCCGGCGAATTCCAGGCGATGGCGACACTGCTCAACGCTTCGAACGATGATTTCATCCGCACCACACAGGAGCGTCATCACGAGACGTCGCGCAACATCTGGAAGCTGATGGCCGACAATGGCGACATCTACAAGGACAGCTATGCCGGCTGGTATTCGGTGCGCGACGAGGCCTATTACCAGGAAAGCGAGACGGAGCTGCGCGCCGACGGCGTGCGTTACGGGCCGCAGGGCACGCCTGTCGAGTGGGTGGAAGAGGCAAGCTATTTCTTCAAGCTCTCCGAATACCAGGAGAAGCTGCTTGCGCATTACGAGGAAACCCCTGATTTCATCGGCCCAGCCGAGCGCCGCAACGAGGTGATCTCCTTCGTCAAGTCGGGCCTCAAGGACCTCTCGGTCTCGCGCACGACCTTCGATTGGGGCATCAAGGTGCCGAACGATCCGGCCCACGTCATGTATGTCTGGGTCGACGCGCTGACCAACTACATCACCGCGACCGGCTATATCGAGGACAGGAAGGGCCCGCGGGCGAAATACTGGCCGGCCGACGTGCACATCATCGGCAAGGACATCATCCGCTTCCACGCCGTCTACTGGCCGGCCTTCCTGATGTCGGCGAAGCTGCCGCTGCCGAAGCGTGTCTTTGCCCACGGCTTCCTGCTCAACAAGGGCGAGAAGATGTCGAAGTCGCTCGGCAACGTCGTCGATCCGGTCAATCTGGTGAACCATTTCGGCCTCGACCAGGTACGTTACTTCTTCCTGCGCGAAGTGTCCTTCGGCCAGGACGGCAGCTATAGCGAAGAGGCGATCGGCACCCGCATCAACTCCGACCTCGCCAACGGCATCGGCAATCTGGCCAGCCGGTCGCTGTCGATGATCGTCAAGAATTGCGACGGCAAGATCCCGCAATGCGGCGCGCTCAGCGACGAGGACAGAGCGATGCTGGCTGAGGTCGACGCGCTGCACGCCTCGACCCGCGAGGACATGGGCAAGCAGCAGATCCACCGGGCGCTCGCCTCGATCATTTCGGTCGTTTCCGAGACCGATCGTTATTTCGCCGGCCAGGCGCCGTGGGCGCTGAAGAAGACCGATCCGGAGCGTATGGGCACCGTGCTTTACGTGACCGCCGAAGTCGTGCGCCAGATTGCCATCCTGCTTCAGCCCTTCATGCCTGAATCATCCGGCAAGTTGCTCGATCTTGTCGCGGCAGCTGCAGACAAGCGCGATTTTGCCGCCCTCGGCGAAGCCGGCCGTCTGGTTGCCGGAACGGCGCTTGAAGCGCCGACGCCGGTCTTCCCGCGCTACGTGGCTCCGGAGGCTTAAGGCCGTGCTGATCGACACGCATTGCCATCTTGATTTCGCCGACTTCGAGGCAGAGCGGGACGAGATCGTCGCGCGTGCGCATTCGGCTGGTGTTGCGCAGATGGTGACGATCTCGACGCGGGTGCGCAAGCTCGATACGCTGCTTGCCATCACGGAGAAATA
Source organism: Rhizobium leguminosarum (assembly GCF_001652265.1). Classification (GTDB taxonomy): domain Bacteria; phylum Pseudomonadota; class Alphaproteobacteria; order Rhizobiales; family Rhizobiaceae; genus Rhizobium; species Rhizobium leguminosarum_D. The sequence continues at coordinate 14,041 of NZ_LWBS01000440.1, forward strand.
TCCCTCGATATTCTGCTCCGTGGGCACGCATCCGAACAATGCCGACGAAGAGCTGGATATCCAGACGGAAGAGCTGGTGCGACTCGCCAATGCCCATCAGAAAGTGGTGGCGATCGGCGAGGCCGGTCTCGACTATTTCTATGACACGCAAAAGCCTGAGGACCAGCAGACCGGCTTTCGGCGCCATATTGCGGCGGCGCGCGAGACTCAGCTGCCGCTCGTCATCCACAGCCGCAGCGCCGACGAGGACATGGCTGAGATCCTGACCGAGGAAAGCGGGAAGGGGGCCTTCCCCTTTATCCTGCACTGCTTCTCGGCGGGCCCCGAACTTGCCAAGACCGGCGTCGCGCTCGGCGGATACATCTCCTTCTCCGGCATTTTGACCTTCCCGAAATCGGAAGAGCTGCGAGAGATCGCCAAGACGGTCCCGCATGAGCGGCTGCTTGTGGAAACGGACGCGCCCTATCTGGCGCCGAAGCGCTGGCGCGGCAAGCGCAATGAGCCGTCCTATGTCGTTAACACGGCCGAGGTGCTCGCCGATACGATCGGCCTTTCCTATGAAGAGGTCGCGCGGATTACGACGGAGAACGCTTTCCGCCTGTTCTCGAAGATGCCGAGGATCTAGCGGCGTGCTCTACCGGCGGCGTTTCACCATTCTCGGCTGTTCGTCGTCACCGGGCGTGCCGCGCATCACCGGCGACTGGGGCGCCTGCAATCCCGACAATCCGAAGAACCGGCGCACGCGCGCCGCCTTCATGGTGCAGCAATTCGCAGCGGATGGCGGGGTGACGACCGTCGTCATCGATACCGGGCCGGATTTCCGCGAGCAGATGATCAGGGCAGGTGTCGATCATGTCGATGCGGTGCTCTACACCCATCCGCACGCCGACCATATTCATGGCATCGACGATTTGCGCGGCTATTTTCACAATACGCGCCGCCGGGTGCCGATCTTTGCCGACCAATTTACGATGGACAGGCTGCGGGAAGCCTTCGGCTATTGCCTGGAGACGCCGCCGAGCAGCAATTATCCGCCGATCGTGCTGCCGATCGTCATCGAAAATCTCGATGAACCTCTGGAAATCCACGGCCCCGGAGGCACGATCCCGTTTCATCCGCACATCCAGCAGCACGGGGATATCCACTCTCTCGGCTTCCGTATCGGCGATGTGGCTTACTGCAGCGATATCAGCGACTTCCCGCCGCAAACTGTCGAGAAGCTTAAAGATCTCGACGTGCTGATCATCGACGCGCTGCAATATACCTATCATCCGAGCCATCTGTCGCTGGAACAATCGCTCGACTGGATCGGCCGGCTGAAGCCGAAACAGGCGATCCTCACCCATATGCACACGCCGCTCGATTACGATGTGGTGATGGCTCAGACGCCGGACCATGTGGCGCCGGCGTATGACCAGATGAGCTTCGAGACCGCGGTCAGGATCGAGGCTTGAGCCCCGACACTGGGTGCAGGGTCACTGCATATAAGGCAGAACCTCGACCGCGCCGCGGTGGATCATGTCGAGCGAGACATAGAGGATGATCAGCAGACCGACATAGGCGATCCAGCGATGGTTGTTGAGCAAGCGGGCGATCAGGTTTGCGGCGATGCCCATCAGCGCGATCGACAGGGCAAGACCGATGACCAGCACGCTCGGATGTTCGCGTGCAGCACCGGCAACGGCCAGAACGTTGTCGAGCGACATCGAGACGTCGGCGATGACGATCTGGGTCGCCGCCTGGAAGAAGGTCTTTCTCGGCGCGCCTTCGGCACCTGCCGCTTCGTGGTTCTCGCCGTGACCGGCGCGAATCTCGCGCCACATCTTCCAGCAGACCCAGAGCAGCAGCAGGCCGCCGGCCAGTAGCAGACCGACGATCGCCAGCAGATAGACTGCAACGCTGGCAAAGAGAATACGCAGTACGGTCGCGGCCAAAATGCCGACGATGATCGCCTTGCGGCGTTGCGTGGCCTCCAGGCCGGCAGCGGCAAGACCAATAACCACGGCGTTGTCGCCGGCGAGAACGAGGTCGATAGCGATGACCTGCAGCAAAGCCGTCAGACCGGCTGCCGTAAAGATGTCCATATGAATTGTCCCCAATGCGTCAAAGCCGTGCTAGCGTTTCGAAGGTTTGACGTCAACCGCTGAGGGATTTCGCAGCCGGCGCAATTTGTGGCTCTGCGCATCTGATGGCAGACGACGTTATGGAACCGCAGGCGATATGGCAGAGCATCGCAATTCCCGTGGAACATTCAACTCAGCCACCGGTTCTTCAGGTCAGGAAACCAGACGTCAGCCAGACTTCGGCCAGAGGTTGGCCAGACCTCGGATTGGCGGCTGGATCTGCACACCGAGAGGAGAGCCAAATGGGCAGCATTTACAACGATACCAACCCGGCCTTTTCGGGCCCGACGGGTGGCAGCAGCCTTGCCGCATTCTTCGACAGCCGATCGGAGGCCGAATCCGCCGTCTCCCGTCTTGAAGACGCGGGCGTGCCGGTTGCGAGAATAAGGCTGATGCCCGGATATGAGGCGGACAGAAAAAATGCCGGCGTCATGAGCGACGACCGCAGCGGCTTCTTCGACGCGCTGGTAGACTTCTTCTTCCCCGATGAGGATCGTGCGGTCTATGCAGAAGGGCTGCGGCGAGGCGGCTTCCTCGTCCAGGTCAATGATATCGATGACGCACTTTATGAGACAGTCCACGATATTCTGGACGACGAAGGCAGCATCGATATGGATGAGCGGGCGGATCTCTGGTCGTTGGAGGACAGACAGCAAGGCGCGTCCAATACCGGTTTTGCTGGAGCGGCCCAGGGCGGCAAAGCCTCGGAAGACCTCGCCGTGTCCGAGAGCGCATTTGATGATGCGCGCCCGGTGGCGATGCGGGACACCGCGCATGGAAGTGCCAAGGTGCGTGCCTATACCTTCCCCGACCCTGGCACCGACCCCGGCTCCAAACAATCGGACGATGCCGATCGGCAATCGCAGGGCCAATCGCAAGGCGGATCTCACCAGAGCCAGGGTTTCCGGCGCGACCATTGATATCAGGAGGCCCGGCTGCAATGCCGGGTCTCATTTCCCTCGCTCACCTATTCGAGGACATGTCGATGCAATCGTCCATCAACCGCCACGGCCTTCCACCTGACCCCGACGAACTGATCGAGGAAGGCGATCCGCCCTTTGCCGATGCCGCGGAGCAGACCGCGCGTGAAAAGGCCGACGAGAGCCTGAACGCCCTGCAGCATGAAGTCAGGCTGCTGAATGCCCGCATCGGCCTGCTGCGCGAGGATGCAGAAGCGGCGCTGAAAGCCAAGGCGGCATCGGTCGATGCAAGCGCCCATGTCCAGCTCGGCGACTATCCCTGGCTGAAACTTGCCGCGGCGATCGGCGCAACCTTCATTGCAGCCAGGCTGGTTCGGCGTCTTCCGCTCGGCGTGCTGCTTGCAGGATTTGCCGGTCATATCCAGGAGGTGAGACGGCAGTGACGGATGTGAGTGCCTGATTGCGAACGCCGCCCTTTGCGCGACATGCTCAAGAGCAAAACCACCACTGCGCGGAAGGAAATCAATGAATCGGCGCGATGTCTGAAGGCATCGACTTGGCAAGCTCCTTGAGAATCGCTTCAAGCGCATCGGCCGTCGTCTGCAGGCCGGATGACCGCGCAATTTTCATTGCCGCCCTGCAGTGAGCGGACAATTCGTCCTGCTGGACGTGATCATTCGTCGGAAATACGATGCCCGCATATTGCGACGGGTTTCCGGCTTCATCCCTGAAGCACCGGCCGAAGGTCGACCATTTCAGCCCCGATTTTAACCGCGTTTCTATCAGACGCAACTGCAAGGACATTTCGCGTCCATTCCAGCGTTTCCTCGCTTGGCAGGAACCCGCGCTTGATGGGTTCGATCTGTGCCGGATGAATGGTAAGCTTGCCACCTGAGCCCCGCGCGGGAGGCGGCCTGAGACCGCCACGCGCAGCCAGCAGCGTCGGTTTCTTGACGCGCACGGTGAAGATGTGCTCCACCTCGGCTTCGACGTTCCAGAATGCGACGAAGCTGACAAGACCGGCGCGAAGGGTTGACGGAAATCATGACGAAAATCGATCTCAATTCTGATCTGGGGGAGGCGTTTGGACCCTGGCGCATGGGCGACGACAAGGCGATCCTTGACGTCGTCACCAGTGCGAACATTGCATGTGGTGGCCATGCCGGAGATCCCGCGACCATGGTGGAGACGCTTACCCTGGCAAGCGAGCGGGGTGTCGTCGCCGGAGCCCATCCGGGCTTTGCAGATCGCGAGGGTTTCGGACGACGCCTGATCCCCTTGAGCATCCGGGAGGTCGAGCAGCTTGTCGCGACGCAAACGGGAGCGCTGATGGGTGCTGCGGCTCTGGCGGGCGCCCGAGTCCGTTACATCAAGGCGCACGGCGCACTCGCCAATTGGGCGGCCGACGAACGGCCGGTCGCCGACGCCATCATCCGTGCAACCCGAGCAGTCTCTTCGGAACTCGCGATACTGGCGATCTCCGGGACAGAGCTGGTGCATGCGGCCCGCGATGCCGGCATGACCGTCTTCAGCGAGATTTTTGCTGACCGCGGCTACCTCTCCACGGGTCGGCTCGTTCCGCGCAACTTGCCGGGAGCGATGATCGATGATCCCGTGGAGGCTGCTTCGAGATTGATCGAGTATCTGTCCAGCGGCCTCATGCCGACGGTCGACGGCGTTCCGATCACTCTCGATGCGCACTCGATCTGCGTTCACGGGGACAGCCCAGGAGCGCTCGCCATGGCCGTCCACGTGCGCCAGGAACTGCAAAAGGCAGGCATCGAGGTGGCACCATTCCTCCAACCGACTAAGGAAAACAGGTGATGGCCAAAGGCCATCCTATCGCCGAGGTTACCGTCACCGATCCGGACGCCTATGGGACCTGCGCGCGGGCCGCGGATGCGGATTTCATTCTGATCGAAGGTGCCGACTGATTTGTCACAGGACCCATCCGCAGCGTCCGGCAGCGTTCCGAATTACCGTCCGGTGGGCGGCCAAGCGGTGCTCGTCGAATTCGGCGCGACCATCGATAAACGGATCCACGATCAGGTCGTCAAGCTGGATGCCGCCTTGAAGGCGGCACCCTTTGAAGGATTCGTCGAAGCCGTTCCGGCCTATGCCAGCATTCTCGTATGCTTCGATCCGCTCGTGGCCGATCACCGGACGACGGAGGCGGCCATTGCCGAGCGTCTGGCGGCTGAGGTTCCAGAGACGATTGGAGCGATGCGTGAAGTCGAAGTCTGCTACGATCCTGATCTTGCGCCCGATCTTGCCGCCGTCGCCGAGGCAAGCGGATTATCGCCGGAAGACGTTATATCCGCCCATCTCTCCGGCGACTACAGCGTCTTCATGTACGGCTTCGCTCCAGGATATGCCTACCTTGCAGGCGTGCCCAAAGCCATTCAGCAGCCGAGGAAGCCGGCGCCTATTCGCGGCATCGCCGCCGGAAGCGTGCTGATCGCCGGTCCGCAATGCCTGGTGAGCACGCTGACTATGCCGACCGGCTGGTGGATCATCGGCCGCTCGCCGACGAAGATCCTCGACGCCGCGTCCAACGACCGTCCGTTCCTTTTCGACGTCGGCGACGCGGTGCGTTTCCGCCGCATATCGAGGGCCGAATTCGACGCGAGGTGCCCCGCATGAGCGAAGCTGTCCTTGCCATCAACTTCGCGGGTCCTCACGTCGCGGTCCAGGACGGAGGACGTCACGGATTGATGCGGTATGGCGTTCCGGCCTCCGGTCCGATGGACAGGACCTCGTTTGCCGCCGCCAACGCCGCCGTCGGCAATCCTGCCGGTCAGCCGGCAATCGAAGTCTCCATGGGCGGCCTGGTTCTCGACTGCCTGTCGGGGGACATTACATTCGCCGTCGCCGGAGGAGGCTTCATCGTAGAGCATGCCGGCGACAAGCGCGGCGCATGGATGGTCGCCACCTTGAGGGCCGGGGAGCGGCTGGCGATCCGTGGGGGATACTGGGGAAGCTGGACGTATCTGGCCTTCGCCGGTCATATCGAGGCGAAGACCTGGCTGGGCAGCATGTCGACTCACAGTCTCTCCGGCCTCGGCGGCGGGCGCCTTGCAGCCGGACAGACGCTCACCGTCGCCGATCCGGACGTGCGGGATGATCGACATGGTCCGATCACATGTCCGGTCATCGCAAGACCGCGATCCGAGCTACGTGTGGTGGTCGGCCCGCAGGATCGGTTCTTCTCGAAAGAAACCTTGTCGAATTTCCTTTCGTCGCCTTTCCGCCTGAGCGACGCCTATGACCGCATGGGCGTACGCCTCCAAGGTCCGTCGCTTGCGCCAAGTGCGGCGCTGGACATGCCATCGGAAGCGATCGTGCGGGGCTCAGTGCAGGTCGCCGGAGACGGTGTTCCCACCATTCTGCTGGCCGACCACCAGACGACCGGAGGATATCCCAAGATCGCCACGGTGGTGGATTCGGATCTGGACGCTTTCGTCCAGTTGCGCCCACGTGACCATGTCGGCTTCCTGGCCGTGACGCCGCAGCAGGCGATCGAGCACATCCGGCTTCGGGCTGCGACGATGTCCCGTTACCTCGCGGCGGTCCGCGAGGGGACTTGGAAGACCCGAATATAGGTTGATGAACTGAAGGGCAGGGCGGCGATAGACGCTTGGAGCTGCCATCAGCTCGAAGTACTGTTCAGGAAAATCCAGTTTCAGTTCGGGGGCATCATGGATTTTCTAAATGTCGCGGCGATCGTCTTCTTCCTTCTCGTCTGGGTGGCGGTCGAGCCTTTGATGGCAGCGGGATGGCCGAGAAGGAATGACAGCCTTTCCATTGATATGGTGCGCGTTCGCACCGCCTGGATGCGGGAGGTCCTGACCCGAGACAACAACTTCATCGGCGACGCCGCGATCCTCGGGCACACGATCAATTCGGCGTCCTTCTTCGGCTCCGCCAATCTCATTGTCATCGTCGGGCTCAGCGGCGCGCTGTTCATGGAGCCGAACTATGGATCGGGTGGCGGCCTGATCGCGATGTTTGCGGCCCAGGATCCGGCGTGGTTTTTCCAGTGCAAGGTCCTCCTGATCATGGCGACGCTGCTGCGGGGACTATCCGATTTCATCTGGGCGGTCCGGCAGATCAACTATTGCCTGGCGGCGATCGGGGCGAGCCCATCCCGCGATGAGGAGAGGGACATCGGCGGCTGGACGAACGCCCTGACCCTGGTTTTGAACCCTGCGCTTCGATCGTTCAGCGTCGGCGTCCGGTCTTACTACTTCACCTTCGCAGCCGCCTTCTGGTTCCTCGGGCCGATCCCCTTCGCTGTTGCCACCATCCTCAGCGTCGGCATTTTGATCTGGCGTCAATCCTGGTCGGATGCTGCGAAAGGGATCATGGCCATACGCAAGCTGCTTGACTAAAGCCAAGTATTAGGCTGGGCTTGAACAGAAGCGGCATCTTAATGGCGGTATCAGATGGATCGTCTCGAAGCGATGCGCATATTGCTGGCCGTCGTCGACGCCGGGATCATCTTCAACAAGCGAACATTTTTCTGGACGTTTGACGTCGACGGCACGCCGATAGAGGCGGTGCCTCGCAACCGGCTTGAGGTGAATACCGCGGCAAACTGTGTTGCGGCGGCCGTCGGCGGGGCGGGGATCGCGCGACTGTTCGACTATCAGATTCCAGACGAGCTGGCGTCCGGCGCGCTCGTTCCCATCCTCCGCGATTTCGACGGCCGACCCCAGCCCATTCATATCGTCTACGCACGACAGGGGCTTCTCGCGTTGAAGGTGCGTGCTTTCGTCGACTGGGCACTGCTGCGGCTGCGCGCATCCTCATGAAGATAATCAAACATTATCTGAATGATGCGTAGATCTCCTCAACTGTTTGATTCGGGTTCTGAAGGTGCGGAAAGTGACCAATGCCGGGCAGGACATCGACTTTTGCACCGATCTTGCCAGCGAACTCGATGCCCATCTCGCTGCTGATATAGATGTCCTTCTCGCCCCAGATCACTTTCACGGGCGTTTTCAGCCGGTCGAGGTTGGCCTCCAGGTGATGCTAGTCGCGGGTGAAATTCGCGTAGTAGTGGGCAAAGGCGTCCGCCGACGTGACGCCGTCAAGGCTCCACGAATGGCTCATGTCTTGCTGGACCTCGATCGGCAGATCGAATTGTTCAGCGGATGAGAGGCCGCGCCTGTGCACGTTCTGAAGGATCTCGTCGCTCGTCTTGTTCATGTAGGTGCGGGTAGGCGAGGCGGTCGGCTCGGCTTTGAGGTTCTGCAGGTTCTCCCACATATATTGCGGCCGGTCGAACGGCGCGAAGTCTCCGACGATGATCTGTCTGGCGATTTTCGGCTCTTCGAGGGCGAGCAGCAGAGCGGGGAGGGCAGCGATATCAGTCGCATAGATCACGAGCTTCGACCCGTCGATGCCTGCCCGCTCGATATAGGCCTTCAACACTCGGGCGTACGCCCTCGGCGCATAGGAAAACCGCTCGAAGGCCGGGCGCGACGATTGCCCGTAGCCCGGCCAATCGAAGGCGTGGACGTCGTAGTCGCCAGCAAGCGTTGTCGCAATGTCCTTCCACACCGTCAGCGTTTCCGGAAATCCATGCAGGCAAAGCACGGTGCCTTTTGGAGCGGGGGCGCTGACAACCTTCCTCCTCAGCGTGAGGAGGTCGTCGATCTCGATGAAGTCGACGGTGTCTTGCGCGGCTTCTCCGGAAGCGGAAGCGAAGGCTTCAGCCGTCTGGGTAGAGAGAGTTGCTGCGGCTGATGCAGTACTTGCGATTTTGTCCTTAGACATAGGATGTCCTTTCTGAACGGCGGTCAGCCAAAGCTCAAAAGCCGGCTGTCTCCACAAATAATTGAGCATGGCGTCAGCCCGCGGTAGCCGGAGAAAGTGAGAGGAACCCTCTCGACGGCGGCAGCGCTGCAACCCGGCTGCCCAAGGCTGACATCTGAACGAGAGGGTGCCTCTCACTTTCCCGAGGTGCCGGCCGGCCGTCGACCCGCCCAAATATCCACCTGCCGCCGATTTGAGACAGCTCGTCGGCGTTGGCATGCGGAAGGCAGAGCGTCGGCCGCGACAATATAAGGAAGAACTGATATGACTGACATTACCCAAAGCAGACAGGTTGCGGCCGCCCCCGACAAGGTCCGCGGCCTCCCGGGCCACGCCACTGTCGGCACCAACGATCTGGATGCCGCCTCGGTATTCTACGACAAGTACGGTCATCGCACGCTCGAATTCGGCATCATCAAGCCGTTCGACGGCCGCCCTGCCACCGTCGGCAACGGTGGAATGATTGCATTCGAAGCTCCGTCCCGTTCAAAGGTCGACGAAGCCCATGCAACTGCATTGGCGGCGGGTGGCTCGGACGAAGGGGCTCCTGGTCCGCGTGGCGAGAACGGCACGGGTCCTTACTGCGCCTATTTTCGCGATCCCGAAGGCAACAAGTTTCTGATCTTTCGTTCCGGTGCGGACGCGGCCTGACGTTTTCGGCATTGAAGCGGGGCAGGGCATCTTTTCCTCTCCTCGATATCACGAAAGGACATGGCATCATGGCAATGCTGAACGTTTTGAAACACCGCGACATATCGCGCCGCTCGCTGCTGTCAGGCTTTGCCGCGGCCGGCATAACCGCCGTTCTCCTTCCGCGCGCGTCCGACGCCGCTGATGTCGTTGTCGCGTCCGAGGAGATCCGACCGTTCAAGGTTGAGGTCTCCGAGGCGGCGCTTGCAGATCTCAGGCGGCGTCTTGCCGAGACCCGCTGGCCCGACGGCGAAACCGTCATGGATCGTTCGCAGGGCGTTCAGCCCGACAGGCTGAAGGAGCTGGTGCGCTACTGGCAGTCGTCCTATGACTGGCGGAAGGCGGAGAGCAGGCTGAATGCATTTCCGCAGTTTCTCACCACCGTCGATGGACTGGACATCCATTTCATCCATGTCCGCTCCCGTCATGAAAACGCGCTGCCGCTGATCATGACCCACGGCTGGCCAGGTTCGGTCTTCGAGCTGCTTAATGTCATCGGGCCGCTCACGGATCCGACGGCGCATGGCGGCACGGCTGATGATGCCTTCCATCTGGTGATCCCTTCGATTCCAGGATTCGGCTTCTCCGGGAAACCTGCAGCAACGGGTTGGAACTCCCAGCGGATCGCGGCTGCCTGGGACGTGCTGATGAAGCGACTGAACTATGACCGCTATGTGTCGCAGGGCGGCGACTGGGGCGCGATCATCAGCGACGCCTTGGGTCGCCAGGCGCCCGATGGGCTGCTTGCGATCCACGTCAACAGGGTCGAACGCGCCACGACGTTTCCAGCGGACGCAGCGCAGGCTCTTAAAAATGGAGGGCCGGCTCCCGATAGCTTGTCTCAGGATGAGAAGGTCGTCTTCGACGACGCTCGGGACTTCCTCAACAATGGCTTCGGCTATGCAGCGATCATGAGCACGCGGCCGGAGACGGTCGGTTACGGCATTGCGGATTCTCCGGTCGGCCTCGCTGCCTGGCTTTACGACAAGTTAGCCGACTGGGTGTATACACGCGGCGATCCCGAACAGGCCCTTGGCAAGGATGCCATCCTCGACAACATCACACTGTATTGGCTGACGAACACCGGCCCCTCCAGCGGTCGCATCTATTGGGAAAACGCCATGTCGGGCGCAAAACTCACGCCCGTCAAAGTCCCGGTCGCCGTCACGGTGTTTCCCGGAGAGGTCTACAAGCCGCCAAAGCACTGGCTGTCGAAGGCCTATCCGAAACTTATCTACTACAACCACGCCTCCAAGGGCGGTCACTTTGCCGCCTGGGAGGAGCCAGAACTCTTCGGTCAAGAGATCAAGGACGCTTTCAGAAGCTTGCGGTCTTAAAGCCGCCTAGAACAGGATGATTTTAGGCCGGGTCGGCCTAATCTGAATCCTGTTCTAAATTCTATAGTTAGAGCATGATGTCGTCCGAAAACCGCTCACACTTTTCGGCATCATGCTCTAGCCTTTGGTTCACAGTCAGCGTCCCCGAGATCGGTTCGTCAATTGACGTTGGTCGTGCAACGCTTCACAAAGTCCGAAGTTTCGACCAACCCGGCAAAAGCGACCACACCGTCGCGGGGACCACGGCTATATGCGCATCATCGACGACCGTCATCCCGTCCGCAGAGTGTGCGCATTCCTGACGGTGGTATTTTCAACGCTTCTGCTGGCGAGTGCAAACCCCGCCTCGGCGGCTGAGCCGACCAATTCTTCGGCGCCGATCCGGGTTATTATCGAAATGCCGAATGATGATTCCGCACGAGCGCTGGTCAGTCGGATCGTTCCGGGTAATCAGGAACCGGCGCAGCCAGCAACAGTCTCGCAAGAGGCTGCACCGACGTCGATTGCCACGTCACTACAGGATTTGCGCCAGAGGTTGCTCACACTCGTCGATGCCGTTCCGACCCTGCCCGGGCAGATCCAGTCGGCGATCCGGGTCTTCCAAACGGATGATCGTATCGAACCTGTCGGGCTGATCTTGGCAGTCGTGCTCTTCGTCGCAGGCGGGTTCGTTGCCCAGCGCCTTGCCTGGTGGTCGGGGCGAGGGCTGCTCCATTTTGTGCTGAACGCGCCTGCCGACACCATCCGGCAGCGGATCAAGCTCCACGCCGCCCGGCTTTCCATGGGTCTTCTCGCCTTGGTCGGTTACCTGATCGGAAGCCTCGGCGCGTTTATCCTCTTTCCATGGCCTGCCGTGTTTCGCGATATTGCGCTCATCCTGCTATCGGCCGCGCTCATGGTGCGCCTTGGCGTTCTTGTGGGCCGCATTGTCATCGCGCCGGGCGCCCGCCTGCCGCATATGCGGCTTCTGACTCTTGTCACCTCGCTAGCCTGGTTCTGGTACTACTGGCTCCTCGGTATCGTCGCAGTGCTGGCGGCTGGCTGGGCCACCATCGAAGTTATCGGGACGATCGGGGCTTCACCGATCTTGGCCGATCTCTTTACCGCAGCATGGCTTGGTGTCGTTTCAATCGCTTTGATCGTTATGATCTGGCTGCGGCATTTTCGTTCCGACGGGGCGCCCGTGAGCCGGCTGGTCTGTGTCGGCTTCAGCGCGAGCATCCTGCTATCGTGGCTGTTATGGGTATCCGGGCTGCGCGGTGCATTCTGGACAGTGGTCGTCGTCACGCTTCTGCCCCTTACCGTTTCGGTGGCTCATGATATCATTCGTCGCATTATTCAATCCGGCGACGAGCAGGCGGTCGAAGATCCGGCCATCGTCGGATGGTCTGTTGTCATCATGCAAACGCTGCGGAACGGCCTCATTGTGGTCGCCGCGCTGCTCATTGCCCGCGCGTGGAATGTCAATCTCAGCGACCTTGCCGCAGCCGAAACGGTGGCCACGCGTTTGATCCGCGCCGGAATCCGCATTGTTATCGTGCTGCTGGTGACCGACGTTATCTGGAAGCTCGCTAGCACGCTGATCGACAGTCAGATGGCGATGGCGTCGCGAAGCGAGCAGGGGGGACATCAGGATGGTCCCGACGCGCGCCGGCGTCAGCGGTTGAATACCCTCCTTCCCATTCTTCGCAATGTGCTGTTCCTGGCGATCGGCGCTGTCGGCTTCCTGATGATCCTGGACGCCGTTGGCATCCAGATCGGACCACTGCTGGCGGGCGCTGGCGTCGTCGGCATAGCGGTCGGCTTCGGTGCGCAAACACTCGTCAAGGACATCATCTCTGGCGTCTTTTATCTGTTCGACGATGCCTTTCGCATCGGCGAATACATCCAGGCGGCGAAATATAAAGGCACGGTCGAAGGTTTCTCGCTGCGATCGATCCGCTTGCGCCATCACCGCGGTCCGGTCACCATCGTTCCCTTCGGCGAACTCGGCGCGGTGCAAAACCTCAGCCGCGACTGGGTCATCGATATTATTACGCTCACCCTGAACTATGACAGTGACCTCGAGGAGGTCCGCAAGACCATCAAGCGCATCGGCGCTGAGCTTCTGGAGGATGCCGAACTCGGGCCCAATATCATCGAGCCCCTGAAAATGCAGGGGATCGAGCAGATGGCGGATTATGGTGTTCAGATTCGGCTGAAGTTCATGACGAAACCCGGCGAGCAGTTCGGCGTCCGCCGAAAGGCGCTCGCCATGCTCAAGAAGACATTCGCGGAAAAAGGCATCCAATTTGCAACGCCGACCGTCCATGTTTCCGGCGGTCCCGCCGATGCAGCGGCAACCGCTGCAGCCTCGGAGCTGCAAAGACCATCGAAAGTCATCCCGACACTTGAGGAGTAGCAACGGCGAGCTTTCCGTCGAACCCCGTCAATGCTCAACAGTCTGACCCTGACGTTGTCGCCAAGCACGCGTCGTCCGAGACACGGGTTTCGAAAGAGTCTGTTGGCTGGGATCAGCTGTTCTATGAGGGCATGTCCGCAGGTGAACTCGTCGATGTGCTGGATCGTCAAGATGCAAATTCGAGCAGGCCGATTTTAAAAGAGTGGGTCGATGAGATGGGTGAAGAAGGTATGCCATTGTAATCAAAAGGCATTCTATGGTTCCATAATCTATCTTATGCGATACGGTGCTGTAGCCGCAAAGTTGGAATGTCCTGTTTCTGCAAAGTTGGAATGTCACTCTCCCCGGGTTTGATGACGGTGGAGATTGCGGATGGGACTGATAGCGATGAGCGAGCGCGACCTGCAACGGATCGAG
>NZ_LWBS01000441.1 GCF_001652265.1 Rhizobium leguminosarum
GGAAGACGCGGGCAGCCTGGCCGCTTGTCCCGGCCTCCAGGCGCGCTTCCTCCAGGGCCTCGGCGATCTCCTTTTCCAGCCGCTTGTTGCGGGCAAGGCCAAAGACATAGTCGACGTTGCTGGTCTCCATTCCAACTGCGCGGAGATACAGTCTGTTTGCATCGGGTCTCCGTTACGAATCTGGTAAGCCTTTGTAGCAAAAGCAGTTTCTCAGATTCGCAGCCCCCGATGCACCCCTTACTTTGAGAGATTCGGGTTAGGGAGCCCTCGCTATTGAACAGATCCGCGACCGCGAAACCGATATCACCTGCGGCTCCTGTGACCAACGCAACCTTGCCCTTGAGCCGCAACCCCTCTTGTCTTGATGGTGTTGTGTGCAAAAGCAGCGTCGTCTTCTCCGCCAGATCCGCATTGGCCTTCGTTCGCCGACGTCTCGTTTCGTGGAACGTGTGCTAGTCGCCAGACAGCGCCAGGATGTGCATTCGCATCACCTTCACTCCGCCATCGGCGAGTTCGGGCAGCTTGGCAAACCACTCCTTCACATACGGCATGGCGTTATGAGCCTCAAAGTCGGCTTCGTTGGCGAATATCTCGTAGAAGATGAAGTGTCCGGGGATTTCACGGTTCTCCTGAAGAAAATAGACGAGGTTTGCGGGATCGCTGCGGACAAGGGCAATGAGAGGAAGCGTGACGGCCCGTAGTTCGGCCTCTTTGCCCGGTTTGGCACGGATCTCGGCAACAACCGAATAGGCCCCGCTTGCAATTTTATCATAACCCCTGCCCGGGCCTTCCTGTGCGAGCGCTTCCGATTGGAGAGGGGGGCCCGCGAGCAGGCCCCCGAGCAGAAGAGCCGAAGCCTGCAGCCGAAGCGTTGTGATCATGTCGTTTCTCCTTATCTTGCCAAGCGACGGGACGGTGCCGGTGGCCAAATCCGGGTGCCGGCTTACAAAGTGATGCTATTCTTTTTGCGCTTACTGCGCGCTTGCAAGTTGCAGATGCGCTGCCAATGCATCGGCAAATCGCTTTTTCACGGGTCCAAGCGCCTTCACGAACTCTAGTTGCTCCCCCTCCGGCCCCTTGCAATAGATCAGTTCCCAGCCGTCCGAGGGCACAACGGTCACCTTATTAGTGTTAGCGCTCAGAGGGGCCTCCCTTCGTTCGTCTTCAGTCGAAACTTGTATGATACGATTTGCCCGCACCTGCGTCATGCCGCGCTGCGCTGACTCCGCCTCAAGATCGGCGATGAACTGGTTGAAGTCGACATCATCCCGGACATAGAAGCAGATATGCATCATGCGCGGAAAAGCCGGGCTCATGTGCTCTACCGGTTCCGCGAAAGCCTTGGGACCACCCATCGGTTGGTCGGCATCGCGATATTGCAGGAGTTCGATCACGACGTTGTCGAACTGGATGAATCGCACATCGAGCCGTTGAGCGCCGCCCCTCAGATCGGGCACGCCGATCGTCCGCGGATTGACGCCGAGCTGATTGGCCAGGATTTCCTGGTCGGCGAGCAGTGTGTTCTGCACGGCGTCGCCTTGAAAGTCTCCATGGCGAAAGACTTCGGTCCCACCGAGTACGGCCGTGTAGAACTCGAACGCGCGTTCCATGTTCTGCACGGTCAAACCGAAATGCTGCACACCCTGGAGCCGGGCACCGAGCGAATTTGAATCGCGGATTGCGACGGGCGTTTCTTGCGCGAACGCAGTTGCGTTGACCGAGAGAGCGCCGGTAATTCCACCGATCGCAACTCCTCCGGCGGCGCGAAGAATGGCGCGGCGCTTCGGGTCGTCGGGTTGGGTATCTGGCCTTTGCTCGCGAGACATCGATGCCTCCTGTTGTTCGCGGGGTAACTGTCCGAATACTAGCGCTACAGCACTTGGGAAGGGAGTTAAGATCGGTGAAATCTGGTGAATCGAGCAACGATTCGCTCAGACGATGCCAACAACACGGTGTCTTGCTACAAGTAGACTGCGGCCCCACCGGCGCCATCAAGGATTCACATGGAAATGGACACGACGGCGGGGCCGACCAGACGGATTGCGATCGTTTTGGGGTCCGGCGCGGGCATGTATCTTAGCATCGGGATCGTGCTGATATATGGCTTCAGCGTTTTCATTATACCAATGACCGCGGTACCGGCTGGGATCGGACCGTGGTGGCGGCGGTCGTCGCACCGATAGCCGTCGTAAACAGTCTTATGTCGCCGATAGCGGGGGCGTTGACGGATCGGCTCGGTCCGCGCCGGGTGCTTGCCCTATCATCCATATCGATGGCGTTCGGCCTAACCGGGGTTGGAATTGCGTCGCAGAATTCGCCAACCTACTCGTGTTTCTTCCGCGCGGTGGCGTAGAATGAGCGATCAGGCCGCCCACGTTAAAAGCGTTTCAGTCGCTGCGCGCGTGGAACGTAACTAGGCCTCCGTCGCTGTCCATATCGTGTCATTCAGGAAGGCTTTACTGACATCGATCGCGCTGAGCGTGATCGCCGGGCCGACATAGCCGTCCCCGCCATAGAAGGCGAAATGCAGTCCCCAATAGGCAGAGCCGTACAAGAGGAACGCAACGGCAATTCCCACCGGGATATGGCGGACTTTAGCCTTGAACTTCGGCAGGAATTGCGTGGACCGGCTCTGATCCGCCCCTACAGCGAGCAGCACAGCCATGATTAATCCGTGGCCGACGAGGTCGACCCGTCCGAAGGGCCAGACGGCGGCTGTGAATATGACCAGCAAAGCGAACGCCGATAGCCGGCGGATCAGCGGTGTCCAGACCAGCCCCAAACCCAGGGTGAATTCTGTGACTCCGGCCATCGGAATGAACACGTCACGCGGCAAGCCGAAGGTCAGGAACGGCTTTTCTACGACCAGCGGATAAAACCTGCTTGGATAGGCGAACTTCTCGAGGGTCGACCACATCAATGCGATCGCCGGCCCCAACGAAGTGCTTCCAAACGATGGACACTCCAGTTCTGGTGCTTCGATGGTTCGAGGACCAGATATGCGGCGACCCCTAAGCCGAGCGTAAGATAGTCAAACAGATGAAAGAGGTCATAATCGCGAAGCGCCAGTATCCAAAGTGCAACAATGCCCAGTCCGGCGACAGGCATCGTCATGCGTGAAAATATCAATCCTGCGATAACAAGCTCCAGCCATGAGACCCACTCGGCGGGCGTCTTGAGATCCGGCGTGAGGTAGACCCCGCCCACCGCGAATATCGCGACGAAGAAGGCAGCAATGATCGCCCTCAGGTAATCATCCAGCCGGTTCCAAAGCGGAGCTGTCATCTTGTCCATGAGGTCCAGTGTCGGATCTCCGAACCTGCTGCGCTCGAACACGCGCGCCACGGCAAAGAACACGACGACGAGCCCAATTCCGAGCCAGAACCATTCGTTGGACAATGTAAGCCTGACGGGTGCCGGTGGTGCGCCTATGATGTATGATGCGAACCACTTGACGTGAGCCTGCGCAGATGTGGCCTGGATTGTCAGCCAGGCGGCAAGACCTATGACAAGCGAATAGCGGCTTTGAAATTTATGCCGTAAGGCAAACATATCCTGTCCTTCGCTCGTAGGTCCCGTGACGACGGGGGCGAAATAATGCGGCTTTCCACCCAGCAGGCGAGAGTGATTCAATCCGTTTGAGGAACGGGAGCAGCGGGGTTAACGAGACCGGCCTGGCGCAGGTCGCGCCAGAAGGCGCCCGGCACCATTTCAGCGTAGGCAGCGCTGTCCTCCGCGATCCGCTCGGGTCGGCTGGCACCTGGAATGACAGCCGCAACGGCCGGGTTCGCCAGCGCGAAATGCAGGCCGGCGGCTTTCATGCTGACGCAGTGGCGGTCTGCGATTGCCTTGATTTTTGCGAGCTTGTCCAGGATCTGCGGGGTGGCCGGCGAATATTCGAAATTCGGGCCGCCGACCAGCGCGCCAGAACTGTAAGGACCGCCGACGATGATCCCGAGGCCCCGCTCCGCTACCGTGGGCATAACGCGCTGCAACGCGCGATCGTGGTCCAGCAGGGAGTAACGACCGGCGAGAAGAAAACCATCCGGACGCGGTTCTTTCAGGCCGAGCAGCAGTTCGATCGGCTCGACACGATTGACGCCCAGACCCCAGGCCTTGATGACCCCCTCGTCGCGTAGCCGGTCCAGCACCCGAAAGGCGCCAATGCGCGCGCTTTCAAAGACGCCCAGCCATTCGTCACCGTAGAAATCCTGCGCAACGTCGTGCACCCAGACGATCTCAATGTGGTCGGTTTTCAACCGTTCGAGACTACCCTCGATGGAGCGCATGGTTGCTTCCGCCGAATAGTCGTTCACGACCTTGTTGCGACGGCCATATTTGAAGACCCCGTTCTCCCCAAAGCCGCTTTCACTGACGTCCTCGATCTCGTCGAGAACCAGCCGGCCCACCTTGGTGCTGATCACGTATCCGTCACGCGGCTTGTTCGCGAGCGCCTCGCCCATGCGGATTTCGGCCAGACCCGCGCCGTAGAATGGTGCGTTGTCGAAATAGCGGATCCCGTCGCTCCACGCCGCTTCCACAGTCTCGAATGCCTCTTCCTCCGGGATCGCCCGAAACATGTTGCCCAGCGGCGCCGTGCCGAACCCCAGCCGGCCGGGGAGAATGTCCTTGAGTGTCATCTGTCTTGATCCTTTCGATCTGGAGAGGCGCGAGGCGCCATGGCTACGAGGCGGTTGCGACGACCGCACCCCCGTCAAGGTTCTGGTTCGTAGGCAGGACCTGATAGCGGAGATGCAACAGCCCGCCTTCGAGGGTCGTCACCGAAATCAGGTCGAGGGGGCGCGCGCCAACGACATTATGGTCGAAGGTGGTCGGCATGCCCGGCTTGCCATCGGCGATTGGCAGGATCAGAAGACTGACCTCATCGATCAGATCTCGCTCGAGAAAGGCGCCATTGATCACTCCCCCACCTTCAAGCAGGATCGTCTCGACGCCGAATTCCGTGCGCAGGATGTGGAGAGCACGATCAAGGTCGATCTCCGCGTCGCCCGCGAAAATATAGGAGATGCCATCCCTGCGCAGTTCCGCGATATAGTCGTCCGATACGTAGGTCGTCAGAACCGCGATCAAGGCGTCGCCGTTTACTCGCTCGCGGTTGAGATGCAGGCACCCCGATCTGTCGAGATAGACCGCATAGGGAGCCATCCCTGCCGCGGCTGCCTTCCAGGTCTGGCGGGGATAGGTCCTGTCGGCAGGCATCCGACGCACTTCGCCGAGTGCGAATTCCGCCATGGTGACGCGACCGACGAGCCACGCATCGCTGCGCAAGTCGCGGTGCAGCGCCTCATGGGCACCTTCACAGTCCGCCGACAACGGCCAGCCGACCTTGTTGATCCGGCCATCGATGCTGGACATCATATGCAATGTAACCTTGGGTCTCATGGTCACTCCCATGCTCAATACTCTTTGGCTGCAGGCGCGCGCGCTTGCAGCCAGCGATCACCGGTCATCGTCCTGCGAACAGGCTGCGACCTGCTGATATCGCAAGGATGAACAGGATCAGCCCCGCCAAGGTCATGACGAAGCCAGCCCAGACGGTCGATAGAAGGCCAAGGCCTGCTCCGATCGTGATGCCGCCGGCCCATGCGCCCAGCGCATTGGCAACGTTCAGAGAAGCGAGGTTCATAGCGCCCATCAGCGTTGCGGACTCAGGCGCCAGAGCTGTCAGTCTCACCTGTATGGTGGGGATGGCCACCATCATCGCCGCCCCGACCCCGAACGTTGCCGGAAAAAACACCCAGGGATTAGCACCCCAAAGGGCCAGGAGAATAAGTACCGAGAGAGTGCAGCCGTAGCCGGCGGTGATACCGAGGGTAGGATGCCTGTCGGCAAGCCGGCCGCCGTAGAGATTGCCAACCGTCATTCCGGCGCCGAAGACAGCCAAAGCCGGCGGAATCATCTCCGGCCGAAGCAGAACGAGATCGGTCACGAACGGCGCGATGAAGGTATAGACGGCGAAGATGCTGGAGATTCCCAGCGCGGCGACCGCCATCATAAACCAGACACGCCCCTTGGATAAACCGTTCAACTCATGGGCGATCGAGGCGCCATCGAGCGCGGATGTCCGGGGAACGAAAAGCCAAAGCGAGATCAATGACACCAGGCCGAGGGCGGCGATGCACAGATAGGTCTGCCGCCAGCCGACGTTCTGGCCCAGGAACGTGGCGAGCGGTGACCCGATGATGGTTGCAATGGTCAGCCCGGTCATGACAGTCGCAAACGCCTGGCCGGAGCGGCGCGGGCCTACGACATAGGACGCAACCACGGCGCCGGCACCGAAATAGGCGCCTTGCGGCAATCCGCTGATAAACCGTGCCGCGATGAAAAACGTCAGGCTGTCGGCAAGCGCGGATAAGACATTACCAGCAACGAACACGCCGATGAGCAGAAGAAGAAGCGTGCGCCGGTTCAGCCTTGCCGCGGCTATCGTCAGGATCGGGGCGCCGGTCACCACACCGATCGCATAGGCTGTTATCGCATGCGTCGCCGTCGAAAGATCGACACCAAGGCTCCCCGCAAAAAGCTGGATAATGCCCATGCTGGCAAATTCGGTGGTGCCGATGCAGAATGTACCCAAAGCCAGCGTGAGCAGGGTCAACCGTCCCGATCCTGACCGAGGCACGGAATCAATGTCGGAATAGAGCTTGTTCGTCTTGGCGGCGGCTTTGACGACTGTGGCTTCGTTTGAAACGGTCATGTTCATCTCCTGTGTCTTGGAAACTGGGTCATGGGCCTAGATCGACACGGCATGTTTTCGCCAGCGGCTGGAGGCCGGAGCAGGTCAGGGAATTTCGCGCCTGCCCGCCTTCTCAGGGCGGACAGACAGCCAGTGACCGAGGCGCCCCAGTGCCTCAGCCCAGCAACACCCAGAGGACCCAATTGGGCGCCCCCGTAAAGAGGTTCACGACGTTAAGCACAATGATGCCGGGAACGAAGACGATCGCATGGATGCGAGCCCAAGCTGTTTTTCGGCCTGACTGGCGTTTTTCATGATGTTCTCCACGTCACATCGGCACGGATCAGACCATGCAGGCCGTGCCGATCCGCACCAGCGCGGGATCGTTAAAGCCTCCCGCGTAGGCAAGTTGAGTTGCGGCGGGGTCTATCCCGTCTGCCACCGCGCTGTCTTCCAAGAGCTTTGCGGGTAGGAAAATCAAGAGGCAATCGACCGATCCGTCGAGTTCGAGCAAGGTCTCGTGGCTGACTGGGACCAGCCAACTTGTCCCCGCGCGCGCCATGCCTTCCTGCGCGTGACCATCGCCGGTGGGTCGCACCCTCGCATGGCCCAACAGGATGTAGACAAGCTCCGTACAATTCCGCCCGACGCAATTCTGCCTTCCAGGCCCAATATTATGCCGTTGTTCGACACGCAGCGCGTTCCACTCGGCAACATCACCGACCAGGGTGTTGGATTGATATTTTTGGTCACCGTGGGTCAGCAGGGACATTCGTCCATTCTCCCGCTTGCATTTCTGATATGCTCAGCAAGCCGTGTCAGTGCCGCTCTGGCGAGTTAATTTCGGTTAAATGACGTCAACGCGGCTGGACACCAGCGCGCACCGATGTTTCAGGATGCGCGAGCGCTTTTCCCGTGTTGGATGGCCCGCCAGTTCGCGTCGGGGGCGGCAACGTTTGGACGGATGATGGGGGCATTTGATGAACGACGTCTCGCCACCACGGTCTCGATCATTCGCCTTCGGACCGTTCGTACTGCTGCCCGAACGGCAATTGCTGATGCGGGGCGACGTGCCTGTTCGCATCGGGGGACGGGCACTCGATATCCTGACGGTGCTTGTGGAACGTCCGGGGACCGTCATCGGCAAGCAAGAGTTGCTGACGCGTGTCTGGCCGGACACATTCGTCGAGGAAAGCAATCTCAAGGTCAACATGGCTGCCTTGCGACGCGCGCTGGATGAGCCGCAAGGGGCCGCACGGTATATCGCGACAGTTGTCGGCCGTGGCTACCGGTTCTCCGCCCCGGTTCACTATTCCGGCGCGTTCCACCATGCGTTCAATGCAGACACTCCAGCTTCCCTGAACCACAACCTGCCGACGGCGACCACCCGTATCGTTGGAAGACAAGACGCAATCGATGCTATCCTGCTCGAATTGCAGGAGGCGCGTCTTGTCTCGATCGTTGGCGCGGGTGGAATTGGCAAGACGACGGTCGCCCTGGCCGTTGCCAAGCGGTTGATCGGGACATGCCAGGATGGCGTCTGGCTGGTCGATCTGTCGCCCCTCAAGGACCCGAACCTCGTCCCCAATGCAATCGCCACGGCCATCGGCCTGACAGCCCATTCCTCCAACATGCTCGAGGCGCTCAGCGCATTCCTGCGTTCGCGGCAAATGTTGCTCGTCTTCGATAGTTGCGAACACATCATCAATGGCATCGCCTCTTGCTGCGACCGCATCCTGGCTGAGGCTCCGGCCGTCCGAATCCTCGCAACCAGCCGCGAACCCCTTCGTGTGAAAAGTGAGCGGGTGCGGCGGCTGCCGGGGCTCGGAACGCCGGCCAAGACGGCAGCACTCAATGCGCAGACCGCGTTGACATTTCCGGCGATAGAGCTGTTCGTTGATCGCGCAACGGACAGGCTTGAATCTTTCAGCCTGAGCGATGCCGAAGCACCGCTTGCGGCGGAGCTGTGCCGCAAGCTCGATGGTCTCGCACTCGCAATCGAACTGGCGGCCACCCGCGTCGACGCCTTCGGTCTTGGCGAATTGATCGAGCAACTCGGCGATCGGTTTAGACTCTTGCAGGGTCATCGGGGAGGTATCGAACGACATCGTACACTGACCGCGACAATCGACTGGAGTTATGAGCTTCTCTCGGACATCGAGCAGGCGATCCTGCGGCGCCTGGCCACGTTTGCCGGCGTCTTCAGTTTGGACTCGGCCTGTGCCGTCACTGTGGACGAGCGCATCGCGCGCTCAAGGGTGGTGGAGGATATCGCCGGTCTCGTTGCGAAGTCGCTCCTGACGGCCGAGATGCATGACACGCAGGTCGAGTATCGGATGCTCGATACGACCCGTGCCTATGCGCTGGAGAAACTCGTCGCCAACAACGAACTGGAAGGTGCCAGACGGCGTCATGCTGAACATTGCCTTGAACTGGTAGAGCGCGCGACATCGGAAGCGGAACGGCTGACGCGGACGGAATGGCTTGTGCGATATGGCCCGAAGACCAACGAGATCCGCGACGCGATGCGCTGGGCATTCACGGGTTCTGACAAAGCGGCGCTGGGCGTACGGCTGACTGTGGCCGCCATTCCGTTCGGGAAACAGGTTTCGCTGGTTGAAGAATGCCGGATGGCCGTTGAAAGAGCGCTGGACGACAGCTTCAAGGCACATCGAAGCATACGCGACGACTTGGTCCTCAATCTCACGCTCGGCGCAACCTTGTTGCACACCCGTGGCCCCTTGCTACAGGTCAAATCATCTCTGACCAAGGCGCTGACGATCGCGGAGCAGCTCGACGACACGGATATGCAATTGGCCTGCCTGCGCGGGCTGTCGGAATACGAATTGTGGACCGGTGATTCCCACTCCGCGATTGCCGTCACCACGAAGATCCGTTCGATCGAGAGCAACGGGCAGGTTGCGATCTCAGGCGACGCCAATGCTCAAGCCGGATCAGCCTTGTCCTGGCTGGGTGCACTCGCAGCATCGCGGCAGCAACTTGAGACCATTGTCCAGCGACCCGTAAACCACAATACAAGATCGGATATTGCCCGCTTTGAATTCGATCAACGATTGACTGCACAAGGATCGCTGGCAACGGTGCTCTGGCTGCAGGGCTTTCCGGATCAGGCCGTTGCGGTCGCTCGACGTCAGCTCAAAGAGGCCGAGGCGTCCAATTACGCCGTCTCGCTCTGCTCTGCCTTGCTGCACGGCTCGCTGATTATATCCATGTATGTCCGCGACTACGATGCTGCCTGGACCTATCTTGATCGTGGCCTGGAGCACGCCCACAAGCATGGGCTCTCGATCTGGCGAAATATGGCGATGTGTACTCGTGGCCGCATGTGCCTTTACGCCAACCGTCCCATCGACCTTGTAGCCTATCGCGCCGCGCTTTCAGAGGTCCGCGAGGGTGGCTTCCGGATGCGTTATCCCAACTACCTGACCAATTACGCAGAGGCGGTTGCACGTCAGGGCGACCTCGCCGGCGGGCTAGCTGCCATCGACGAAGCGATCGCCTTGTGCGAAAGCCGAGGACAGGTCGTGGGCATACCAGAAATTCTTCGTATCAAGGGCAACATGATCCGCTTCCAGGATCCGGGCAATCCGGACAAGGCAGAGGCGTGTTATCGAAGGTCGATCGAACTCGCTCGCCAAGGCGAGGCGCTCTCCTGGGAACTGCGCTCCGCAACAAGCCTCGTAAAGCTCAAGCGCATGCACGGAGCAGATGACGAAGCCGAGGACATGCTTGCCTCTGCCTACAGCCGATTTCAGGAGGGCTTTTCTACGGGCGATCTCGTGCGGGCACGCGCACTGATCGCCATGCGGCCTGGTACCCGGCGCGAGAGATAACCGCGCCCTTGATCAATCGTCCTGGCTCATTGAATTGCGCCGCGTTCTCAAGACAGCGAGGCCGACCCTGATGGGCGGCCAGATCACGACGAGGGCAAGCAGGGCCGCAACGAGGCTGACGGTGCCCATGGCTGGCTGAAGTGCCGCTTCACCACCAAACCCGTGAAGCGCCACCAACGGCACCAGCGTCGGCCCAAGACCGATACCGATTAGCCCGATGAAGGTCATGGACAACGCGATCGTCGTCGCCCGCATCTCGCTTGGGACGCTCTCCTGCATCACGACCTGGCCGACGACGTAACCACCGATCGACCCGAACGCCCATATGCCCATCGCGAGCGCGGCCTGCTGTCCCGTACCGGCAAAGAAAACCATTGTCGCGCCGGCGATAGCCAGCAAGTAGCATCCCAGCAACAGGACCACACGGGTGGGCACGCCCCAGCGCCGTGCAAGCCAGTCCGACAGCGCACCGCCCAGCACGGAAGCGCTTGCTCCGCTGACCGACACAGCAAGAACGAGAAGGCCGCCGACCTCCATGGCAGTCATGCCGTAGACCCGCTGCAACAGCGTCGGCATCCAGGCGAACAGGCCGTGGTCGCCGATCGCCAATACGCCCTTCACCAGGCATACGCGCAATACCGTTCCATTGTTCGCCAGCAGTCGCCGTAAAACCTCGGAAAGCGGGAGGAGACCTAATCTGTTCTGCCGCAGCGGTTCCGGGATCGACAGAAGCAAGGGCACCAATGCGAAGCCGGGAAGCGCAACGAGAATAAAGACTTGCCGCCAGGGCGCTAGCGCTCCGATCAGCGGCGCTGAGACAAACCAGCCGGCCTCGATCCCCCGTAGAAGCATGCCGCCGATCAGAAGTGCACCACCGGCGCCGAAGGTTGCGCCAAGGGAGAAAATACCCAGCGCCGTTCCCCGCCGGCGTGGCGAGAAGAAATCGATGATTAGCGACGAGGCCGCCGGCACCAGGGCCGCTTCCCCCATTCCCACCGCAAGCCGGGCGCCAAAAAAGCTCCAGAAGTTGGAGGCGAGACCGCAGGCGACCGTCGCGACCGACCACAAGAGCACACCGACGACAATGAGGTTGCGGCGATTGACGGCATCCGCCAACCGCCCGCTGGGAAGCCCGGCAAGGGCGAATATGATGGCGAACCCGGCGCCCTGAAGCAGGCTGACTTCCACGTCTGACAAATTGAGATCGGCCCTGATCAGGTCGACGACCAGATTGATGAACAGCCGATCGGTATAGGAAACCAGCAGAGCGATGCAGAGCACCGTCACCGCGTACCAACCAGTCATGTTGGACGGCGGTGACTCTGAACCGATACCACCCTGGGAATTTGGTGAGTTTACCAAGCCATTGGTCCTAGCTGCCGGGAACCTAGACAACCAACTTCCAGATTTGCACTGTTACCTAAAGCAAGCAAGATGGCGATCTGCAATGGAGCGACCCGCAGTCCGCGAACAGCGAGCCCGGTGAAAAGAATAGCAATACATGCAAAGGACAAACACGATTTTAGCCCGCTGGCATTAAGGTGAGCGCCAGGTTAAACCAGCCTGTGCAGCGAGTCCCCTCCTGCCATGGCTTGGTTCCACGCGCCTTCCTGAAAGACGCAGACTCACACATGACCCGACACATTCTGCTTGCCGGCAGCGCCGGGCTTATCGGCAGGAGCGTCCGTCTGCAACTCGGCGAGCGGCCCGACATTGATCTCATCAGCCTCGTTCGCAACGGTTCGACCGCCCCTGGCCATCCCATCGATTTCGAACAATTGTATGTCGCGCCGGAAGCGACGCTGATGCCGGTCGCGCCCGACGGTGTCAATGTTGCCATCTCCTGCCTTGGCAGCACCATTCGCACCACCAGATCGCAACCCGCCATGTTCAACTTTTTACCCTTATTTATCCCAGTCCCCAAGACCGCCGATGATAGTCCTTTTCTCCAGAGGCGCAGATGTTCTGCACCCGTTCAATGAGGAAAAGGTCATGAAAAAACATCTTCTCGCCACTGTCGCACTTCTTATTGCCATCTCTCCCGTTGCGGCCGAAGCCCGCTGCGTGCCGAACAACGTGGTTATCGCCGCGAAAGCTATTCCCGTCATTCAGTACAAAAATACGATGATCGATGGCGTGAAGGTCTTCTATCGCGAAGCCGGCCCCAAGGACGCGCCGGTCCTCCTGCTCCTGCACGGATTTCCGACCTCGTCACACATGTTCCGCAACCTGATCCCCCTGCTCGCTGACCGCTACCGCGTGATTGCGCCCGACTATCCTGGCTATGGCCAGAGTGACGCACCTGATCACACCAAGTTCGAATACACATTCGCCAACCTGACCAACATCGTCGAAAAGCTGATTGAGAAGGTCGGAGCCGATCGCTACAGCATGTACGTCATGGATTACGGCGCACCGATTGGATATCGGCTCGCGCTCAAACATCCCGAGCGGGTTGAATCGCTGATCGTGCAGAACGGCAATGCCTATACCGAAGGCCTCGCCGCATTCTGGGATCCGATCAAGGCCTATTGGGCCGAAAAGACGCCGGAACGCCGGGAAGCACTTGACGGCCTTGTTACGCTCGAGACTACGAAGTTCCAATACACCGACGGTATGGGCGATGTCGCACATATCAGCCCCGACAACTGGGTCGTCGATCAGGCGTTGCTTGATCGGCCTGGTAACAAGGACATCCAGCTGGATCTCTTGGGTGACTACGGCAGCAACGTACCCCTCTACCCGCAGTTCCAGGCCTTCTTCCGCGATCACCAGCCGCCGACGCTGATCGTGTGGGGCAAGAACGACAAGATCTTCCCCGAGACCGGTGCGCACCCCTATCTCCGCGATCTCCCGAAGGCCGAGATGCACATTCTGGACAGCGGTCATTTCGCCCTTGAGGACAAGCTCGACGTGATGGCGCCGCTGATCCGCGACTTCCTCGACCGCAAAGTTTGTAACTAATCCACTCAGCCCTTCCGCGGGGCCAACGGCTCCGCGGCCACCCCCCAAAGGAAAAGATCATGACCAATCCTCTTTCGGGCACCCAGGCAGCTGGGGAGCCAGCCCTTTCGATCGTCCTCGTACACGGTGCTTTTGTCGATGGCTCCGGATGGCAACAAGTCCATAGCGAACTTATAGACCGTGGGTTTGAAGTGCTTGTCGCCCAACACCCGACGACCTCACTTGAAGGTGACGTTGCCGCCACCAAGCGTCTTATCGCATCGGCTCGCCACCCGGTTCTCCTGGTGGGCCACAGCTACGGCGGAGCCGTCATCACGGAAGCCGGCGCCAATCCCAAAGTTAAGTCGCTGGCCTACATCGCGGCTTTCGTGCCGGATGTCGGCGAGTCCGTCGCAGCGCTGAATGAAGCGCCGGAGGAGCCCGGCGAAGTGAAGGCGCCGTTGTTGCCTCCGCAGGACGGCTATCTCATTGTGGACGCGGCCCGTTTTTCGGAAGCGTTTGCTGCCGATGTCGATCCCGCCACCACGCGGTTCATGGCTGCTGCACAGCTACCCTGGGGCCTGTCGGCGGTCATTGCGCCCCTCACGCATGCCGCATGGAAGACCAAACCCAGCTTCTATCTCGTCGCATCTGCCGACAGGATGGTACCTCCGAGCGCGCAGCGTCGGATGGCTCGGCGAGCGGCAGCAGCGATCACCGAAATCGATAGCAGTCACGCCGTGATGATGTCGCACCCGCAGGACGTCGCAGGGTTCATCGCAGCAGCAGCCGTGAGCACTATTCAGGGAGCCGGACGATGACCCGGCCCGTCACCTACCACCGAACGACAAGCGTTGACGGAGTGGACATTTTCTACCGCGAGGCGGGAGAGCGCGGGACTCCTGTCGTGGTGTTGCTGCACGGCTTCCCAAGCTCGTCGCATATGTGCCGCAACCTCATTCCAGCGCTCGCCGACCGCTATCATGTGATCGCGCCTGACCTTCCAGGCTTCGGTCTGTCGGAGATGCCTTCATCGAGCGATTTCGAATATGGCTTTGCCGCCTTCTCGAACGTCATCGCCAACCTACTCGAACAGCTGGATGCCGAACGCTACGCTCTCTACGTCATGGATTATAGCGCGCCGACCGGGTTTCGCGTGGCCCTCGCGCACCCGGACCGGATAACCGCTCTGATCATCCAGAACGGCAATGCCTATGAAGAGGGCATGGGGGACTTCTGGACGCCGACGCGGGCTTACTGGGCCGACAACGGTCCGGCGACCCGCGACGCGATGCGGCCCTTCTTGTCGCTCGACGGCACACGCTTCCAGTATCTCGCCGGCACAAAGGACGAGGCACGGATCGATCCCGCTGCGTGGCTATACGATCAGCTCTTCCTCGACCGGCCGGGAGCCACGGAAATCCAGCTGGACATCATCTTCGACTACCAGACCAACGTCGCGCTTTATCCCGCTTTTCACGCGTATCTACGTGAACATCGGCCGCCGGCCCTAATCCTGTGGGGCGAGAATGATCCCATCTTCCTGCCCGACGGCGCGCGCGCCTTCCTCCGCGACCTTCCCGATGCCGAACTTCATTTTTTCGACACCGGACATTTCGCCCTCGAAGACAAGGCCGACGAGATGATCCCCGTAATGCGCGATTTCCTCGCCCGAAACCTAACTCGGTAACTGAAACTCAAAGAAGGACACGACCATGTACAACAGCAAATCCAAGCCAAGTATGCTCCCGACCGGTGGCGGCGCAGCTCTCATCGATCCCTCCGACGCCCTCATCCTGCTGCTCGATCACCAGTCGGGATTGTTTCAAACAGTCAAGGACATACCGGTCGCCGATCTGCGCCGGAATGTGGAGATGATCGCCAGGCTCGCGACACTCCTGAACATACCGGTGATCACGACCGCCTCGGAACCTGCGGGCACCAATGGTCCGCTTATGCCCGAAATCCATGAATTGGCTCCGCACGCCGTCTATGTGCCGCGCAAGGGCGAAGTAAACGCCTGGGACAATGACGATTTCGTCGCACAGGTTCGCTCGACCGGCCGCAACACTCTCATCATGGCGGGCGTCTGGACGAGCGTCTGCGTGATGTTTCCAGCACTGGACGCCCGCGCCGCCGGCTACGACGTCTATGCTGTTCTCGATGCATCGGGAGATCCAAGCGAAATGGCATCCCGCATTTCGCTCGCCCGTTTCGTTCAGGGCGGCGTCAAGCCGACCTCGACCAACGCGTTGCTGTCCGAGCTTCACCGGACCTGGGCGCGGCCCGAGGCTGCCGAACTCGGCAAGCTCTATGGACTCGTCGCTCCCAACTATGCTGCTGTGGCCGAGAGTTATGCCCGCGCGCAGCAGGCCGCGCGAGAGGCAATATAGCCTCGCATTCCCAATGCTCTGCGAACCGACAATACAATGAGGAGACACGATGTGACCTATGGCTTTATGGATATCGCGATCACTCCTTCAGTTCGCAGGGCGCAAGCGGAAATGGGAGCGGATCGACTGTGGTCGGACTTCAAGGGACACCGCGAATTCGACCAGTTCTCGGTAAGAGAAACCGCGTTTATCGCACTGCGCGACAGTTTCTACATGGCCTCGGTTTCGGAGACAGGCTGGCCCTACGTCCAGCACCGCGGTGGACCTCCAGGCTTTCTCAAAGTGCTCGATGATCGCACGCTTGCCTTCGTCGATTACCGCGGCAATCGCCAGTATATCAGCACCGGCAATCTGGCTGAGAACGACCGGACATGCCTGTTTCTGATGGACTATCCCGCACGCACACGTCTGAAGATCTATGCCCGTGCCGAGAAGCTGGCGCTCGATGCGGATCCAGTGCTCACGGCGAAAATCACCGATGGTGATTACGGCGCCAAGACTGAGCGCATTTTCAGGCTTAAGCTCGAGGCGTTCGATTGGAACTGTCCGCAGCACATCGAGCCACGCTACACCGAAGCCGAATTTCTTTCAGCCTCACAGCACTTAATCGACAAGATTGCTCAGCTGGAGCGAGAAAATGCGTCGCTGCGGGAGCGCCTCGACACGCGAAGAAAGGATTGAAGTACCAAGGTCAGCGTACATCCGCCGCAGCCATGGCAAGCTGGGTGCGTTTGGTCGCGGCGCCTGCGCCCATGGCAATCGCGCTATCCAAAGACTTCTGGAAATAGCGCTTCGCTTGGTGTGGACGGGCATTTCCGGCTTCGATCATTCCCGCCACGCGCCAGAGATCAGGATGCCACCAACGTTCCTCGCGAATCCCGACTTCGCCAAGCACGGCACGCAGACTATCCTCCGCTAGCTGTATTTCTCCTGCAGCAATATGCGCCTCCGCCATCAGACTGCGGTAGAAGGGGACGCGAGCACGCCAACCGCCCCGCAGCAACCCGGTAATGCTATCCTGCATCAAAGTGAAACCGGCATTGTCACCTCGAGCCGACCGGATAGCACCGGCGAAAAAAGTGGCTGTCCCCTCGTAAATCCCGACGCTTTCACGTCGGCTCACGTCGGCAAGCTGCCGTTGAAGCCGCGAGGCAGTTTCCAGATCGCCCTCCACGAAAGCGATCGGCAAAGCCGCCAGCGAGATCGCATTTCCCAGGGAAATCATGTGGTCGAGATCGGCGGCTCGAGCAACGGCACTGCCGGCCAGACTGGAGGCACGCTCAGGGTCACCCTGTAACCAGGATAAAAAAGCCTGAGACAGACGAATAGCAACGGGCAAATCGACCTGAAACCGAGACAATCCATGCCCCTCTTCGAGGTTACCCCAATCGTTCATCAGCGTGTGTAAATGGTGCGACGCCGACTCTAACTCGCCGGCGTAAATCTTGATATGCGCCAACAGACGCTTGCCGTCGGGCGCTGCTGCCCAGTCCAAGCCCTTTGCTGCGGCAAATTCGTTCATGCTGCGCAACGCGTTGCGCGGCCGGCCGGAATACGCCAGGAAAACGGCCTGTCCGCACACCGAACGTATCTGAAATTCGGCGTCGCGCGATCCGCTCGCATGAAAGATGCTTTCGCGCCAGGCGTCACTGGTTTGCGGATGCATCTGGCGCGCCAGTGTCATAGCCCAGGCCTGCGCCGTGGAAAGTTTCGCCCGGCCGAGTGGTGCGAGCGCTGATAGCGCCGCGCTATTCGCGCTTGCAGTGTCGATAGCAGCCAACATTTCCCTGAACGCCGAGAGTTCTTGCCACAGAGGCAATGCACCGACCACCAGCTCGACCCCCAGTTCAGCGTCGCCCGCAGGATCGAACGCCCAACCGATCGCGGCACGGACATCGTCGATCTGGCTGCGATATTTTCCCAGCCATTCGCGAGACGTCTGTGAGAACCATTCCCGTTCGGCGATCTGCAGCTTGTCCCTTATCCGGATGGCAAATTGTCGCTTGGCTTTCTCTCTGTAGGGTGAACCAAAGAGACGCCGCGCAGCATAAGTGCCGGTGCTCTCGGCCATCCTGTAATGCATAGTCGCGCCGTCGTGTTGCGCGGAGAGCAGTGATTTTGCCACCAGCTGCGACAGGGCATCACGTCCTGCCATCGGTTCGAGGGCGCCTGCGGAATACATCGCTTCTGCATCGTCGGCACTGAAACGCCCCGAAAACACCGAAAGCAGGCCGAGCAAGATAGCCTCCCGGTCGGGAAGAAGCCGATAGCTCCAGTCCAGCGTGGCCTCAAGCGACTGGTGGCGCAAGGGCGCATCCCTGGCTCCACGACCCATCGCGTCAAAGCCATCTTTGAACAGGCCTTCGAGTGATGAGGGAGCAAGGACACTGGCCGTGCCGGCGGCCAATTCGATCGCGAGTGCCAGGCCGTCAAGTCGTGCGCAGATTGAGACGACACTGCGAACGTAGTCTTCCGTTGGTTCCGAAACTCCGGCACCACGGGCCTTTGAGATGAAAAGCTGGATCGCAGGAAACTGCATCGCGTCGGTCGTGGAGAGCGCAGTCGTCTGGTCCGGATAAGCGAGCCCGGAGAGAAAATGGATCTGCTCGTGTCTCGTCCGAAGTGGCTCGCGGCTGGTCACGAGGATACGGGCACCCGGCACCTCTGCTGAGATCCGCTCGACAATCGTCGCTGCCATTGCAATGACGTGCTCGCAATTGTCGATGATGAGAAGCAATTTGTTGCTTCGAAGGACGTCAATCACGCCCGCGATCGGATCGTCCAATCCAAGCGAGATGCCGAGAGCGGAAGCGATCGCGGGCACCACGAACCGGGGATCTGTGACTGTCGAGAGATCGACAAAGGCAATGGCTTTTTCTTCGCCGCAAAACTGCTGAGCAACTGTGACCGCAAGTGAGGTTTTTCCAGCTCCACCTGGCCCCACGATGGTGACATAACCCGGTTGATCAATCTCTCCAGAGATTTGTCGAATCGCGTCATCGCGGCCGAGGAGCTGCCGCACTTGCGGTGGAGCAGTATGATGACTCGTGGTTGAAGCAATGTGCCGTGCTGCCGCTGGGCAGTCATTCTCCACCGCAGCGACGAATTTGTAGCCGCGGCCAGCGATCGTTGCGATGTATTCCGCGGAAGGATCGAGTTCGGCCAGCGAACGTCGAAGGTTGCCCACGTTGACCTTCAAGTTATGGTCGTGGACAATATAGTCCGGCCATACGTGCGAGAACAGATCGGCTTTGCTGACGACTTCACCCGCGCGCGCCACCAGCAGGGTTAGGATATCGAACTCTCGTCCACCCAGCGCAACGGACTGCCCCTTGTGCAGGAGGGCTTGGGCCTCAGGTAATAACCGGAAATCGCCGAACTGGTAGGCCTTTTGCTTCGACAAGGCCTGGGACACGCCATCGTGTGACACTTTGCTCTCACAAGTCATTAAAAAAGACCGACGTTACACCGCACGGGCCGATTTTCAATACCTGTGGGGCGACGGTCCCACCGCATGTTGCCCGGAGATGATCGATCGGACGTAACTTCTCATGCATTGGGGTATCGTATGGTTCGCTGCGATCACCCAATGCCGAAGTAATCCTCGTCGCAGGCATTCCGCGCGCGGACAAATATGCAGGACGACGGCGCTCCGATTTGTTCTTTTTTTAATCCAATAATTCCTTTATCCGCTTTCGGCGAAAATCTGCCGTAGGAGCCCTCCCTTGGATACCTGCTCTTCTGATAACCGCTGCCCTTCTAGAGAGGACGCCATTGAGGCCAAAGCTTTTATCGATCTGCATGACGCCGCCCACGGCTTATTGGCGGACGAGGAACGATTCGAATGCGTTTCCATGAATGGTGGATGCACGATTTCTCTTCCAAGCGCACCTGCCATCGGTCTCAACCGCATCCTCGGCCTCACCAAAAGTGAAGATCTCGACAAAGCGTACGACTGGATGAGACAAAGGGCGGGAAAAAGGTTTTTACAGGTCAACGCGGACGCTGCATCCGACGAGGAGAAACATTGGATCCAGTCGAAAGGGCTGACGACATATGGCCCGGGGTGGGCTAAGTTGCGACGTACCGCGGACTCGGTTTCTCTTCTATCACCGAGCACCGTGAAAACGCGAAAGGTTCGGCAAAATGAAGCCGAGGTATTCGGCGCCATGATGTGTGCCGGGTTCGGTTTCCCGGAAAACCTTACCGCTTTATGGGCCGCGATCGTCGGACGAGACGGATGGTCGTGTTTTTACGCGTTAGACGGAGACACGCCTGTGGGAACGGGAGCAATGTTTGCTTCAGAATCCTCCGCCTGGCTCGGCGGGGGAACGACCGTGCCGGGCTTTCGAAACCGCGGTGCGCAGAAGGCTTTGATACAAGCTCGCTTAGAACACGGCGCAGACAGTGGCGTTTCGACCTTTGTGGTCGAGACCGAGGTGCCTTCGGCTGAAAAGGCCAACATCTCGAACGCCAATTTAGCGAAATTGGGTTTCGTGCCCGTCTATAACCGCAGCAACTTCATTCTATGAGGTACTCGCTATTGAGGGGCCGAGGTATCACATTGACTGTGTAATTCGGCCGGGATCCTAATGCGACCGAAGTTGGATGACCTCGCCTTGAACGGAGCTGAACCACAAACCCATCTTAATAAATTCCTAGATGATTGAAGACATTAGAAGATCGACTGGCACGCCGTTGCCTCGCATTCAGTGTTAATGCTTCATGCGCTTTGGATATCGAAGGATCCATGGACCGTATCGTACCTTGATCATCACCTATCACGACATTTTTCAGCGGGTCGTTCCAGAGCTTGCTCTTAGGGCGATGTACGACCAACCAATTCATGTGACGCAGCCAGGCAGCTTTAGCGCGCCGCTTTGATCTGTCCTCACGGAGATCCCTTGTAGAAGCGCGGAACCTGATCCGCATTCCAAAGCGGCTCCTCGGCATCGCTGATTGCCCGCTGGCGAGCGCGTTCAGCCATCCAGAGCCGATACTTCTCTTCCGGATGTTCTTTTGCGAGCTGCTTCAGGGCCTGATATGTCTCTTCGCCCGGCATTTCATCCGAAGATCCTGATCGAGCTGCAATTATGATTACGGAAGCCGTCAGCGCAATGGAGGCAATCTGCCGCCCAATATTAGCTGAAGTCATTGCGGCATGAACCATGCTGATGCCTATAGGCGTTTCAGCCAGGCCCCCACGGCTTGGACACTATTAGGTTGCAGACCACCATGCACAGGAGCAGCATAGTCGAGGCCTTGAACATGGAAGTCCGGCGACGCAATGTCCATTCGAGCCAGCGCGTTCTTGCCCAGAGATCAGGGGCGCTGAAGATGAAATACTCGTCATATCTGGCATAAAGCGTGCCAAAAATCCGCTGAGCCGAAGGGTACTATTAAAGAATGGAAAGCTGTCGATCATCGGTTGCACGTAATCGATCGTAGGCTTTACCTGGCTAATGAGGTCAGGCAAGTCAGTCGCGGCGAGAGAAACGACTGGCAATGTCACTCGCGCTCTGGAAAAAACGGAAACCACGACGAAGGACCCCGCCTATTGTTGCAGCTTGCCTCAGATCATCGATGATTCGGTAGATATCTGTGCCGTCGTGCATCAAGCCTCCTTTCCTCATCGAATCCCAGTGGGGCTCCATCGACATTGCTACGAGCGAGTTCGATTTCGACATCGGATGCAGCAGCGCCTTTAACGGCTTCGAGACCTCGAGCCCCAGAGCTTGTAAATCTCGGCGTTTCTCGTCAAATGACGTGATCCTACCTTGAACGGATTCCATGACGTACACCTTTACA
Source organism: Rhizobium leguminosarum (assembly GCF_001652265.1). Lineage (GTDB taxonomy): Bacteria > Pseudomonadota > Alphaproteobacteria > Rhizobiales > Rhizobiaceae > Rhizobium > Rhizobium leguminosarum_D. The sequence goes on from NZ_LWBS01000441.1 coordinate 21,696, forward strand.
AACCTGTCTCCGCCCGACTTCGAAGATTTGGCCCGCGACCTCGTGGGGAGCGACCTGGGTGTACGCTTCGAGGGCTTTTGCCAAGGCCCGGATGGCGGCATAGATGGACGCCACGCATCCACCGGAGGCGCTGTCATCTTGCAAGCCAAACATTATCCTCGGTCGACTTTCGCGGACCTCAAGCGGGTTATGAAGAAGGAACGCGCAGCAATAGATCGCCTCCAGCCCTTCCGTTACCTCTTGGCCACGTCCAAGGGACTGACACCGGAAAACAAGGCATCTCTCGAAAAGGTCATCGGGCCCGCCTTGCTTTCGCAGGGCGATATTATGGGCCCTGAGGACCTCAATGGGCTTCTGGACAGGTTCCCTGCGGTCGAAAAGGCCAACATCAAGCTTTGGCTATCGAGCAGCGCCGTCCTAGATCGGATCATCAACGCGGCCACTCATTTTTTCACATCAATGTCTCGCGAGGAGGTCGAAGCGAAGGTCCTGGTCTACGCCCCCAACCCCAGTTTCCGAGAGGCTCAGCAGAAGCTCGAGGAAAATCACGTCCTTATCGTTTCTGGGCCACCTGGCGTCGGCAAGACCACGCTTGCCGAAATGTTGTCCTACGCCTACATCGCGGAGGACTGGGAGTTCGTCGCGATCCGAAGCCTGGAAGATGGTTTCTCAGCTATCGTTGACGCCAAGAAGCAAGTTTTCTTCTTCGACGACTTCCTTGGTAAGGTAGGCCTCGACCATCGCGCTCTCGCCTCCAAAGACTCCGACCTCGCAAAGTTTATCAAGCGGGTGCGCAAAACGCCAAACGCCCGGTTTATCCTGACGACGCGCGCCTACATCTTCGAGGAGGCCCGCACAGTTTCCGAGCACCTCGGCGATCGGCACCTCGACATCACGAAATATTCGCTCGACGTCGGCATCTACACCCGGCAGATCAAGGCCCGGATATTATACAACCATCTCTATGTCGCAGGATTGCCTTCAGGCTACGTTCGCGCGCTCTGGATAGCAGGATCGATCCCGAAGATCATTGACCACAAAAACTACAATCCTCGCATTATCGAGGCGATGACCGAGAGCGTCCTGATGAAGGAGGTCTTCGAAGACGCTTACGCCGAGGCTTTCATTTACGCCCTGGACCATCCGGAAGCGATCTGGGACAAGGCCTTCCGCTGGCACATTACACCAATGTGCCAACACCTTCTAATTGCGTTGTTCTTCGGCTCGGAATATGGCGTTGAAATAGACGAACTGAGAGACGCCTTCGGACCACTGCATGCGTTCCTATGCCGGAAGTATGGCATCCAGTTCGGGGTTAAGGACTTCGAGCAGGCACTCAAGGTGCTCGAAGGAGGCTTCGTCGCGATCAAAGGTGACGTGGTTTCTCTCATCAACCCCTCCCTTCGCGACTACCTGACAGCCTACCTCAACGACTTCGAACTGCTGGCGGATTTGGCCGTCAACTCGATGAAGGCAGATTGGGCAGAGGCAGTCTGGAAACGCACGAAAAACGAGGCCGACCTTGTTTTCGATCGGAGAAAGAAGGTGGCGTGCGCGTTTCTCAGCATAGCGGAAAAGTTTCAGCTTTTACCATTATCCCGCCCGCGCCTTTGCGAGCCAAAGACCCATCGCATTTGTGACATCGCCATGAGCGAAAGGGTCCGACTGCTTCTCGAATGGTCGGAGGCGTCGCAGGAGCCAAGGTTTGCTCAGCTCGCCATGGAGATTGCCAATTGCACAGCCCCGGGGATTTTTTTCCATTCTTGGCTGGACGGCAACAATCTTCTAAAAATGATCACGCGCCTGCGCGAGGGCGGTTACGAAAATTTCCCCTTTCGGGCTGAGCTTGTCGATGCGCTGGAAGACCGCTTGATTGAGCTATTCCAGCACAGGATGGATATCGACGTCCTCGAGCAGCTATGTCGTGCGATTGATGCGACGGATTCTGAATTCAGCCCGAAGCTAGAAACTGCTGTGCGGGAAGCGACAATCAAGTCATTCGATAAGGCAGCAGAGCTTGCCGAATCCGAAGACTCGCAATCCACGCTTAGAGATCACATAGATACCTTCAACTATCTGGCAGTTCGCGCAGGCGCTGAGCCCGATCGGGTGGCTCAAACCGTGGCGACAATAGAGCGCAGGATCGAAAACCTGGACGAGACTGAGCAAGAGACGCCACCCGCGATATCGGAGCCGATGTCTCGCGCCAATGACAAGTTCAACAATGACGATCTGTCGAACTTATTCGCACCATTGGTTGCCGACAGTGAAACGGTAGCGAGGCCCATTGTCGGGATCGAGGACATTCCGTTTTAGAGCGGGCGTAAGGGGTCAACATTTCGCCCGAATGGCAAACGTAAAACGGCTACCTGTTCGGGTTCCGGCGTCCTCTGGAACCTATGCAAAGGTATGTCTTCCGAGTGATCAGGCCTGTATGTTGACTGCAGCGCTGAGTGCGGTGTCGCCAAGATTGATCTGTCTGCAAGGCCGACGATGCCAAGTCTTCAAAACAATGGGGAAAACTCACGCAGCAATCGACCGAATCGAATTCGTGTATAAGTTGACGACATCTTTGACCGACGAGAATTCGACGATGAGCGTAACTGACGACCTTCTAGCCTTTGCAAAAACCCGCACAGCTTGGGAACAGGACCTTTTCCGCCGAATCTACACCCAGCCCGATCTGACCAAGGCCGACCTTGATGAGGTCCTAGCCCTCGTCAAGATCGCTGGTTCGATCGAAGGGATCGTGTCTTTCGCGGGACCGCTACCATTAGCTGTTGAACACGTCCTTCACAGACCGACAGATGCCGCCGCCGTCGTCTTGGGTTCGATCGGGGACGTTCGCAACGCAATGCAGCTTGCAACCGCACAGACTTTGACATTCGCCATGGAAGGCATAACCGTCGTCTACGGAGAAAACGGCAGTGGGAAGAGCGGCTATTGCAAGCTGCTGAAGCAGATTTGCCGGGCGCGCAAAGAACGCACAGATGACACCGTGCTGGAAAACGCCTACGCCTCGGGGAATCGGGGCCGGCCCGCGCTGACGGTCCAGTTCCAGGTCGGAGCTGAAGAACCGCGGCGGCAGGGTTGGGAAAGCGGGTCTCCGCCCCCAGAGGCGCTTTCTAGGGTGACCGTGTTCGACAGCCGCCTCGCCCCGCTCTACGCGGACAAACAGGACAAGATCGAATTCCTTCCCGCGGGTCTCGACGTGCTGCCCCGCGTGGTCAAGGCTTGCGAGGACCTCAGCGCCCTGCTTGCCGCTGAGATCGAGCCACTGCGGAAAGTGGTCGCGACTGCTCTCCCCGAAATCCCCAAGGACACCGCGCAAGCCCTGGCGGTGGCAAAGCTGATCGAGAAAACTCCGCTCAAACAAGTGCCGACCGAAACGGAGCTGCGTGATCTCGCGTCATGGACGGAGGACGACGATCTGAAGGAAAAGCGGATCGACGAAGAGATACGGAGCGACCCCGCAGGGCGAGCCCGTGAGAAGTCTCGTGGCGCGGGTGTGGTTGCCGGGTTCGAATCTGAGATCGGCTCGGCCGAAAAGCTGCTTTCGGCCAACGCGATTGCGGAACTGAATTCGAAAATCCAGGTCCACAACGCTGCGAAGGAAGCGGCCGCCCTCGCCGCAAGCGCGGAATTCCAAGACGACCCCTTCGCCACTGTGATTGGCTCTAACCCGTGGAAACAGATGTTCGGCTTCGCGGAAGAGGTTTATAAGTCAACCTACGGCCTTCCCGAATTCCCGACCCACGGTGAAAATGAGGTTTGCCCACTTTGCGCGCAAGAGCTCGACACCGCGGCGCTCGATAGACTTGACAGGCTCCGACAGCTTGTCAGCAACGCCGCCGCTAACGACGCAGCGGCGAAGCTGAAGGTCGTCACGGATATGCTCAGGGTACTCGACGACCTCAAGCTGTCGACGCCCCAGCAGATTCGGACGTCACTTGCGTCTTTTGCACCGGAAGGAAGCGACGAGGTCCTCGTTTCGGAGGCGGCCGCTGCGTGGGCATCGGCCGCCGAAACAACTCGCGCCACCGCCATCGCCGCCGCGAAATCGTCGACCGTCGTCGCGGACGCCGCGCCGCTGCCGGACGGCGTTTCGGAGTCTTTGAAGGCGTGGCGCGAAAGGCTTCAGTCGTCCGCGTCCGCCGGCATGGAAGCCGCCGCCGATCCCGAGAGGATAAGCAAGCTCAAGGCGTCGCAGGTGGAATTCAAAGCGCGGAAGGCTCTGCACGACAACCTTGACCCAATCCTCGTCCGGCGAACTCAGGTCATAGACCTCATCAAGTTGTCGGGGTGCATCGCGCCGAGACATACAGCGGCTATATCAAGCAAGAATACAGAACTTTGCGAGCGACACCTCACAGAAGACTTTAGGAGGCAGCTTGAGGCGGAAATAAAAGACCTTGGCATCGATTACCTCCCGGTTATTGTGAAGGGGAAGACGGACAAAGGCGTGAGTTATGTCGGCCCCGACCTGACGAAGTCCATAACGGCGAAGACTTCGAGCATTCTCAGCGAAGGCGAGTTTCGCGCCCTTTCACTGGCCTGCTTCTTCGCCGAGGTGAACTCGATCGACGGCCACGACGGCATCATCCTCGACGATCCAGTCTCGTCGCTCGACCACCGACACGTCCGTCAGGTCGTGACTCGCATTGTCAAAGAAGCGAAGAAGCGCCAGGTCATCGTATTCACGCATGAGCTGAGCTTCTATTACGAACTTTGGCACCAGGCAACAGAGGCGTCCGTCCCACTCACCCGACACTGGATCGTGAAGACGGAAGAACATGGTTTCGGGACGATCCGGAACGGGGCGTCTCCTTGGCAGGCGAAGAACACGAGGGATCGGCTTGCCTTCCTTGAAACCCAACTGACGACGCTGTTGGCCTCCCCTGATCCTTCTTCCGAAGAATACGAGCGAGGTATCACGGACGTGTACACAGGCCTGCGCGAAACATGGGAACGCCTGGTTGAAGAATGGTTGTTGGGTGGAGTGGTAGGCAGATTCCAGCCCGGCGTTCAAACCCAGTCTCTCAGCGGCGTCGAGGTTCGCGAAGAAGATTACACGTCGGTCTACCACGGAATGCGCCGGGTCTCTGAACTCTCAGGTCACGATTGGTCGAAGGGGCGCCTGCCCAGTGTCCCCACTCCCGACGAAATGAGGGGCGAGATCACGAATCTGAGGGACTATTTCGGCCAGCTGAAGAAACGGAGCGATGAGCTGGCTTCTAAGCGTAAGAAATTGGTGAGCGGCCCGAGTGTTGGTAAGGTCATGGCATGAGCCGACATTCGCCGGGGGGACAAAGTGTTCAGCAATGCCACGCCAGTACAGGGGACCATTAGGGCCGACGACAGGGCCCTTCCACAACGCCTTGCCGAAACTCTAATGAAGGAAGAGCCGGCGGTAAGGCTGTTGGTTTCTAGTGCGAAACTCAAAGTGGAAATCAATGCTACCCTGATCGCCGCTAACCAATTCCTGTGAATCCGGCCCGTTCCCAGAGTCAGAACTCTGCGGTAACCTCTCGTTAACGTCTGTGGGGCCGGGGAGGAAACAGATTTCGATCGAGCAAACGCAAGCTAACAAGTTCTACTGGGCCCGCCGCGGGCAGGTTGGCGTCGCCCCTGTTGAAGGGCCTCCAGAACTCAAGATCGTCCGTGTCTCGACGATCTTTGGCTCGGCGCCAGAACTCTGGACGGTGGCGGTATCCGGTTCCGAGGAGCACTTCGACCTCGAAGCCTACGATTACCTGCACAAGTCCCCTCCCGCAGCTGGCGGCCGGCGAGCGCCCGGATCGTAACTGGAGCAGATCTGGTGGCACGGGGGATTGAACGAAGCCGCTTTCGCGGCATTTGGAGCGCGGGATTTGCATGATGCGCTTCTGATTTGAAGGATTGGGCTGTTTTAGCCCAACCTTTGAACAGGAGATGACGATGACAGAGATAAGCCCG
>NZ_LWBS01000442.1 GCF_001652265.1 Rhizobium leguminosarum
CCTGGGAGCAGCAACGCAACGCCCACGGCGCAAAGATCCAATGGATGTTCACAACCGAAAATGCCCGCAAAAAGCTCCGTAAAGCTTACCCCGTCAAAGAGTCATAATCTCTGTGGCGTGGTACTAGGCGATCACCCATGTTCAAGGGAACGATTGACCGAGGTCATCTCGAGTGCGTGGCTGAGCCCCCGATGTACCCGCCGCCCTACCCCAACATCTCCATCAAGATCCTAGACCATCCTTTACTCGAAAGCTTCCGTTGGGACACCACCGATCAAATCATCCTGATCTGCCGCGAGCGTTCCGCCGAAGCGAGTGGGCAGGTTGTGGCACTCAGGGATTGGCCGATAGAACGAGCGCATGATTTCTGTGCTTTTGGGCAATGGCCATTGGACTATCAGACAATTTCGATCAATCGCCATTCCGGCACGGTGACCTTCAGCGCCGGACATGGAGGTGTTGCGCCACTTTATCTGAAGGTCAGCGGTGAGCGCATCGATCTCTCCTGGTCGATAGCGGACTTTTATTCGGGCATGACTCTCGCTGACGTCGACACGGACCGAACTGGCCTGCGTCTTGTCGGGACGCTCCCCTATGCAACAACCACGATGTTTCGCTGTGTTTTCATGCTGACGGAGCGCGGGTCACTTTGCATCAGTAGGACGGGAGCCGTCGAGACGAAATATCCCCCTCCGGCACCGTATTTCATTCCGACCCCGCTTGTGGATGGGGCCGATGTTGCCGCCGCAGCATGCCGTTTGATCGACACCCTGCTGCGTCGCTGGCCGCTCACGCCCGCCCTCACGGCTAGCGAATTCAGCGGAGGATTGGATTCGGCAGTCGTTGCCGCCATTTTGGCGGGGCAGCATCCTGACGCCCTGCAAACCTATGCCTTGGAGGTCGGGGGGCCAGCTCGTAGTCAACAGATTTCGCGGCGCGAAATAGCAATCGAGCACTTTGGCTTTCGCGACCAAACGCTGCGCGTTGACACGATACCAATGGTTCCGTGTGGGTTCGAAGTGAGTAGCGACTACGTCCCCGCTCCCTACAACGCCGATCTTCAGCGGCCTCTCCGTCAACTATTGAAGTCGCTCACAACTGCCTCAGCCCCACGGGCGGTCGCAACTGGTACAGGCGGTGATGAGTTGCTAATGGCCCATGCTTTCGAGCAAAATCATGAGCAATTCGCTCGTAATATTAGCGATGCATTCCTTCCTGCGATCCTTCCCTCTGCCATGACACTGGTGCTCAAAAACCGATTGTCCGACTATGCAGCAAGCTGCGATCGGGCACCCTTTCCTATTCTGCCGATCTCGGTACTGGAGGCACACGCCGCGCGGGCTCCTTTGTTTGCGAGCCATGGCATATGGCCAATTAGCCCATTCGCCCAGCCAGAAGCCGTACGATTTTATCGGAGTTTGCCTTTAGCCTGGAGGCACGAAAAGGCGCTGCACCGCCGGATGTTGGAATGGCTTGGATATCCCAAACGATTCTTAGCCGTTTCTATAAGAGAAAATTTCGAACACTATCTGTCCGGCTCGCTGATTATCGGTGCTAGCGAGATCACTAGTCAATTATCCCGTCGTTGCCTGCTGCATGAACTGGGACTGATCGATGCTGACCACCTGATCGCCACAATAGACGACATCCGATACGATTCTCCGCTTAGCGAGCTCGGCTTTATCTTCCACGCGATTAACGTTGAACACATGCTTCGGCGAATTGACGGAACTTGAAGGAGATCACCCGCTAACGCAGCGGGGATTTCAAGATGCCTGCAATTAGTCCCTTACAATTCCAGCGTCAGGCACCGCTTCAGGAATACATATGACCTGCCACTGCGAATTTCTTCCAGGATGGTTTAGAGTCCGGCCAATTATGATCCGCCCCCCAAACTCTGGACCAGCACAGGCTAGAGTTTTCCGGCTTCATTCAGGGAGGCGGGCTGGTTGCGCCTCCCGAATTCATCAGCGAGATCGGCACCTTGTTGCCGATCGCACCATGAGGTCTCTCCTCATTATAGTATGTACGCCAAACCTCCATCTTTTGGCGGGCATCCGCAAGTGTCAGGAACCAATGCTGGTTCAGATATTCGGCTCGGAAGCGACCGTTGAATGCTTCAATGTGCCGGGGATTCCCCGGAAAAAATCTCATCAATCATCACGGTATGACGTCACAACAGGTGAAATTGAAGAACTTCAAAATATTGTCGAGGACAGCAGCTGCAAGCATATCCGGGATATGGCGCAACGATGTGTTGGAGCACCCGTCACTGCGGGTTGCAATCGCAAGACAGCGCGCCTCAGGTTGGGCAATCTAACGTGTCCGTCTAAATATGCCTGCTGGACTCGTCAATGGTGTCATAAGCCAGCGTTCTCCCTCAAAGCGCCGAAACTCTAGGCTTCCTGTCGGGGAGTCTGGCCGCCTTTCTGGTGACCTATTACAAATGTAGTCAAATGGGGGAGGACAACGGTTGTAGACTTGTTGCTTTGGCTGCACGCGATTTCGTAGTCTCACGCTCGAATTCTTCGCCTCGATCGACTGCGTCGGCAATTGTGCGCTTGCATCATTCTTCGGGCAGGCGAAACGGGTTTGACTTGAATTGTGCTGTAATCGAGGTTGATTGAAATGCATTCGCTCCGTCTAGCCGCTGCGGTGTTGCCGCTGCTTTTGTCATCTTGCATGCTCGGGCCCGACCATGCATCGCCGGAAACGCCTTTACCGGCGAAGTTTTCCGAGGGTGCAAAACAGAGCGTCGACGATGTTGCGGTGTCGGCGTGGTGGAATTCCTTTTCAGATCGTAGGCTAAACCAGTATGTTGCCTCCGGCCTGGATGAGAACCTCGGTGTTCAGCAGGCGCTCGAAAGGATTAATGCCGCCGCCGCGGACGTCACCATGGCTGGCGCCGGGGGTCTTCCCAACCTCGTTTTTGGGGCATCACACACGATCGGCAAAGCGCGAGATGTCACGAGCACCCAGAATATCTCCGGCGGGCAACAATCGTTGACCTGGCTGCTGGACGTATTCGGCCAGTACCGGCGCAGCACCGAAAGCGCACTTGCTTCTCTTGATTCTGCGCATGCGGCTGTCGACGTCGCAAAGCTGGCTCTAATCAAAGATCTTGTTTCCTCCTATATCGACGCCCGGTACTACCAACAGCGCGTCTCGATTTCCCGAGCGAACCTGAAGTCGCGCCAGGAGACCTACGATCTAACGAATTTTCAACTCGAAGCGGGAGCGGCTTCCCGGCTGGAAGTCTTGCAGGCCGAAGGACTTGTCCAATCGACGATTGCCGAAATACCAGGTCTGGAACTGAAGCTCCGCGTGTCGGCTCATCACATTGCGACCCTCCTCGCCTTGCCGTCGGAAACGGTGGTCAAGCAACTGCAGAAAAGCGAAGGGCAGCCGGTCTATCGCGGAAATATCAATGCCGGCATTCCTGCCGATCTTATTCGCAATCGCCCCGAAATTCGCCTGGCTGAGCGGGATCTCGCCGCCGCGACTGCAAAGATCGGCGTGGCGGAAGCACGGCTTTATCCCGTGATAACGCTCTCTGGCTCGATCACCCCTTCCTACATCAATCAGCGTGGCCGTCACGGGGGTATCTCGAAATGGTCCTTCGGGCCGAGCCTTGACCTCCCGATTCTGGACGGCGGCCGTTTGCGGGCAAACGTGGAGACTTCTAAATCGACCGCCGCAGCAGCCTACATAAACTGGAAATCAACCGTCCTGACAGCTGTGCAGGAAGTCCAGGACGCTTTGACAGCCGTCCGACGCGACGTTCGCACACTAAACTCACTTCGCAGGCAAGTAGAAACTACCGAAGAAACACTGAAGCTTTCGACGGCCTCGTACAAGGATGGCGCCTCGTCTCTCCTCGATGTTTTCGACGCGCAAAGGCAGGTGTCCAGCGCTCGCTCGAGCCTCGCTACGGCAATCCAAGAACTGGCCAAGGATCACGTGCGGTTGAATGTTGCAATCGGCGGTGGATTTGCGGCTCCCAAAGTCGCGTCGCCCGAGGTGGAGGCCTCGACGGGCGTCGCAGCAAATGCACAGGTCCAATCGCATTCGCAGTAGCCGAGCGTTGAATTGCGGGATGTTTTAACCTGATCACGTCATTAGCGCGCCAGCGCCTGAGTCCCATTGGCGCCGGCGGGGGAGGTCGGCGCCGTATTAAAACTTAGGCTGCAGCCGAAGCGGAGTCGGAAGTGGGGATTTCCGAGATGGTCTTCAGAATCTGCGAAGTGATCTGGTAGGGGTCGCCCTGGGGGTTCGGGCGGCGATCTTCGAGGTAGCCCTTGTAGTCGTTCTTGACGAAGAGTGCGGCACGAGCATCGAAGCACCACGGTCGGCAACGCCGTAGGAGAACTTGTTCCACCGAGACGTCTCGTGCTTGCCGGTCAGGCACTTGTCGTTGTCAGGACCGTAGACGTCGATGATGGTCCATCAGGTTCTCTTCGTGCGCCATCAGCGCTTCCAAATATTCCTTGCTGCCGACTTCGCGCATGTACTTGGTCGATAAGTTGCAATGCATGCCCGAGCCGTTCCAGTCGGTGTCGCCGAGCGGCTTGCAATGATATTCGATATCGATGCCGTACTTTTCGGTCAGGCGCTGCAAGAGCTAGCGTGCCATCCAGATCTGGTCGGCGGCTTTCTTGGAGCCCTTGCCGAAAATCTGGAATTCCCACTGGCCCTTGGCCACCTCGGCATTGATGCCTTCGTGGTTGATGCCGGCAGCGAGGCAGAGATCGAGGTGCTCTTCGACGATTTCGCGGGCAACCGAGCTGATGTTCGAATAGCCGATGCTCCCGCTCTTCTTCATGACAGACAGGTAAGGTCGTTCTGGGTGATAGAGCCTATGCCAGCAATTCCTTGCGCGCAATAATTGCGAAGATGGAGGCCGAGGCGGTGATATCCTCAAACCGTTCCCGAAAGATCATTATCCCGCACGATCCGTCATCTAAAAGCAGCGCAATCGCATCGAAAGGTGCTTCAATCGCCTGAAGCACTTCCGACGTTTTGCCCCCCGGCAACGAGCGTCGAACTATCCATTTCACAGGATCATCCATCTCGCTGCAGTTATGATCTGGATACAATGAATGTCGATGGGTCCTAGGCGGCATTCAGAAGACGACGAGACGCTTGGCAGCGATATGCTGCATGACTATCTCGGTGGTCTCGTCATAAGGAATCCACTACACTCGCGCAGGTCCTGATTGCCGTTATTAAACCGGCGATGGCCCGTGCCCAACACGCATCCTATTGTCGTAAGGACTATTGGCAAGACGGCCATTGTCCCCGTGCTGGATGCCCACATCAGCGTCGAAAAAATAGCCTGCGCCCCGGGCTGTTTTAATTAGACGGGGGTTGGCCGGATCTGCTTCAAGCTTTCGGCGCACGCGCAAAATGAGGACATCAACGCTTCGGTCATAAACCTCTTCTCCCCGAACTCGGCTGGCAAGTAGAAGCTGTTCCCTCGTCAAAACGTCACGTGGCCTTTCCAAAAAGGCGACTAAAAGATTGAATTCACCGGCCGTCAACTTGACCTCATCGCTTTCTTCAGAGATTAGCTGACGCTGCCTAAGGTTCAAAGTCCATCCGGAAAAATGAAAGGAACGTCGATCTTTCGCCTGTGGGCTGATAGGCCGCCGGCGCAATGCTACGCGGATACGGGCTAAGAATTCGCGCATTCCAAAAGGCTTCGAAACAAAATCAGTTGCCCCGAGCTCCAGTGCAACAACTCGATCTGCCTCCTCAAGGCGGTCGCCGCTAATGGCAATGATGGGAATATCCCATTTCATCGTCAGATTGCGCACGATGTCCGTTCCATCTTCACGACCCAGATTAAAATCAAGAACCACAAGATCAACCGGTTCACATGCGAGCACACGTTTCAGCTGCCCACTATCGCTGACTGCGGTTACCTTAAAGGCGTGCGATGTCAGATACTCGACAATAAGATGGCGCATGGCGACGTCGTCATCTGCGACAAGAACGTGTTTCAATGGCGTACCTTTCAAACTTATGTATGCTGGCAACTCCAGGCTACTGGTTTGTATTCGATCGTTTCCAATGAAGTCACCAGTTCCGGGGCACGCTTGAGAAGCGACCCAAAGTTCGCGATTTGGTGAAAGACGCAATTGGTCGTAAATATTCTGCCAGCGGCGCATCCATTAGGAATAAACTTCTTGGTCCGCCAACTCACGCGCGGCCGTTCGTCGAGGGATGCGCAACGATGACAACGAGGCCGACAGGCCGGGTGTTGGCCTTAAAGCGTGATGTTAGCGACGTGTTTCCGATGCGATCTACGGGTTCCACTTCGATTGAAGCGGTTGATAGGCTGCGCGAGTTGTAGCCGATTGAGCGGGACGACTATTTTGCGGCCCGAATTCGATCATCTAGTGCTCTTCCGCGCGTCTCCCGATTGTCGCGAATCTCAGTGCTTTTAGCGTGGAGTGGGACATTGAGTTGGCCTTCCATCACATAACAACGAGCTTCCTGCTGTTCATCCAAGCACGCTTGAGCATGGGTTGGCCGGCAACGTCACACAATGGCGTCGCGGTATAAATGGAAGAGTCACTGTGGGCGATACTAACCAAACCGGGCCATCCTGCACTCCTTTGACTCGTATTTGCCGCGTTCGAATTTGTCGACGTCAGTCTTCCTAATGGATTCGATGATATTGGTGAAATTGATAGTTTGAATGAAGTTCATCTACGGAATGGATGCTTAGATGACGCAGCGCTTAAATGCCCGGAGCCGTTTGATCTGAACCGCGCCGGATTTGCCGGAGGCTCCAACTTCTGAGAAAGTGGAGCCGATATGAGCAAGACAACGAACAAGTTTTCACCGGAAGTCCGCGCCCCCGCCAAGATCGGCTGCACTGCGCAGACGCTCAGTGGGAGGGTGAAGAAGGCCGGGGTGGACAATGATTTCCGCCCTGGGCTCCCAAGCGACGTCGCCGAGAGGATGAAGTCGCTGGAGCGAGAGAACCGTGAGCTTCGGCAGGCCAACGAGATTTTACGCAAGGCGTCAGCATGTTTCGCGATGGCGGAGCTCGACCGCCCATTGAAGCGAAGATCTCGTTCATCGACGAACACCGCGCAGTGTTCGGGTCGAGCCGATCTTCATCGGTTTTGAAGCTTGTCTTTCTGATGGACGATCAAGGCTGGCGGCGTTGCGTTGGCATGATCTGCCTAACAGGTGCGAACAGAAGGTCGCATCAACTGCTTTGCCTTTTGAAAAGATCCGCTCATTCGTCAGCCGAGCAAATCAGCTACGAGGCAATACCAGCAATCGCCTCCAGGAATGCATCGATCTCTTCCTCAGTGTTGTAATAATGTGGCGACGCTCGCACCACGGGCGGGAGTTGTCGCGTATAGGCGTCGACGGGTGTACTAAAAGGAGGGGAAACCGAGACGTTGATTCCCTTGCCAGTCAGATAAGCCATGACGGCTGACGAGTCCCAGCCCTTGACCGTGAACGAGATGATGGAAGCAAGGGGCGTCCCGAGATCATGTACGGACACGGCACGCATCCCCCTCAGGCCTTCGCGAAGCTTTGACGAAAGGTGATTGCAGCGCTCTTCGATATTTTCGAGCCCAATGTCGAGCGCGTAGTCCACTGCTGCCCCCAGGCCGAGACGAACCGAATAGTTCTTCTCCCATGTTTCAAAACGCCTGGCATCAGGTCGCAATTCGTATCGATCCGGACCAGTCCAGGGCGCGCCATATAGGTCGATCATGGCTGGCTCGATCTTATCCAGGAGTGATTTGCGCATGTACATGAATCCCGTTCCCCGTGGCGCTCGGAGAAACTTCCTGCCGGTAGCAGTCAGGATGTCGCACCCGAGCGCGTTGACATCGATCGGGATTTGACCCGCAGCTTGGCATGCGTCGAGCAGATAGAGAATGCCATTTTCGCGCGCTATTCGGCCGATCGCTGCTGCTGGATTGATAAGCCCGCCGTTGGTCGGGATCCAGGTAACCGCTATCAACCGAACGCGATCATCGATCATTTTCGCCAGTGCGTCCGGATCAAGGACCCCAGAAGCGTCATTCGGAATGACTTCGATCGATACGCCGGTGCGCTTGGCAACCTGCAGAAAGGCGATGTAGTTGGCTGCAAATTCGGCACTTGCCGTCAGGATCCGGTCTCCAGGTCCGAAAGAGAGGGAATAGAAGGCGCGTTGCCAAGCGATCGTCGCATTTTCAGCTATCGCAATCTCGTCACGGGCGCAGTTTACGAAGGTGGCCAAGCTGTCGTATGTCCCCTCCAGTAGAGAGTTGGTCTCAGCTGCGGCTTCGTATCCGCCGATCTCCCCTTCCCGGCTTAGGTACCCAACCACCGCTTCAATAACAGGGCTCGGCATCAGCGCAGCACCAGCATTGTTAAGGTGGTTTCTGTTTTTTGTGCCGGGGGTATCAGCACGCAAGCGAAGAAGGTCCAAAGTCTTGCGAGCGTCGCGGCTGATTTGCGACATGAGGGATTCCTTCCTTTGATCGAGCGTCAATCTTGTTGACGCAATCGGCGCTGTCACGGAAGCTGACAACTTCGCAACCCGATGTGCAGAATTGAGCGACGGGGCGTAAGCGTCCGCCCAATTCAGCCGGCCAGAGCGCTCCGCGCAGTCCGATTTGCGAAACTTCACGAAGACCAAGGTGAGTTTCTCAGAAGGCGTTGTTCGTCTCGACGAACCAGCTCTTTCACGAATTGCTTTACGGCTCTCACTCTTGGAAGATAGGCTAGGTCTTGATGTGCAGACATCCAGATCTCGCGCTCGCCGCTCAGCTCGTCGAGCACTGGAACGAGACCCAGGTTTAGACTGAGTGCGAATTGGGGAAGGGCTACAATTCCTGCGCCCGCAGACGCCGCGAACATCTGCGACATCATGCTGTTTGAGCTGAACGCAATTTTTGGGGTGGGTACGAGTTCCTCTAGCCAGAGCACGCTTTCGAGCTGAATCAGCTCCTCGATATAGCCAACAAAGCGGTGCTCGCTAAGGTCCGCCGCCTGAGAGGGAACGCCATTTCGCTCAAGATAAGCCTGCGAAGCGAACAACCCAGTCTTGAAACGTCCGATCAGCTGACTGTCGAGAGAAGTTCCATGGGGCTTGAAGAAGCTTAGGAATAAATCAGCTTCCCGGCGAGCGACCCGAACCGTTTGCGGCGATGTTACAAGCTCGAGGTCTAGATCAGGGTACCGGCTACTGAGTTCAACGAGGCGCTCGGAGAGATAAAGCGTTGCGATGCCTTCCATGGTGGCCAATCTGACTGTGCCGCGTATTTCGTCACGATTGCTTACGTCGCTACGAAGAGCATTCACGCCGTTCTCGATTTCCTCCGCTCGCCGCATTGTAACCAGGCCGGCCGGTGTCAGCAGAAGCCCGTCCCTGGTCCTTTCGACGAGTGCACCGCCAACCGTATATTCCAGACGAGCAAGTCGGCGAGATACGGTGGAGTGGCTGACTTTTAGTTCGCGAGCGGCGCCGGTCACGCTCTTGCACCGAACGACGATGAGGAAGAGTTTGAGATCGTCCCAATCAAGATGATCGATTGCAGTCGCCATGCTACCTCCGTCTATTTTTGCACAGGGTAGTGCATCCTATTCGGATTGGCTCGCAAATTCGTTTTGATAGTTTCAAACGTGCTGTGCCGCTGTATGTGTGGTGTGCAGTGAAGCAAAATATCTTGCGGAAACGCGGATCGCCAGCAGGCCGCACTACTTGAACCTACCTTGGGAGAACGCATGTCCAGACGAACTGTGAGTGCCTCGAACGCTGCGGCAGTGGGACCGTATTCGCACGCGACATGGGCCGGCGATCTTCTGTTCTGCTCCGGCCAGACACCGCTAGACCCCGGCACCGGCAAACTTGTCGACGGAAATGTAGCCGACCAGACACGCCAATGTTTCGATAATCTGTTTCAAGTCCTTGAGGCAGCGGGCCTGGGGTCGGATGATGTCGTATCCGTCAATGTCTATCTCACCGACATGGGTGACTTTGGCCAGATGAATGAGATTTACGCGACGCGTTTTTCATCGCCCTACCCGGCCCGCACCACAATCGGCTGCGCCAGCCTGCCGCTTGGAGCACGCATTGAAATCGGTCTAACAGCAAAGCGGCAATCTTGAGCCCGCCTTTGCCGAGCTAGTCGAGATGGCTGATGGCGAGCCTGGATCAGTAGAGGAATGTCGATGGGAAACATGAAATTCTGGGCCGCGGCTGCTCATATTGCCCCCGTCTATCTCGATCCTGGGGCGAGCGCTGAAAAAGCTTGCTCGGTGATAGCAGAGGCTGCCCGAAACGGCGCATCGCTCGTGGCATTTTCGGAGAGCTTTCTTCCCGGTTTCCCTGTCTGGGCAGCACTTTACCCGCCCATTCAATCGCACGAACATTTTAAACGCTTCTTGAAAGCTTCGGTGTACATTGACGGCCCGGAAATTGAGCGTGTGCGAAAGGCCGCCTCCGATAACGGTGTTTTCGTTTCAATCGGTTTTTCCGAGCGCAACCCGGCAAGTGTCGGAGGTTTGTGGAATAGTAATGTTCTGATTTCCGATACCGGCCAAATCCTGATCCACCATCGAAAGCTGGTCGCAACCTTCTTCGAAAAACTAGTTTGGGATCCGGGCGATGGCGCTGGATTGGTCGTCGCAAACACGAGAATCGGTCGCATTGGCGGGCTAATTTGCGGGGAAAATACAAATCCGCTCGCGCGCTACAGTCTGATGACGCAGGGCGAGCAAGTTCATATAAGTAGCTACCCGCCGATCTGGCCCACTCGCGTTCCCACAGAAAGCGACAACTACGACAACCGAGCAGCCAACCGCATCCGTGCCTCAGCACACTGCTTCGAGGCTAAGTGCTTCGGGATCATCGTGGCGGGGCACTTGGACGAAGTCGCACGCAAATCCATTGCCTTGGATGATCCTGCGATCGAAGCGATCATAGATGCCAGTCCGCGGGCCACTAGCTTTTTCCTAGGGCCGACAGGAGCGGCAACTGGTGACGAAATGACCGACGAAGGTATCGGCTATGCCCAAATCGATCTCGACGACTGTGTTGAGCCGAAACGATTTCACGACGTCGTTGCTGGTTACAACCGATTCGATATTTTCGACGTCACCGTGAACCGGATGCGTCGAAACCCAATCAGATTTTTGGAAGGCCGCGCTGAGGACGCTCTAACGAGCCCTGAAGCCGTGGCCATGCCGGAGTAAGGGTGATGGCGCGGACGGGTATGCACATGACCAAGAAGGGTTTCTCCTTCCAGGGCCCTGCCGACGGCGTTCATGCCCTTAAATCGTGGATCACCCCTGAAGATGATCTTTTTCAGGTCACGCATATGGGGTTCCTGGAGATCGACCCCGAGCATTGGCATTTGGATGTCGATGGCCTCGTGGGTAGCCCGACGAAATTGCATCTGTCTGACCTTCAAGCAATGCCACAGCGCGAGTACATGTCGTTTCACGAATGCGCTGGAAGTCCGCTTGCTCCGACAGTGGCTAAACGCAGGATCGGAAATGTAGTTTGGAAAGGTGTGCCGCTGTCGCTTGTTCTGGAACGCGCAAAGATCAGCAGCCATGCGTCCTACATCTGGACTGCCGGCCTCGAGTGGGGCGGATACGCAGATGTTGAAGAAGCCTATCAAAAAGACCTGCCGATCGGCAAAGCACTTGCAGAAGAAGTTATCCTCGCACTTGAGATCAACGGTCGGCCACTCACTCCAGAGCGCGGAGGACCGGTTCGACTGGTCGTGCCAGGTTGGTATGGCACAAACTCCGTAAAATGGGTTGGTTCGATCACGGCTGCGGATCGGCGCGCAAGCGGCGCCTATACGACGCGCTTCTACAATGACCCTACGGCGTCGGGGATGAAGCCGGTTTGGGGCGTCGCCCCGGAGTCCGTTATCGTATCGCCGTCCCCAAATGATCTGCTGTCAGCGGACATGCCAACGAAAATATGGGGCTGGGCTTGGGGAGATCGTGAGATATCAAGCGTCGAGGTCAGTGTGGACGGTGGAGGCTCATGGCGGACTGCCTCGGTAGGGCCGCGCGAGGGAAGGAGTTGGCAGCGGTTCGAGTTGCCGTGGACCCCTACATCAGGCCAGAATATCTTGCTATGTCGGTGCACGGATGAGTTTGGGGAGGGACAGCCGCTGACTGACGCGAGAAATGGGGTGCACATGGTTCAACTTGAAGTTGATCTTTGACCCGGAGCCCACTGCGACATTGGGATGGGCGTCCACGGAGGCACGAAAAATTGAGATTTCTCGATGAGCCAGCGGCACTCCGGTCTGCCAGATCGACAGGACAAGAGCTTTCCTGCGAAAAGTTACAATCGGGTGGCACCGAAGCGGTAGGCCGCCGTCACACCAGGCCACGCACGACAAACACCGCCCATTGAACGGTTGAGGCGATGATCGCGATCACGCGCTGTAGATCAGCAGCTGTCGCAGCACCTGTCCGCGCGTGTCATCGATCGTTGCCGACACCAGGGCGGTTGTTTTGAAATGCGGACTGGTGTCGTCATCATGGCCACCCGTCTTTCCCCTAGTCATCACGGGGTGCATTTCGTTTGTGACTGGATTGAGAAAACCATGCGCAAGAGCCCTCACTCCTGCCAAATCTGGGAGGCTCGCTGCCACGACCTCTTCGCCGATGTCCTCGGATTACCTACAATCTGGATACCTCATTCGTACGCCGATTGTGGGCAATATGGGCTCGACGAACACGCCTCGCCTTTTTGTCACTCGCAAAGAAATTAGGAAAATGACCGGCATTTTTCTCGACATCGGCGAATGTGCGTCGGCTCGTGGCTGCCATGGGGAGTAGGAGATTAATCGGCTGTACCTTTGCTGCATCTGCTACGAGACTGTTCACCTCTGTAGGTGCGTAACCGCCGGCGCGATAATCTAGCGTGGCGCGCCCAACGATTCTCGCGGCGGCAATTGCGTTCGTCGAATGTGTACGAATAGTAGCTGACCCTGCTACCTCATCCGGAAGACCGGATTCTCGGGACGCCTCCCAAGGCAGCGTGGTTGTCGTCGAACTTGTTTCGACGGCAGCCACGTGTTGTGGCTATGAGACCGCCTGTGTCGCGAGGATAAAGTATCAATGTTCTGGGAGCGAGCGCCGGTGACTGGCGCGATAAGAATGCCGTTCGTTCTTTGCTTTGCGGTGTGTCGCTCGTCCAGCGAACTAGTCGGATCTACCGCAAGGGGGAGCCAGGATGTCATCGTTTCCGACCTGCCGAGAACGCTTTCTGTGCCGGCCGAATATAAAGGTGGTCCGGAGTAAACTGACTTCGGCGTAACCGGTGTTCTTCCCACGCGTTCTCCTGTCAGCGATCTGTGTTCGACTTTCAATACAAGAGCGAAGGAAGTGTCTCTGTCGAGACTCAGATTCTGCCAATAAATTCAACCCACTGGCGATCGGCCCGATGGTGACAAAATACTCAATTCGACCAACATGTCGGGGTTGTCAGATAGAGGGGAACCTTTCGTGCTGCTTGAGGGAGTCATAGCCGTACATGACCACTTCGAGCTTTGGCCGTCACCAACAGGAGATTGTCAGCTCGAACATTCGCGGACTCAAGCAAACCTTCAACGCTCTTGAGCAATACTATATCGTGGCGAGGTTTGTATTCGATCGTTAAAGTATAAACGTACGCTATGGCGATGGGCCAAATATATCAAAAAATATATTAATGTTAAATATTGATCTATGGCGGAGCGCCGTCTAGACCTGCTCAACACGCGGCAGGGGACTACCCTGGTCAGCGACGGGAGGCTTAGATGAACCGACGTGACAAAATGCATCCAAACAAAGCCAGGTGTGATAGCCCGGAAATGGGGCTCGCCTTCCTCGATGGCGAACGTGTGGTTGCTCCACGGCGTGCTATACGCTGGCCGGCCGCACGGAACGAGCATCTGGATGCGCTTCGGGAATTCGCAGATAGCGGAAGATATTATCGGGTTAACCGTCCCGTGGTGACCGGCATGGAGCTGAGCCTTGAAAAATTGTCGCCATTGCAACAACCATCTGCCGAACACGAGGCAAGCATAGGCCCGAGCCTAACCAAAGCACTTCTCGCCACCAAACACGAACCGGAACGAATGCATCAGATCACATGGTCTCTTTCAAAATCTGAACGTGTCTTTGATTGCGCTGGAGGTGATTCCGACAACGGCGAAACCATCGCTACTGATGGACAAGCCGAGGCTCTCGCGAACCGCGGATACATCAAATCCGCCGATGCCTATAATCGGCTAATTGATAGGAATAACCGATCGGCAAAATTACCCGTTGACGGTGAGGCCGACACACGTCCACCGAAGAGCTGTCATGAACATGTTGATTTTGAAAACTGCCACTACATTGATGGCGCTTGCAGGACTTGGAGACACGCTTCGCTTAAAGCCGGCCGCTTACGCAAGATACGACAGGCGGTAGACATTCGACCAGCACGCCATTCCGACGCAGCCTTGTGCCTATGGCATTGAAATTAGTGGCAGAATGCGATAGCTGCCAATTACGGCCGCGGCTGTAATACAGGTGGTTGATGCCGAATCTGGTTCGGGCGCGAAACGCGGTGCCGGCCGACTAATTCGACCTTCAATTCGAAGCGACCGTCCGGTCTCAATGCAAGAAGCTCCTGTAGGGTCCTTGAAGGATATCGACAGAGGAAAACTATCAAATGCGGTGTTGCAAGAACACGCCCCAAGGTCGTGGGGGTGACCCAAATTTTTCTACTGAACCAGAACCTGCAAAGGCCGATATTGCCTACGATGCTATTCGACGAATTCTCCACAGTAACGGTCGTGTGCCGGGGCAACATCTCAGGGAACAGGATCTAGCGTCTAAGCTCGATCTTGGTCGAACGCCAGTTCGCGAAGCGCTTCAGCGGCTTGCAGCTGAAGGGAAGATCCAATACATCCCTCAAAGAGGCTTTTTCACAAGGCCGATGTCGGAAAGAGCTCTGTCAGAATTTTATGTTGTCGGACGTGAGATCCTGATCTCGGCATTAAATCGAATGCGGCCGCAGGTCCCAGAGAGCTGGACCGTGACGGATAAACTGTCCCCTGACGAACTTGCCTTAAGGGCAGAAGCGATATTCACTAAAATTGCCCAAGAAGCATCGAATTGCGAGGCTTGCAAAATCGTTCACCGATTCTGTTTTTGCACTCACCCTTTACGAATGGAAATAACTGCGTCAGAACTTCGGCCCGCGTTTGTCGAAAGCCTCGAGAAGCTAATTGCCGCCATGTCTGAACTAGGCACGGCAACGACCCTGGTGGAGTCCGCGTTGATGAACCACCTGGATCTAGAACAGGGTGCCGTCTCAAGGATTGTACAAGAGGTGAACGAACGTGGATTAATAGGTTTTCCGGGGCCTCCGAAAAGTTTGTGACATCGCAACCGTCATCTCGACGAGTGATCTAATCAACGAGCTTGAAGAATTTTGCCGAGTGCCGCGCATATCTGCGGCTGTTGCGGGCAATCCAAAAGCCAACGTCGGCATCACCCACCAGCATTTTAATTATGTTGCCAAATCAAAGAGGCTGCTGCCATCCCTTCAGCATTCCAGAATACGGCGCTGGCAAAGCGAAAGGTGCTTGTGTCCTATCGGGCAACGCCCTCCGCAGGTTTCCTTTTGCCGCGGCTTCCCCAGGCCAGCTATGATGATCGAGCGACGTTTTCAGCCGAAGTCTCAAAAGACATTGTGCCAAAGATCATAACAGCCAACGGGATCGACGCTGCGACCTTGAGGGCAGAGGTTACGCCAGGCGGGTATCTCCTCAAAACCAATGCATCGCTTCAGACCGAGGGTGATCTCGATGACGCCGCGGCGGATCGACTTGCCGGCTCCCTGGGCTACGTCTTCCGCCAATATCGCGTCCTTACCTCTCGCCTCAACGACACAAAAGGTAAGACAGGTTTTGTTGTCGTGCGGTTTCCGCAGGGCAGCCTTAACGCCACCGTCGCACAGAGATTCTTCGAGGCAGCGGACGCAACGAAAAAAGGCTTGGGCGGCGGATATGCCGTGTTCGGCGATGAGCAGATCTTCCTTCGACGAGATCAGCAGGTTATTATGCATTCCTCCTCGCGAAGACGGCCGACACCAACGGCTGGGCCAAAGATGAATAAGGGCCGGACGAGAACCTACGCTCAAGTCGCTTAGCGGGTTCAGATGGCATTTCGCAAAACGGATCTCGCAGTCGATACGATTTTGAGTGATCGTACGCCGGACCTGGAGCCGCGCCGGAGAAAATCTCACTGCTGCAATGCTCGAGAAATTGAAGACGGCTTAATCCTGCGATGGTTTTAGAATATCTTAGCGCGGCGACTTCGCAGCTTGAGGGGTCACCACCTTTGCCCGATTTTCAGACATTCGGTTTGCAAGCGCCGGGATTGCGGCATCGCGGTAGCTGAACTGATGCCGTGTAATCGCCGTCGGAACAAATGACAGTCGTCCAACATCGCTAATCATAGCGTTCGATATTGGTGCGGATCCCATCACCAGCCACCGATTTTACATTCGACGGAGGATTGCCAGGACGAGCCGTGCCGCAGGGAGTCCTTATCTCGCCGGAAAGGTACTGGCCGCTGTTGCAGGGCAGCATGTTGACGTCGAGAAAGTCGCTCCTCTTCAGGGAGTTCTGATACGCTATAACTTCTTTCGTCGACAACGGGGTCGAGAAGATCGTCACTCCCTCAAATCCCGGCAACGCCTCTATTGGCTCAATCATGGGCGACGTCTGACCGGGCACAGCTGCAGCGCCAATAACCCATGGGCCAACCGATCCGAAAATGACCGATTTCGGACGATCGGCCGGCGTACCTGAGCTGAAAGGAGAATGCGGGAACCCACTGTCGAGCACTGCCTCATCCCATTGGTAAGCTGTAAACGCTAGAAAATAGGTATATGGCGCAAAACGGTCGATGCGAAGTTTGCCGTCTGGAGTGAAGGTA
Source organism: Rhizobium leguminosarum (assembly GCF_001652265.1). Taxonomy (GTDB): domain Bacteria; phylum Pseudomonadota; class Alphaproteobacteria; order Rhizobiales; family Rhizobiaceae; genus Rhizobium; species Rhizobium leguminosarum_D. The sequence continues at coordinate 16,972 of NZ_LWBS01000442.1, forward strand.
TAGTAAATCCACTCTGTGCCGGAGAATGCCCCTGTTGGCCCCACGACGTTCATATCCCAGGGCTTCTGCCACCATGCAATAGACGCCATGTCGCTTTGAAGCAGGCTTTTCGCAAAAGACCACTTTTGACCATTCGGATTGGGCGTGGCTCCCAACGCGAATGATAGGTAAGCATCGTTCGAATTAGAACTTAGAAGCGATAAGGCGCTACCGCCATTAGGAACGGTATTTTCACGGGTCTTTTCGACCAAAAGGACAGTGAACCCCGTGTCCGGTCTGATCGACGCGCTTTGACTAGTCTCGATTGATGCGTGCGGTGGAAAGTTGAAGGAAGTCTTGTTGGTATAGAAGTCAAATGCCTGCCTCGTATCTTCGGGCACCGGATAATCCGCTTCTGCCGCCGAGTCGTGTATGTACAGCTTTGGAAATTCCCCGAAAATTGGCACTACCTTCGGTGTGAGCGTCTGAGATACTTTGTTCGACGCGCTTCTAAGACAATTTGCTTCATTGGTGCACGGTGCCCCTTGCCCTTCGCCAGCGACAAGACAGCCCAGTGTGGAAAACAATAGGAAGATTTTCATTCCATTATTCATCAAAATAATCCTTTTTTGAAGGCGGAGGTCTTGCTCTAGCGAGTGAGCTCGGTGGTGTTGCGGCGCCCTATCTGGCGCAACATATCGCCGACCACGTCGGGCCAATCAGTGGTGATAAGATTGGTACGATTGACGATCGCCATCTCCGGATCTCCTCGGTAATCTGGTACGATCCCTCGTTGAGCGGTCGATTTTGGATCCGTGTTGTGCTCGAAGCAGCATTTTCCGGCGCTGTTGGCGACTCCCTCTGGAAAGTAGTTACTTTCATGATAGGTGGCGAAGCCCTGCTGCTGGTCGATATAGTCGAAATATGCCTGCAGACCGTCACCTTTATAGAATTGGTTCATTTCAAACTGAATGGAGAACGGCGCCACGTTCCATTGATCATAGATCGAGTCCTCGTGGGGATCATAGTTGGAATTCTTCACATTCTCGTCGTCCGGGTTTTCGACGACAATTAGCCCGCCAATGACATTGGGGTCGTAGGTTGTCCGATTTAAAATCGTGCCGACATCCCCCGCATCCTTTGCTTTGAGCTTGAATACTACGGCTTTGCTGAGTTCCGCATTTCCCTTGGTCGCGAGAATGTCAAGGCAACGTTGCATGAGCTCGACGGGATCAGTGGGGTCCTGATCATCGACCGCCGCCTTGATATCGACGATCATCACGTAACCATGACCATCATCGGAGACATATTGGGCGAGTAGATCGAGCGCGGCAGAGAACGTTAGGAACTTCGCCTTTCGCCCTTGTGAATCCGTAAAAACGCGGCCATGGCGGTCCCGTAGATCGGCCTGTCGTAGCTGCGAAAAGTTCTGATTATATAATAGGCCGCTTCCAGTTGACTCGCGCTCAATCCTGTAGTCGTGAGATAGAACGACTTCATTGTCTGCGGTGAAGCGGGCATCGACTTCCACGCTCTCAATCTGCGAATTCCAGGCATCCTGCAACGCATAGGCTGAATTCTCGGGATAGATCTCCCAAGATCCGCGGTGCGCAGATAGCAGGACCAAGTCATCGTCGGGTTTCGGCAGCTTAAACATGTTTCTTGTAATCGCACTTACAAGATATGGTGAAGGCTTTACCGGAAGCAGCGCCTCTGCTTCGGCATAGGATGGAATCGCGAAAGCAAAAAAAGAAGTTAAAATGAGCGATGCCCGCAGATCCCGTCGGCCGCCGAGGTAACCAAAACGAGAGGCGTAAAAATTTAGGATGGCTGATGCTACGTTGTTGCTGGTGTGCATAAGGTTCAGAACCTTTCGATGAGAATTTGGGTAGCTCGCTACGTTGTACGGCGTGTTCCTGGGGCTTTTTGCAACAGCGCAAACCGTCTCAGCAGTGGCCAAGGCCTGGGGTGGGAACGAAAGCAGGGAAGAGGCCCACGCTGCGCGATGGGATTTGTTGGTCGACGCCTGGTTCACCCCTTGCGCTATGGCTGTAATAACAGGCTGTCCGACATCAAGATGATCCCTAAAAGCGGAGCCCAACAAAGACGTTGCGTTTGCCGGGTTGCGACATCGCCTGCTCACGGGTTGAGAGATTTTTGATGAAAGCAGCTTGGAGCTCCGACTCAGCTATTTTCGTCCTGGCGTAGCGGTTCTCAGGGGAGGAGGCGTCGGCAGGACTCTCTCCATCAAAGCTGCTGCGCCATAGGGTGTTTGGACGCAATCAATTGCCTGCCAGCCGCTCTTTTCGTAAAGAACCCGCGCGTCCTCTGTTATCAAGTAAAGGCTTTTGTAACCGAGGCGCAATGCTTCATGCTCCAGCCGCTCGATCAACAACGTGGCTATTCCTTTCTTGCGGTGAAATGGATGGACAAAAAGCGACTTAAGCCACGGGGATAGATGAGATTTTCCATCGAAATCACGATCAGCCAACGTGACCATTCCAACTGGCAATGCGTTTTCAATGGCAACCAGTGTTAGCGGCACTGAACCTTTCTTTGCTTCTTCAAACTCTGCTCGCGTTTGTTCGTACGAACCATGCGATTGACAGCCCCATTGTCCGAAAGTCCAGCTTGCGCAAATGGAAATGAAATTCGGAAGTCTTTCTAGGTACTCGATCGTTACCGGACTTCCAGCTACCGTTGGTCTCGCGGTCATAGTGTCTCCATGTTTCCGGCGGGCCGAGCAATCGAGCGAGGATCGGTCAATTTAAGGTGAAGCCGGTACACCAACTGATGCTATCGGATCCCACGATTTATCCTGGACAGTGCGGCTGCGATTCAAGACGGTTCGCCAGCGCGCAACTCCGTGATCACAAACCTGCTAAGATTTGTGGCAACGCCGCCATGCGGCTAAACAGCTTTGTGGCACCTGCCTCTATCAGTTTGTCTCCATGCCCAGGAAGGCAATGCGAGCCACCTATGAAGCCAATCACCATCATCCCCGCTCCCACCGCCGCCTGAGTTCCAGCAACGCTGTCTTCAATAACGAGACAACTTCCAGCCGGTGTGTTCATATTCTGTGCTGCAAACAGAAACAGATCCGGCGCTGGCTTACCACGCGCAACTTGCGAAGCACTGAAGAGATGGGGCCAAAAGAAATCATGCAGGTCTGTGACTTTGAGTGCCAAGCAGAGCTTTGCAGCGTCACTGTTCGACGCCACGCACTTCCTTAAATCGATAGCTTCCAAGGTTTGTCGAACGCCGCTGATTGCACGCAGATCACGAGTATATCGACTTGCAACTTCGGCCATCACACATTCATGATGATCCTCCGGTAGGCGTAAGCCGCCCTCGGATTCTATCACTGAATAACTTTGCTGGTCAGTCATTCCTATGAAGCGATCGTTATACTCTTCAGCGGATATGACATAGCCGCATTTCGCCAAAGCTTCGATGTGCACCTTGGTTGCGATAAGCTCGCTATCGACGAGAACCCCGTCGCAGTCGAAGATCAATAGTTCCGGACTTTTTGAAAAAGACATACAAGGAGTCCTCGTTGTAATGGCTCTGAGTTTTGTCCCAGTGCAGCTTTCCGGGCATTCAGCAGAGTATGATTGAAACCGATTGGATGTTGATCATTGTGGCACTGGGAAATTGCTGCGACGCGCAGTGCTCAGCCGGAAATTGCTCCCGCGGCGATCTTCGGGCCTTGCTTATGAAGAGCATTCCAAACCTTGTGAAACGCCTCTGCATAAAGCGCCATCAATTCGCCATCGTTGGGCGGCGCAATCTCGGAAACGTAAAACATCGTATCCAAGAGTTTCACTGTATTTGGAAAATCGGCGGCCTTCCAGTTTTCGCGAATGTCCGGAAGATATTCGAATACGGGCTTCGTGAGCCAAACACAGATAGGTACGCCTTCGGCCTGCAGCGATTTGACCACGAAATCCCTTGCAGCCGGGCCTGGCGCGAAGCCAAGTGCCGCAGGTTCGATCCGGAGGGGAAAGTTGAGCATCGAATGGTGGCAGTCAGACGGGTTGAAAAGAGGAAATATACCCACAAGCTCGCTGATCATCTCCCACAAAAGCTTGCTATTGTCTCTTCGGATTTGGAGTTGCGTATCCATCTCTGTGACCCGCAAGTTCGCTATAGATGAAGAGAATACGTTTGGCCTGTAGTTGTAGCCTTGGGAATAGGGCGAGAATATTCGCGCTCCACTCCGAGATGAGCTGGACAGCGATACGCGATCAACATGTGCAATCAAGTTGGCGTCCTCGGTAATCACGAATCCCAGTTCGCCAGCCCCAAGATGCTTGGCGCCGTTTCCGGATAGAGCGAGTGCGTCTGCATCAAGATGTGCACCGCCGACGATTGGTTTCGCGGCGCCGATCGATTGACAGATGTCGTCGATCACAGCAATGCCTTGAGCTCGCGCTGCAGACCTCGCGTCGGGGACGAGAACATTGTTTCCGAAAAGGTGAGTGACTAAAACTGCAGCCACGTTGGGGCCGAACTTTTCAGCGGCCGCGCGCTGATCAATCCCGGCCAAGTTCATGTCGACATCAACGAAGACGGGTTGGAGACCGCTGATCGTGATTGGCCCTACCGCTCCCGGCCAATTCAATGCTGCGGTAACAACTTGCTCGCCTCGCTGTTTGACGTAGTCGAGCTCGATGTGGATGGCTGCCGTTCCGCTGCCGACAGCGCGCACTTGCCACTTCCCAGTCCACCTTGCAAGGCTTTGCTCCAAACCGCTCACAATTGGATGATTAACGCGGTGATATCTCCCACCATCCACAACTCCACACAGGGCATCCGAGTGTTTCTTCTCCGCCGCGGGCCAAGGCGTAACACGTCCCTGGGGGACCACAGGCTTCCCACCGAAAACGGCGAGCTTCTCGACTGAGAAAGCACCAGTTGCGTTGCGAGTTATGAGCCGTAGTGCACCGAATCTGTTCATCGCGTTCTCCAATCATGCTCATTAGAATGCTGATCAGCCCACACAAACGCTAGCACTGCTTTCCCAGCTATGATAGCTGAAATTAAGTATATAAAAAAGTATATGCTAAAGTATATTTACGATGCGAGAGATAAAGTAAGTAATATTGGATTCTGTTGTGTATGGTCAGGCAGCCGCTTGGGCGTCACCTTGGTCAGCTTCTGCACGGAGCGCTTGGGATATTTCAATAGTTCTTTTATGATCGGGCGGACAACTAAGATCACTGAATGAAGGCTTGGGACGGGAACCGGCCAAAGTTTCCCGTAAAGCGCCAGGTGCCGATCATAAGATGCGTTGGAAGAACAGCACATGGCCCCCAGATCATAACCCGAGCCTCACCGGATGGCGAAGAAGCGGTTAGCCCTCTGATAGTGCTGGCCGTTGGTGGCGCAATTGATTCGGCCAACAGGATTGGATTCTATGGACTCTTTGATAAGAAGACTCGAAGCTCACCGACTGGGAGAAAGTGAGGGCAGTCCTGACGATCGCCATAAAGATGAGAGCGCTAGGGGTATAGTACCGGCCCAAAAACTGATTCCAACGGGAACCTTGGGCCCTGCGAATCGGGGCCGATTGCTGCAAGCCTTGTACGACATAGGGCCATCCAGCAGGGCGGACCTGGCCCGCCTTACCGGTGTGACTCGAGGGACTATCGGAGGGATTGTGCAGCCCCTGATCGATCAGGGTGTTCTTGCGGAAGGAGAGGTGATACCTCCCAACGAAGCAGGCGGCAAGCCGGCTACCAAGCTGTGGTTTTCCAAGGATGCAAGGCCAATATGCGCGGTGCTCCTGCTGCACGACCGCGTGAGTGCGTGTTTGGTCTCTTTGGAGGGCGAGGTCTATGCTCAACACGCCGCCGATTTTCCGAAAAACCTAACACACCCCTCCGACGCATTCCGTATTATAAGCACCTGTGTCGAAGAAACTATCGCGTCTGGCACACCGATCTTAGGGATAGGTGTAGCAGTTGCAGGAATGATCAATACGGAGACGGGCACAATCGTGACCGTCAGTCTCGGGCCATTCCTGGACGGCTTACCGCTCGAAGCCGAGTTGCACAAAAGATTCGGCGTTACCGTGTGTGTCGATCAGGATACCAGAGCTTTGCTGGTTGGGGACCGATGGTTTGGACAAGGCCGCGGTCGGAGAAACTTCGCCTCCGTCCATATCGGCGAGACTTTGGGTGGAGCGCTTTACCTTGATGGGCATCTCTATCGGGGACCCGCAGGTGCAGGCGGGGAAATCGGTCATACGACCGTAGACATCAGAGGTCGGATATGCCAGTGCGGCCGACGCGGATGCTGGGAAACAATCGCCAGCTCGAAGTGGTTAACGGACGAGGCCAAGGTCAGGCGGTTGCCACAACCTCACTCCCTAGATGTGAGCCGATTATTGACTCTGGCCAACGACGATATCCCAGGCGCAAGAGAATTACTTCGCGACTACGCGTTCAATATTTCGGTCGGCCTGGCGAACCTCCAGCAGTTCATGGCGCCCAATTTTATCGTTATTCACGGCGACATCGTACGAGGGGGAAACTCCATACTTCATTTAATCCAGGAAAGCTTTCGGGATTTGGTATTCCATCGCCCGGGTGATGAAATTGTCCTTGCCTTCGGAGATGGCGAATGCCTGGCGGCTCTACGCGGTGCTGCCAGTCTGCTTCTTTCTGAATTGCTGAATTTCGTCATCTAATGACATCCGCGATACGATCCTCAGGAAGCGTCTTAAGTGGCGCCAAGATGGGCTGCCTTTGAAAGCATCTGGCAGACGGTAGGTAGTTCTTATAGGTGGCTTTCGAACCTAAAGCGGCGTCGTAAACTTAACGGATGAAAGGCCAGCGAAAGACGCCATCCGCAGATATCTCTCATGCTCGGGCAATTTTCGCCCACAGGCTCATCGGCGCCGTGCGCAGTTCGCGATGGTGGCCGGAGGAGATGTCGTGGCGCGGGATTTGAAATAGGTTGGGATCGGATCATGGATGGAGACGAAGCGTTGTAGATGTCGCTGTGACTTGAAGCGCTTCATGATCCGCTCTCGCCGCCGGACTGGTTGGTGAGAATTCTCCGCCCGATTATTCAACCCTTTGTGGGAGCGATGCTCTACACCCGGCATGATCTCTCGCTTTGCTGCGCCGTAGGACTGCAGCTTGTCGGTGATCATCGCACGCGGCGACCGTCCCTGACCCTTCAAGAGCTTGCGCATCAGGCGCTTGGCGGCCTTTGCATTTCGGCGGCTTTGTACGAGAACCTCCAAGACGAAACCGTCCTGATCAACTGCGCGCCACAGCCAATGCTTCTTGCCGCGGATTGAAACAACGGCTTCATCGAGATGCCACTTGTCCCCAAGCCGACCGGATGATCGACGACGGATCTCGTTGGCAAAGGTGCGGCCGAATTTCTCCGCCCACAGCCGGACGGTCTGGTGCGAGACAATGATCCCACGGGCAGCCAGCAAGTCCTCGACCATTCGCAGGCTCAGAGGGAAACGGAAATAGAGCCACACGGCGTGGGCAATAACTTCAGCGGGAAAGCGATGTCGACGATAGAGTGGATCACGGTCTGTCATCAACCTTCATCGCACATCGAATTCCACATTCCGTTAAGTTGACGATGCCGACAAAGTGCTTGCCAAGTGATGCATCGCGTCGAAACACACCACAAAATTGTAGATCTGTGCCGCCCGTGCGGGGAGCCACTCTCTCACATTGGCTTTGGTGACGTTCCACAACGCTCGGCATAGGCAGCCTGCCTTGCAAGGGCGGTTTCATCATATTCAATAGCGTCAACGCAGCAGCTTTTTTGGGCGGCCCATTTGGCGTGGCGTCCGGCGCCACTGCCAAGGTCGGCAACAGCCAGATCCGGCGCGTGCTTCATTGCCAGTTCAATCATCTCCACGAACAGAGGTGATGGCGGCCGATCGTCACCATCAGCCCAGATATGTTGATAAACCTGTTGATCCCTAGAACTTTGACCAAACTGCAACGCACTGAAATCGTTCATCGGAAGAGCCTTTCCTCATGTCAAAATTGGCCGGTTGGGCTGTATGGTCGCCGCCGATAACGCCGGAGGGCCTGTCCCTTTACTTGGGTATCGTGCGTTTGCCCGGCGCCTGAAGGCCCGCCTGCGGTGTTTGGGCAGAGCCCGGTTCGCGTAGCATGTCGTTTGCCCTTTCTCTCAATTCAGATTTTTTGATCTTTCCAGTCGAAGTCTTCGGCAGTTCGCCAAACACCACCCGACGGGGTACCTTGTAACGAGCGAGCTTTGACCGACAAAAGGAAAGGAGCTCGTCTTCGGAAATCGCGTCACCACGTTTAACCCGCACGAAGGCACAGGGTGTTTCCCCCCATTTCTCATGCCGCTGGCCAACGACGGCCACTTCCAGGACCGATGGATGCTGATAGCGCGCGCGTTCGATTTCGATGCTCGAAATATTTTCACCGCCGGAAATGATGGTGTCTTTGGATCGGTCTTTGATCTCAATGACCTCGTCGGCATCCCAGACAGCCAAGTCTCCCGTGTGAAACCACCCTCCCCTGAATGCTTCTGTCGTCGCCGCATCGTCTTTCAAGTAACCGGTCATGAGGGCATTCCCGCGTAGCAGGATCTCGCCAAGCTGCTTACGGTCCTTCGCGACCAGCTCGAGCGTTTGCGGGTCGGCAACGATAACGTCTTGCTGCAACAGACGACGAACGCCCTGACGAGCCATGAAGCCTGCCCTTTCATCAGGGGACAGATCGCCCCAGGTGGAGCCGGGCTCACACGAGACAATCGGACCGTATGTCTCGGTCAACCCGTAAAATTGCGTCACTTCGAATCCAAGCCGCTCATTTCCCTCAGGATCGGGACAGGGGGCGGCGAACCGGCGGTTGCGAATGCGACAGGACGTTCAAGCCGCTCCATCTGTGCCTCGACAATCATGCCCATCACGACCGGCGCGCCGCAGAGGTGTGTTATTGGGTGCGATTTCAGCTCAGCGAGAATGGACTGCGCGCTTACAGAGCGAAGGCAGACATGGGTTCCGCCAACCGCCGTTATGCTCCAGGGGAAGCACCAGCCGTTGCAATGAAACATCGGCAAGGTCCAAAGGAAAACTGCAGCCTTGGGTATAGCGCGACGATCAGGATGAGACGCGAGCGACAATCTGGATGAGATTCTTATGTCGCGGTTGGAGCGAAGTTATCATGTTGATTGTCGCTGGCAAGAGTTTCATCGTCTTCTGATTGCCGCTCCG